>NZ_JBWKQH010000002.1:391356-518237 GCF_059418665.1 Undibacterium sp. GW821-FHT07F11
AATCTTCTATTCCCTGATAGCTCAGTCGGTAGAGCGACGGACTGTTAATCCGCAGGTCCCTGGTTCGAGTCCAGGTCGGGGAGCCAAATTTGTAAAAGCAGAGTTACTTGCTAAAGCTGGTAACTCTTTTTTTTCCGCCGGATTTGTCTGGCAGGACAGAAAAAAGCAAAATCCTGATAGGGTTTTGCAGCAAGAGATTGAAGTGAGCAGTGAACTTGACAAAAATCACTGCCAAAAAGAATGTTGTAAAAGTTTAATGAAGATCATTGCATCTTCTATTCCCTGATAGCTCAGTCGGTAGAGCGACGGACTGTTAATCCGCAGGTCCCTGGTTCGAGTCCAGGTCGGGGAGCCAAATTTAGAAAAGAGTTACTTGCCAAGGCCAGTAACTCTTTTTTTTCCGCCCTGCCCTCCAGGCATGGCAGACTAGTAGCACAGAGTTTCAAGAGCCATGCTTTTTATGTACGCGGCGTAAAAATAGTGGCTAGTAGCAGCTCAGATGAACAAATACCGGTTGACGTACTATCCCGGGCAAAGAAAATCGTACAAGCATTTCCCCCTCTCCCGCAGCAAATCCCACAACGATCAATTCAAAAAGAGCTCAGACAATATATTGGTCGGCACGGGCTGCATTAGGCATTAGTCGACATCGCCTGGCTCTGGCGCCACCTTACTGCCGAAAATCATCGCCCTGGCAAGGTTCTCACGATGCTGCCAACTGGTGAGTACGACACCCAGCACATGCCAGCCTATCAAGCCCACCATGGTCCAGGCAATGGCGACATGCACACGTACTGGCCAGGCATAACCCCACAGCATATCTGTACCCATGGCCCAGCCTGTCAATGCCAGCAAAGCCACGCAAAGCAGAAGTGCAGCAGCCATCCAGCCACCCAGGGGATTGTGGCCGATATAACGTGGTGCTTTGGAATTGATGACGAGGCGTAAGTAAGCGAATGTAGCCGATGGCGATTTAAGAAATTGAGTGAAACGTGCGTAGCGGTTGCCGATACCACTCCACACCAGGCGCATGAGGACTAACAAGCCTGCGCCATAGCCCACGTACTCGTGGACTGGCCCGATCTGAGCACTGGTGATCCAGGCGGCCACAATAGCGGCAACCTGTGCCCAATGTATCAGGCGCACGGGTAAATCCCAGACGGGCACGTCCCGAGCAGACACGTCCTGAACAGGCATGTCCCGGACCGGCAGCTTATTCTTCAACGCGTTCGAATGTGACCGGGTTAAAGAATGCCTCTACACGCTTGCCCTTAGGATCTTTGGCGTACACCTCATAGCAGCTGGTGGTTTTTTCCATGCGACGGATTTGCCAGCCTTCCTTGGTCAGCTTTGCTTCCAATTCTGTATGCGGGCGCCATTTTTCTTTTGGCTCGTTGGTGCATTTGACATCACCATGAGCCCAGGCACTGCCAGATGACATGGCGAATACCAATGGGACAAATGCAGCAAAAATGGATCGTTTGATTATTGTCATGGATGGCTCCTGATAAGTTAAAACAAGTTTAAGTAATAGCCCAGCGGCGCAATAAATTATGATAAATACCCGTGAGTCTTAAGAGTGCGTTATTTTGCGCATCGACCAGTGGGGTCAATTTCTGGATGGCTTGATCAAGATCGTACAGCATGGCACGCTCAACGTCGTCACTGACCATGCTTTCTATCCAAAAAAACGAAGCTACCCTTGCACCCGCCGTCACAGGCGTTACCCTGTGCAGACTGGATGAGGGATAGAGCACCATGTCACCAGCTTCAAGCTTGACGGTCTGCGCTCCAAAATCCGTTTCAATTTCCAGCTCTCCGCCATCATACTCTTCAGGCTCAGCCAGGAATAAGCTTACCGAAATATCGCTGCGCAAGTTTTGACGGGTGCCGGGCATCATCATCACGGCACTGTCCACATGCAGCCCATATCCACCACCATCCTGATAACGATTGAATTTTGGCGGGTAAATTTTTTGCGGTAAGGCAGCAGAAATGAACACAGGATGCTCACCAAGTTTGCGCAGGATATGGTTGCCCAACTGAATCGCCAGCTCCGAATCGTCGTCTATCTGCAAATTATTTTTGACTTGCAGCGCGAGTGTGCCGGCTGTACGCGCACCATTCTGCCAGTCAGCCTGATCCAGATGTGCACGGAACTGCCGGACTTCATCCTTACTCAGGACACCTTCAATCACATTTAGCATAAGCCTGCCTTGTCTTCCATCAATTCATTAACAGTGCAGCAAAGCACCACTATCAATATCAGCCAGCGTAGCGCATCCAGCCTGGGCCATGCATATCTCCAGCTCTTCACGCAACAGCTTGATCATATGCGCCACACCCAGAGCGCCAGCAACACTAAGCGCATACATTTGCAGGCGACCGATCAGAACAGCATTCGCGCCCAAAGCCAAAGCCTTGAAAATATCAGAGCCAGAGCGTATGCCGCCATCCAGTAACAAGGGGAAATCATCACCAACGGCAACACGAATGGCAGGCAGCACAGACAGGCTGGCTGGCGCACCATCCAGGCTACGCCCACCATGGTTAGAAACAACAATACCCGCAACGCCCGCAGCTTTTAGCGCCAGTGCATCATCGGGATGCAAAACCCCTTTTACCCATACAGGTAGAGATGTTTCTGCAATCAGCCAGGCCAGATCAAACCACGTTGGTGCAGCACGCATCGCTCCCTGAAAAATCCGGCTATCATCAGCGGAAAGTTCAACAGGGTTGCCCACATTGATCTCTTGCAGGTTCACGGCCACACAATCGGTTGGTATGCAGAATCCGGCCTGCAGCGCGCGTGCGCTAGCCACCTGTATCGATGCATCCAGTGTTACGACGATGGCGCTATAGCCAGCCACTTCAGCCCTTGCCAGCAATTTGCGCGTATCGTCACGACTGGATTGAAAATAAAGTTGAAACCATTTATGCGGCCCGGCAGCATGCGCTACATTTTCCAAAAGACTGGATGACAAGGTGCTGCAGACCATGCAGCTATCCGTGGCTCTGGCAGCCCGGGCGGTATCAATTTCACCAGCAGGATGTGCCAGCTTTTGAAAAGCAACTGGTGCTAACAAAACAGGATGAAGAAAAGTTTGATTGCCCAGCGTGACTTTGGTATGTCCACCGGTGACATCGCGCAATACGCGCGGATAAACCGACCATTGCGAAAAGGCTGCCAGGTTGGCAGCGACAGTCAGGTCACGCCCACTACCACCAGCAACGTAGGCATAGCTTGATTCTGCCATGATACGCTGTGCTACAAGTTCATAGTCTTGAGCACAGCGTATCTCTGGTGGAATGACAGGTGTGGATGGGTTATTCATCAATGAAAATTATCAACAAAGAACCCTTATTTTAGCTGAATCAAAAGAACCCACTCCCTATAGATGAATGAGTTCTTGTTTGCCGTCAATGGATTACATTTCGTAGTTCAGCGTAAAGCGTACTGCGCGTGCATCACCTTTATACAGGAATGAGCCTGAACGATAAACTGCTGTGTAGTAGTCCTTGTTCGTGACATTCAATACATTCACACGGACATCAAAGCGACGCGAGAAACGATACGCAGCAAATACGTCATAGGCAGTGAATGAAGGCACAGGTTGCGAACACTGGCCAGTTGCGGTGTAGCCCGCTGCAGTATCAGGCTGCCCACCGCAACGATCACCTTCATGACGTGCTGCACCACCAAACGAGAAGGCATTCGTCAACTGGTACTTGGCCTGCGCAGAGAAAGTTTGCTTGGCAAAGTTACTCAAAGGATTACCGATGTTCGCAGGAGTTGCAGAAGCCAGTACTTTGGAATCCAGGAACGCTGCACCGAACTGCACGGACAAGTCTTCTGTCAGGTTCCCACTCAGGCCAAATTCAACGCCCTGCACGCGGTTTTTACCTGTGTTGAATGTACCGACTGTGTCGTAGTTGGCACCTTCCATGACGTCAGACTTCTTGGTCTGGAACAATGCTGCTGTTGCCAGTAGTTTGTCATCCAGCAAATTCCATTTCAGTCCCAACTCATAGTTGACCGAAGTTTCTGGCTTGGCACCAGCGATCTGGTTTTGATACAACACCGCACCACCATAACCACTACTGGTACCAGAGTCAGCTTCACCACCATTGATATCTTGCGCACTGGCGATAGAACCGTAAACGATGAGTTTAGGAGTTATCTTGTAGCTCAGACCAAGATGACCATTCAACAGTGTGTCTTTGTAACCATAGCTGCCAGTAATAGCGCCAGTTGTGTTATTGCGGCGGATCAGATCCAGGTCAAATGAATCAGCACGCACACCACCGAAAGCTGTGAATTTGTCTGTCAGGTCGACAGTATCCATCGCGGTCAGCGCCAGCGCCTTGATATGCCAGTCCTGGTTCCAGCCCAGGCGCGCATAGTTACGGCCAGAGAGATTATTCAAGTTGGCAACTGGCGTACCATTGCTGTCGGTGAAGCAATAGCCATTATTGGCACCAACACCTGCAGTGGTTTTACAGTTGAATGTGCCAGTATTGGTAATGCTATAAGTGCCTGATACAACTTTGTGATCAGCATATTCTGCACCGAAGATGAACTCATGCTTCATGCCACCGATCAGCTTATCCCAGCGCAGATTACTCTGGTGAGCAAAGTAATCGATATCTTGCCAGCCAGTGTGGCCACCATCAAGGACGCCCGTTGTGTAAGCCACACCTGTGGTGCCGTTATAACGTGTTGCAGAGGATGCACCTGTTGTGACATAGCCATTATTGGATTTGCCATAACGCGTCAGGCTGGTGAGCTTGAGATCAGGGGCAAAAGCCAGGTTGATACGGGCAGTCAGCGTGTCAACATCAGATTTGAGGAAGTCATTTGCCTGTGCATAGACTGGTACATTTGTTGCCGGTACGCGATTTGGCACTGTCCCTGTCAGGTAGTAACCCAAATCTGGTGATGTATCTTTGGTACGCAGACCATAGTAGTCAAGTGTGACAGAGAAGTCCTTGCTGGCTTCATACAAGCCGGACAATGCGATACCCTTGCGTGAACGGTTGGACGGTGAGCGGCCTGGTACATCTTCATCGCCGTACAACAAGTTGGTACGCAATGCAAAATTATCGCCAAAACCTTTGTTGATATCAGCAGTAACACGTTTTTGTGAATCACTGCCTACGCCTACCGAGACACGTTCAAAATCGTGATCCAGGGTCGCTTGCTTGGTGATGGCATTGATCGCACCGCCAGCTGTACCGCGGCCAGCAAAACTTGAATTTGGGCCTTTGGAAATTTCCAATTGCTCAATGGCGAAACTTTCACGTGTCGACATACCTGGGTCACGCAAGCCGTCAACGAAAACATCGCTTCGTGCTTCCTGACCGCGAATGATGTAGCGGTCGCCGAAGGCATTACCGTTTTCACCAGTACCCAGGGTAATGCCAGGCTGTGCACCCAGCACTTGTTTCAAGTCCGTCAGGCCAGAGTCATCAATAGCAGAGCGCGTCAATACAGAGATAGTCTGTGGCGTTTCTGCCAGTGGGCGGGTGTGACGTGAATCGGCAGAGGATTTTGCCTTATAAGGGGCACCCACTTCCGCATTGGGATTGGACTCGCGCCTTTTACCCAGGATTTCCACTTCTGGCAGCTTCTGCCCATCTTTTTGTGTCTTGGCAGCTGGAGGCGTTGCATCTTGTGCCGTCGCAAGCACAGGCATCAACATCGCACTGGATATACCCAATGCCAGAGTCGTTTTCTTCATTGAGCTAAATACCGGCTCGTCAGTATCACGTAGGCTTTTTGGCTTTTGAGCTTGCGAATGTTTCATGTAGATCCTTGATTGCATGGAGCAAAATATTATAAATAAGATATTAATTTTGTAGCTCGGTACAGCTAATTACAAACTAATACGAATGATATATATGTTGACAATGAGAATCAATATCATTCACATTTCAAATGTTAAATACTTATACTTTTATGCAAATCCAGGAATTTAGGCGGATACATTTATTGTTTGCCGGTCATCTGACTACGCCGGGGGCACTTTGGCAGTGACAAATACGATTTGAAATTATTCAAGTCCTGATTAAATCAAGAAAAAAAGTTTGTGGACGGATACAATAAGCACCTCCCATCAAAAGCTAATTTTTTCCGACTTTGTTCACATTCTGCTCTTGGCGTCACGCCTTCTTTTGTTTGCTCATCTCCCTGACTTCAGGCTTTTGCAATACGGCAATAGCGGATAGTTGTGCAAACACCCCTGCACCAATACGGTTTTTATTAAGCTTTGATGATGGCCCCAGTGCAGTACAGCCAGATAATCCAACTGAGAAAATATTAAGCACTTTACAAAACAATCCTTATCAGGCTGGTATCAAAGCTATATTTTTTGCCCAGACAAGGGCAGTCAACGGCGGCGGCACGGAATTTGGCAGAACTTTACTGAAACGGGAAGTGGAAGCAGGTCATCTGCTGGCTTTTCATACGGGTACGCCGCGACATTCCAATCACCGCTATCTGAGTGAAGAAGAATTAAAAACCTCACTTGAGTTGGGTATCGCCGACTTGAGTGGCATTACGGGTACGGCGCCAAAACTGGTACGCCCGCCTTTCTGGAATTATGATGCCCGTACCCTTGATACCTATCACAGCCATGGCTTGCAAATGCTGCTGACTGATCTGAGTGCAAATGACGGCATTATCTACGGCATCAACTTCAGCCTGACCAAACGCCGTAATATGCGCAAACTGCTATTGGCCACCCGTCCAAAGTGGTGCCAGAATGAAATGCCCTCAGTAGATGGTGTAACACCCATTGTCGTCACCTTTCATGACATCAATCCCTATACCGCCAATCATATGGAAGAGTATCTGGAGATACTTTTAGATGTCGCTAAAGAACTGGAAATTCCCGTCAGTGAAAAGCCCTTCTACGATGATCGAGACGAACTCGAACGTGCTGCCATGGCAAGGGTAGTAAAAGACGCCAGCAACGCTCCAGAATTGCCAGGCATCTGGAACTGGCTCTGGGGTTTATTTCGCTGACAAAGTAGTAGCCAGAAGCTGCGGCGCTGAGCTCAATAGTTTAGAACTACACAAAGTGATGGACAATTCAGGATGTGGCAAGTGCAGGCATTGTGCGCTTGCCTGATTGAGTTTGATTTGCGCTTCTTTGGTAGTCCACAACTGATAAAAATCATGCATACGATTTCCCGCATCCTGTTGCGCTAACCGGACATTTTCGTCTGCATTAAATGCCTGCAATGCCAGGGCGAAGAAATCGCGTTCCGGGTTCAGCACTTCAATATCCAGGCCCAGCTTGCTACTGACGCTGACAGCACAGGCAACCCAGGGGCCGCTATGCGAGAGGCTGAAACCGACATCACTTAATTCTGGCTGACCGAGGCGAGGCGCATTACCGGCTTGCTCGATCAATTCCAGTTCTGTGGTTGGCATATCCAGTAAATGAGCCAGTACCTGTCTCAAAAGAATACGGCCAGCCAGGAATTGCTGCTGACGCTCAGGACGAGTAAAGCGCTGATAACGCTGCACTTCACTTTCTGAGAGCCAGGGTAAAAAATTCGCCAGGCCGGAATCTGTCAAGGTATGCAGGCTGAACAGGTAAATACTTGCTTCATCAGACTGAGTTTTCATACCTTGTACCGCTCTGGCTGTTGAGTGGGTGGTTTAACGCAAAGCCTTGTCATCAGCCCCGGTCGGGCCACCGACAGCAGTGCTGTAATTGCTGATCACATATCCGCTGGCCAGATTGGCGACACGGGTCAGCATCAAATTATCATGCACGCCAAAAACAAACCCCGCTGCCATGGCAGCTGCGCGCTGGAAAAATTCTGGCCTTGCCACTGAATTGCCTTCGGTATCAGTCACATTCAAACGCAGCAACACGCCTGAGCTGCCTGCCAATGGCCCCAGCAAGACACGTTTGGCACCATGCTGAAACTGTATTTCCTCGACTACGGGCTGGATGACCAAGGTGCGGCCATTGGCTGGACGCTTATTCCAGCTTTCCAAAGGGCCAGCCAAATCTTTCTGGATATTGTCATTGATTTTAAGCAGCCCGGAAATATCACCACTATAGCCATCTTTGAATATCGCCGGTTTCACTATAATGCGACCAAAGGAAGCAAATGCTTCTTTGGGTGCGGGATTCTGAGTTGCATTCGCTTTTACAGAAGTAGCACACCCCTGCAATAAAGCCAGAGCAAATATTGCAGATAACAGCAAACCACGTTTTAATACGACACTCATAAATACATCCTTGATATAAGAGGAAGAGATATGACAGGCATATCCCTCTCTTCATTTATGCCCACTGTGATCAGATAATTTGGGGCAATATTTTTTTACTTGTTATCTATTCTGACAAAATCACCTTTGAGTGCAACGCCTGCCATGATGGCGCCAACGTGGCATTCAAACTCGGCTTCGCTTGCATATTCAATGTTGTCATAGTTGCTGACGATATTGACGACTGCATTTGCGCCCAATTCTTTTGCACGTTTTTGCAATTGCAACATGGCAGACAAAAACACCCAGTTACAGGCCTTTGCATCTGATTTACCAAAAGCATTGGTTTTCAGGCTGGTTTTATCGCTGGCAAGTGTTTCCAGAACTACTGGCCCTGGCTGTTTGCCAAAATAAAATTTGACTGAATCGCCCAAACGGCTTTGTGCATCATTGGCGTTCATGGCACCGGAGAGAGGCAACATGACTTTTCTGTCTGCGGCCTGAACACTGCTCATACTTGCCATCATCGTCGCCAATACAATTACTGCTGAAATTACTTTTTTCATTCTGGTTTTCCTTATTTAAGTACAGGCCGCATCTATGGTCAGCGGTATTTTTTAAAAATCAGCGAAGTATTTATTCCACCAAAAGCAAAATTATTCGACATTACATATTCACAATCTATCATCCTGCCCTCATCCCTGATGTAATCGAGGTCTGCGCATTGCGGGTCAAGCTCTTGCAAATTGATCGTGGGAGCGAACCATCCCTCGTTCATCATTTCTATGCTGATCCAGGCTTCCAGTGCACCGCAGGCACCCAGGGTATGCCCCATATAACTTTTCAGTGAGCTGATGGGCATGGTATTACCAAACACTTGCACTGTAGCCTGGCTTTCAGCGATGTCGCCCTGCTGGGTACCGGTGCCGTGGGCGTTTACATAGCCAATATCAGATGCCTGCAGCTCTGCATCTTCCAGCGCCAGTTGCATGGCGATTTTCATGGTCTCGGCATTTGGTTGCGTGACATGACAGCCATCGCTATTGGTGCCAAAACCGACCAGCTCGGCATGTATCGTGGCACCACGTGCCAGTGCATGTTCCAGTTCTTCCAGTATCAGGCAGCCCGCACCTTCACCGATGACCAGGCCATCACGTCCTGCATCAAAGGGCCGTGGTGTAATCTCTGGCGTGTCGTTGCGCACACTGGTGGCAAACAGGGTATCAAACACTGCCGCTTCTGTCGCGCATAATTCTTCAGCACCACCGGCAATCATGGCGACTTGTTTGCCGCCACGTATGGCTTCATAGGCATAACCTATACCCTGACTGCCAGAAGTACATGCTGACGATGTCGTGATGACGCGCCCGGTCAGACCAAAGAACACGCCTATATTGACAGGCGCAGTATGCGCCATCATCTTGATATAGGTAGTGGCATTGATACCCTTGGTAGTGCGTTCTTCCATCATGCGGCCAAAGTCGCCAATAGCACTCGGTGTACCTGCAGAAGAGCCAAAGGAAATCCCCATTTTTCCGCTGCTGATGAAGGGATCATTGAGCAAACCTGCATGCTCCAGCGCCATTTCACTGGCTCGCGTCGCCATCAGGGCTACCCTGCCCATGCTGCGTGTGGCCTTGCGGTGGTAGCGCTCGTTCAATTCAAAAGCTGCCGCTGGCGCACCCAGTTGCGTGTTCAGGCCTTCGTAATCGCTCCATTCATCCATACGCTTGATGGCATTTCTGTATTCGCCCAATTGCTTGCGTATGCTGGTCCAGTCATTGCCCAAAGGGCTGATGCCGGCCATGCCTGTGACGACAACGCGGCGTTTAGCATTATTCATTCCGCTATTACTTATTCCACTATTATTCACGCCATTCCCCCATTGACTGAAATGACCTGGCGCGTCACATAAGCCGCATCAGGCTGCATGAGAAAGCTGACGACGGCAGCCACTTCTTCTGGCTTGCCAACGCGCTTGGCAGGTATCATTTTCAAGGCTTCTTCCATCGGCACATCTTCTATCATGTCTGTTTCTATTAAACCCGGGGCCACGCAATTAACAGTGATTGCCCGTTTTGCCAATTCAATTGCCAATGCCTTGGTAGCACCAATGATGCCTGCCTTGGCAGCGCTGTAATTCACCTGGCCGCGGTTACCGATCAGGCCCGATACCGATGCCAAAGTGACGATACGGCCAGGCTTGCGGCGCTGTACCAAGGGCATGACCAAGGGATTAAGCACATTATAAAAACCGTCGAGATTGGTACTCAGCACGATATCCCAGTCCTCACCTGACATGGCAGGAAAAGCATTGTCACGTGCCACACCAGCATTACAGACTACGCCGTAATAACAGCCATGCTGCTCAATATCGGCAGTCAGTATGGCTGCGGCCTGCTCGCGCTCACTGATATCAAATTGCAGGACACGCACCTGGCGGCCCATGGCAGCAATTTCACGCGCAACAGTTTCTGCTTCTTCACGCTGGCTACGGCAATGCAAGACGATATCGTAACCATCACTGGCCAGACGCAAAGCGATGGCCTTGCCTATGCCCCTTGACGATCCAGTCACCAACACACTCATACTCATTACTAACTCCGTTGCAGAAAATCTTTGACGTTATTTGGCTGAAACACGGTAATAGTCGCATTTGCCAACGACGTACCACTCACGCTATCACTAATCTGACATTCAAAAGCCCCAAGGCCATTATCACCCTGCAATGCCTTGTGCACCTGGATATGCAAGACACTGCCAAGCACAAATAAGGGCTGACTGCATTCATAGCGCCTTGAACCCAGCAGAAAACCTACTTTCACAGGTTCATGACGCAATTGCGCCAGATAACCTGCATGGGCAGCAATGGCTTGCGCCATATATTCGATACCAACCCAGGCGCCGACACCGGATGTTTCGCAAAACAGAGTATCCGGCCTGATGCTGACTTCCGCACACAAATTCTCATCGTCGGCGCTCAGCACCCTGTCCAGCAAGACCATCTCGCCATCATGCGGTACCAGATCGCGAACAGGGGGAAATTCTTTTTCATTCGGCATGTTCATTCTCTCCCTAGTATCAAGGCTGCATTGGAACCACCGAAGGCAAAGGAATTGCTCAGTACATAACGCACTGGTCGTCCCAGTTGTTGACCATGGGAAACCACATTCAGCACGGGTAATTGTGGGTCTGCGACAGCATCCCACAGATGGGGTGGCAATCTGCCTTGCGCATTATCACCCTGCATGGTCAGCCAGCACAATGCAGCTTCTACCGCGGCAGCAGCACCCAGGGTATGTCCGGTAAATGGCTTGGTGGAACTGACTGGCACAGCATCGCCAAACAGATCATGAACCACGCGTGATTCCATCGCATCATTTTGCGGGGTGGCCGTGCCATGCAGGTTGATGTAATCGATATCTGCTGCTGAAATACCAGCACGCTGCAAAGCCTGACTGATGGCGAGGCGGGCACCACCACCGGCAGGGTCAGGGGCTGACATGTGATGTCCATCAGATGACTCACCCCAGCCACACAAAGCGATGCCAGAACCCGTGCCATCATCAGTTTCGGCACTCATCAGGAATAAAGCCGCACCTTCACCTATATTAATACCATGACGATTGGCACTCAAAGGGTTGCACAAGCTGTCACTGACCGATTCAAGCGCTGAAAATCCAGCCACGGTAAAAGCACATAAGGTATCTACGCCGCCCGTGAGGACGACATCGCACAACCCCATTTTGATCAGACGCGCAGCACTGGCCATGGCCTTGGCGCTGGAAGAACAGGCACTGGAATGCACATAAGCAGGGCCAGTGATACCCGCAACATGGGCCAGAAAATCGGCAGGCGAAGCCATCTCTTGCTGGCCATAATGAAACTCAGCAGGCAGTGAGGCATCAGCTTTGAACTGGCGCAGCGCAGCTTCGGTACTGGCGATGCCTGAGGTACTGGTGCCTATCACCACAGCAACACGGTCTGCACCAAAGCGAGCTATGGCAGCATCCAGTGCTGGCCGTATCTGTGTCAGTGCAGCCAGTGCCAACTGGTTATTACGGCTACGCATGTTCAATGGCATGGCGCTGATATCCGGCAATGCACTAGTCACTTGCCCCAGCGGCAATGTACGACCATTTGACCAGGCATCGGTAGGCAAGACACCAGTCTCAGCCGTATCCAGCAAACGATGCAGGATGTCCTGGTGATTATCGCCTAATGAGCAAACGATACCGCAGTGATGTAAATACAGCTTCATAATGATATTCAGGTACTCAAGGTGCTGATTGTATGGTCAGGCGATAGTGGTAACGCAAATTATTCAGGACGACCGTGCCGCTCCAGCGTGGCATGCTGCTGTAGTCAACTGTGACGACTAGTTTCTCATCAAGGTAAAGCGAACGGTGCAAGCCCTGCTCTTCTATGCGCCAACCTGCAGGCAGGGCTTGGGCAATCGCACTCGCTGGCCACAGACTGAGCTGCATGTCTTCCAGCACATCCTCTGCCCTGACCTGCGCAGGCAGCATGACATGTCGCCATGACTTTAATTGCTTGCCGTCATAACTGAGACTCAGTACGCGCTGTCCAAACGCCAGACCGACGAGTTCCAGATGGCCAGGTTCCACTTCCAGCGCTGCATCCAGCTCGTCTATGCGGCCATTTCTTTCCACGATCAAATGTTGCTGCACACTGAAAGAAGCATCCAGTGCCGCAGGAGCCAGCATCAGCCCCAGGCGGGCTTCAGGTTGCACAGGTTTGCTGGCGCAGGCACTCAGCAATGCGAGTATGGTCGCGTATGCAGCCAAGCTCAGCCATGATTTAAGTTTGAGCAACATGCGCACTTTCTGTAGTAGAAGTAAAACAGGGAACAATCAGCCACACCAGCGCAGTTCCTATCAGCATCGTCAGGCCAAAGGCTTGCAATGCCGGGGTGCGGCTCAATCCCAACAAACCGAAAGACAGCAAGGTATTCGCAGCCGACAAACCAACAGCCAGCCATGGCGTGGCATTACGCCTGTCCGGATGCTCTTGCATGAAGATACCGTAATCAACACCCACGCCCAGCAATAACATCAGCGCCAGCACATGGAATAACTGCAGGCTTTGCCCCGCCAGCCCCAGCAAACCCAGAGTCACCAGGCTGGCACACATGGTAGGTGCCAGCACGCGCCAGGCATTGCGACGGTAACGCGGGAATAACAGGGCAAATACCACCAGATAAGCCGCTGACACTACCCAGCCCATATAGGCACGATAGCGCCCCAGCACCGAGGATATTTCGTTGACTTTATCTACCCATTGCACACCTTCCAGCCCCTGCCCTGCCTGTTGCAAAGTTGCCAGGCCATTATTGGCATAACTGAGACCACGCAAGGCGACGATACTGGCGTACTCATTGCCGATTTGTCCCAGCCACAAATGCCGCCAAGGTTCACCAGCTGAGGTCTTGAGAAATTCATCGATAGATGTGCTGGCTGTCAGTGTCAGCAAATGCTTGCGTATGGCAGCGGCCCAGGCTGCATCTTCTTCCACCTTGCTGGCCAATAAACTCAAAGCCCCACCTTCTGCCAGCAGTTTTTCGTCTATCAGTTGATGGCGCTGTTTTTGTAATTGCGCAGACGGTATCCAGTTTGACAAAGCCTGATAGCCGGAGATGGTATGACGCTCTATAAGAGGATCAAGTTTGCGCTTCAGGGCTTCTTCACGCTGCAAAACGACTTCTGCGCTATTACCACGCACCAGGAAATACTGGACCGGCGTAGGAGCATCCAGCAATTTACCCAGTTTGATCTGATCCGCCACCAGATGCTTGGGAGAGTTTTGCAAAAGACGAATATCATCGTTGGCACCAAGGCGCGAACAGCCTATCGCCGTAGCTATCGCAAAAATAGCCAGGACTACAAAGCTGCGCAGATTCCAGCCCAGTCGTGGCCAGCGCATGAGCGCTGCTGAATAACGCGCCACCAGCTTGCCACTTTTCAGGCTGCCAGCGCTGATCAGTTGCGGGAACCAGCAAATCACGGTGAGCCATGCAAACACCAGCCCCAGTGCAGAAAATACTGCCATGTGACGCAAGCCAGGGAAAGGCGTCAATCCCAGGCCCAGATAACCAATGACTGCCGCCAGCAAAGTCAGGCCCAGGCCCGGCAGCAAGCGTTTCAGTAAAGTGGACGAATCAATACTGGCATCAGCACTCAAGCGATTGCACAAAAAGTAGATTCCATAATCCTGCGCCACACCTATCAGGCTGGCACCAAATACCAGTGTTAGCAAATGTATGCCACCAAACAGCATCCAGCACACCGACAAGGCACCGAGAAAACCTACGCCTATGGACAGCAAAATCAAGGTGATGGGTTTCAGGGAACGAAAGCTCAGCCACATCAACAAGATGATGCCTATCAGCGAACCCAGGCCTATCGTCGATACTTCACCACCAGCCTGTTGCCCGGCAGCGGCAGCATGCAGGACAACACCAGCGTTAATGATCTCTACCGAAGGTGTCGCCAACAAAGCTGCTTCCGCCGCCTTGCCCAGCAAAGGTACAACCATCTCTTGCGCAGTCAGGGAAAATGCCGATGGCTTCAGTGTCAGCGGCAACAGCACATATTGTTTGTCCTTGTCTGCCACGAATAGATAACCATCGCGCGGGCGCACCGGTGTTTCTTGCGCCCTTTCCTGTACCCAGCCAGAAAACAGATTAAAAGGGTCATCCTGAAAACTGCCCAGTTTGGGACCTGAGAAGGCACTGTACATTTTTGCCAGCGCGAGGTCAGTCCAGTATTGCGCTGGTTCTGTACGCAATTGCTGTTCTTGTTGTGCTGTCAGCAAACCCAGGCTTTGTTTTTGGAATACCGCCAGCCAGTCATTCTGGGCCTGGTCACTGATATTGGTCGCCGTCAGTAAATCTGTACGGCTTGTCAGCACTTTTTGATAAGCAGCGGCAGCATGTTTGGCCTGTTCCCAGTCATTCGCACCTATCAGTACCACGACCCTTTGCTGGGCAGTGTCCACCATGTGGGCGAAGGATTGCTGCAAGACCGGGTCACGTTCTTGCACAGGCAACAAGGCCAGGATGTCAGTATCAGGCGCGATACGCTTGCCCAGCCATAGATAGGCATTATGAGCCAGCAACAGGCAAACCACGATTGCCCATGTGATTGCCAGCCCCTTAGTCCATCCATGCTGTTTTTTCATACCATCGCTCATGAGTTTGCTTTTCCCTTATTGAGCAAACAAGGCCAGTTCTTCAGCTGTCATGGCAGTTTCACCAGTTTTGATATCTGAAAAAATGATGGTGGTACGGTCACCACTGGCTTCATCAATATGGATATTTTTTACGTAGACACCACCGTCCAGAGAGATCGCCCCTATCGCTTTTGCCAGTGCTGCTTCACGGGCTTTGAGTGCCACCTTCCAGTTGCTGGCATCAGCATTGCCTTCGACTTCAAACAGGGTTTCCAGCTTACCCAGATCACCAGACAGCAGAGAAAACAGCACGCTGTTGATCATGCGTACCGTAGGTTCTTTTTGCGCATCCAGGCGCATGGCTACCCGCTCACCTTGCAAATGTACGATCTCATCACGCGTCAGGCGCAAGGTGTTTGGGAATGGTTGCAACGTACGCCACAAGATGCCCTTGCCATTAACGACGCAAAAACGGCCATTGGATGCCAGTGGTTTTTTCATGCCCTGTAATTGCTTGGTCTGATCAAACCTGCCGCACAGCACTGGCGGCTTGGCCAGCATGTTCTGAATTTTGCTGATAGGTGCGGCGGCATTACTGCTGTCTGTCCAAAACAGGCTCAGCAATAGCATGCAGATAATAGATAACAAACGCATCATGGACATCATGGAATGGGCACTCCCAATTTTTCAAACAAGATGGCAGGAGAAACAAAGCACATTTCTCCATTGGCAATTTCAACGGCGACCTGGGTCGTGCTGGCACGGTTCAAGCGCTTTCCTGTGACGGTGTCGGTGATCAGGTAATCTATCTTTAAACGGTTTTCCCATTCGACAATCTCGGCACGCAGGGTCAGCTTCTGGCCAAAACTGGCGGGAGCAATATAGCGCAACTGCATGTCGATAACAGGCCAGGCATAACCGGACTCTTTCATCTGCACATAGTTGTAATTGATATGATCCAGCAAGGCACAGCGCGCTATTTCCAGATATTTGACATAGTTGCCATGCCAGACGATTTCCATGGGGTCCAGGTCAAAGAACTGAACCTGTATCTCGACTTCGGCAACCCATGGGCTGGGTGTATTCTTTTTACGCATAGAGCTTCCATTCTTGCTGGCGGATACGCTCTAGCATCAGGCGCAGGTCAGGTTCCAGGCGACGGTCTTCCTGCACCGGTGCTACATCGCCAGCCAGTGCATCCATCATTTGTGTCAACGCTGGCGATAGTTGCAAATCCTGACTCACACGCAAACGCAGCCAGACACCCTGCCTTACTGTAATAAGCAAGGCAGCCACTACCTGCTCAGTCAATTCCAGCACGCGCAGACAATCGCGGGCAGCGATGGTACCCATGCTGACCTTGTCCTGGTTATGGCATTCGGTGGAACGTGAAAAGACGGAGGCAGGCATGGTCAGCTTCAATGCCTCTGCCGTCCAGGCTGAAGCACTGATTTGCAAGGCTTTCAAGCCGTGGTTGATTGCCGCACGCGGCCCTTCCATGCCAGACAGATTGGCGGGCAAGCCATGGTTATAACGGCTATCGACCATCAAGGCCATTTGCCTGTCCAGCAAATCTGCCAGATTGGCGACGGCATTCTTCATGCCATCCATGGCGAAAGCAATATGGCCGCCGTAGAAATGGCCACCATGAAGTACACGCTCATTGTCGCCATCGATAATCGGATTATCGTTGGCGCTGTTCAATTCATTTTCTATGGACTGACGGAAGAAAGGCATGGCGTCGGCCAGCACACCTATGACATGCGGGGCGCAACGTATGGAATAACGGTCTTGCAGGCGTTTGCCATTGCGCTCAACTTGCCCGGCTGGTAAATCCTGGCGCAACCATGCAGCCACACCCTGCATGCCGGGATGTGGCTTCACTGAAAACAATACTTCATCAAAATGGTGAACATTACCATCCAGGGTCACTGAGGCCATTGCGGTAATGCGCGTAGTCAACTTCACCAGATAATCAGCACGGTCATAGGCCATGCAGGCCAGCGCTGTCATGACGGCTGTGCCATTCATGATGGCCAGGCCCTCTTTCGGACGCAGGCGCAAAGGCGTGATTCCGGCTTCACGCAGAGCCTGGGCCGCAGGTACCTGCACGCCATCGCGCCAGACTTCGCGTTCGCCACACAGGACTGCAGCCAGATAAGACAAAGGTGTCAGGTCACCACTGGCACCGACAGAGCCTTCGCTGGGGATCAGCGGCAAAAGACCCGCCTCAAGCAAACGGCTGATCTGTTCCAGCAACTCTACGCTGACACCAGAAAAGCCTTTGGACAAAGATGCCAGACGTGTAGCCATCACGGCGCGGGTTTGTGCCGGTGACAGATATTCACCCAGGCCACAGCCGTGATAGGTATACAGATGGTGCGGCAATTCTGCCACCAGGTCTGGCGGCACGGTGACGGTACAGGAATCCCCATAGCCAGTCGTGACGCCATAAATGGTGCCGTCTTCACGCAACAGGCGATCCAGAAAATCTGCGCCACGGGCTATCGCTGCGCGAAACTCAGGGTCGGCAGACAGCGCCGCATTGGCGCGGCCGTGGGCGATATCAACGATATCTTCTATGCTCAATCTGTTACGGTCGAATTGTACGGTGCGCAGCTTGGTGCTCTGATCAGCGGATTGCATCTTATTTTTCCAATTCGGGTAAATGCCAAAAATCATAAAAATTAAACCATTGCAGTGGTGCCCGCACTGCATAATATTCGAGGCGGGCGGTATACTCAGCGACTACGCTGCGCAAGACGTCATCACGCCCTTTGCGTGGCAGCCTGATAGCCTCACGCAAGAGTTCAAAGCAGACTTGCGGCACGCCATCCATTTGCAAGGAAAACAGCAGATAGACCGGGCATTGCAAGACACTGGCCAGCACATAAGGACCAACCGGGAAAGCTGCATCCTGCCCAAGAAAAGAGGCCACCGCCACCCTGGGTTGCGGCGCTACCGGGATACGGTCACCAGCAATCACGACAAAACCACCTTCAGCAATTTTGTCTGCCAATAGCATGGCGGTGGCAGGTGTCATTTCTGTCACCTGCAATAAATTCATCTGGCTCTCTGGATCTAGCCTTGCCAGCATGCGGTTAAATGCCTGCGCATGTTTGGTATGCACCAGCACCGTCAATTTCACTTCAGGAAAACGGCGCGACAACACGCGGCACATTTCCAGATTACCCAGATGCGAACATACGATCAGGCCACCACGCTTTTGGGTGACCTGAACATGCATTTCTTCTTGCCCGACATACTTGACTTTGCGCTCATCAAACAAACCACCCCACAACAACATCTTGTCGAGTATGTTTTCTGCAAAGGCAGCAAAATGCTGTAACACGCCAGTCCACCCCTGAGCTACTTTGCTATAGGCATTCATACGTTGCAGGTAAGCCATAGATGCGCGGCGTGGCGCAGGTTTGGTGAGCACATACCAGGCCAGCACCGGATACAAAAATATGCGGAACGGCCAGCGTCCACAGACCTTGAATACCCAGAACAAAAAACGCATGCCAGCCACAAAGCTGACTTCATTGATGCTGGCCCAATGCCAGGCAGAACCTGAATGTTGTGTGTTCTGTTTCATTTGCCCGCCTCAGGCTGGCTACGCCAGTGACGTGCCAGCAGAGAGGGAATGCGCAACAACATGCCAAAGAATAACTTGGTATGCATGACGGTGATCAGAGCATTGTCACGCCAGACGCGAAAATGAGAAACGCCATCCGTGGGATAAGCAACACGGGTAGGCAGGTTGATGACTGCTGCGCCATCCCAATACAATCTGACTAGGATATCGGTATCAAAATTCATGCGCCTGCCTATGTCCTGCCTGGCCATCAACGCGATCACGGCATCCACAGGATAGACACGGAAACCGCACATGGAGTCGCGTATGGCCAGCGACAAGGTATTAATCCAGACCCAGACATGGGTCAGGTAACGCGCATACAAACGTATGGCAGGCACGGATTCATCATAGACCGGGTAACCGGCAATCACTGCCTGCGGATGTGCTTTTGCCTGCGTCAAGAATTGCGGTACATCGGCCACGCAATGCTGCCCATCTGCATCAATCTGCAAAAGATGGGTGTAAGACGCTTGCGCCGCATAGCGAAAACCTGTCAGCACGGCGGCGCCCTTGCCCTGATTGACGTCGTGACGCAGTAAAGTCACGCGACCTGGTGTTGCGGCCTGCAAACCCTGCAACACCTGCGCACAGGCAGCCGAGCAGCCATCATCCACCAGCACGCAATCCACTTCATGCGCCAGCACGGCCTGCACTACGGCAGCTATTGCATGTTCATGGTTATAGACGGGGATGAGGATGCAGGGTTTGAACACTTTACTTCTCCACCCTCGCAAAACGCAACAGGGAATGGCAATAGCCGATATCGTCGCGGGTCGTGATCAATTGCAGGCCAGCGGCTTCTGCCAGGCGCACATAATCACCGCTCTCATAAATCTTGCTGTTACCACTGGCCATGGCCGTGAAATAAGGTGAAGTATTGATGAGGCAAAATGCGGCGATATCATAACGCTGCCTGTCCCAGAAGGTGTCCATGATCAGCAATTGCCCGTTAGGGGCCAGCGCTTTGGCAGCGCGTTGCAGGATACTGGCAATAGCAGACTCTGAAAAACAGCTGAGGAACTGGCTCATCCAGATCATGTCCATGCCATCAGGCAAGGCAGCTTCATTGTCCAGCAAATCGATAGAGTGGAAATGGGCGCGCTCACGCACACCTGCGGTTTTCAGATTTTCTTCCGCCACCGACAACTGACGTGGCAAATCCACCAGATGCATTTCTACAGCAGGATTGTAGGCCAGCGCTGCACAACTGAATTTGCCAGTGTTAGCACCTATATCCATCAGCTTGCGTGGTGCTGTTGCAAACACGTCAGGCAAGATGCTGGGGAAAGAAGTATCAGAATAATGATGGTCGAAAGCAAACCAACTGGTCTTCGCCGGTTCTGGCAACTGCGACAGACCCTGATACAGCGTGGGCCAGTTACCCAAGGCGCTCAGGCCCAGGGGTTTTTCATTATCCAGTGACTCGTCAAGCTTGAACAAACCTTCGTAACAGACATCGTGATTGAAATCGAGATTGACCTGGGTGATGGAATCAGTCAGCACACAATAGCCAGCCTTGTCGAGCACATAAGAACCGGCACTCAGATACACCACGCCCGATGAAAGACAGGTTTCCAGTACGACCTTCAATACATATTCAGTCCACTTGCCTGTGGCTGCCATATCGGCAATAGTCAGACCTGTGCCTCCGGCATCGGCAAGTGTCTGCAACATGCCGCGCTTCCAGGCATAGCGTACACATTGGAAAACGACAGGACCAAAGGCAATCTTTTGCGCTTCAAAACGAGCGGCAAAAGCGGATTGGCGTTCAGGAGAAAATTTCTTATCTAGCATGCGGGCTTTTCATTAGCGAAAATAATACGACCACCGGCATGTTGCCCGGCCTCAGAAAAATAACGGAATTGCAGACTGTCTTTTACTACCTCATGTACCAACTCCAGCATGACTGGCACTTCAGGATGGATCACATGCTGGAACTTCAGCGCATGAACAGACTTGAATATGGGCGGCAATGCAAAATACTCGCGGGCATATTTGATGACCCAATCGAGTTGCACTACCCCAGGCAGCACAGGTGCCACCGAAAAATGTCCATCAAAATAAAACAGAGTTGCTGGTACGATCAGCTCAAACAAGACTTTTTCTGGTGCTTGTTCCAGCAGACGTATTTGTGGCAAACGTGGGCGCGGATCACCCGCTTCATCCAGCAAGGCATGCAATTGTGTGATTGTAGTCTTGCCCTGTGCATTGACTGGCATTTGATCCAGATAACGCCAGCGACGTGGCAAGGCAATCGCTTCCACCAGTTCGCTCAATATTGCACGCATGCGCAGGTTGAACGCCCTCTTCCCTTCCAGCGCCAGTTGTTGACGGCCATGTTCAGTCGTCACGATAAAGGCAGACAGTTTTTGTCTTTGTCCAGACACTTCATGATCCGCGATCACCCTGGCTTCACTGACCAGATCAGAGGCCAATAAAGCCTGTTCGATGGCATCGAGAGAAATACGTTTTTCTTCGATTTTGACGATACGGTCACTACGTCCCTGCAATAGCAAACGACCGTTATCTGTCAATTGCGCCTTGTCAGCCAGGCGCAACCAGTCTGTTTGGCCCAGGTGCGGCGAACGCACTTCCAGTAAATCTTCTTCTGCTATACGCAAATCGACCTTGGGTAAAACCTCCCAGCTTTCGATTGCGCCCGGTTTGCGCTGACGCCAGGCGACGCCGCCGGTTTCAGAACTGCCATAGACTTCAAAAGGCACTTGCCCGAGCATATCGCCAACTGCATATGCAGTCTCTGCAGCCAGCGGACCACCGGATGAAAAGATGGCGCGCAATCTTTGCTTGCCAGCCTGCCAGTCCAGATGCTCTGGCAGTCGTTTCAGATGAGCTGGACTGGCAATCAAGGCGCATTCACGCTGCGCCAATATTTGCGCCAGTTGCTCAGGAAAGTTTACGCTCAAGGCATGAATAACGCGGCCTGCTGATGTAGGCCACAAGACCTTGAACAGCAAGCCATAAATATGTTGATGCGATACGGTAGAAACAATCTCGGCATTGCCAAGACGCTGCCCAAATACCTGCTCCAGGCTAGCAACTTCACTCATCAGTTGCGACAGTTTTTTGGGTATGGCCTGCGGCTGTCCGGTACTGCCTGAAGTGTGCACGACCAGGCCTTTGAAATCGGGGTCGAGTGCTTTCAACATCACAGGCACGGCATCAGTTGCCCCTTTTACCGGTTGATATTCTTCTGGGAACTCGCCCAGAAACGCATCCACAGATTTGGACAATGCAAGACATGTGGCAGGCAAGGTATCGGCTGTCAGCCATACCGTTTTATTTTCCAGCCAGGCAGCCAGCAAGGCAGCAGAAAACTCCAGGCTGTCTTCGAGATACAAGGCCAGTTGTGTTCCTGCCGTACTACGGACTGCAGCACTCCATGCACCTATGCGCTGCAAGAAGTCGCTATGCGATACTGCACCCTTGGCATTCCAGCCCATGATGGCGTGGCCGGGACGAGCTGCCAGCGCAAGGCAGGGATCGGGAGAAAAATCAGACATGATGAATTCGTTTAAAGCGCAGGCGCACCATGTATTCGATGGCGAATAACAGCCCCATGAGGATATAGGCAATCACGCCGGTATACAGTGACCAGATAGCGGGCGAAGCCCACATGGCCGTAGCAAAAGCGATGCTCCCGTTGACGACGAAAAACACGCACCAGACTTGCGTCACACGGCGTGTGTAGGCGATTGCCACGTCAGGTAATTCAGGTTCGCGCAGGCGTGCGAATCGCTCCACCATGGACGGCGGCACTGCCAGGCTATATGAAAAAACAGCCAGCAATACGCCATTCACCAATACCGGATACAATTTAAGGGGCAATAATGCATTGGCCCACACAGCGCAGCCAGCCAGCAGCAAGGCGCATAACATGGACCAACGCGCTACACGGCTGACCTTGAATGTCGGCAATCGGGTCGCCGCTGCCAATAGCAATAAGGCAGCCAGCCAGCGTGGTTCCACCTGCCCCTGGCCAAACCAGATGACGAGTGGATAAAGCACAGTAAGTATGACCGCAACAACGGTCAGGATTGCGCGAACTATGTTGACTGCTCCGCCTGCAGATTGAGCAGGGCATCAATCACGTCACCAATGGTGCGTATTTTTTTAAATACTTCGGGTTGCAAGCGCATGCCTGTCATTTGTTTGAGCTTGACTGCCAGGTCGACCGCATCAATGCTATCAATGTCCAAATCGGCATACAGATTGGATTCCATCGTCAAAGCCGATTTATCCAGCTCAAACATTTCAGCCAGCAGGTCCACCACCCAAACATAGAGCTCGTCTCTGCTCATTTCACTTACCACTACCATTACAGACTCCTTACTTCTTTCTATTTGCAGCAATTAATGCAGCCAATGCGTTCACCGATGCAAAGTGGCGACGCGTATCTTCGGAATCAGCTGACAGCGAAATACCGTAGCGCTTTTGCAAGGCCACGCCCAGTTCGAGCGCGTCGATAGAATCCAAACCCAGGCCTTCTACAAACAAGGGGGCATCGCTATCAATGTCAGCAGCTGTGATATCTTCCAGTTGCAACACTTCGATAATTAATTCTTTTACTTCTTGCTCAAGCATGACGTTGATTTTCCTCGGTAAAATAATGCTGCAGATGATCCGTCAAATGACGGGCTGCCATGACATCCGACTGGCCAGCACCAATAAAATGCTGGATCGGAATATCCTCTTTAACTGCTATTCTGAACTGCGCAAAACGTTCTGGTACATGCCACCATTTCTCACCCTTGCCCAAAGTTGGCGGGTCGCAACGTATCACTACCGGTGTTACCGCACAGACCCCACGTACAGCAATATTCGCTGCACCACGCTTCATGCATATGACACCATCAGCGGGAGTACGCGTCCCTTCAGGGAACACAATCAAATTATTGCCGGCCTGCAAGGAAGCTATACAGGCCTCCAGTAATTCTGTCCCCTGCTCATTACTGATGTAACCAGCAGCCCTTACTGGGCCGCGGGTAAAGGGGTTATTCCATAAATGGCTTTTGACGATGCAATCTGCATTCTTGACAAAGGCCATCAAAAAAACCGTATCAATCAGGGTAGGATGATTTGCCAGTATCAGCAAGCCACCACGCTCCAGCCTGTCCAGACCAGTGATCTCATAGCGCAAGACACCAAGCAGTCGCATCAGGCCGACAAAACCACGAAACGTCAGACGTATGATGTGGCGCGCTGCCTTGGTACGCTTTTGCTGTTGCCATACCAGCACATACAAAGCCGGAAACACCAGAACCCGCAACAATAAACCGCCTATGCCAAACGTCAGAAAACTGATGCCAGTGGCCAACACCCGCCAGCAACGGTCAAGCTTGTCAAACATGGCGCGACCACAACCAGCGTCGCTTACCGACTATACGCTGCATCTGCGCTTGCTCTCCGATTAAAAAACGCAACACTTCCAGGCCGCCAGACATGTCATTGGCGTTTATTTCCTGTTCTTCAACTTCATCCCATTTCAGATGAATAGCGTCTTCCCGCGCTGGCACCATCAACCAGGCCCAGGCGTAAGGCTGCTCATCACAGTCTTGAAATGATGCAAAAACAGATGGCAAAATATTATCATAAGCCACCAGCATCACCATGGGCGCGCCATCTGCCAATAAGCCACATGCTTCAATGACTGCATGTTCCACTGTATTTTTTCCACCCGCCAGGGCGATATGATTGGCTTGATCCTTGCGCGCAATAGAAAACAAACCTGCGCTGGCATTGTGCACAGCCAGACCAAAGCCAGTCGGTGATACTGATGCATCCTGCATCAGCTCTGTCAATAAATCAACAGCGCGTGCCACCTCACCATGACGGGAACAAAATACCGTGGGAACATTAGTCTGCCCATTCAGGCACTGATATGCAACTTCCAGTGCCATTTTCCCAAGAAAACCGGCACGTCTGCGCAACATCGCTGGCATTATTGCAACACCAGGCTCAGCATCACCAGTCAGAGGAAATGGTGATATAGCCCATTCCTTCCACGCATCCCTGGTCGTGACACCAGGAGCCCAGGCGGCAAAGTTATCAATTGAGAAACGAACACCATGAACACGCATTATTATATTTTTTCATCCATTTTTAGCATGTCACTGCTCATATAAGTGTTGCCCTATACAATTTGTAACAAATGAGGGACGCATTATAGCAAAGCATGAATAGAGTCCACAATCTGATATATCGCAAGATCAATGGAGTTGTTTTTTAATTCAAGCCTTTGTTTCTCAAAGGAAAAATAGTGTCAGGCAAACGATGCGATATCTGATGTTTTGGAAATATGCGAGTCGTTGCCAATGTACAAACGACAAAACCCCCGCAACACTTTCATGTTGCGGGGGTTTTTATTCCGATACATTTTCTACAAGCTCACAGGATCGCAAACAAAGTGGAGCTCCATAAAATCTTAATGAGTATCCGTTGCAAGCTGACTTGCGGACTTGCCAGATAATTTGCGCCTGATCCTCCCAAGTAAGTGCTCAAAGTCATCAACATAAGTGAACACTGCCGGCACCACTAACAGACTCAGCAAGGTTGAAGTAATCAAACCACCGATTACCGCAATCGCCATCGGTGAACGGAAGCTGGGGTCAGCTCCCCAACCCAGCGCCAATGGCATCATGCCCGCACCCATGGCGATGGTGGTCATGATGATGGGGCGGCTGCGCTTGTGACAGGCATCAACCAGGGCATCAAAACGGCTCATGCCAGCCTCTCTTGCCAGCACCGCATAATCAACCAGCAAGATCGAGTTCTTGGTGACGATACCCATGAGCATGATCAGACCTATCATGGATGGCATGGACAAAGCGCGACCAGTCACAAGCAAAGCGACGAATGCACCACCAATACTCAAAGGCAGAGCCGCCAGGATAGTCACCGGCTGCAAGAAGTCCTTGAACAACAGAACCAGCACACCATAGATGCACAGCACACCGATCAGCATGGCGATACCAAAACTGGCGAACAGGGCTTGCATCTCCTGTGCATCGCCAAGTTCAGCAATGCTGACTGATGGCGGCAGGTTTTTCATGCTTGGCAAGGCGCGTGCTTCTTCATTGACTTCACCGAGCTGACGGTTACCCAGTTCTACATCCAGAGTCACATTGCGTTTGCGATTCAGCCTGTCTATCTGCGCCGGGCCGGACTCCATGCTGACGCTGGCGACACTGCCCAGCATGACGGGTCCATTCTTGCCGGGTACTGTCAGGCGTTCTATCTCGGCCAGGTCAGCCCTGAAGCTATCAGGTAACTTGACGCGGATAGGTACCTGACGTTGTGACAGATTCAGCTTGGGCAAGGCCTGATCATAATCACCGGCAGTTGCCACACGCACTGTTTCACCTATGGCAGAAGCAGTCACACCCAGGTCAGCGGCTCTTGCCATATCAGGGCGAACAATGATCTCAGGACGTACCAGCGATGCACTGGAACTGACATTCCCTACACCTTTCAGCGTGCGCAATTCCCTCTCGACTTTTTGTGCCGCTTCCAGCAATGCCAACGGGTCTTCGCTTTGCAAAACCAGTTGCATTTTGACGCCAGTATCCGGCGGGCCTACCGTGAATCTGGCACCTGAAATGTCCGCCACCTCAGTACGGATTTTGGCATCAATATCGGCAATCGAATCCTTGCGCTTATTCCTGTGCACTGCTGTCACTGTCAAGACTGCACGTCTTGCTTCTGCTGCGGCACCCGGGGCAAATGCATCGCCACTGGAACCGCCGCCGATAGAACTGAAGACATTGATAATCTCCTTGTTCTTCATGATGGCGACACGTGCCTGCTCGGCAACTGAGCGGGTTTCTGCCAGTGTGCTACCCGGTGGCAACTCTATATTGACCTGTGTTTGTGCACGGTCTGCTGAAGGCACAAAACCAGTTGGCAGCAAACCGACCAAAGCTATCGAGGAAATAAAAAATACCGTTGCGGCTATCATGGTAATCAGTCGATGATGCAGACACCATTGCATGGTTTTCATGTAATGCGTCATGATCCAGCCGTCTTTTTGACCATGCACACCATCATGTTCGCCAGCTTTACCTGGCTTGGGTGCCTTCATGATGTAAGCAGCCATCATGGGCGTCAGCAAACGCGCCACGACCAATGACGCCAGGATCGCAATTACCGCCGTCCAGCCAAACTGCTTGAAGAATAATCCCGGTACACCACCCATGAATGCAGTAGGCAAGAATACCGCTACCAGGGCAAAGGTGGTGGCGATAACAGCCATACCAATTTCATCTGCCGCTTCCATAGCTGCCTGCATTGGCGTTTTACCCATGTGCAAATGGCGGGCGATGTTTTCAATTTCAACAATTGCATCATCGACGAGCACACCCACGACCAGTGCAAGCGACAGCAAGGTCACCGTGTTCAAGGTATAACCAAAATACTTGAGACCGAGGAAGGTAGGTATTACGGACAAAGGCAATGCTGCCGCAGCCACCAGCGTCGCACGCCAGTCGCGCAAGAACCACCAGACAACAAGAATGGCCAGCAAGGCGCCTTCGTACAGCAAGTCCATCGAGCCATCGAAGTTTTCTTCTACAGGCTGGGCATTATCAATGGCTTGATGGAACTTCATGTTCGGATGCGCAGTCTGCAGTTCATCCACTGCGGCATGTGAACCTTTGGCTACATCAACTTCACTGGCGCCCTTGGTGCGGAAAACTTCAAAGCCGACTACAGCTTTACCATCCAGCGTAGCCACAGAACGGGGCTCGCTGACAGTATCGAGCACACGTGCCACCTGATCGAGGCGTATATGCCTGCCATCCGGCAATGGAATATCGAGGATTGCCAGCTCAGCCGCAGTCTTGACAGTAGCGATGGTACGTACAGATTGCTCAGCACCACTGACATCGCCACGGCCACCCGGTGCCTCTTGTTGCACCAGTTTCAAGCGACGCGATACATCAACAGCAGCAACGTTCAAAGCGGCCATCTTGCTGGTATCAAGCTCAACCCGCACTTCACGGCTGACACCACCCATACGCCTGACTGCACCAACACCAGGTACGGCACGCAAACGTTTTGCCACAGTATTGTCCACGAACCAGCTAAGCTCCTGGGCGTCTGGTTTGCTGCTTTCGCCAGCAACGACCTTACTGTCTTTACCATCTTCTGCAGCTTCTACCGTGTAAGTCATGATGACACGGCCCGCAGTGGATGCCTTGGTCACCGTAGGGTCTCGCATTTCGCTAGGCAAATCGGCGCGCACGGTCGCCACGGCATCACGCACTTCATTGACCGCATCCGAGATTACTTTTTCAAGGATGAATTCGACAGTAACTTCAACATTACCATCCAGCACCTTGGTGTAGACGTTTTTTACGCCTTGCAAGGAAGCGACCGCATCTTCTATCTTGCGGGCGACTTCGGTTTCCAGCTGTGCCGGTGCAGCACCGGACAAAGGTGCGCTGACGGTGACTATAGGCAGCTCGATATCAGGAAAATCCTGGACTATGGTGGAGCGAAACGACAATATCCCTGCCAGCGTCAGCAAGATAAACAGCATGATCGCCGGTATGGGATTCTTAATGGAGAGGGAAGAGAAATTCACATGACCCCCTTAATTTTTTGCAGCAGCTACTGTGGCTGCGCTGGCTGCAGCAGCATTGGCAGGCTTGGTTGCGGCCACCACTTTTACCGTATCGCCATCATTGAGGAAGCCTGCGCCGCTGGAAACAATAGTACTGTCAGCGTTCAAACCAGAGACCACTTCCACCAGGTCGCCTTGTGCATTGGAAACGCGACGCCCGGTCTGCACTTTGATCTGCGTGACACGGCCATCAGCATTAAGACGGAAGGCATAGCTGAAACCATCCCTGACCACCACTGCCTGCTGAGGTATGGTCAGGGCCTGAGAGCTACCCATCACGAATTCGCCCTTGGCATACATGCCCGGCTTGAATGCCAGTGAGGCTGTGGCTGTCTGTGGTTTGGCAACATTAGCTGTATCTGGCACCAGATCAACATACACCAGGCCCATCCTGGTTTGTGCATCTACTGTTGGCGACACCACCCTGACCTTGCCCTTCCATTGCGTGCCGCCTGGTGCGGTAACAATGGCTTCAGTACCGGGCACTATTTTTGCCATTTCACTAGCCGTTACTTCAGCACGCCATTCCAGGCGGCCCTGACGTATCATGCGGAACAATTCTGCGCCATTACCAACGACAGAACCCAGGGTAGCCGCACGTGCAGTAATGATGCCGCTATCGGGTGCAAGAACGCGGGTATGGCGCATACGTAATTGCTGGGCTTCTACACTTGCCTTGGCCGATTCAACTCTGGCCTTGGCAGTTTGTTCTGCCGTCAGGTATTGACCGACTTGCTGGGCACTGAGTGCACCGCTGGTTTGCAGAGCGCGGGTGCGTTCAGCATTGGCGGCGGCGTCAGCCAGATTAGCCTGCGCTTCGGCCAGACTGGCTTGTGCCAGCGCCAGATCGGCTTTCACGGTTTCACTGGCAAAACTGACCAGTAACTGCCCACGCTGCACCACATCACCGATATTGGCATGCAACTCCTGTATGCGCAGGCCAGTTGCTTCTGAACCTATCAAGGCCTCTTGCCATGCTGCGACACTGCCATTAGCAGCCAGTTTGATGACAAGATTGCCGCTGCTGGCTTTGGTCGTAGTGACAGTCAGGGCGGGCTTGACCTTGGCGGCAGGTGCCGAGGCACTGGCTGTCTTGGCAGGTTCATCAGCAGCATTGGATGTCGCCGACAGCCAGATGCCACCTGCGCCTACGGCAATCATGCCAGCCAGGCTCAGGGATAATGGTTTGCGTGAAATGAGTTTCATCATGTCTGATACGCCTTCTGTTTAATTTTTAAATTCAGGAATTTGTCTGGGGCTGGGCAGCAGCTTGCGCATTCAGGTCCCAACCGCCGCCCAAGGCACGGTATAGTGCGATCCAGGCACGGTTTCTTTCGAGCTGCAATGCGATCAGGGCAGACTGGGAAGCAAATGCGGTGCGTCGCGTATCTTCCAGTTCCAGCAAGCTGGCCATGCCCTTGCTGTAACGCTGGGCAGTTGCCTGCAAAGCCTGATCGTAGCCCTTTGCAGAGATTTCAGAATCAAGACGGCGTGCATCCGTGCTATTCAGGTTGACCAGTGCCTCCTCCACCTCGCGCACCGCTTGCCTGACCTTGCCGTGATAATTGCTGCTGGCATTCAGGTAACGTGCTTTGGCTGCTTCAATATTGGCCGTAGTCTGGCCGCCATTGAATATGGGCAGCGTCAATGCCAGTGGGCCGACAGACCAGGTATCCATCCTGGTCGTACTGCCAGCAACGTCATAGCGCATGGTGCCTATGGAACCACTGAGTGTCAGACGGGGATAACGTCGCGCCTCCGCTGCACCAACCTGGGCACTGGCGGTCGCCACTTCTTTCTCTGCTGCATACACGTCTGGTCTTTGCCCCAGCAATTGTGCGGGTAATGAGGTGACAGCCAAAGGCAGCAGGTTTTTGAAACTGGCCTGGGCAATTGTCAACAGTTGCCTGAGTTCTGGTTCTGGCTTGGCGGTAAGTGCGACCAGGGCTTTGACATCCAGGTCACATAATGCTGCCTGTTGTATGGCACGGCTATTACCTTCAGCAGCGCTGGCGCGTGCCAATGCGGATGTCGCACTGGAAGACATACCAGCCTGGGTGCTGAGTTCAGTCAACCTGGCAGTTTCTGCGCGTGACTTGGCATCTTGCCAGGTCAGGTCGGCAGTTTGCTGGCAACTGATGACAGAGAAATACAGCTGCGCCACTTCAGCCGCGACAGATATCCTGGCATCATGCCAAAGCGCTTGCGTACCTTCCAGTTCTGCCTGGGCAGCCTGGTTCGCAGCGCGGTTTGCGCCAAATACATCAATTTCCCATGCTGTCTGCAAACCTGCCTGCGATGTGGTGGCGACTGGTACACCAGGCTGGTTTTTTGCCCGGGTCGCATTGGCAATCGCATCCAGTGAGGGCAAGAGTGCAGCGCCACTGGCAACTCTCGCTGCCCTGGCTGTTTCTATGCGTGACCAGGCTTGCGCAATGTTAGGGCTGACCTTTTGGGCAGACTCTATCAATTCCAGCAAACTGGCATCGCCATTGGCTTGCCACCAATTATGCAATTCAGTATTTTTTTCTGCGGCGGGCAATATCGCCTGCCATTGCGCAGGCACACTACCGGTACTGGATGTCAGAGGGCTTGTGGTCGAACATGCTGCCAGCAAGGCGGCAATGGCAGGCATAAGAATAAAACGTCGTATAGTCATATCGCTGTCGAAGAAGTTGGTTTATCAGTGTCAGAGTTTGCTACCAGCCGGCGCCGCTTTTCGTCTTCGCACATGGCGATGGCATAGTCCACCAGGCGGGAAGCATAGGCATCAATTGCCTTGGGTTTGGCGATCAATGCTGGCCTGGTCGCCTGTATCACGTCACCGCTGATCAACAGCGAAATGGCCAGGCCAGTAATCGAAATCGCCAGCCTGTGCACATCATCATCTGCCTTGGTGATGCCAAGATAACGGCACAAGAGCCTGACAAACCCCTGGTGCGAGGGCTTGATGACGGTGTCAATTTCTTCCATCCACAGGCCTGTGGGTTCCAGCATTTCACGAAAATGCAGCTTCATGCAAGTCTCGATGATTTCGCCCTGCTTCAGCGAATCCGTAAAGGTGCAGATCAGTTTCAACAAAATAGTACGCAAGTCTGCAACATCCGCTTCAAATATCTCAGGATCGACATTTGGATTGGTGCGCGGGTCATTGAACACCGCACGGTACAAACCTGCCTTATCAGAAAAATAGTAACTGATGGCAGAAATATTGACATTGGCTGCCTTGGCAATTTCACGTATCGAGGTTTTGGCAAAACCTTTTTCTGCAAATAATATCAAGGCCGTGTCCAGCAGGCGTGTACGCGCCTCAATACCATCGATACGCAATATTTTTCCGTCGGGTGTAGCTACCTGGCTATCTGGCTGAGTGTGCCGCGCTACGGCTTTTTTCTGGCTGGATGTTTTCATGCGGTGCATACTAGCACATAAATCAAACGTTTGATTTAACTATTCCACAGCAAAGCAAACGTCATTAGCAAATCGCAATCCAAACCAGATAGACAAATCCTTGCGAATCATAAGGATGTTGCCTGCTGTCACTGCATAGTCACATTGTCCGTTTAGGCTTCGCCTTACCCGCTTTCACAAACTCATTTGGCATCTCAAAATGACCCTGCTTACCTCCCCTGCTATCCGCCTGTTAGGCAATTTTAAAATTGCCCACAAACTCAGTTTTGTCGCCCTTGCCTTTGCAATCCCCTTGCTTGTCGTGCTGGCCTTGCTATTTCAAAACCTGCGGGAAGATGTATTGCAAACCCAGGCAAAGCAAACCGCCATCAAAAGTATCGCGATAAAAAATGAGATACGTCTGTTGATACAAAAGCAGCGTGCCTTGCAACACATGCGCCTGCTTGGCAACAAGCAACTGACAAGCAGCATCACAGAAAATCAGGGCAAGATAGACGCATTACTTAAACAAACCGATCAGACCAGTCCGGTCAAAAATCTATGGGCTACCCTGCTGGCAAGAGAAAATCAGCTCAAGTCAGCAGAAAGTTTTATTGAATATACCAAGCTGTCAAATTCGCTGGAACTTGAGATTGCGGAAATTGCCAATAGTTCAAAACTGGCCCTGGATAGCGACTTAAAAACCCATCAGCTCGTCAACATTTATATCAACACCCTACCGCAGATAGAAGAGAAGTTATCCATCATCGCTGGTCGCGGAGCTGCTTATATTGACACCGGCTTATTCGAAGCCGGTGAAGATGTGATGCTTAACTCCCTGCATATGCTGGCAAAGCTCGATCTGTCCGGGCTGGCATTGAACATGCAAAACCTGGGCGCACCTGGCAAAGAATACGCTTTAGCAAATACCAACATGCAAGCCAGCATTGCTGAGGCAAAAAAATTCCTGGAGCGCTCACAAGATGAAGTGCTGGCATCGGTCAATCAAAGTAGCGGTGAAGCATTCCTGCAAGCAGGCACAGATAATTTGAACAAACTCGCCACGACCAAAATGGCGATCGCCAGCCTTATCGCCAACAATCTTGCCAATGAACTAGACAAGGCCAATCAGCGTGCCTGGCAAATGTCTGCAGGCATTATCTTGCTCTTGCTGATGGCCAGCTATCTTCTGGTGGCCATTTATCAGGCATTGACCTTGGATCTCAATACATTGACAAAAGCGATAGCAGAAACTGCCGCAGGCAATTTACAAAACCGCGTCAGCAGCCGTGGCAAAGATGAACTGGCACAGTTGATCAATGCTGTCGGCAGGATGAATGTGGAACTGAGTAACCTGGTTGCCAATATACGTCTGAGTGCGCAAACCGTAGATGTCATCGCCAGGGAAATTCACGATGAAAACACTGACCTGGCCAGCCGCACAGAAAGCCAGGCAACTTCCTTGCAACAGACAGCCACAGCAATTGATGAACTAACTGCCACCATTGCTGAAAACGCAGGCAATCTTGCACAGGCGAACAGCCTCATGCATAGCTCAGCTGAACGTGTGCAGCAAGGTCTGGAAGTCATGGAGAGCAGTATCCTGTCCATGCAAACCGTCAGCGCAAGTTCCAGAAAAATTACCGAGATCATCGGCGTTATGGATGGCATCGCCTTCCAGACCAATATATTGGCCTTAAATGCTGCCGTTGAGGCTGCCAGGGCTGGCCAGGAGGGCCGTGGCTTTGCCGTAGTGGCAGCAGAGGTGCGCAATCTGGCACAACGCAGCGCCAATGCAGCCAAAGAGATTAAAGGCCTGATCGCCTCGTCTGGCCAGGCCGTGGAAGCTGGCAGCAAAATGATTAATACAGCTGGCCAGACTATGCGCAATATTGCCGACAATGTGGAAGTGGTCACCGAGCTCATCAAGCAAATTGCCAAAGCCAGCCAGGAACAAAGCGTGGGAATTTCTGACGTAAATCAGGCGATAGGTGATATTGATCAAATCACGCAAGACAATACCCGTCTGGTTGAAATGGCGAGTGCATCCACTGCCAAACTGGAAGAACAGGCAGCTTCTCTGGGTGCCGCAGTGAGCGTATTCAAAACCCAGGCAGTAGTTGTCGCAGAAGCGCAACGCCTGCATCTCGCCAGCAACTCAGACGACCGTTTTACACTGACTGCGCCAGAGAAGAAAAAACTGGCGGCATAAAGTGAGCCGGCAACAATCAGTCGGCATCTCGCAATCATGAAAAAAACCACCGGGCAAATACGCTGGTGGCTTTTTTTGGTGTTACAGTTGTTTGTGCAGTTGCCAGCACAGTTGTTTGATGCCTCAGATTTTATTCAAACCTTCAACAAACCCAGTATGGATTGCAATTCATCCCTGATCTGATGCAAATTCACCGGTTCTTCAACTGGCTCATTGGATGCTGACTCCGCATGACCGCCATTGACGTTAAGTTTATTTCTTGCGCCATTGATGGTAAAACCCTGCTCATATAATAATTCGCGGATACGGCGTATCAGCAACACTTCATGATGTTGATAATAACGACGGTTACCGCGACGCTTGACTGGCTTGAGCTGGGTAAATTCCTGCTCCCAATAACGCAGGACATGCGGTTTGACGCCACACAATTCACCAACTTCGCCTATCGTAAAATACCGCTTGGCCGGGATGGGCGGCAGTACAAAAGACTCAATCTTGATTTCAGTCATGGAAAATATCAGGCAGCATGGGCAAGAGGTTGATTACCGACATCGTCGACCATGCCTTTGAGTTTCTGGCTGGCATGGAAAGTAACGACACGACGTGCAGTAATAGGAATTTCTTCACCGGTTTTAGGATTGCGACCAGGACGTTGCGGCTTGTCACGCAACTGGAAATTGCCAAAGCCGGACAACTTGACGGCCTCGCCCCTTTCCAGTGCATCACGGATTTCATCAAAAAAAGTTTCTACCATGTCCTTGGCTTCGCGCTTGTTTAAACCTACATGTTCAAACAAGAGCTCGGCCAACTCTGCCTTGGTTAAGGTTGGTAATTCCTTTTCCGCCTGTGATCGCGCCCTGGCTTCTTGCATTGCGCGATTCAAATCAGCATCCAGCACCGACTGGAACTCAGCGGAAATCACATCATTCATTTCGAAACTCTTCTCAATTAATACTAACAATTACAGACAAGATCAACGCAGTTTGGCAGCAAATTGCTGACTCGCAGCTTGTACCAAGGCTTGCATGGCAGCCTCCACTTTATCGTCTTGCAGCGTACTTTGAGTATCTTGCAAGCTAAAGCGGAAAGCAAGACTTTTCTCATCTGCTTCCAGACCTTTTCCACGATATTCATCAAACAAAACAAAGCCTTGCACGATTTTACACGCTTCGTTTTGCTGCGTTTCCTGTTTGAAAACATCCAGCAGATTTTGCACTACAACTGTCTGTTTGACAACTAGCGCCAAATCGCGGGTGACTGCCTGGAACTTGGATATTTCCTGATATGAGGGCACCTGCACTTGTTGCAAGGCTGTCACATCAACTTCAAATACCACTGGTGCTAAAGGCAGGTCATATTTTTGCTGCAGGCGCGGGTGCAATTCGCCAATAAAGCCGATCACTTTACCATCAAATTCTATGCTTGCACTACGGCCAGGATGCAGGGCGACGTGCTCATTTTTGACGAAACGCAAAGAGCCAGGTGCAAACAGCGCTTCCAGATCAGCCTTGATATCAAAGAAATCGACATTGCGGGTATCCTGCCCCCACTGCTCTTCTGCTACCGGGCCATAGGCCAGTGCGGCCAAACGCTTGGGCTGATTGTAACCAGCCACTTCCAGCGGACCATCCTGCACACTGGCATCTTGCAAATACACTGCACCGATTTCAAAAATGCGTACGCGGTTCAGTTTGCGGTTCAGGTTATAACGGGCATTCGCCACCAGGCTGCCTATCATGCTGGTACGCATGACGCTCATCTGGCTGGCAATAGGATTGAGCAATTTGACTGGCGCATCATTACCAGCAAAATCTTTTTCCCATGCCTCTTCTACGAAGCTGTAATTCACGACTTCTTGATAATCCTGGTCAGCCACGAGGCGACGCACAGCAAACAGCGAACGCTGATTTTCTGGTGCGATCAGCATGGCATTGGCAGCTACTGGCGGCAGTGCCGGAATATTTTCAAAACCATAAACACGCGCTACTTCTTCGATCAGATCTTCTTCAATTTCTATATCGAAGCGATAAGATGGCGGTGTCACCAGGAACTCACCTGGTTGCTGGGTGAACTGCAAACCCAGGCGTGTGAAAATATCAGCAATCCTGGCATCATCCAGCGCTACGCCGATAACTTTGACAGCGCGCGCTGTACGCAGCTTGACTGGCAGACGTTGTGGCAGATTCACGATCTGGTCATCCACCGGACCCAGCTTGACTTGCTCGTTACCACCACAAATTTCGACGATCAGGGCACTGATACGCTCTATATGTTCAACGATGGATGCAAAGTCCACGCCACGCTCAAAGCGATGCGCTGCATCGGTAGAGAAATTGAAGCGACGGGCACGGCCCTGTATCGCTTGCGGCCACCAGAAAGCGGCTTCCAGATAAATGTTTTGCGTATCCAGCGTCACAGATGTGGAATCGCCACCCATGATACCGGCCAGGGATTCGATTTCTTTATCATCAGAAATGACACCAACCCAGTCATCTACCTCAACGGTATTGCCATTCAGGAGCTTCAGCGATTCACCTGCCTTACCCCAGCGCACTTCCAGGCCACCGTGGATCTTGTCCAGGTCAAACACGTGGGAAGGACGGCCAAGTTCCAGCATGACATAGTTGGAAATATCCACCAGTGCAGAAATAGGACGCTGACCACTGCGTTCCAGTCTTTGCTTCATCCATTCTGGCGTTGCCGCACGGGCGTTGACGCCACGGATAACACGGCCGGCAAAACGACCGCACAGGTCAGGCGCACTGACTTTAACAGGCAGGGTTTCTTGCAAAGTCACTGGCAGCACGGCTACCTCTGGCAATTGCATGGCTGTGCCAGTCAGAGCAGATACTTCACGTGCCACGCCGAGTACCGACAGGCAATCTGCCTTGTTCGGCGTCAGCTTGATGGTGAATTTCAGGTCATTGAGTTGATAGTAATCACGGAAGTTCTGGCCGACTGGTGCATCAGATGGCAAGTCCATCAAACCACCATGGTCTTCCGACAATTTCAATTCGCGGGCGGAGCACAGCATGCCGTAGGATTCAACGCCGCGCAGTTTGCCTATCTTGATTTCAAATGGCTTGCCATCTGCACCAGGAGGCAGGATGGCGCCCACCATGGCGCAAGGCACTTTCATGCCTACACGTACATTCGGTGCGCCGCAGACTATGTTAAGCAAGCTGCCGGTGCCTACATCAACCTGACAGACATTGAGCTTGTCAGCATCAGGATGCTTCGCGATTTCGCGGATTTCCGCGACGACGACATTATTAAATGGAGGAGCAACCGGCTCCACCTCTTCGACTTCCAATCCCGACATGGTGAGCAGATGGGACAACTCATCCGAAGTCATCTTCGGATCGACCATGGTACGTAGCCAGTTTTCAGAAAATTGCATAATTCAGCCGTCTAATGTTGGATGCAGGGCGCGATGCGCCACTCAAAAATTCAGGGATGCGCTGTGTAATTCTTTTAGTTGAATTGCTTCAGGAAGCGCAAATCGCCTTCGTAGAACAGGCGCAGATCATTGACGCCATAGCGCAGCATGGTCAGGCGCTCAAGACCGGAACCAAAGGCGAAGCCTATGTATTTTTCCGGGTCCAGTCCCATGTTACGTACCACGCTAGGATGTACCTGACCAGAGCCAGACACTTCCAGCCAGCGGCCTTTCAAAGGGCCACTGCCAAAGGCGATATCGATCTCGGCAGATGGTTCAGTGAACGGGAAATACGATGGGCGGAAGCGCACTTGCAGATCGTCAGTCTCAAAGAAGGCTTTGACGAAATTCAGGTACACGCCTTTAAGGTCAGCAAAGCTGATGCCTTCAGCAATCCACAAGCCCTCAACCTGATGGAACATCGGGGAGTGCGTGGCATCGCTATCGACGCGATAAGTACGGCCAGGTGCAATGACCTTGATCGGCGGTTTGTTCATGCGTGCATAACGCACCTGCATGGGGCTGGTATGGGTACGCAGCAATAATTGTTTACCCTGGCTATCTTTGCCATCGACATAAAAGGTGTCCTGCATGGAACGTGCAGGATGGTTTTCAGGACTATTGAGCGCGGTAAAATTGGTCCAGTCCGTTTCGATTTCGGGGCCGTCTGCCACGTCAAAACCGATGGAACGGAAGATTTCTTCAACACGCTGCCAAGTACGCATGACGGGGTGGATACCACCAACGCCACGGCCACGGCCAGGCAAGCTGACATCGATCGCTTCTGCATTCAGGCGCGCCTGCATTTGCACATTCGCCAGGGCATCGCGTCTTTCAGTCAGGGCTTCTTCTATCTGTACTTTGGCGGCATTGATCACTGCACCTTGTACTTTTTTTTCCTCTGGTGGCAATTTACCCAGACTTTTCATCTGTTCTGTAATCTGACCACTCTTACCAAGGTAAAGCGCTTTCGCGTTCTCTAATGCTGCAGCATCATTTGCTGCCAGAAAATCAGCACGTGCCTGGCTGACGATTTGATCTAAAGGGTTCATGCCTTGTTCCCGCTTACTGTGAAGCTGAAATAATGATCTGAAAACAAAACGGGGCATAGGATTCAACCTCTGCCCCGCTTGATATTTGCAACTGGTTTTCACCAGTCACTACGACTCACTGATTGCGATCACTAATGTGATTAAGCAGCCAGGTTAGCTTTGACTTGATTAACAATCGCAGCGAATGCTGGTTTGTCAGTCACAGCCATGTCAGCCAGTACTTTACGGTCGAGTTCAATTGCGGCTTTTTTCAGGCCGTTCATAAACACGCTGTAAGTCAGGCCATGCTGGCGAGCCGCTGCATTGATACGTGTGATCCACAAAGCGCGGAATACACGTTTCTTGTTGCGGCGATCGCGGTATGCATATTGACCAGCGCGCATAACTGCTTGCTTGGCAATACGGAATACCTTACTACGACGACCACGGTAACCTTTAGCAAGGTTGAGAACTTTCTTATGACGGGCACGAGCTGTAACCCCACGTTTTACTCTAGGCATAATAACTCCTTAAATAATGAGTATGAGGTTAAGCGGTTGGCATCATGCGCATTACGGATACCATATTGGTGTCATGAACACCTACGGAACCGCGCAATTGACGTTTGTTCTTGGTAGTTTTCTTGGTCAGGATGTGACGTTTGAAAGCTTGACCGCGTTTAACGGTACCACCTGGACGGACGCGGAAGCGCTTCTTGGCGCTGCTTTTCGTCTTCATTTTTGGCATAGTACTATCTGTCTTTTAAGACAGCTCCACTTTTATATGATGGTAGGTGGCAGCAACAATCGCTACTCTTGGATGCCTACTTCTCACTTATTGTGACCCACCTTAAGAGTGGGTCTTTCGTAATGCGCGCTGATGCGTGCCTCACAAACTCTAACCAGAAACAAGCAAAAACTTATTTCTTTTTCTTAGGTGCCAGAATCATGATCATCTGACGACCTTCCATCTTTGGAAACTGCTCGACCTGGCCATACGGTTCCAGATCAGCCTTCAAACGCTCCAACATACGCATGCCGATTTCCTGATGCGCCATTTCACGACCACGGAAACGCAGTGTGATTTTAGTCTTGTCGCCATCATCCAGGAACTTGGTCAGATTACGCAATTTGATATTGTAATCACCATCATCAGTGCCCGGACGGAATTTGACTTCCTTGACCAGAATGACTTTTTGCTTCAGCTTGGCTTCGTGAGCTTTCTTTTGCTCCTGGTATTTGAACTTGCCGTAGTCCATCAAACGGCAAACTGGCGGCTGCGCCGTCGGCGCTATTTCCACCAAATCAACATTGGCTTCTTCCGCTAAACGGAAGGCTTCACCCAGTTTTACGATGCCCAAGGGCTCGTTCTCAACGCCGGATAAGCGCACTTCTGGCGCTGTAATTTCACCGTTGATGCGATGTGACTTGTCAGTAGCTATTGCAGTTTCCTTCGAAAATAATAATAAAAGGCTATGCAGCCCTGTTTAAAACAGGGTCGCTGCTAATCTGTTAAACCTTGGTTTCAACTTCGTTTTTCAAACGAGCTATAAAGGCGTCCAGAGGCATTACCCCCAGATCCAGATTGCCACGCGTACGCACAGCCACTGTATTGGCATCCCTCTCTTTATCGCCTATCACGAGGATATATGGCAGTTTTTGAATGGAATGCTCGCGTATTTTATAGGTAATTTTCTCATTACGCAAATCAGTATTTACCCTAAACCCTTGTTTCTTCAGGATTTCTGCAACAGATTGTGAATACTCCGCCTGCGATTCCGAGATATTCAGGACAGAAACCTGCACTGGTGCCAGCCACAAAGGCAAGGCAGCAGCATGATTTTCTATCAAGATACCGATGAAACGCTCCATCGAGCCAACAATCGCACGATGCAGCATGATAGGCACTTTGCGGCTGTTGTCATCTGCGACATATTCCGCCCCCAGGCGGCCTGGCATGAAGAAGTCGACTTGCATGGTACCAACCTGCCATGGGCGGCCCAGGCTGTCTTTCAGGTGATATTCAATTTTAGGACCGTAAAAAGCGCCCTCGCCCGGCAACTCTTCCCATTCAACGCCACAGGAACTCAGTGCAGTACGCAGAGTAGCTTCTGCCTTATCCCAGATTTCGTCGCTACCGATGCGGTTTTCAGGGCGCAAGGCCAGCTTGATGAATATCTTGTCAAAACCAAAGTCTTCATACACCTTCATCGCTTGCGGATGGAAAGCCATTACCTCATCCTGAATTTGCTCTTCAGTACAGAAAATATGACCATCATCCTGGGTAAAACCACGCACACGCATGATGCCGTGCAGTGCACCAGAAGGTTCATTACGATGGCATTGACCGAATTCGCCAAAACGCAAAGGCAGATCACGATAGCTCTTCATGCCAGAATTGAAAATCTGCACATGACCAGGGCAATTCATCGGCTTCAAGGCATATTCACGGCTCTCGGATTCAGTGACAAACATATTGTCTTTATAGTTCTCCCAGTGACCAGTCTTGCCCCACAGGCTTTTATCCAGAATCTGCGGGCCCTTAACCTCTTGATAGCCGCAGTCCTGATAGACCTTGCGCATGTATTGCTCTACTTGCTGCCAGATAGTCCAGCCCTTGGCATGCCAAAACACCAGGCCAGGCGCCTCATCCTGGAAGTGGAACAAGTCCAGTGCCTTGCCGAGTTTGCGGTGATCGCGCTTTTCCGCCTCTTCCAGCATGTGCAGATAAGCCTCCTGATCTTCTTTCTTGGCAAAAGCAGTACCGTAGACACGTTGCAGCATCTCGTTTTTGGAGTCACCACGCCAGTAAGCACCGGCCAACTTCATGAGCTTGAATACTTTCAGCTTGCCTGTCGATGGCACGTGCGGGCCACGGCACAAGTCAGTGAAATTACCTTCTGTATACAGCGACACATCCTGATCAGCAGGAATCGATTCTATGATCTCTGCCTTATAGGCTTCGCCTATGGATTTGAAGTAGGCAACAGCCTCATCACGTGGCAAGACCTTGCGTGTAACTGGCTCGTCTTTTTTCGCCAGCTCAGCCATTTTCTTTTCTATCGCCACCAGATCATCCGGTGTGAATGGACGCTTGTAGGAAAAGTCATAGTAAAAACCATTCTCGATGACTGGACCAATAGTGACTTGCGCATCTGGATACAACTCCTTGACAGCATAAGCCAGCAAGTGAGCGGTAGAGTGACGTATCACTTCCAGGCCATCAGCATCCTTGTCAGTGACGATGGCCAGATCTGCATCAGCATCAATCAGATGCGAGGTATCGACCAGCTTGCCATTGACGCGGCCAGCCAGAGCAGCTTTTGCCAGGCCAGCACCGATGCTGGCAGCAACTTGCGCCACCGTTACCGGCGCATCGAATTGTCGTTGCGAACCATCAGGAAGTTTTACTGAAACCATGTCACTCTCCAAAGCGGAAAAAATACAAAAATAATTGAGATAAAAGATGAGTCTAAAAAACGCAGACGAAAAAAAAGCACGGCTAGCCGTGCTTTTTCAGTTTGTTTCAAACGAAAAGTATCCTCGACTAGAGTCGCTCCCAAACCAGTTTAGTGGTAGTTCGCGGTGTCATAACCAGGGATGCCTTTCTCGCTCTTAACTATAATGTTTTAATAATTTTAAAATCTTTGGTAGGCACGATTGGACTCGAACCAACGACCCCTACCATGTCAAGGTAGTGCTCTAACCAGCTGAGCTACGCGCCTAAGAAACAAGAGTATAGCAGAGACTTTGAGAAAATTGCTAGCCCCTTCGGGCAAAATATTTCCATGCCCTCCCATGAGCCTGGTATTTCCTTGTTCCTGCAACGCAATTTCAATGCAGGGGATTTCCATCCGCATAGTATATATAGACACGCCTTCGGCTACACTAATCACATGTTTATCAAGCAGCCTATTCTTCATGACCTATCACACCCCTCACCAGAACAGCGATCATCTGCACGACCACCGGCGTGGCGATGCACAGCACAGGCATTATTTCGAAAATCGTAGTCAAAAAATCCTCGCATGGGCACTGGGCCTGACCCTGAGTTTTGCCGCAGTCGAAGTCGCATTTGGATTTATATCAAATTCCCTGGCACTGATCTCTGACGCAGGGCACATGGTGACTGATGCTGCGGCACTGGGCCTGGCTTTGTTGGCGCAAATCATTGCCAAGCGCCCACCTACGGCAAAAAATTCTTTTGGTTTTGGCCGGGCCGAGGCATTGGCAGCTTTTGTAAATGGCCTGGCCATGCTGTGTGTGATTGCATGGATATGCAAAGAAGCGATACAAAGATTTTCTGCACCAGAAACTGTGCAAGGCGGAACCGTCATGCTGGTGGCTGGTATAGGGCTGGCGATTAATATCGTGGTTGCCTGGGTACTGTCACATGATAAGGAAAGCGTGAATACCAAGGCTGCCCTGGTTCACGTCATGGGGGATTTACTGGGTTCCATCGCCGCGATTATTTCTGGCGCCGTCATTTACAAAACTGGCTGGATGCAAATCGATCCATTGCTATCGATTTTTGTTTCCCTGCTGATTTTGAAATCCACATTCTCGGTCTTAAAGGAGTCCTACCACTTCCTGATGGAAGGTGTGCCCCATCATATAGACTACGTACAAATCGGCACCGACCTGGAAGACATCAATGGCGTACTGTCTGTACACGATTTGCATGTATGGGAAATGTCACCCGGCTACCCTGCCCTGATCGGCCACCTGGAAATCGAAGACCTAAGTGCCTGGCCTCGCATACTGGAAAGTGTCAAGGCCATGCTGCTCAGCAAGCACAAGATTGACCATATTACGCTGCAAGCGGAAGTCGCAGAGAGTGAAGAATATCAGGATTAAAATATGAACACGGGATGAAATATCATCCCGTGCAAACAATTTAATTCCTGCGCACTTCCAGCACGCCACTGACTTCATGCAGCACAGTCAGTGCTTTTTGCAATTGCGTAGTGCCACCTATCTCCACAGTAAACGACATACGCGCCTGTGACTTTGCACTCTGGGTATTGACGCCTATCACATTGATTTTTTCGCGGGAAAATACTTCGGAAATATCACGCAGCAAACCCTGCCTGTCCTGCGCCAGCACAAAGATATCAACGGGATAAACCGTATCCTTGCCGTGATCCCCCCAAGTGGTTTGTATCACCCGCTCTGGCGCTTTATTGCGCATTTCTGCAAAATTTTTGCAACTCAGACGGTGAATCGAAACCCCCTTGCCGCGTGTGACAAAGCCGACGATGTCATCAGGTGGCGCTGGTTTGCAGCAGCGTGCGAGTTGTGTCATCAAACCTTCAGTGCCTACTACCAGCACACCGGATTTGGCACCTTGTGTAACGCTGGATGCCCGGCTTTTATTGGTGAAATTGACTTCATCTGGCTCAACTTCCACAACATTTTCACGCAAAACTGTTTCTATTTGCCTGAGGCTGAACTCATCTTTACCAACAGAGAGGAAGAGATCATTGACATCAGCAAAACCCAGTTTGCGGGCCAGTTCTTCAAGATTGACTGCGGTCTTGCCTTCGCGCTGCAAGGTTTTCTCTACCAGGGCGCGGCCATTTGACAGAGTTTCTTCCTGGTCAATTGCATTGAACCAGGCACGGATTTTAGTACGTGTGCGGGTGCTGGCTGAGTAATCTGGTGAGAGCCAGTCGCGCGACGGGCCAGCCTGAGAAGAGCCGACCTTGAGAGTGATAATCTCTACCGTCTGGCCATTTTGCAAAGGTGTATTCAGCGGCACCATGACATTATCGACCCGCGCACCACGGCAACGATGGCCAACATCAGTATGCAGGTGATAGGCAAAATCCACAGGAGTGGAATTGCAAGGCAGCTCTATGACACGGGCTTGCGGGGTCAGCACATAAATTCTGTCATCAAGGCTGGCGGCCTTGAGTTTTTCTACCCATTCACGTTGCAACTCTTCTTGTTCGACGACAACATCGGTGACATCGGTTTTCCATGCCAGCAATTGCCTGAGCCAGGCAATTTTTTCGTCATATTCCTGCGCTGAAAAGTTTGACCCACCCGACTCTTTATAGCGCCAGTGCGCCGCCACGCCATATTCAGCAAACTGATGCATTTCACGCGTGCGTATCTGCACTTCGAGCGGCCTGCCATCTTCTACCACCACAACCGTATGTAATGATTTATAGCCATTCGGCTTGGGTCGGGAAATATAATCGTCAAACTCTTTGGGTATCGGTGTCCAGGCATTATGAACCAGACCCAGGACGGTGTAGCAATCCTTGATGTCATCGACGATGACACGGAAAGCACGCACGTCATACAACTCATCAAAGTTGACTGACTTGCCCTTCATTTTTTTCCAGATACTGTAGATATGCTTGGGGCGCCCGGATACCTCAGCCTTGACGCCTGCTATCTGCAATTCCTTGTTCAGCCTGTCTATGGCATTGACGACAAAGCTCTCGCGTTCCAGGCGCTTTTCTTCGAGCATCTTGGCAATGCGCTTGTATTGTTGTGGCTCGAGAAAACGGAAGGACAGGTCTTCCAATTCCCACTTGAGCTGCCAGACACCCAGGCGGTTTGCCAGCGGCGCATACAAGTCCATGGTTTCACTGGCATATTGCTGGGCTGCACCATCTTCGCGTTTGCATTCTGCAAAATAACGCAAGGTGGTCACCCGGGATGCCAGACGCACCAGCACCACACGCATGTCGGTGGCCATGGCCAACACCATCTTGCGCAGGGTTTCCATCTGGTTGGCGGCTTTTTCAGCAGCGTCTTTACCACGGCCTACATCGTGTTGCGTCAAGGCAGCTTCACGCAACTTCATCAGACGGCGTATGCCTGTGACCAGATCTGCGATTTCCTTACCAAAACGTATTTCTATCTGCTCCGCTGCGATCGGATTCAATTCTGGTAATTCAAACAGAATGGCAGCAATACGGGTATCAACATCGGTACGCAACATGGCCAGCGTCGCCACCACGCCATTGACAAACTGCAGGGCATTTTGCTCTGTGATGACGCACTTGTTCGCATACAAGGGGGTAACGTATTCCAGCGCCGCGATGACGCGCTCGGCATCGGCTTCGGACAAGCCTTCAAGCAAAGCCGCTTCTGTTGCTGTAGTCGAGATTGATACCATATGATCTATATCTGTGCAGCTGTTACAACAACCTCTATGAGCCAGGCCGGATTGGCCAATTTAGCTTCTACCGTTGCACGCGGTGGCGTATTACCCTGAGCAACCCAGGCATCCCATACCTGATTCATACCACTGATGAGGCTGATGTCAGACAAAAATATCTGGCAACTAAGTATGCGCGTCTTGTCACTCCCGGCTTCAGCCAGCAAGCGGTCGATATGGGCCAGCACTTGCGCTGTTTGCCCTGCAATATCCTGGCTGGCGTCGTCAGGAATTTGGCCAGCCAAATAAACAACTTTATTAAAAATGGCGGTTTCGGACAAACGCGGACCTACGTGAAATCTTTGGATACTCATTTTTTCCTTAATTTTAGTTCAATAAAAAATCAACAGCCACAGCGATCTGCTCAGGCTGAACAAAAGTTGGCGCATGCCCCACACCGGCAAACTCCACCAGCCGTGCACGCGGACCACGCTGCGTCATCGCTTGCGCTGATTCAGCGGTCAGCAAATCTGATTCTGCCCCACGTACCAGCAAGGTCGGACACTGTATCGCATCATACGCTGCCCACAACATGGTCTGGGCAATTGCCGCCAATTCTGGCGTGCTGGCCTTGATAGGCTGCGCCAGGCCAAGGTCATAGTGTCGCACCCATTGCCCTTGTTCATTTTGACGCAAAACATCCCGCGCCAGTTTTTCCCACTGCGCTGGGCTGTGCGGACCAAAGGAGATCGAAATGGCCTTGATATAGGCTTGCGCCTCATCAAAGCTGGCAAAACGCACATCCTGGCCTATGTAATCACCTATCCTCGCCAGTGCATCCGGATTAAGCACGGGACCCACATCATTCAGGATCAACTTTTTGATGGGATTGTCAGGCAAGCTCGCAAGACTCATGCCTATCAAACCACCCATGGAGGTGCCAAACCAGTGCACGGTTTCAGCGTCCAGCCTGGCAAGCAGGCTGACCATATCACTGACATATTGCGGTATCTGATAGTGCATGGGATTACGCAAACGGCCTGAATAGCCACGCCCGACGACATCAGGGCACACCACGCGGTATTCCTGGCACAAAGCCACAGCCAGAGAATCAAAGTCCTCAGCCACCCGCGTCACACCGTGGACGCAGATCAAGACCTTGGGATTAAGCGGGTCACCCCACTCTTTGTATGACATGGCGTGCAAGCCGGTAGGCGAGATACATTGCACTGATTTGCGTCTGGCCTGCATGGATTATCCTCGTGAACAGTATTTTTACTAGCGTATATGACTGACATTTTACCGTTCGTTGCGCTTAAAATCATTGTTAACTGTTGATAGGCATGTTTTTTTGACAAAAATGCGTGCCTTGAAGGATATCAGTAGCTATTTTTTCATTCCCATAACAAAACCCACTACAGGAGACAGCATGTCAGCATCTTCACTCAAAAGCAAAACCGCACTGGTTACAGGTTCCACTTCCGGCATAGGGTTGGGCATCGCCCGCTCCCTGGCTGCTGAAGGTGCAAATATCGTCTTCAATGGCTTTGGTGACCGGCAAGAAATACAGGTCTTGCAAACTGCCGTGGAAAGCGAATTTGGCGTGAAGACTGCTTATCACAACGCTGACATGAGCAAGGCAGTTGAAATCGAAGCCATGATGAGCTTCGCCAGCAGTACTTTTGGCGGCGTAGACATCCTGGTCAATAACGCAGGCATACAGCATGTCGCTAACATTGAAGACTTCCCGGTTGAAAAATGGGATGCCATCATTGCCATCAATCTGACTTCCAGCTTCCACACTACCCGCCTGGCCTTGCCGCAAATGAAGCAAAAAAACTGGGGCCGCATCATTAACCTGGCATCCGTCCACGGCCTGGTTGCATCCGCACAAAAATCTGCCTACGTGGCAGCCAAGCATGGTCTGGTCGGCTTTACCAAGACCACGGCACTGGAAACCGCGCAAACAGGCATTACCTGCAACGCTATCTGCCCTGGCTGGGTATTAACACCGCTGGTACAAAAACAGGTCGATGCGCGCGCAGAAAAAGATGGTGTTGATAATGAAACCGCAAAAAAACGCTTGCTGGCGGAAAAACAGCCCTCAGGTGAATTTGTGACGCCGGAACAACTCGGCGCACTTGCCGTATTCTTTTGCAGCCCGGCGGCCGATCAAATTCGCGGTGTAGCGTGGAATATGGATGGTGGCTGGGTAGCGCAATAAAATATAAACAGGATAGGGATGCGACAAAGTATCTGGTTTCGCTAGTAGCGTTCCTGAATTCAGATGTATAGTTTCATTAGTCATTTGAATAGGGAGCACCCATGCAAACTACCATGCGCATCGTTCTGGTTTCTGTAACTTTATTGAGTGCCGCTACTTGCGCTGCGGCTGACAAGATGAAGCCTGGCCTGTGGGAAATGACGACCAAGTCAGATTCCATGAAGGCCATGCCCAAGATCCCGCCAGAGCAACTGGAAAAAATGAAGCAGATGGGTATCAAAATGCCTGATATGCAAAATGGCGCTATGGTGCACAAAGTTTGCTTCACCAAAGAAATGGTTGACCAGGATAAACCACCGGCCAGTGGTCGCGAGCAACACTGCCAAAATAAGAGCTTCAACCGGTCTGGCAACACTTATACGGCTGAGATGGTCTGCGAGGGTCCGGATATGAAAGGCACAGGTACCGTCAAAGGTAGTATGACCTCAGAAAGCCTGAATTCCGTCTATGACTTCAACGGTAGCTCACGTGGCAAGCCAATTAACCACCATATGGAAACCACAGGTAAATGGCTGGGCAATGACTGTGGTGATACCAAACCCTTCCCCATGCCACAGAAGAAATAAATCCTATAGAATTTTACTGTCTTCAATAGCAACAAAGGCCGGCGCATGTGCACCGGCCTTTGTTTTTAAGCCACACCCAGATATCAGGCTACAGCACTGACATCCAGTGTTGCCTCGGTCTTGGCGATGATTTCTTCCTTGCTGACACCAGTCGCCAATTCGACTAGCTTCAAACCTGCTGGCGTAACGTCAATGACGCCGAGATCAGTAATAATGCGATTGACCACGCCTACACCTGTTAATGGCAGGTTGCAAGCCTTAAGGATTTTATGCGCATCGCCCTTGGCCACATGCTCCATCAGCACCACGACGCGGCCTACCCCTGCCACCAGATCCATCGCACCGCCCATACCCTTGACCATCTTGCCGGGGATCATCCAGTTAGCCAGGTCGCCATGCTCACTGACCTGCATCGCCCCCAGGATAGCCAGATTGATCTTGCCGCCACGTATCATGGCGAAAGAGTCTGCTGAGCTGAATATCGATGAACCGGGCAAGGTCGTTACCGTTTGCTTGCCAGCGTTGATCATGTCTGGGTCAACTTCTTCTTCAGTCGGGAAAGGGCCTATGCCCAGCAAACCGTTTTCTGACTGCAGCCAGACTTCCATGCCTTGTGGCACATGATTGGCGACCAGGGTCGGCAAGCCTATGCCCAGGTTAACGTAAAAGCCGTCTTGCAACTCTTGTGCTGCACGTGCAGCCATTTCATCACGATTCCATGCCATGTCTTGTCTCCTGCTATCTTAATTCGATGGGCGTACGGTACGCTGTTCTATACGTTTTTCTGGATTGGCATTGACGACGATGCGCTGCACGAAAATGCCTGGTGTGTGGACTTCATCCGGGTCCAGTTCACCGATTTCCACCAAGACCTCGACTTCTGCCACGGTAAATTTACCGGCCATCGCCACATTGGGGTTGAAGTTGCGTGCAGTTTTGCGATAGACCAGATTACCGGCCTTGTCAGCCTTCCAGGCTTTGACCAGGGACACATCAGATACCAGTGAACGTTCCATCACATATTTTTGGCCATCGAATTCGCGAATTTCCTTGCCATCGGCAACGATGGTGCCTACACCAGTCTTGGTGAAAAAGGCCGGGATACCAGCGCCGCCAGCACGCAATTTTTCAGCAAGTGTACCCTGTGGTGTGAATTCCAGTTCCAGTTCGCCAGCCAGGTATTGGCGCTCGAACTCCTTGTTTTCACCAACATAGGATGAAATCATTTTCTTGATCTGGCGGGTCGTCAACAACTGCCCCAGACCAAAACCGTCAACACCGGCATTATTTGAAATGGCGGTCAACTCTTTGACGCCAGAATCGCGCAAGGCAGCAATCAGCGCCTCAGGAATGCCACACAGACCAAAACCGCCTACAGCGATGGTCTGACCATCTTTGATAATGCCCGCCAGCGCACTGGCTGCGTCAGGATAAACTTTGTCCATAATGTCCCCTCTCCAGGTTGTAAATCGATATTTCTTTTGTCAAATGGCTGCTTGCAACATACAGTGAACAGCCATGCAAATCATTAGTCTTACAGGATATGATGCTGCGTTATACTGCGCAATACCGTAAAAATACGCCTTTCCTACAAACCTGTCAGTGGACCGCAGAAATGAATGTCGTACAGCCTATCGATTTTGAATCCATATTTCAACATGCACCTGTTGGTATGTGCGTGTCGCAAAACCGTATTATTCATGCCTGCAATGATGATCTGGCTAACATGTTTGGCTATCAAAAAGATGAATTGCTGGGTCAGTCTTTTCTGGTACTTTACCCCAGTCCTGACGAGTTTGAACGTACCGGTGCACGCATCACGCCCATCATGAATGCCAAGGGCTATTATTCTGATGAACGCATCATGAAGCGGGCAAACCAGGAACTGTTCTGGTGTCACGTATCTGGCCGTGGCCTGAACAAGGACAACCCGCACGCCGCCGGTATCTGGACTTTTGAAGACCTGAGTGCCAAACGCTCTGTAACTGCCGAACTGACACCCCGTGAACGCGAAATCGCGGCACTGCTGGTAGAAGGCAAAACCAGCAAGCTGATTGCGCGCCAGATTAACCTCAGCCCACGGACCGTGGAAATGCACAGGGCAAAGCTCATGCGCAAGTTCAATTCTGCGACATCCAGTGAACTGGTGCACAAACTGCTGGGCATCATGCGCTAAGCGGCCAATTCATCAAAATGCCTGAGGTCGCATCTGGCTTGTCTCACTAACGCAAGCTTAAACTCAAAAGCAAATTCAAGCGCAAATTCAAATCTTCACGGCTCTACTTTTACGTTTTGCGACTTTGATTTCACTCAACTTTTGCTTGATCGCTTCGGGTAAGGCTTCAGATTTGCCCGTCTCAGCCGACACCCAGACGACTTTGGCACCGCCTTCTGCATACAGGGCATAACCGTCACCGACGGAACGCATCTCCTGCATGGTTTCAAAACTGCTTCGCCCCGCTGCACCGATATAGGTACACACCTCCACCTGACCAGGATACTTCAAAGGCTTTTTGAAGGTGCAATAGGCATTGACGATGACCGGGCCATTGCCCGCCTCATCCGGCAGACAACCCATCATGCTCAGCCACTCAATACGCGCCTGCTCCATATAGCGAAAATATACGGTATTGTTGACATGGCCCATGGCATCCATATCGCCCCACCGGATAGGAATGGTGACGGTATAGACCAGCTTCTTTTCCGTAACCTTATTCTCTATCATTGCACGCTCATACCGTCATCTGCAGTCACGATGGCACCATTGAGGAAGCGTGATTCTTCCGCCGCCAGCAAAAGCAGCAAACCGTCCAGATCTTCCGGTGTTCCTACACGTTTTCTTGGCAAGACATCGACCAGTTTCTGGCCAGCCTCGGTCGCAAAATAATCTGAATTGATTTCAGTGGAAATATAACCCGGGCAAATCGCATTCACGTTGATGCCATACTTGCCCCACTCCACCGCCATGGCCTTGGTCATGTGTACGACCGCTGCCTTGCTCATGCAGTAAATACCTATCTGTGGCAACACGCGCAAACCGGCAACTGAAGCGATATTGATGATGCGGTGTTGCTTTTTGGGGTCGCCCTTATGGCGGGCAATCATGCGTTTGGCAGCCTCCTGTGCTACGAAGAAGGCACCGCGCTGGTTGGTATCCATGACATAGGCATAATCGTCCGGCGTCACATCAACCAGGCGTTGCGTGGTTGACACACCAGAATTATTGATCAGGATATCGATAGGACCAGCCTCTGTCTCGGCATGGGCAATCGCTGATTTGATACTACCGTAATCCGTCACATCCAGAGCAACCACATGGGCGGCACCACCTTCAGATTCGATTTCAGCACGCAATTCTTTGAGCCTGTCTATACGACGCGACGCCAGCACGACTTGCGCACCTGCCTGTGCCAGGATTTTGGCAAATCGCGCGCCAAGACCACTGGAAGCACCGGTTACCAGTGCAATCTTGCCTTCGAAATTGACTTCTATGCCCATCTGATTCTCCGCAAATATTTGGAATAAATTCACTATTCTATAAGACTCTATGATGACATACTGATTATGCTTGTGTTGTATGGTTTTGAATTACTTGCAGATTTTTACAGAAATTTTCCTGCTATTTGGCATGATCTTGATGCATACCAAAGTTGGCTCTGCGATAATTCTGTGTATTTTGCGCATCACTGGTCAGGACTTGCGCAAAATTGTCCCAACAAGGCATAGCAACGAAGGCAGTACTTTAGTACGACTAGGTGCAGCAACACAGCTGGGACAATTTTGCGTAAGTCCAAAAAATTCGAGCATGTCCTCGCTTGCGCAATATATCCACAGCAGATAACATGCTGACAGCAAATAAGCACGCTCGTTCGAAAATCTTCAGAAAGTGAAAATAGCCATGACACAAAGCATACTTGAACAGTACGGTCCCCGCGACGCAATGGAATATGACGTCGTCGTCGTTGGTGGTGGACCCGCTGGCTTGTCGGCAGCCATCAAGCTGAAGCAACTGGCCGCAGAAAAAGGCACGGAAGTATCAGTCTGCGTACTCGAAAAAGGTGGCGAACCTGGTGCCCACATTCTGTCTGGCGCAGTCATGGACCCCAAAGCCCTGACCGAACTCTTTCCTAACTGGAAGGAAATGGGCGCACCATTGAATACTGAAGTTACTGAAGACCGTGTCCTGGTATTGACAGAGAAAAGCGCATACCGCACACCCAACTGGATGTTGCCTGCCTGTTTTGAGAATCATGGCAACTACATCGTCTCCCTTGCCAATGTCACACGCTGGCTGGGTCAGCAGGCTGAAGCCCTGGGCGTAGAAGTATTCCCTGGCTTTGCTGCAGCAGAGGTCTTGTACAACGAAGATGGCTCCGTCAAAGGTGTTGCCACTGGCAATATGGGCGTAGACCGTCACGGCCAGCCGACTTCTTCTTTCCAGCTCGGCATGGAATTACATGCAAAATACACCCTGTTTGCCGAAGGTGCACGTGGCCACCTGGGCAAGCAAGTCATCGCCAAATACGATTTGAACAAGGGCAAAGACCCGCAATCCTATGGTATAGGCATCAAGGAATTGTGGGAAATCGATCCGAAGCAACACAAACCCGGCCTGGTGGTACACACTACCGGCTGGCCATTGATGGACCAGTACAGCGGCTCTTTCCTGTACCACCTGGAAGACAATCTGGTGGCAGTTGGCTACGTGGTTGGCCTCGCTTATGAAAATCCTTACCTGTCGCCTTACGAAGAATTTCAGCGCTTCAAGACCCACCCTTCTATCCGCACTTTCTTTGAAGGTGGCAAACGTATTTCTTATGGCGCGCGTGCGATTACTGCCGGTGGCTTGCAATCCCTGCCCAAACTGGTGTTCCCTGGCGGTGCATTGATAGGTTGCGATGCCGGTTTCCTCAACATGAGCCGCATCAAGGGTAGCCATGCAGCAATCAAGACCGGCATGCTGGCTGCAGCGGCGGCCTTTGAAGCGGTATCTGCCAACCGCCAGCATGATGAGCTGAGCGCTTATTCAACAGCGTTTGAGCAATCCTGGCTGCATGAAGAGTTGTACACCGCCCGCAATGTCAAACCCCTGCTCAAACGCGGCACTTATGGGTCACCCCTGGTATGGCTGGACCAGGTGGTCTTGCGTGGCAAGGCACCATGGACCCTGCATCACAGCAAGGCTGACCATGAATGCCTGCGCCCTGCTTCGGAATGCAAGCCTATCATTTATCCAAAGCCGGATGGCAAGCTGACTTTTGACCGCCTGTCATCAGTATTCATCTCGAATACCAATCATGCGGAAGACCAGCCGATTCATCTGACCTTGAAAAATGCTGATGTGCCAGTCGCAGTCAACCTGGCCAAATTTGCTGGCCCTGAAGCGCGTTATTGCCCGGCTGGTGTGTATGAATTTGTAAAAACGGAAGAAGGCGCAGACCGCCTGCAAATCAATGCGCAAAACTGCGTGCATTGCAAGACTTGCGATATCAAGGATCCAACGCAGAACATCGTCTGGGTAACGCCTGAAGGTGGGGGAGGACCCAATTATCCAAACATGTAGCATGAGGTGCTGATTAAGCTACTGCGCGACCTTACTTTTAGCCTGCGATGCTCGTCGTACGCTTGTACGACTGCGCTTCTTAACTAAAATTAAGGCCGCTCGCTACGCTTATTCAGCGCCTCCTGCGACAGAAATTGGACAATAGAAACAAACGAAAAAGCCGCTGATTAGCGGCTTTTTCATTTTTGACTTTTTAAGGCTCCTGCCCGCAATCACCACTTACCAGCCAGGATTTTTTCCAGCCAGAATGTGCCTATGACAGTTTTCACGTCGGTGATATGGCCGGATTTGATCCAGTCCAGCATTTCTGGCAGGGTGGCGGTAAATACTTCGAGAAATTCTTCTTCATCGAGGGCGGCCTGCCCTGCCGTCAAACCCTTTGCCAGGTAGATGTCAAGATGCTCGTCTGAATACGCAATGGCATTGTGTATGGTGCAGACAAAAGACCAGTCGCTGGCGGTGTAGCCAGTTTCTTCGCGCAACTCGCGCTGGGCGCACAGCAAGGGGTCTTCACCTGCATCTATTTTGCCAGCCGGGAATTCGATGAAGACTTGATGCAAGGGATAGCGGAACTGTTTTTCCAGCAAGATGCGGCCATCATCAAACAAGGGGATGATAACGACGGCGCCGGGGTGACGTATGTATTCGCGGGTAGCAGTCTGCCCATCAGGCAAGGACACGACGTCTTTGTCGACTTTGAGGAAACTGCCCTCGTACACCAGCTTGCTGCTGATCTTGGTTTCTTGCAGATCGAGTTTGCTGGTGATTTTCTCAACCATGATTGCGCTTCAGATAGCGATACACAAAACCGGGAAAAGCCAATACCAGGAAAAGGCAGGCATTGATCGCATAAAACTCCCATCCCTGCGGGAAGCGGTTACCTGCGGCCGACTCAAGGACAAAAGCAATGCCACCGACACAAAAATACAGGATGATGAGTTCCAGCAAACGGAACCAGAGAGGCTTGGGATTTGAAAGACGCTGCAAGCCAATAATAGCAAAGCAGCGCTCATTCAAGAAAGGCAGGTTGGCAGCGAGCACTGCCAACAGGATGATCAGCCAGGTAGATGCAGAATTACCCACTGCTGGCCGTATCAGTATTTAAGTGTATTGGAAATGGCATTCACGCAGGCTGTCATCAGAGAACCTGGCAAGATACCCAGGACCACGACGATCAGGCCATTCACGCTCAAGACCATGCGCATGTCAGTGCTGGCAACGATAGGACTATGATCCAGTGGATCATCAAAGTACATGAGTTTGACGATGCGCAGGTAATAGAAAGTACCAATCAGCGAGAATGCGACGGCAACCAGAGCCAGCCACAATTTACCGGTAGACAAGACCGCCTGCAAGACCGACAGCTTGGCATAGAAGCCCATCATAGGCGGGATACCGGCCAACGAGAACATCAGCAGCAACATGACCAGGGCAAACCATGGATTGCGCTTGTTCAAGCCTTTCAGATCTTCCAGATTTTCTGCCTCAAAGCCTGAACGTGCCAGCAACATGATGACACCGAAAGTACCCAGCGTCGTCAAAACATAGGTAATGCTGTAGAACATGGAAGAACTGTAGGCATCCACTGCCAGATCAGAATTACCATTTGCAACACCGGACAACAGGCCCAGCAGCATGAAACCCATTTGCGAAATGGTGGAATAAGCCAGCATACGCTTCAGATTCGTTTGCGCAATCGCGGTCAGGTTACCAATCGCCATTGACAAGACTGCCAGCACTACCAGCATTTGTTGCCAGTCAACTGCCAACGGGAACAAGCCTTCGACCAACAAACGGAAAGTGATTGCAAATGCTGCCAGTTTAGGTGCGCCACCCAGTAGCAGGGTCACTGCAGTTGGTGCGCCCTGATAGACGTCAGGCACCCACATATGGAAAGGTACCACACCCAGTTTAAATGCCAGGCCGGCAACCAGGAAAACAATACCGAATACCAGGATAGTTTTATTCGCTGTTGCAGTAGCAGTCACCTTCACAACTTCACTCAGTTGCAAGGAACCTGTAGCACCGTACAACATGGAAATACCATACAACATGAAACCAGAAGCCAGCGCACCCAGGATGAAATACTTCATCGCCGCTTCGGTAGAAACAGTATGGTCACGACGCAGGGCAACCAGGGCGTACAGTGATAGGGACATCAATTCCAGGCCCAGGTAAATCACCAGGAAGTTATTACCTGAAATCATCACCATCTGGCCCAGCAAGGCAAATAGCGCCAACACATAGTACTCGCCACCAAGGTGGGTATTGGTCATGGCGCGGTCGCTGACGTATTGACGTGAATAAATCAGGGTGACACCTACTGCGATATAAGAAAACAGTTTCAGCAGCACTGCCATGGGATCAGAAACAAACATGTTGTTACTGACATACTCCGACTTCACCGGATCAGCGAATAGCACAGTCAGGACACCACAGATCGTCAAAGCCAGTATGCTCAGCGCATATGTCACATTGCGTTTGCTGTCAGGCAAAAACATATCAATCAGCAAGATGGCGCAAATCGCCAGCAGCAAAAAGATTTCAGGATAAAGTGGTATCAGGTTCATATTATTCATTTTTTACTAGCATTGATCTGCTGCCACGACTGCCTGATGCAGGTTGCCGTGGCTTGCTTATCCAAATTCCCGGTCAGGGTGTCAGCTTGGGAACTGCCACGTGTTGCAACAGATCAGTTACCGAGACCTGCATTGCATCTGTAAATGGAGCCGGATACAAACCCATTACCAGTACCGCTATTGCCAACACACCCAGCATGAAGAATTCACGTTTATTCAGGTCACTCAGATGAGCCACATGTTCATTCGTGATATTGCCAAACACAACGCGCTTGACCATCCACAGAGAGTAGGCTGCACCAAAAATCAGAGCTGTTGCTGCCAGCATGCCTATCCAGAAATTAAACTGTACTGCACCCAGGATCACCATGAACTCACCAACGAAACCGGAAGTTGCTGGCAAGCCGCAGTTAGCCATGGAGAACAACACGAACAAGGCAGCAAATTTAGGCATGGTATGAACCACACCACCGTAGTCAGCAATTTCACGGGAATGTACGCGGTCATACAAGACACCGATACACAGGAACATCGCGCCAGAGATAAAGCCGTGAGAAATCATTTGTACGATAGCGCCCTGCACTGACATGTCGTTGAACATGAAGAAGCCCAGAGTCACAAAGCCCATATGCGCAATCGAAGAATACGCGACCAGCTTTTTCATATCTTTTTGTACCAATGCCACCAAGCCGATGTAAATAACGGCGATCAAAGACAATGTGATCATGAAACCTGCCATGTAATGGCTGGCGTCAGGTGCGATAGGCAAAGAGAAACGCAGGAAACCATAAGCACCCAGTTTCAGCATGATGGCAGCCAGTACCACGGAACCACCAGTAGGTGCTTCTACGTGAGCGTCAGGCAACCAGGTATGTACTGGCCACATTGGCACCTTGACTGCAAACGCCATCAGGAAGGCGCAGAAGATCATGATCTGGGTAGTCAATGGCAAAGGCAGTTTATGCCATACCAGGATATCAAATGAGTGACCGGCTTTCAGGTACAGGTAGATGATGGCAATCAGCGTCAGCAAAGAACCCATCAGGGTGTACAGGAAGAACTTGAACGCTGCATACACACGGTTCGGACCACCCCAGACACCAACAATGATGTACATAGGGATAAGCGTGGCTTCGAAGAAGACATAGAACAACATACCGTCAGTTGCACAGAACACGCCTATCATCAAGCCTGACAAAATCAGGAAGGCACCCATGTATTGGGCAACCTGTTTTTCTATGACTTCCCATGCTGCGATCACGACGATCACGGTGATGAAAGCTGTCAGAGGCACCAGCCACAATGAAATGCCGTCTATACCCAGTGCATAAAACACATTGAAGCGTTCTATCCAGGTATATTTTTCAACAAACTGCATGCCATGCGCAGCATTGTCAAAAAGCTTGATCAAGGGCAGCGTGACGATAAAGCTGCAGATAGAACCGATCAGTGCAACACCGCGCACCAGGGCCGGATTATTATCGCGACCAAAGGCCAGTATGAAGATACCGAAGGCTATCGGTAACCAGATCGAAAGGCTAAGTAGAGTAGAAGTAGACTGCATAGTAATTATCTTTTTATAGCCGTGGTCACTTATTTAGCAAAGGGAAACAGCACTGTATAAGCCAGGAATCCCATCACGCCGAGTATCATCACAAATGCATAGTGATAGATATAACCACTCTGCAAATGACGTATCAATTTGGAGACCCAGCCAACCAGTTTCGCGCTGCCGTTAACTACCAGGCCATCGATGAGGCCTTTGTCACCAATATTCCACAGGCCGCCACCGAGTACACGTGCGCCACCGGCAAACACGATTTCGTTAAAACGGTCCATGTAGTATTTGTTTTCAAGCAAGGTGTACAGTGGGTTGACTGCCTTCTTGATCGCTGCCGGAATTCCAGGTTTGACCATGTAGAACACATAAGCAGTTACCACACCTGCCAGCGCAAGCCAGAATGGTGGCGTCATGAAGGAATGCAGACCCATCGCACCAGCGCCATGGAATTCGTGCTTGAGCTCTTCCATCGCATGATGTGCTTCATTAACGAAAATGACGTTTTTGAAGAAGCCGCCAAACAACATCGGTTCAATTGCGATCGCACCAATAAACAGCGAAGGAATAGCCAGCAAGACCAGAGGCAGCCAGACAACCATAGGAGACTCATGCGGTTTCTGACCCGGAGCCAGACCATGGTGGTGATCATCATGATGATCGTCAGCAGCATGATGGTCGTCTTTGTGTGCATCCTTATGTGCAACTTTATGATCATCGTGATGATCATGTGCATGCGCCTTGCCGAAATTTTCCTTGCCGTGGAAGACCAGGAAATACATGCGGAAAGAATAGAATGCCGTCACAAATACACCAGCCAGTACAGCAAACTGGGCAAAACCGGCGCCAGGCAAATGACTGGCCTGCACTGCCTCGATAATACTGTCCTTGGAATAGAAACCGGACAGGAATGGTGTACCTATCAATGCCAGCGAACCAGCCAGAGATGTCAGCCACGTAATCGGCATGTACTTTCTCAAGCCCCCCATGTTGCGGATATCCTGATCATGGTGCATACCGATAATCACGGAACCGGCACCCAGGAACAACAGCGCTTTAAAGAAAGCATGTGTCATCAGATGGAATACCGCAACCGAGTAAGCAGAAGCACCCAGTGCCACTGTCATATAACCCAGTTGTGACAATGTGGAGTAAGCCACCACGCGTTTGATATCGTTCTGGATGATACCCATGAAACCCATGAACAGCGCAGTAATCGCACCTATCACCAGGATGAAGGACAAGGCAGTGTCAGACAATTCAAACAATGGCGACATGCGTGACACCATGAAGATACCTGCGGTAACCATGGTCGCCGCGTGGATCAGTGCAGAAATCGGGGTTGGGCCTTCCATCGAGTCTGGCAACCAGACATGCAGAGGGAATTGTGCAGACTTACCCATCGCGCCAATAAACAGGCAGATACAGGCAACAGTAATCAGCATCCAGTCTGTATGAGGCAACAACATGGCTGCCAGTTCATTTTTCTTGGCGAATACTTCAACGTAGTTCATGGAACCGGTATTAGCGACCAGCAAGCCTATACCCAGGATGAAACCAAAGTCACCGACACGGTTAACCAGAAAGGCTTTCATATTGGCGTAGATCGCCGTTGGTTTGGTGTACCAGAAACCGATCAGCAAATAAGAAACCAGACCCACAGCTTCCCAGCCAAAGAACAATTGCAGGAAATTGTTGCTCATCACCAGCATCAGCATGGCGAAGGTGAACAGGGAGATATACGAGAAGAAGCGGTTATAGCCTTCGTCTTCTGCCATATAGCCAATTGTGTAGATATGCACCATCAGCGACACAAAGGTCACAACGCACATCATCATGGCTGTCAGGCTGTCTACCATGAAACCGACTTCCAGTTTCATGTTACCGACCTTCATCCATTGATACAGGGTCTCGTTATAAATTGCGCCATCCATCACGGCAGACAAGGTCATGCAAGAGATGATCAGTGCAATCAGCACACCAAGTATGGTGACTGTATGCGATACCTTGCGGCCAACCACATTGCCGAAAAACTTCGTTCCTAGCAAACCTGCAATAGCAGACCCGACCAGCGGCGCCAGTGGTACTGCCAATAATAATTGTGGGTTAAGTTGCCCCGCCATGATGACCCTTTGTTAGCTTTATTACTTTTCTAAATCGCCAGCGTATACCGGAATGCCGCGATTCACGACATTCCGCACCATTAACCTGATTAACCTTTTAATGCATCCAGGTCTTCGACATTGATGGTGTCCAGATTACGGAACAAGACCACCAGAATCGCCAGACCTATCGCTGACTCAGCAGCAGCAACGGTAAGTATGAAGAAGACGAATACCTGCCCTGCTGCATCACCCAGATAATGGGAGAATGCGATGAAATTGATGTTCACCGCCAGCAACATCAATTCAATTGCCATCAGCAAGACGATGATGTTTTTACGGTTGAGAAAAATACCGACGATGGAAATCGCAAACAGGATTGCACCCAAAATCAGATAGTGAGTCAAACTCAAAGTCAAAGCCATTTAAGCCTCCGGATTCACAGTAGCTGCCGCAGCAGTGGCATTATTCTCAGCGCGTTCGGATTCAGCCTTCATGCTGACGATACGGATACGGTCCTTGGCTTTCACTTTAACCGCCGCAGCCGGATCAAAGTATTTGCTGTCTTTACGACGACGCAAAGTCAGGGCAACCGCGGCAATGATAGCCAGCAGCAGAATGGCTGCAGCGACTTCAAAAGCAAACTGATAATGTGTGAAAATCTCTATACCCAGGTATTTGGTATTACCTATCTTGTCAGCAGCTGCCGGTACGTGATTGTCCGGACGCAGGAAGCCGCGCAGCAACACTGCCGACATTTCCAGCACGATGATGACACCGACTGCCGCAGCCAATGGAAAGTGGCTCCAGAAACCTTCCCTCAGTTTGTCGAGGTTGATGTCCAGCATCATCACGACGAACAGGAACAGCACCATGACCGCACCGACATACACCAGCACCAGTACGATGGCCAGGAACTCGGCCTTCAGCAACAACCAGATACCTGCAGCATTGAAGAATGTCAGTACCAGGAACAAGGCGGCATGCACAGGGTTACGTGCAGAAATCACCTGAATCGCAGCGACTATCATAATCGCTGAGAAAACATAAAATAAAACGGTAGTAAATTCCATATCGAACCAGGTCCAGTTAGCGGTATGTGGCATCAGCGGCACGCGCTGCTGCAATTTGTGGCTCGTAACGATCACCTACAGCCAACAACATCTCTTTGGTGAAATACAGATCGCCGCGTTTTTCACCGTGATATTCCAGTACATGGGTTTCCACGATGGAATCGACCGGGCAGGACTCTTCGCAAAAACCGCAGAAAATACACTTGGTCAGATCAATGTCATAACGAGTAGTACGGCGAGTACCATCAGCACGCTGCTCAGATTCGATCGTGATTGCCATTGCCGGGCACACTGCTTCACACAATTTACAAGCGATGCAACGCTCTTCCCCATTCGGGTAGCGACGCAAGGCATGCAGACCACGGAAACGTGGAGACTGCGGTGTTTTTTCCTCAGGAAATTGCACCGTGATCTTGCGGGCAAACATATAGCGGCCTGTCAGGGCCAGGCCCTTGATCAGTTCGCGCAGCATCAGGCTGCCAAAAAAATCCTTGATTGCTTCCATTTTTTTAGCCTCTTACTTCCAAATATTCCATGGAGTTTGCATCCATGCTGCGACGATCACCAGATACACCAGAGTCAGCGGGATAAATACTTTCCAACCCAGGCGCATGATCTGATCATAGCGATAGCGTGGGAAAGATGCGCGTGTCCAGATGAACATGGAAACCACAACAAAAGTCTTGATACCGAGCCAGATCCAGCCAGGGATGAAATCCAGGAAGCTGAACGGTGCAGACCAGCCGCCGAGGAACATCAGGGATGCCATGGCAGAGATCAAAATCATATTGGCGTATTCAGCCAGGAAGAACATGGCGAAAGACATACCAGAGTATTCCACCATATGACCGGCAACGATCTCGGATTCACCTTCGACCACGTCAAACGGATGACGGTTGGTTTCAGCGATACCGGAAATTACATACACCACGAACATAGGCAACAACGGCAACCAGTTCCACGAGAACAGGTTGAAACCATGACTGGCCGCAAAACCTTTGGTCTGGGCGTTAACGATGTCGGTCATGTTCAGGCTGCCGGACACCATCAGCACGATAACCAGTACGAAGCCCATGGCGATTTCATACGACACCATCTGTGCAGAAGCACGCATGGCACCAAGGAAAGCATACTTGGAGTTGGATGCCCAACCGGCGATGATGATGCCGTAAACTTCCATTGAAGTGATTGCCATGATCAGCAGCAAACCTGCATTGACGTTTGCCAATACAGTTTCAGGACCAAATGGAACTACCGACCAGGCTGCCAGTGCTGGCATGATGGTCATGATAGGTGCCAATACGAACAAGACTTTATTGGCCTTGGCCGGGATGACGATTTCTTTCAGCAACAGCTTCAGCGCATCAGCAATAGGCTGCAACAAGCCTGCAGGACCTACACGATTAGGGCCAAGACGGATATGCATCCAGCCTATCATCTTGCGTTCCCACAAGGTCAGGTAGGCGACGCAACCCATCACTGGCAAAGTAATGCAGACAATCTTGATCAGTGTCCACAAAGGCAGCCACAAAGCACCAAGGTAGTGCTGACCCAGTTCATGGATAGAGAGCAGCAAATTCATTATGCACGCTCCAGTTTGATCGCGCCGAACATACCGTCCAGATTGGCTGTCAGCGTATGGCCAGCAGCAATCCTGACTACATTATCAGGCAGGGACTTATCGATTCCAACAGGGATCAGGGTAGATCCTGTTTTGCTCAGTCTCACCATATCGCCTTCAGCGATACCCAGCTTGCCAGCATCAGCCTGGCTGATCCATGCTTGTGGTGCACGGGCATCGGCTGTCAGTTGCAGGGATTCTGCACGGCGTACGATAGCGTCTGTGCTGTAGATACCAACGTCAGCAATACGTTCCATGCCAGCAGTTGCGCTGACAGGAACTGATGGAGCCAGCTTGGACGAGTTGTTCAATTGTGTAGTCAGGTCAGTTTGCGTCAATACTGTTGCGCGCACTGCTTCTGCTGTTTCAAAATCAAAGTTTTCCAGGCCCAGCAAATTACCAAGTACGCGCAAGACTTTCCATGCAGGGCGGGTATCGCCCAGCGGTTTGACCACACCGTGGAAACTTTGCGCACGGCCTTCGCAGTTCACGAAAGTACCGGATGTTTCTGTATAAGGAGAAACTGGCAGCAAGACATCAGCATATTCAGCACCGTGCTTGAATGGTGACATGACGACGACCATTTCAGCATTGTCCAATGCAGCTTTGGCTTGTACAGGATGTGCGCTGTCAAGCAAAGGCTCGGCGTGCAAGACGATGTAAGCTTTTTTGGCTTCAGTGAATGCTGGCTTGGCATTATTGGCAGGGATTGCGTTTGCCAGGTAGCCACCAACTGTGTTTGCTGCTTCAGTCAGGTAACCAAATTCTGTACCTGCGTTTTCTGCTATCCATTGGGCCAGTGCATGTAATTGCGATGCTTCTGGATGGTAAGACGCTGTGTTACCGAGGAATACGCCGGCATTGCCAGCCAGCAGGCTGGCCGCAATCGCTTCTGCTTTGGCAGACGCTTGTACTGCTTCGAAACCTGCTGGTTTGGCGATTTCTTTTTTGGCTGCAATAGCAACTGCAACTTCAGCCAGAAACGCTGTCCACAGTGATGGAGCTACGATTGCATTGTTTGCCAGCTTGATGAGCAATTCATCATTCGTTGCATGCAGGATGCTGAGCTTGGCCCCCATTTTTACTGATTGACGCAGACGGGCTGCCAGCAAAGGATGGTCTTTACGCAGGAAAGAACCGATCACAAAAACGTTTTTCAACTGACCAAATTTGGCGATGCTGGTACCCAGCCAAGGTTTGACAGAAGAATTCAGTGCGAAGTCAGACTGGCGCAGACGGAAATCAACGTTATCAGAACCCAGGCCACGCACAACGCGTTGCAACAGTGTCAGTTCTTCCAGAGTAGAACTTGGTGCAGCAACAGCGGCGATAGCATCAGCACCATGCTCATGCTTGACGTTACGCAAACCATGCGCAACATATTCGAGTGCTGTTTGCCAGTCAGTTTCCTGCCATTCGCCGCCCTGCTTGATCATGGGCTTGGTCAGGCGTTCCGTGCTGTTCAGTGCTTCGTAAGAGAAACGGTCTTTGTCAGAAATCCAGCATTCATTGATTTCTTCGTTTTCCAGAGGCACTACGCGCATGACCTTGTTGTTCTTGACCTGAACAATCAGGTTGGAACCCAGGCCATCATGACCGCTGACCGATTTACGACGGGACAATTCCCAGGTGCGGGCGGAGTAACGGAAAGGCTTGGATGTCAGTGCACCGACTGGACACAGATCGATCATGTTGCCGGACAATTCCGAGTCAACCGTTTTGCCAACAAAGGAAGTGATTTCAGAATGCTCGCCACGGTTGAGCATGCCCAGTTCCATGACGCCAGCGATTTCCTGGCCGAAACGTACGCAGCGTGTGCAGTGTATGCAACGGCTCATTTCTTCCATGGAAACCAGAGGACCTACGTCCTTGTGGAATACCACGCGTTTTTCTTCGTCGTAACGGGATGCAGTGCCGCCATAACCAACAGCCAGATCCTGCAGTTGGCATTCACCACCCTGATCGCAGATAGGGCAATCCAGCGGATGGTTGATGAGCAGGAATTCCATCACTGCTTTTTGTGCTTTTACTGCCTTGTCGCTGGAAGAGCGAACGATCATGCCTGGCGTGACAGGTGTCGCGCAGGCAGGCAAAGGCTTCGGTGCTTTTTCAACCTCGACCAGACACATGCGGCAGTTGGCCGCAATAGATAATTTTTTGTGATAACAAAAGTGCGGGATGTAGGTGCCAAGCTTATTGGCAGCGTCCATCACCATACTGCCCTCTTGGACTTCGACTTTTTTGCCGTCTATTTCGATTTCAACCATGGTCTACTCTAAGTGTGCTAACCGAAGCTGGCTTACATGTAAGTGGGCACCAAGCAATGCTTATGCTCGATGTGATATTCAAATTCTTCGCGGAAATTCTTGATCATTGCGCGTACCGGCATCGCCGCTGCATCGCCCAGAGCGCAAATCGTTTTGCCCTGGATATTGTCAGCGATGGAGTTCAGCATATCCAGATCATCCGGACGGCCATGACCATGCTCTATCCTGTGCACCATGCGATACAACCAGCCAGTACCTTCACGGCAAGGTGTGCACTGACCGCATGACTCTTCAAAATAGAAATAAGACAGGCGCAATAGTGACTTGACCATGCAGCGTGTTTCATCCATGACGATGACAGCACCAGAACCCAGCATGGAGCCAGCCTTGGCGATGGAGTCATAGTCCATGTCGGTCGCCATCATGACTTCACCAGTCAATACCGGCATGGAGGAACCGCCAGGAATAACTGCCTTGATTTTTTTTCCGTCACGCATGCCACCAGCCAGTTCCAGCAAGGTGGCAAATGGTGTGCCCAGCGGCACTTCATAATTGCCTGGTTTTGCTACGTCACCAGACATGGAGAAAATCTTGGTGCCACCATTATTTGGCTTGCCCAGCGCAGCATATTTTTCACCGCCCATGGCAAATACGAAAGGCACAGCAGCAAATGTCTCTGTGTTATTGATCGTGGTTGGCTTGCCGTACAGACCAAAGCTGGCAGGGAAAGGCGGCTTGAAGCGTGGCTGACCTTTCTTGCCTTCGAGCGATTCCAGCAAGGCTGTTTCTTCACCGCAGATATACGCGCCATAGCCGTGGAAAGCATGCAACTGGAAGTTGAAGTCTGAACCAGCAATCTTGTCGCCCAGCATATTGGCTGCACGTGCTTCTTCCAGCGCTTCTTCGAAACGGTCGTAGTCGGCAAAAATTTCGCCGTGGATGTAGTTGTAACCTACCGTAATGCCCATGGCGTAAGCACCTATGGCCATGCCTTCAATCAACGCATGTGGGTTATAACGGATGATGTCACGGTCCTTGAATGTACCAGGCTCGCCCTCATCTGTATTACAGACCAGATATTTTTGACCAGGGAACTGACGTGGCATGAAACTCCACTTCAAACCGGTAGGAAAGCCCGCACCACCGCGACCACGCAATGAAGAAGCCTTCAACTCAGCAATCACTTGCTCAGGAGGGATTTTTTCATTGAGGATGCGTTTCAAAGATTCATAGCCACCGCGAGCTACGTAATCTTGCAAATGCCAGTTTTTACCATCCAGGCCAGCCAATATTAAAGGCTTAATATGGCGATTATGCAGACTCGTCATTATTTAACCTCTTTCAATTCACTGACCAGACCGTCAATTTTCTCATTCGACATGAAACTGCACATGCGTTTGTTATTAACCAGCATCACAGGCGCATCACCGCAGGCACCCATGCATTCGCCTTCAACCAGGGTGAACTGGCCATCTGCCGTGGTTTCCCTGTAATCGATACCGAGTCTTTGTTTCAGGTGATGTGCAGCGCGTTCGCCACCAGACAAGGCGCAAGGCAGATTGGTACAGACCGAAATCTTGAACTTGCCCACCGGCTTGGTGTTGTACATATTGTAGAAAGTCGCAACTTCCTGCACTGCTACTGCCGGCATGCCGATGTAGTCAGCCAGAGTCTGCATGACTTCCGGAGATACCCAGCCAGTTTCATCCTGGGCAATAGCCAATGCGGCCATCACAGCGGACTGGCGCTGGTCAGCCGGGAACTTTGCAAGTTCACGATCAATTTTTTTAAATGCCTGCTCTGATAACACCATAGCTAATGCCTCGATTCGACGCCCTCAGGACGCCGCTTTATCTGTCAATCTCACCAAACACAATATCCTGAGTACCGATGATCGTTACCGCATCAGCAATCATGTGACCTTTTGCCATTTCATCCAAACCCTGCAAATGCGCGAAACCTGGCGCACGAATTTTCAGACGATAAGGCTTGTTAGCGCCATCGGACATCAAGTAAATACCAAACTCGCCTTTAGGATGCTCAACTGCGGCATAAGCTTCACCAGCAGGAACATGGAAACCTTCGGTGAACAGTTTGAAGTGATGGATGAGTTCCTCCATATTCGACTTCATGTTCACGCGATGTGGCGGCGCAACCTTGTGGTTATCAGTAATCACCGGGCCCTGGTTATTTCGCAGCCACTCAACGCACTGTTTGATGATGCGGTTGGACTGGCGCATTTCTTCGACACGCACCAGGTAACGGTCATAACTGTCGCCATTGACGCCAACTGGAATATCAAAGTCCAGCAAGTCATAGACTTCATACGGCTGCTTTTTGCGCAAATCCCACTCTATGCCGGAACCACGCAACATAGGACCAGTAAAACCCATGGCCATGGCGCGCTCAGGAGACACTACACCAATACCAACCAAACGCTGCTTCCAGATACGGTTGTCGGTCAACAGTGTTTCGTATTCGTCGACATATTTCGGGAAACGGTTAGTGAAGTCTTCAATGAAATCCAGCAGAGAACCCTGACGGTTTTCATTCAGCAGCTTCATCGCTTTTTCATTTTTCAAGGCCGATGTCGTGAATTGCGGCATTTGATCCGGCAAGTCACGATACACACCGCCTGGGCGATAGTAAGCAGCATGCAAGCGTGCGCCTGAGACTGCTTCATAGCAATCCATCAGATCTTCACGTTCACGGAATGCATACAGGAACACCGCCATCGCACCCACGTCCAATGCATGCGCGCCTATCCACAGCAAGTGGTTCAACAGACGCGTGATTTCATCAAACATGACGCGGATGTATTGCGCACGCAAAGGCACTTCCAGACCCAGCATCTTTTCAATGGCCATGACATAGGCATGCTCATTGGCCATCATTGATACATAGTCCAGTCTATCCATGTAAGGCACAGATTGCAGGAAAGTTTTTTGCTCAGCCAGCTTTTCAGTCGCGCGATGCAAGAGGCCAATGTGCGGATCGGCACGTTGTATCACTTCACCATCAAGCTCCAGCACCAGGCGCAACACACCGTGCGCAGCAGGATGCTGAGGACCAAAGTTCAGGGTGTAATTCTTAATCTCAGCCATTATTTCATCCCGTAATTTTCTTCACGAATCACACGCGGCACATTTTCGCGTGGCTCTATCGTGACAGGCTGGTAAACAACGCGCTTTTGATCTGCGTCGTAACGCATTTCAACATAGCCGGAAACTGGAAAGTCTTTACGGAATGGATGACCGATAAAACCATAGTCAGTCAAAATACGACGCAAGTCATTGTGACCATCAAACAGAATACCGAGCAGATCGAAAGCTTCACGCTCATACCAGTTGGCGGCATTCCAGATATCGATCAGCGATGGCACGACCGGCATTTCATCATCCGGTGCAAACACGCGCACACGCAAACGCCAGTTATGCTTAATCGACAGCAAATGTGAAACAGCGGCAAAACGCGCACCCTCCCACAAGCCATCGCCATAGGCAGAATAATCAACGCCACAAAGGTCGATCAATTCCTCAAAACTGGTTTCTGCATGGTCACGCAAAGTGCGCATCACATCCAGGTAAGCAGTTGCAGAAACCACGATGGTGATTTCACCCAGCGCATTCCTTAAGTCAAGAATGCGTTCACCCAAGACATTTTTTACTGCTGCCTCAAGGTTTTCCAGTTTGGTAGTCATAATTTAATATTGCCCCAGCGATCGCGCGATTAACGAGCAATGGTATTGGTACGTTTGATCTTGTTTTGCAACTGTATGATGCCGTACATCAGTGCTTCAGCAGTTGGCGGACAACCTGGCACATAAATATCAACTGGCACAATACGGTCGCAACCACGTACTACTGAATACGAATAATGGTAGTAACCACCACCATTGGCGCAAGAACCCATGGAAATAACCCAGCGCGGCTCTGCCATCTGGTCATATACCTTACGCAAGGCAGGAGCCATCTTGTTGCACAGCGTACCGGCAACGATCATGACATCAGACTGACGCGGAGAAGGACGAAATACCACACCAAAGCGATCCAGATCATAGCGGGAAGCACCAGCGTGCATCATTTCTACCGCACAGCAGGCCAGACCAAAGGTCATCGGCCACATGGAACCGGTACGCGTCCAGTTGATCAGCTTATCGGCTGTTGTCGTAACAAAGCCTTCGTTCAATACACCTTCAATTGACATAATCCATCACTCCCAATCCAGAGCGCCTTTTTTCCAGATGTACCAAAATCCAACGCCAAACTCCAGCACGAAGCCGAGCATAATCAGAAAACCCGTCCAGCCCAGATCACGCATTGCCACACCCCAAGGGAAGAAGAATGCCGTTTCCAGATCGAACAAAATAAACAGAATCGCCACCAGGTAATAGCGCACATCAAATTTCATGCGCGCATCTTCGAATGCCTCAAAACCGCATTCGTAAGCAGAATTTTTTTGTGAGTCTGGTTTATATGGAGCAAGAACACGCCCCAGGATTTGCGGCACCACACCTACAGCGATACCAACCAGAATAAAGAGAAGAACTGGGAAATAATTTTCGAGGTTCACGTTAGGCTACCTGTAATTGAATGCCAGATTGAAGCAAGTCATTTCTTAAGATCAGACAACAAGAAACGACTGCTTCCTCGACCGGGCCAGCAAAGAAAACTGGCCTTATTTTTTTGGTGCCGACGACGAGACTCGAACTCGTACAGCTTTCGCCACTACCCCCTCAAGATAGCGTGTCTACCAATTTCACCACGTCGGCTTAAGCCCAGCATTCTACTATGTATAGCCTCATTGTTCAACGCGCAATTGCAGCAATTCAATGTTTTTTGCTGAGCAAGATCAATTTATTTTGGAATCTGACCCGCTTGACCAGCGGCGGAAGCTGGCGCAGATGTTGCAGTTGCAGCAGAAGCCGCCGCAGGAGCAGATGCCGACGCACTTGCAGCAGCATTAGCAGCAGGCTGGACGACTGTTACGCCTTCCATCACACCACCGGAAGGTTTGCGGGCACCAGTACTGAATACTGCCAGACCCAGGGTCGCCGCAAAAAATATCGCAGCAGCTATACCCGTTGCTTTGGACAAGAAATTGGACGAGCCAGTTGCACCAAACAAGCTACCAGAAGCACCGGAACCAAAAGAGGCCCCCATATCAGCACCTTTACCGTGCTGCAACAAAACCAGACCAATAATTGTCAATGCAGACAGTATCTGAACAACAATGACCAACGTATGTAAAGTTTGCATTCAAAACATCCAAGTAAAAATTAAGTACTACAATAAATCAATTAACTGGCAGCGATAATCGCAAGAAAATCTTGCGACTTCAGTGCAGCCCCACCAATCAAACCACCATCAATATCGGGCATTGCCAATAATTCTTTGGCATTTTCCGGCTTCATGCTACCACCATACAAAATCTGTACTTTTTCTGCCGCACCTGCATCACGCGCAGCCACCTGCTGGCGCAGGAAATGATGTACTTCTTGCGCCATTTCTGGCGTTGCTGTTTTACCTGTGCCAATAGCCCATACAGGCTCATAGGCAATCACCACACCATCCAAGGCACCCAGCACATCCAGAACCGCATTCAATTGCGCAGCCACAACTGCATTAGTCTGGCCACTCTCACGCTGCTCCAGCGTTTCACCCACGCAGACTATCGGCAATACACCGTGCTTTAACAATTGCTGCGCCTTCTGCGCTACCAACTCATTACTCTCGGCATGATAAGCACGGCGCTCAGAATGCCCGACGATTGCATATTTGCAAGCGCAGTCCTGCAACATGGAAGCAGAAATCTCACCAGTGTATGCGCCATGGGCATGCACGGATACATCTTGCGCGCCCCAGTTGACTGCAGTACCACACAGTAAATCGGCGCATTGCGCGAAATAAGGCGCAGGAGCACACACCAGCACATCGCAATGCAAATCGGCAGGCAAACCCGCCTTGACTTCAGACAACAATGAACGGTTGGCAGCAAAACTACCATTCATTTTCCAGTTACCGGCTATTAAGGTGCGTCGCATAGTGAGCCAAAATATAAATAACCGTCTATTGTAGCCTTCAGCGCAGACAGGGTCAAACCAGCAAGACCAGTTTTTACATCAAGAACTTGCTTTAAAGGCATAATTACCTCAGATATATGAGCAATACAGCAACATAAGAGGCAAGCACACTACATACTCGCAAGAAAACTCAAGAAAGCAGGCGGCACAGCCCCTAATCCAAAGCCAACATGATTTTACCTATGTGCAAACCCTCTTCCATCATGGCGTGAGCTTGCGCCGCCTGCTCCAGAGGAAAAACCTGGTGTATCACTGGCACTATTTTTTTCGAAACCAGCAGTGGCCAGACATGCGTTTGCAGCTCAGCAGAGATTTTTGCCTTGAAAGCAATAGACCGAGGTCGCAGGGTCGATCCAGTCACCGTCAGCCGCCTGCGCAAGACCTGCCCCAGATCAAGCTCGGCAGAAGTACCGCCCAGCAGAGCAATGATGGCCAATCTGCCATCATCCGCCAGGCAATTGATTTCTTTCGGCACATAAGATCCAGCAACCATATCCAGGATGACATCCACACCCTTACCTGCAGTCAATTCCTTGACGACTTCGACAAAATTTTCAGTCTTGTAATTGATGCCGCGCTCCGCGCCCAGCTTTTCAGTCGCCCTGCACTTCTCATCAGAACCAGCGGTAGCAAAAACCCTGTGCCCCAATGCCCGGGCAATCTGGATTGCTGCTACACCTATGCCTGAAGTACCGCCCTGCACCAGAAAACTTTCGCCAGGCGACAAATGCGCCCGCTGGAATACATTGCTCCAGACAGTAAAATAGGTTTCCGGCAGCGAGGCCGCCTCTATAACGGACATGCCCGCTGGCGTCTTCAAACACTGACCCGCAGGTGCCACGCAATACTCCGCATACCCACCACCCTGCACCAATGCACAAACCTGATCACCCAATTCAAACCCACTACCCTGCACATCACCACCAACCACCTCGCCAGCCACCTCCAGCCCAGGCAAATCAGAAGCCCCTGGTGGCACAGGATAAAAACCAAGTCGCTGCAAGACATCAGGGCGATTCACACCAGCCGCGACAACCCTGATCAATAACTCACCCTTGCCTGGCACCGGCACGGGCCTGCTGCAAATTTGCAATACTTCAGGTTTGCCATATTGGGTAATTTCAATTGCGCGCATTTCAGTTTTCATCTTCAGCCTTTGTATGGGTCCAGCGATACAGTACGCAATTGTAAGCCAATAAAAAAACGCCCGTGCGAGACGGGCGTTTTCAACTCATTTGCAGCTTATTATTAATTCACTCAACCCAAAGGCTGCGTGAATTTATTACTGCTGCTGTTGTTGCTGTTGTTGAGGCTGAGCTTGCGCTTCAGACTCAGAAGCTGCTGCCTTCATCGACAACTTGAAGCGACCGCGGTCATCAGTTTCCAGTACTTTTACACGTACTTGCTGACCTTCTTTGAGGTAATCAGCAACTGCATTCACGCGCTCATTGGCGATTTGGCTGATGTGCAGCAAACCATCTTTACCTGGCATGATTTGCACAATTGCACCGAAGTCCAGCAACTTCAATACTGTACCCTCATAGATCTTGCCAACTTCAACTTCTGCAGTCAGTTCTTCGATACGGCGTTTGGCTTCCTGGCCAGCGGCTGCATCAACAGAAGCGATAGTAACGACACCTTCATCACTGATATCAATTTGCGTGCCAGTTTCTTCTGTCAGAGCACGGATCACTGCACCACCCTTACCGATAACATCACGGATTTTTTCAGGGTTGATCTTGATCGTGATCAGGCGCGGAGCAAAGTCAGACAATTCGGTTTTACCGACAGGTACGGCTTCCTGCATTTTACCCAGGATATGGATACGGCCTTCTTTGGCCTGCGCCAAAGCGACTTGCATGATTTCTTTAGTGATACCCTGGATTTTGATATCCATTTGCAAGGCAGTGATGCCCTCTGCAGTACCAGCTACTTTAAAGTCCATATCGCCGAGGTGATCTTCATCACCCAGGATATCTGTCAGAACGGCAAACTTGTTGCCATCCTTGATCAGACCCATCGCGATACCGGCAACGTGTGCTTTCATCGGCACGCCAGCATCCATCAACGCCAGGCAACCGCCGCAGACGGAAGCCATGGAAGATGAACCATTGGATTCTGTAATTTCGGATACCAGACGAACGGAGTAGCTGAAATCTTCAGGATCAGGCAGCGCAGCTTGCAATGCACGTTTAGCCAGACGGCCATGACCAATTTCACGACGCTTAGGCGTACCAACGCGACCTGTTTCGCCAGTAGCGAACGGAGGCATATTGTAATGCAGCATGAAGCGATCGGAGTATTCGCCCATCAGCGCATCGATTTTTTGTTCGTCACGGGCAGTACCCAGAGTAGCAATCACCAAAGCCTGAGTTTCACCGCGCGTGAACAGGGCTGTACCATGCGTACGTGGCAAAACGCCAGTACGGATAGTGATAGGACGCACAGTGCGCGTATCACGACCGTCAATACGTGGCTCGCCTTCCAGGATTTGGGAGCGAACGATTTTCGCTTCCAGATCAAACAGGATATTGCCAACTTCAGATGAATCGGGAGCAGCTTCGCCTTTGGCAGCAGCTTGCTCAGCCAGCGCCGCAGCAACTGTAGACGTTGCCGCCTTCAATTGTTCAGTACGCGCCTGCTTTTCTTTGGTTTGATACGCAGTGCGCAACAGAGGCTCTGCCACTGCTGTAACAGCAGCAATCAGCGGCTCATTTTTTGCAGCAGGCGCCCATTGCACTTCAGGCTTGCCACCGTCACGTACCAGTTCATGGATCGCATTGATCACAGCTTTCATTTGCGTGTGGCCGTAGACAACCGCGCCCAACATGATTTCTTCAGACAATTGCTGTGCTTCGGACTCAACCATCAACACGGCTTGCTCAGTACCAGCAACAACCAGATCCAGCTTGGATTGTTTCAGTTGAGTTGCTGTTGGGTTCAATACATATTGACCCTCAATATAACCAACTCGTGCGGCGCCAACCGGACCACTGAATGGGATGCCAGCAACAGAGATCGCAGCAGAAGCACCGATCATTGCAGCGATATCAGGATCGATTTCTGGATTGACGGACAATACATGGATGATGACCTGAACTTCGTTCAGATAACCTTCTGGGAACAGAGGGCGGATAGGACGATCGATCAAACGGGAAGTCAGTGTTTCTTTTTCTGATGGACGACCTTCACGCTTGAAGAAACCGCCAGGAATACGGCCGGCAGCGTAAGTTTTTTCCATGTAGTCCACGGTCAGAGGAAAGAAATCCTGACCTGGTTTTGCATCTTTCTTGGCAACGACAGTTGCCAGTACAACGGTATCTTCTATGGATACCAGGACTGCACCCGATGCCTGGCGAGCGATTTCGCCGGTTTCCAGTGTTACCTGGTGCTGACCATATTGGAAGGTTTTGGTAATTTTATTAAACACAATGTGTCCTTTCTATTTGCCGACAGATTTTCAGGCGCTGTCGTTCACCTCACCGCGAGCAACCCGCCTGGATTGCTTTTTGCCTGTTTTTTAATATTTACATCAAAAACCGGGCTAAAACTGGGTAAAACTAAAACTCTAGATGGACAAAAAGCCTGCGACAGTGAACTGACGCAGGCTTTTTGCTACAAATCTTTTGCTAAATTCAGCAAGAATTACTTACGCAAGCCGAGTTTTTCGATCAGTGAGCGATAGCGATTCAAGTCTTTACCTTTCAGGTAAGACAACAGACTCTTACGACGGTTAACCATCATGATCAAACCACGACGTGAGTGGTGATCTTTAGAGTGAGCTTTGAAGTGACCATTCAGATCATTGATACGTGCAGTCAACAGAGCAACTTGCACTTCAGGGGAGCCTGTGTCGTTTTGACCACGGGCATTGTCCGCTACGATAGCGGCTTTTGCATTTTTTTCGATAGACATGATTTTCCTTAACATGCGATAACAATAGTCGCTATTTATAAAACAGCTACAAAACCATCATTATCGTGACATAACAATTCCGCCGGAATGACGGAACGCGTGACTATAACACCGTTTTTAGCCAGAATCAAATCTGGTTTAAATCTGCGGATTCAGTTTCTCGGTTTTTGATTGCAATTTATTCAATGCCGACAAATAAGCTTTCGCTGAAGCAACAACGATATCAGGATCAGCGCCTACGCCATTGACGATGCGGCCAGCCTTGGACAAACGCATGGTGACCTCACCCTGTGACTGGGTCCCAGTGGTAATCGCATTCACCGAGAACAACAACAGCTCCGCCCCACTCTGCACCTTGGAATCGATGGCATTGACGATGGCATCTACCGGGCCATTGCCATTACCTTCGCAAGTGACTTCTTTGCCTTCCGAAGTAAATACGACTTTGGCATAAGGCAACTCACCCGTTTCTGAGCGCTGCGACAAAGACACATAGTGGAAGGCGTCATTGTTATGTGCATGCTCTTCGTCAGACACAAGAGCGAGAATATCTTCGTCGAATATGTCAGACTTTCTGTCGGCCAACTCCTTGAAGCGCGCAAAGGCGGCATTGACTTCAGTTTCCGACTCCAGGGCTATGCCCAATTCCTCCAGGCGCTGCTTGAAGGCATTACGGCCAGACAATTTGCCCAGCACCAGTTTATTGGCGCTCCAGCCCACATCTTCGGCACGCATGATTTCGTAGGTATCACGCGCCTTCAAGATACCGTCCTGATGGATACCGGATGCATGGGCGAAAGCATTTGCACCAACGACAGCTTTATTCGGTTGCACGGCAAAACCGGTGATTTGCGACACCAGTTTGGAAGCAGGCACGATCTGACTGATGTCTATGCCCAGTTGCAGGTCAAAATAATCCTTGCGAGTGCGAACGGCCATGACGATTTCTTCGAGTGCGGTATTACCTGCACGTTCACCCAGGCCATTGATGGTGCACTCAATCTGACGCGCTCCGCCTATCATGACACCAGCCAACGAGTTGGCCACTGCCATGCCCAGGTCATTGTGGCAATGCACAGACCAGATCGCCTTGTCAGAATTAGGGATACGCTCGCGCAAAGATTTCAGCATATTGCCGTACAGTTCAGGCACGGCATAACCGACTGTGTCAGCAAAGTTGATCGTTGTTGCCCCCTCTTTAATAACTGCTTCCAGCACGCGGCAGAGAAAATCCATATCTGAACGGCTACCATCTTCAGGACTGAACTCCACGTCGTCAGTAAAATTGCGGGCATAGCGCACGGCTTGTATTGCTTGCTCTAATACCTGGTCCGGTGTCATGCGCAATTTCTTTTCCATATGCAAAGGCGAAGTCGCAATGAAAGTATGAATACGCTTACGTTGAGCGGCTTGCAAGGCTTCTGCCGCACGGGCAATATCGCGGTCATTGGCGCGCGACAAAGAGCAAATCGTCGAGTCCTTGATGACGGATGCAATCGCCTTGATGGATTCAAAATCACCTGGTGAAGCGGCAGCAAAACCGGCTTCTATCACATCGACCTTCATTCTCTCCAGTTGCTTGGCAATACGGATTTTTTCATCCTTGGTCATGGATGCCCCAGGGGATTGCTCGCCATCGCGCAAGGTTGTGTCGAATATGATGAGTTTGTCGGCCATGTTATTGCTCCTGATATGAATTTAAGTCTGAAATGTTGTAGATATAAAGCTGCACTGTGAATATTCTTTAGCCTACCCTTGCAAGACGCACATGGGTGGTGAGACTACTCGAATTGTGGGTGTAGGGGATTTAGCGCGTGAACGCTAGTAGAGATGCCAGCAATAGCGATAGCAGACCAGACAGGCCTGCCGTAGTGTTTTTTGCTATTGATGTAGATGCGGAGTTCATGCAAAAGACTATAAGCGCAAAGACACAAAAGTGCAAGAATTTATAGCAGGAAAATCCTTCTTTTCTCAGGTATAAAAGCAAAAAAGCCGCGATACATTTTCCGTATTGCGACTTTTCTTGAAAAGCACCGAATTTAATCTGGCATTGCGGGTTTTGATGCTGCCCTATTTATTAGGTCTTACTCAAAATTGTCCCAGCAAGGCGTAGCGACGAAGACAGTACTTTAGTACGGCTAGGAGCTGCAACGCAGCTGGGGCGGTTTTGCGTAAGTCCTATTTATCATCATGGTGATGATCATCAACACTGGTCTGCACGATACTGACCGGCCTGCCCTTGCGCCAGCGCCACAGCAAGACTACATAACCAGACAAGCCGTACAAAACAAACAAACCAAACAAAACCTTGGGCGGATCACTGACCACGGCAACATAAGCCAGCACGATGAGGAAAGGTGCAATGAATGGCACTGACTTACGCAGGTTCACGTCCTTGAAACTATAGAAAGGCACATTGGTCACCATCGTCAAACCAGCGAACAAGGTGATACTCCAGGTACTCCAGCTCAGGTCGCGCCCCAGGAAATGCAAGTCTTCCATCAACAATACGAACCCAGCAACCAGGGCGGCTGCCGCAGGACTGGGCAAGCCCTGGAAGTAACGCTTATCAACTACGCCAATATTGGTATTGAAACGCGCCAGACGCAAAGCTGCGCCGGCACAATAGACGAAGGCTGCGAGCCAGCCCAGCTTGCCCATGCCTTTGAGTGACCATTCATAAGCCACTAATGCGGGCGCCGCGCCGAAGGAAATCATGTCCGACAAACTATCGTATTGCGCTCCAAATTCACTCTGGGTATTGGTCATACGGGCAACGCGACCATCCAGGCTATCCAGCACCATGGCCACGAAAATTGCCAGGGCAGACTGATCAAAACGTTGATTCATTGCCATGACAATGGCATAAAAACCGCAAAACAGGGCTGCCGTGGTAAATGCATTCGGCAATAAATAAATGCCGCGCCGCCTCTTAGGAGCGACCTCAGCGGCAACGACTTCAGCAGATTGTTGCGTTTTGCGTATACCTCTGGGAAAAAGCTTGAAACTCCCCTTAGGCTTGCGTCGATTAGGTGTGGACATGCGGTTATTTCGTAAAAACTTGCCCGGCAATGCCAGACAATAGAAGTCAAAAGTGTGGGAAGTATAACCGTGATTATTGGCTGCGAAAACAATTCGCATAATTGAATGACATGCTCGTGACAGCATGCAGGCGGCAGAACAGCAGCTACATAAACAAAAATCACACCTTGATGGGCGCTTTTTGCTTTCTTGAAGTTCAACCTAAAAATTTAGTTCTTCGATTGATCAACCAGTTTGTTTTTTAGCAATCCAAGCGTACTTGAAGGCATAAAAAAAGTCGTCCAAGTGGACGACTTTTAGCCTTCGAGCTGCGTGCACCTGCAAGCGCACGCAGGATGATGGCCGGCAATCTTGAAGATCAGTTCTTCAATTGATCAACCAGTTTGTTTTTAGCGATCCAAGGCATCATGGCACGCAATTTCGCGCCCACTTCTTCGATCTGATGCTCAGCAGTCAAACGACGGCGGGAGATCAAAGTTGGTGCGCCAGCTTTGTTTTCCAGGATGAAGCTCTTCGCGTACTCACCAGTCTGAATATCTTTCAGGCATTGGCGCATGGCGTTTTTAGTGTCTTCTGTAACGACTTTAGGGCCAGTTACATATTCGCCATATTCTGCGTTGTTGGAGATCGAGTAATTCATGTTGGCGATACCGCCTTCATAGATCAGGTCAACAATCAGTTTCAGTTCATGCAGACATTCAAAGTAAGCCATTTCTGGCGCGTAGCCAGCTTCAACCAGGGTTTCAAAACCAGCTTTGATCAATTCAACTGCGCCACCGCACAGAACAGCTTGTTCGCCGAACAAATCAGTTTCTGTTTCTTCACGGAAGTTGGTTTCGATGATACCAGCGCGGCCACCGCCGTTAGCCATCGCATAAGACAGGGCAATGTCACGGGCAGAACCGGATTTATCCTGATACACAGCGATCAGGTGAGGCACACCACCACCTTGGCTGTAAGTACCGCGCACAGTGTGGCCTGGTGCTTTAGGAGCGATCATGATGACGTCCAGATCGGCGCGTGGTACAACTTGACCGTAGTGAACATTGAAGCCGTGGGCAAATGCCAGCACTGCGCCTTGTTTGGCATGAGGAGCAACGTTTTCAGCGTAAACCTGGGCGATGTTTTCATCTGGCAGCAAGATCATGATGACGTCAGCAGCTTTAACTGCATCATTCACTTCAGCCACGTTCAGACCGGCATTTTTTGCCTTGTCCCAGGATGCGCCGCCTTTACGCAGGGCGACAGTTACTTTACAGCCGGAATCATTCAAGTTCTGTGCGTGTGCATGGCCTTGAGAACCGTAGCCGATGATAGCAACGTTTTTGCCTTTGATCAGGGAGAGATCACAATCTTTGTCGTAGAAAACTTTCATTTTGTATCCTAATAATTAAGTATTTTTGTAGGGGAATGGCGTATGCCTGAAACTATTTTTTAAACCTTGAGGATGCGTTCGCCGCGTCCTATGCCTGAACCACCGGTACGTACCGTTTCCAGAATTGCCGTGCGGTCTATGGAATCAATGAAAGCATCCAATTTACCTTTATTACCGGTCAATTCTATGGTGTAGGTCTTTTCGGTGACATCGATAATGCGGCCACGGAAAATATCTGCGGTGCGCTTCATCTCTTCGCGTTCCTTGCCGACCGCTCGTACCTTGATCAGCATCAGTTCGCGTTCTATGTGCGCGCCCTCGGTCAGATCAACCACCTTGACCACCTCAATCAAACGGTTCAAATGCTTGGTGATCTGTTCGATGATGTCGTCAGAGCCGGAAGTCACGATAGTCATACGTGACAGGGTCGGGTCTTCAGTTGGCGCAACCGTCAAAGTTTCAATGTTATAGCCACGGGCAGAGAACAGACCAACCACGCGGGACAAGGCACCGGCTTCATTCTCAAGAAGGATGGAAATAATATGTCTCATTACAGATCCTCCGAACCCAGCAACATTTCAGTCAAACCCTTGCCTGCCTTGACCATAGGCCAGACATTCTCGGTTTGATCAGTAATGAAGTTCATGAATACCAGCCTGTCCTTCATGGCGAAGGCTTCACGTATGGAACCATCGACATCCGCCGGATTTTCTATCTTCATGCCAACGTGACCATAGGCTTCCACCAGCTTGGTAAAGTCAGGCAAGGAGTCCATGTAAGATTCAGAATAGCGTGAACCATAATCAATCTGCTGCCACTGCCTGACCATGCCAAGGAAGCGGTTGTTCAACAAGATGATTTTTGGCGTCAGGTGATATTGCTTGCAGGTCGCGAGCTCCTGTATGCACATCTGTATCGAGGCTTCGCCAGTGATACAGGCAACAGTCGCATCAGGATTAGCCATCTGCACACCCATGGCATACGGCAAACCGACCCCCATGGTGCCCAAGCCACCGGAATTGATCCAGCGACGTGGCTTGTCGAAGCGGTAGTATTGTGCAGCCCACATCTGATGCTGGCCTACGTCCGAGGTAACAAAGGCATCGCCCTTGGTCACTTCCCACACTTTTTCAACCACGGACTGTGGCTTGATGACTTCATTTGAAGTCGGGTATTTCAGGCATTCGCGACCACGCCATTCATTGACCTGTTTCCACCAGGCAGCCAGTGCCTTGGGATCAGGACGTGTCTCAACCGTACTCAGTTGTGACAACATTTCCTGCAACACGTCTTTGACATTACCGACGATAGGAATATCAACCTTGACGCGCTTGGAAATCGACGAAGGATCAATATCAATATGAATGATCTTGCGCGGATGCGAAGCAAAATGCTTGGGGTTGCCAATCACGCGGTCATCAAAACGGGCACCAATGGCGATCAACACGTCGCAGTGCTGCATGGCCATATTGGCTTCGTAAGTACCATGCATGCCTGGCATGCCGACGAATTTTTCATCGCTGGCACGGTAGGCACCCAAACCCATCAGGGTATTGGTACATGGGAAACCGAGCAGATCAACCAACTTGTTCAGTTCCGGTGCCGCATGCGCGAGTATCACGCCGCCACCGGTATAAATCATGGGACGTTCAGCCTGCAACAACAGTTGCACAGCCTTGCGAATTTGCCCTGCATGCCCTTTGTCGACTGGCTTGTAAGAGCGCATTTCGACTTCTTTAGGGTAGCTATAGGTAGTTTTGTGCATGCTGATATCTTTAGGGATATCCACCAGCACAGGACCAGGACGACCTGTCGTTGCAATATAGAATGCCTTCTTGACGGTCTCGGCCAGGTCTCTGACGTCTTTCACCAAAAAATTATGCTTTACGCATGGGCGGGTAATACCAACGGTATCGCATTCCTGGAAAGCATCCTGGCCGATAACGGCACTGGGCACCTGACCCGAAATGATCACCATGGGGATCGAATCCATATAAGCAGTTGCCAACCCGGTTACCGCATTGGTAACGCCAGGTCCGGAAGTGACCAGAGCCACGCCTACTTTATTGGAGGAACGGGAATAAGCATCAGCAGCATGCACTGCAGCTTGCTCGTGACGCACCAGGATATGCTGGAACTTGTCCTGATTGAAAATCGCGTCATAGATATAGAGTACGGCACCGCCCGGATATCCGAACACATGCTCAACACCCTCTTCGGCCAGACACTTGACAAGTATCTCTGCGCCTGTAAATTCTGAACTCATAAATTGTGTCCTTTCAAGGTCCATAGGAGATTGATCGGATGTTCTTTCCTGGCGAAATCGACATGTAAATACCGGAAAGCTGAGATCCCTTTATGTGCGGTCACATTCCCCTTTACACATCCGTTGGATATGGTGCCAGGCAAAGCTTAGTGCACTCGTTCAATCAGTATTAAGGCTTTACAACGACAGACTTCTCACGCTTGTGGCATGGGTCAGAACAAACAGCTTCTTAAAGCGAACTTGTCGGTTGCAGCATTGTGGGCTGTTCCGGACAAGTATTTTGTGCCCCGAGATTTTGGAGCGGACTCACAAGGTACTGCGTCGCAGCAATTTGGTCAAGGAAAATTCTATAAGAAAAGAAACTTATTTAACTTTACAATGTTATCAAATGACAAGAAAGCACAAAATTCAGGACATAAGCACGTATTTTTGCTAGCATGTGCGCAATTTTGCATGGCCCGCTTCTTTAAAAAGTTCAATGACATTATTCAATGTTCAAGAAGAAGCAGTGCCTGCTATCACAACGTAACTGCCAACAATGGCCACAGACAAAGAATTATCCAGCTTTTTGGAAGGTGTAGAACGTCGCGCTTTCAAACATGCTGTCTATACAGTAAGAAATGAAGAGTCTGCTCTGGACATCGTCCAGGAAGCGATGATCAAGCTCGCCGAAAAATATGGCGACAAGCCGGCCGCAGAATTGCCCATGCTGTTTCAGCGTATACTGCAAAATACCATTCTGGATTTTTTCCGCCGGGAAAAAGTCAGAAACACCTGGGTCAGCTTGTTTTCCAGTATTACACCGTCCAATAACCAGGACGATGACAATTTTGACTTATTGGAAAGTTATGCTGCCGAAGAGGGTTCAGAATCGTCAGAATCCAGTGCCGACAAGATAGAACGTGAGCAAGTTCTCAACATAATTGACGAAGAAATAAAAAAACTTCCAGCACGTCAACGGGAAGCCTTCCTCATGCGTTATTGGGAAGACATGGATGTAGCGGAAACCGCCGCTGCAATGGGTTGCTCAGAAGGCAGCGTCAAAACACACTGCTCCAGGGCGACACACGCATTGGCCGTCACGCTCAAGGCTAAAGGAATTCACCTATGAACTATTCAAAAGAAGCGAAAGACCTTGAGTTTGCTTACAAGGTAAGACGGGCGCTGAATGAGTCAGCGGAAAACCTGCCTGCCCCCACTCTGGACAGGCTGGCACAAGCCCGCAAGCAGGCTTTGGCCCGCAAGAAGCAGGAAGCACCTGTAGCAGTACAGGTATTTAAAGGCGTATTGGCTGGTAATTCTGGCTTTTCTTTCCAGGGACCGGGTTCCTGGATGGGTAAACTGGGTTTAGCCTTGCCCTTGCTGGTATTGATAATTGGCTTGTTGGGCATTTATGAATACGAGCAGCAGCAAAACATTAATGAACTGGCAGATATTGATGCTGCGGTTCTGGTTGATGAATTGCCTCCAGCCGCTTATGTTGATACCGGGTTCAGTGCTTATTTGAACAAAACGGAGGAGTAGTAGTGACGTTTGCGTTAATGCCGAATTCTGTCTTTTTCATTATTCTGTCTCTTGCAATACCGCTGGCTTTTGCCGGCGGTATTTCTGTTCCTGCGTCCAATGCACAAGCCACAAGTAAAGCCAGCACCAGTTTGCTGGGTGGCAGCACCCTGAGCAAGCCGCTGTGGATAGAGCTTAGCGCGGCACAAAAGCTGGCTTTGGCACCGCTGAGCCCGGAGTGGGACAAGATGTCTGAGCTCGGTAAGAAAAAATGGCTGGAGATCGCCAATCGTTATGCAACGATGAAGCCAGATGAGCAGGCCAGACTACAAGAACGTATGCGCGACTGGGTCAAATTGACACCAGAGCAACGTATGGCTGCCCGTGAAAACTACGCAAAATCAACACAACTCAAGCCCGAGCATAAATCCGCCCAGTGGCAGCAATACCAGCAACTGAGCGAAGAAGAAAAAAAACGCCTGGCTGATGAGAATCAAAAAAAGAAAAGTGTAACCAATCTGCCATCGGAATCTGTCAAGAACCCAAAAATTCTGGCACCAATCAAGGTCGGACCTAAACCCGCCTCCACTACTGCACCTGCCGCCAAGGTAGTTACACCGCCTGCCGTTGTCACGGTGGCACCGGCATCAACCGCAATTTATAGCCCCGCATCCAACGTGGCAGATGTAACTGCTGCCAGCATTCCCGCCTCTACAAGCAAGTAATCCTGTGAATTCCGATCTGACCGCACCACTATTACGTCGTCGCCTGATTTGCATGGTCTATGAGGCCATGCTCTTGTTTGGTATCGTTTTTGTCTCCAGCTTTATCTTTGACGTCATCACGCAAAGCAGGCATGCTCTGATGTTACGTCACGCACGCCAGTTCTGGTTGTTTTTGGTGATAGGTGCCTATTTTGTTTTTTGCTGGAGCCGTAGCGGTCAAACCCTTGCCATGCAAACCTGGCGTATCAAGGTGGTTGACCTGGACGGCGGCAAACTCCCTGTCATCAAAGCCGTCGTCCGTTATTGCCTGGCATGGATGTGGTTTTTGCCTGCCATGGCGCTGGACTACCAACTGGGCCTCAAAGAATGGCAAATGGCTGCCGTAGTGATCGTCGGCATGCTGGCCTGGGCTTGCACTGCTCGTTTTGACAAACAAGGGCAATTTCTGCACGACCGTCTGGCCAAGACCAGATTGATTCATATTCCCTCAGAAATTGAGCTGAAAGCACAGTCAAAAGCCTGATACTCTTTTGATGTTGCGTATTCAATGTTATTCTTATGAAATAAATTATCGAGAAGAATGACATGCAACACAAAGCTCCTCGTCGCACCAGGGAACGCATACTTGAGCTATCCCTGCGCCTTTTCAATGAATTCGGTGAGCCCAATATCACCACGACCGTGATTGCCGAGGAAATGAATATTTCCCCAGGCAATCTCTATTATCATTTTCGCAATAAAGACGATATCGTTAATTCCATCTTCGTGCAGTTCGAGGCAGAAATTAACAAGAAGCTGGCTTTCCCCGAAGGGCGCAAAGCTAATATTCAGGATATCTGGACTTACCTGCACCTGACCTTTGAGCTGGTCTGGCGTTATCGCTTTTTCTATCGCGACCTGAATGATTTGCTGTCCAGGAACCGCAAGCTGGAACTGAACTTCAAAGAAATACTGACGCACAAAATCAAGGTAGCGACCGAGCTGTGTAACGGCCTGCGCGCTGACGGCGAGTTTGAGGCCAGCGACATTGATATTGATGCCCTGGCCACTAATATGGTAGTAGTGGCAACTTACTGGCTGTCGTATGAATATGTACGCAATCCGCGCAAGTATACTGAACTGCAAACCATGTCAGAGTCGCTGGCACGTGGCTGCTACCAAGTGATTGTGCTGATCAGCCCTTACCTGCGCGGCGAAACCAAGAACGTCTTCGAAAAACTGTCGCAAGACTATTTGCGCAAGATCAATCCCGCATGAAGAATATTTGCGTTTATTGCGGCTCCTCTCCCGGCATCACTGACGACTACGCTATTGCAGCACACCAACTGGCTGCCGAACTGGTCAGGCAAAACCTTGGCCTGGTGTACGGCGGCGGCAATGTCGGCCTCATGGGAGTGATCGCTGATGAAGTCATGCGACTGGGTGGCAGAGTTACGGGCGTCATCCCCAAAGCGTTGATGGATAAGGAAGTCGGCCATACCGCCCTCACCTCGCTGCATATCGTTGCCAATATGCATGAACGCAAAGCCATGATGGCAGACTTGTCTGATGCCTTCATCGCCATGCCTGGCGGTATAGGTACGCTGGAAGAATTATTTGAAGTGCTGACCTGGTCACAATTGGGTTTTCATGAAAAGCCGGTTGGTTTATATAATATCAATGATTTTTACCGGAAATTGCATGATTTTCTCTTGCACACGGTAGAACAGGGCTTCTTGCGCCCTGCACACCTGGATTTGCTGTATATAGAAACTGACCCAGCCCAGCTCTTGCAAAAATTTGCAAGCTATCGCCCCATGCACGTGAAAAAATGGCTGGAAGTCAAAGACCTGTGATTTCTCTGCACGCCTGAAGCTTTACTCAAGGGCCAAAACCATATGACAAGGCCAAAAGCAGAGTAAAATGCGGCTTCATCCGACTTTTCGTGTTTATTTCAAATTATGAAATTCTCCAAGCAATTCTCGTTGTACGAATCCGAAGCAACCAACTTCATCAAAGACCTGAAAAAAGCGAATCCCGCACTTGAGCAAAGCCAGCGTGATGGCCGTGCCCTGTTATGGGACAAGCAGGCAATTGATCTGGATACGCAAAAACGCAACCAGGAATCGCGCATCAATCAGCAAGCCTACGTGTATCAAAACAAAGGCTGATGCAGCCTGCCTTGATACCCTGATCAATCCGGAAAGCTTGTGAGCACCACAGCAGCGTTAACCCCAACCGATTTACCTTTGGTTGGCGCAACCGACAGCACGCCTGATGTTGTCGATGGTTTGGCATTTGCCAAACTCTATGGCGAGCCGCTCTTCAAGCTGCCGAATGACCTGTACATCCCACCCGATGCGCTGGAAGTATTCCTGGAAGCCTTTGAAGGCCCGCTGGATTTGCTGCTGTACCTGATACGCAAGCAAAACTTCAATATCCTTGATATCCCGATGGCGCAAGTCACACTGCAGTATTTGCAGTATGTCGATCAGATACGCAAACACAATCTGGAACTGGCTGCCGAATATCTGCTGATGGCCGCCATGCTCATCGAGATCAAATCACGCATGCTGCTGCCCTCCAACAAGAGCGCAGATAGTGAAGAGGCTGATGATCCGCGCGCAGAACTGGTGCGCCGCCTGCTTGAATACGAGCAGATGAAGCTGGCTGCTTACGATCTCAATGCAGTGCCGCAACTGGGCCGCGACTTTTTGCATGCCCAGGTATTTGTCGAGCAAAACACCGTGCTGCACTGGCCGCATGTCGACATAGCTGACCTGCAATCTGCCTGGGCTGATGTATTGAAGCGCGCGACTCTTGTCGCCCATCACAAAATCAGCCGCGAAGAACTGTCGGTACGTGAACACATGACAGGTATTTTGCGCAAGCTGCAGTCATCCAAGTTTGTTGAATTCTCCGACCTGTTTGATGTCAGCCGTGGTGCGCCGGTGCTGGTCGTGAATTTTGTCGCCCTGCTTGAGCTAGCCAAAGAAACCTTGATAGAAATCACCCAGGCAGAAGCCTTTGCACCTATCTACGTGCGCCTGGCGTATTCACCAGCCTGATCACAAGAATAAAACTATTCCCCACTAAAGAGCCGTAACATGAAAATCATTTCCTCAATAGAAGAATTGCGCGACCAGTTGAGTGGACAATTGCGTACCGCATTTGTACCGACCATGGGCAATTTGCATGAAGGGCATCTCTCTCTGATGCGGCTGGCAAAAAAACATGGCGATCCGGTAGTCGCTTCGATTTTCGTGAATCGCCTGCAATTTGGCCCGAATGAAGACTTCGACAAATACCCGCGCACTTTCCAGGCTGACGTAGAGAAACTGGAAAAAGAAGGCGTGTATGTCCTGTTTGCACCAACTGAAAAAGACTTGTATCCAGAACCGCAGGAATACCGCGTGCGCCCACCGGATGATCTGGGCAACATACTCGAAGGTGAGTTCCGTCCCGGCTTCTTTACCGGCGTAACCACCGTTGTACTGAAATTGTTTTCCTGCGTACAACCACGCGTTGCAGTCTTTGGCAAAAAAGATTATCAGCAGCTTATGATAGTGCGCAATATGAGCAAGCAATTTGCCCTGCCTACCGAAATCATCGCCGCGGAAACTTTCAGGGCAGAAGATGGCCTGGCCCTGTCTTCCCGCAATATGTATCTCTCGGCAGAAGAGCGGGCCGAAGCACCTGCCTTGTACAAAACACTCAATGAAGTTGCAGAAGAAGTGCGCGCCGGCCATCTGGATATGTTTGAACTTGAACGTCAGGCCATGGCAAAACTGGCGGCCCGTAACTGGAAACCCGATTACATCTCGATACGCAAACGCGCCGATCTGCAACCACCTTCTGCTGGTGATATCGCCCAGCAATCACCGCTGGTTGTGGTGGCGGCTGCCAAACTGGGTGGCACGCGACTGATCGACAATCTGGAAATTTGATGCGTCGCTTTCAATTGCTAACAGGCTGCCTTGCACTTGCAAGCTGCCTTATCGTGAGCCTGGCCTTACCTGTTGCTGCCCATGCATCCATCACGGTACTGGATGATGCACAACGCCAGGTCACTGTAGAGAAACCCGCGCAACGCATCGTCAGCCTGGCGCCGCATATTACCGAGATGCTGTTCGAGGCTGGTGCGGCAAATAACATCATCGCAGTGACCGATTACAGCGACTATCCCGAGGCGGCAAAAAAACTGCCTTCGATAGGCAATATTTTCGCACTGGACCTGGAGCGCCTGCTCTCCCTCAAACCAGATCTGGTCATTGTCTGGGGTACGGGCAATGCCAAAATCCTGGCCAATAAATTGCGCAGCAATCACATCACTGTCTTTGAAAGTGAGCCCCATAATTTTGAAATGGTGGCAACATCAATAGAAAGACTGGCGACATTGGCTGGCACTGAAAGTACTGGCAAAACCAATGCCCAAAAGTTCAGGCAGCGTCTCGATAATCTGCGCAAGACTTATCAATTGCCAAGCGGGGCGACACCGGTAAGCGTGTATTATCAAATGATACGCAGGCCATTGATGACTATCAATGACACGCATATGGTGTCCGACTCCATACGTTTGTGCGGCGGCAAAAATGCATTTGGCCAGCTCAAAGAATTGAGCTCCACCATCACCAATGAAGCAGTGCTGGCGGCGAACCCTGATGTCATCTTCAGCAGCGGTGAAAATATCGACAGCATGGCAGACTGGAAGCAATACCCCATCCTGACAGCCGTAAAGAAAAACAACTTCTACACAGTCAAAGGTGACTGGCTGAATCGCGCCGGGCCGCGCATACTCGATGGTACCGAAGCTCTATGCAAGCACCTGGCCACAGCAAGAAGCAAATAGGCGCTGGCAGCAAACAATTTCTATTCAAGCGATAATGTTTGTCTTGCTTGCTGCCGCAAGCCTTACAGATTGATTGCTACTCATGCGCCAAGGTATTTTGTTTGCAGGCTCCGCGTATTTCCTCTGGGGCCTGTTCCCCATTTATTTCAAAACCCTGCACGACGTCCCTGCCCTGGAAATCTTGCTGAACCGCATGCTGTGGTCATTGCTATTCCTGGTTGGTGTTCTGACCTGGCGCAAGCAATGGGCCTGGGTCAGCACAGCAATCAGGCAACCAAAACTGATAGGTGGTTTTGCACTCAGTGCCGTGCTTTTATCTGCCAACTGGTTCGTCTATATCTGGGCCGTCAATCATGGCCACATCGTTGATGCCAGCCTTGGCTATTTCATCACGCCTCTCGTCAATATCCTGATAGGCTCAGTATTGCTGCGCGAGAAACTGCGCCCTGGTCAATGGCTATCTGTGGCATTAGCAGCTGTGGGCGTCGCCTGGCTGACGGTGCAGACTGGCCATTTGCCATGGATAGGCCTGGTGCTGGCAGCGACTTTTGGCACTTACGGCTTGCTGCGCAAGACTTCTGCACTGGGTGCACTGGAAGGCTTGTCACTGGAAACTGCCCTGCTCTTTCCATTTGCCTTTGGCTGGCTATGCTGGATGACTTTGCAAGGACAAAACAGCTTCATCGCCAGTAGCGTGGATATCAAAATGCTGTTGCTCATCAGTGGCCCGATTACTGCCATTCCCTTGTTGTTATTTGCTGCAGGTGCCCGTCGCATACCGATGACGACACTGGGATTACTTCAATACATTTCACCACTGGTGCAGTTATTGCTCGGCGTGTGGCTATATCACGAACCTTTTGACTCCAACAAACTGGCGGGCTTTATCGCCATCTGGGCTGCGCTGATCGTCTATTCGGCTGAAGGTTTGTGGCGCAACTTCCGTACTGTCAAAATGGAAGTAAAGCCAGGCAGCTAAGCGCCAATTGCCGCAAAAAGGCTATATAAATGGTTTCGTGTTAAACTGCAGCCTACGCTAGGGGTCCTGGAAATAATATTTCCGGGTGAGAGAGTCCCTTCTACCTGATCTGGATAATGCCAGCGAAGGGAAGCGCAAAGTCCCGGTCCCTCCTGCTTCTTTGTTTGCTCCCGCGCTGTCATCCACAACGCATTAAAAGCAAACCAAGAGCACACCATGTCTGACTTTACTGTACGCCCCACCGTCATCGCCCTCTCCATCGCCCAGGCTTGCCTGTTGCTATCATCTGCGCATGCCCAAAATACACCTGGCAATGATAAATCGCTGCCAGAAGTGACGATCACAGGCAGCAAGGGTACCGAAACCAAGGTCGAACGCAGCAAGGTCACAGGCTTTATTGATGCGGCATTGCTGGATACGCCTAACTCAGTCAATGCCTTCAGCGTAACGCAGATGCAGGACCTGCGCATACGCCAGACCACGGATGCGATGAAATATGATGCCAGTGTCAATGATGCGTATAACGCCATTGGTTATGCCGAGCAATTCTCGATACGTGGCTTTGCCCTGGATAATTCCAGCAGCTACCGCAAGGACGGTTTTGCCATTCCTGGTGATGCTTCCATTCCTTTGGAAAATAAGGAGCGTGTAGAAATACTCAAGGGCATAGCAGGCTTCCAGGCCGGCTTTGGCACACCAGGCGGCATCATTAATTATGTGACCAAACGCCCTGCCAGCTATGCAGTTCGCTCTGCCACATTTGAAATCAGCGAGCGCGGCACTGTATATGGCGCCGCCGATATTAGCGACAATTCCAGCGACAAGCAATTTGGCTTCCGCATCAATGCAGCGGGTGAACGCCTGCGCTCTTATGTCAAAGGCGCCGACGGTAACCGCCAATTTGTCTCTGCCGCATTTGACTGGCACATCACACCACAAGCCCTGTTGCAAATCGATGCTGACTACCAGCACAAATCGCAATTGTCGGTACCAGGTTTTCAATTATTCAATGGCACTGAATTGCCGCGTGGTGTACCTGCTGACTTGATGCTGAATGCCCAGCCGTGGGCAAGACCGGTAGATACCCGTAACAGCAATCTGGGTCTGCGTTTTGAATACCAGATCAATGCAGACTGGCGCGCCAGTGTCTCTGCCAACAAGCATGAATTCAAGCGCGACGACTACACAGCCTTCCCATACGGCTGTGGTGCCGCCAATCTGTATCCAGGCTATTGCGCGAACGGTGACTATGATGTGTATGACTACCAAAGCGTAAATGAGTCCAAATCACTGTGGGGTACGCAGGCCCTGTTGAATGGCAAATTCAATGTGGGTGGCATGCAGCACGAACTGGCTGTTGGTCTTAGCAATTCACAGCGTAAAGATTATTTTGGTGACTATGTGTATGACTATGCTGGCAGCAGCAATTTGTTCCGCCCTGTCAGCGTAATGCCATCGGCAAATAAAACAGGCCCGGTCTTCTTGCGTCGCACTGACAAGGAATGGTCAGCATTTGTACAAGACATTATCAGCCTGCAAGACAATCTGAAGTTGCATCTGGGTCTGCGTCATCTGAATATCTCGCGCACGCAATTCGATAATCCTGGCTATGACCAGAACAAGTTCCTGTCGACGGTCGCATTGGTATTCAAACCAGTACAGCAAGTTTCTGTATACGGCAGTTTTGCGCAAGGCCTGGAACATGGTGGTATCGCCCCTTTTGGCACCAGCAATGAAAACAAAATGCTGAACCCGGGCAAATCCACACAAATTGAATTTGGCGTGAAGGCAGATGTGCAGCGTGACCTGAGCCTGTCTGCAGCCATCTTCCGCATCAAGAAGCCCCTGGAATATACCAATAGCAGCAATACCTACGTCAGCAATGGTGAAGCCCTGCATACCGGTCTGGAGCTCTCTGCCCAGGGCAAGCTGACCTCACAATTGAATCTGGGTGCCAGCCTGACTGCACTGGATGCCAAACAGCAAAACACCGGCATCAGCAGCCTGGACGACAAACGTGTCATGAATGTGCCACGCTTCAAATCGACTGTGTATGCTGATTATGTAGTGGCTGAAGTCAAGAGTTTGAATGTGAATGCAAGTTGGCAATATGCCAGCAGCAAGGCATTCAGCCCGGACAACAGCGTTACCGTGCCTGGCTATCATGTCGTCAATCTGGGTGCGCGCTATGCAACGCAAATTGGTGGTACTGCCACTACCCTGCGCTTTAATATCGATAATGCGCTGGACAAGTTTTACTGGCGTGATGTGACGCAATCACTGGGTGGGTATTTATTCCCTGGTGCTCCACGTACTTATAAAGTGTCGGCACAATTCGATTTCTGATACAGCATGCCTTGCTCAAAAAGCGATGCCAGTTTATCTGGCATCGCTTTTTTATTGCCCGCAGTACTGCTATTTAATACTTTTCAGTCTATACGTGGCATTAGATACAGACTATGTCATCCTTAAGGCTCGCATTCAAGCAAACCTATGGGTAAGGACATGATGAATACCTTCAAGTATATTTTTGTGATCGCAGGCAGCCTGCTCGCCAGCCTTGCAAGCGCGGAAGAAGTATTGAAATGCCGCGCCAGTTTCCCCGATTTTGGGAATGGCAAACGGCAGTTTGAAATACGGATAGACAAACTGGCAGATGGCAGGCTCGCAGGGGAAATTGACGGCAAGCCCGCCAATCCGGATATAAAGATGAAAGAGTATTTGATATCGCCTGCACTGGACTATGAGACAGACCCCTATTCAGCCGCCTTTGGCAAGCTCAATGAGGCAGAGACGTCCCTCATTCATATCCATAAATTGCAGCAAAACCCCTATGCCGGAGAAAAGCCACTCGTCTCATTCCCTTTAAAAGAAGTGAGCAAGGTTCATTATTACGATATGGTGGGCGGGGCGGGTAGTAAAGCCAACAAATTTGGCGGCACTGTAATTTTTGAAGTCTATAACAAGTCAGGCAAACGCCTGGGCCGCGTATTCAGGTCCATCATGGTCGCTGACTGCATTTGATTGCGCCCCTTGCCCAGCACAATCGTGAAGGCAAGGAATGAGAAGCAAGGCGCTGGAAAAATTACACGTTTGCCCTGACCAGAAAATCTATGCCTATCTCACGCCAGGCTTCAATTTCTTTTTGCAGCCAGTAAGCAACTGTAGGGTGGACGCTGACCCAGTCGCGTTTCATTTCCAATTCAACCCTGCCCTTCATCTTCAGGCGCACATCTTCAAAATCAATTTCTGCGCGTGAATGCATGAGCATCACTGCCAGGCGCAGTGCCAGCACTGCCTTGGCAAAATCCTGGTCAGCCAGGCCATCGCCGACTTTGCGCAGATTACCTTTCTGACTGAGGATGAGCTTGCTCATCACTCTTTGCTCGCGCGTGGTAAAGCCCGCCATATCAGCGTTCTCTATCATGTAAGCACCATGCTTGTGGTAGCCGGTATGCGAGATCGCCATGCCGACTTCATGCAAGGTCGCACTCCATTGCAATAAGCGCACATAAGTGTCGCCAGCAGGTTTCAATTGCAGATACAGGGACTTCACCATATCCGCCACCCGGTTTGCCCGGGACATATCTGTACGGAACAAATTGGCAAACGACTGCACGGCAACTTCGCGGCGATCACGCTTGGTTGCGCGCAAATACAAATCCCACATCACCCCCATGCGCAGACCGGCTTCTATCGGTAGCAAGACACTGATGTTAAATTCCGTCATGAGACCGATGAGTATGGCCAGGCCACCAACCACCATGGCGACACGCTCAGGTTTGATACCGCTTAGTTCAAGCTGGTCTAACTGTCCGCATTGCACGCAATATTGTTTGAGGGCATTCAGGCTCTTCAGTGTCAAGGTACCGTCACCCAAGCCACCCTTGCTGATGGCATCAGAAATTGCCCGCATCGTGCCTGAGGAACCATAAGCCTTGCGCCAGTGTTGCGGCTGGTAAGGTGGCGCTGCATCTTCAAACATGGAGCGGGCGGACAGGATGGCTGCTTCAAATGCAGCATCCGTCAAACGTCCATCCGGAAAAAAGCTGGCGCTGTGCTTGACCGTGCCTATGCTGAAGGATTCTACCTTCAGTATCTCATGCCCATGTCCGAGAATCACCTCAGTCGAACCACCACCGATATCAAGGACAAGACGACGCTCGCCGGGTATCGCCACTGCATTCGATACACCGATGTAAATCAGGCGACCTTCTTCCTCGCCAGAAATCACTTCGATAGGGCAACCTATGGCAGCCTCGGCCAGTGGCAATAATTGCGCAGCATTTTTTGCGATGCGTATGGTGTTGGTGGCGACTACCCGCAGGCTTTCTACCGAATAGGCATTCAGGATTTCACGAAAGCGCGCCAGGCAATTGATCGCTTTTTGCATGGCCTCTGGCGTCAGGTTGCCATTCTTGTCCAGCCCTGCTGCAAGGCGTATGGGGTCGCGCGCGCTTTTGATAACTTTGATGACATCGCCTTCATGCCTGGCAATGTGCATGCGAAAACTGTTGGAACCCAGATCAACGGCGGCCAGCATGCTTTTTATCCTTTACTGAGTATGAATGTAGTCATTAAAAAAACGCATAGAAAAACCAGATGGATTACAGAATAAGCATAAATGATATTAATCATTTTTTATGACCATACAGTGACCTTGTCAAACTGCGGTGGTCAGTGCACCACAAATCTCAGGGCTGCACAAAAAATCTTCTCTGCATTGCTTCCAGACCAGTCGTTTTTAATACTTCAGCAAGGCGCTCTGCGGGTCGCCTTGCTGGCAAACCCTTGTACTCTGCCACGATCAGCTCATTCTTCATCGAATGCTCCCATCCTACCAGTTCTGTGACCCTGACCTGATATCCGTGCGCTTCCAGTTGCAAACAACGCAGCACATTGGTGATCTGGCTACCAAATTCACGCGTATGGATAGGGTGACGCCACATTTCTGACAAAGGATTATTCTTTACTGCATCGCCCTTGGACTTGCGCAACTCCGCTGCCACTTCTGCCTGGCAGCATGGCACCAGCACCATGAACTGGGCTCTTTTCTTGAGAGCAAACTGTATCGCATCATCAGTAGCCGTATCACAGGCATGCAAGGCAGTGACGATATCGATTTTTTCTGGCAAGGCAGATGAAGTAATCGAATCGGCAACAGACAAATTCAAAAAAGACATACCGGGAAAATCCAGGCGTTGTGCCAGTTCGGTGGAACGCTGCACCAGCTCATCACGGGTTTCTATGCCATAAATCCTGGCCTTGCTTTGCGCCTGCTCTGATTTAAAGAACAAGTCATACAGGATGAAGCCAAGATAAGACTTGCCAGCACCATGATCCACCAGACTGATATCGGCATGGTCTTGCTGCAATTTCTGCAATAGAGGTTCTATAAATTGGTAAAGATGATAAACCTGCTTGAGCTTGCGACGGCTATCCTGATTCATCTTGCCATCACGCGTCAGGATGTGCAGCTCCTTGAGCAATTCCAGCGACTGGCCAGGACGTATCTCATGCTTTTCCTGGGTCTCAGGCGTGGCCTGCTTGTTTGCGCTGCCAGATTTCTTTTTCATGGTAATAAGCTCACTCAAGGGATAAGGGCATGATAGTCCCTCGATGAATAATATGACATAAGGCGCACACGAAACAGCCTTAGCATCCATTGCGCTTTATGGCGAGTATGCCATCAGTCGTGATACAAAAACAAAAAAGGACTCAGGTATGACACCTGAGTCCTTTGTTTTGGTAGGCCGTGCGGGATTCGAACCTGCGACCAACGGATTAAAAGTCCGCTGCTCTACCAGCTGAGCTAACGACCCAAAACTGCTACATACTGCTAAAAAATTTAAAGACTTAGTAGTGCGACCTAAGTCTTTGGTATTCGTGGTAGGCCGTGCGGGATTCGAACCTGCGACCAACGGATTAAAAGTCCGCTGCTCTACCAGCTGAGCTAACGACCCGAAAGACCGAAATTATAGTGTGTTTCGGGCACCCTGTCAACGCCGACTAAGGAATAAGAAACTATAGGCCAATCAGGCTGGCCTTATTTGATCGCCCTCTCATAGGAAAGCGAGGTCCGCAAGAGCAGCACCGGGCCGTCGTCATTATGCAACGGCCGCTATGAAACCTGGCTTACTTCAATGCGGCCAAACGGCTCTTGGCTGCCTGGGCAGCTTCAGTATCCGGGTATTTAGCCAACACGCTTTCCAGTACCTTTTTGGCAGCGGGTTTTTCTTTGAGTTCGATATGGCAGGAAGCGATATTCAATAAGGCATCTGGTGCCTTGGGATGATCAGGATAATTTTTTACCACTTGTTGCATGTTCAGGATCGTATTGCGGAAATCACGCTGCGCGAAGTAAGAGAAGCCCAGCCAGTATTGTGCAGATCCGGCAAATGCAGATTGCGGATAATTAGTGAGGAAGTTAGTAAAAGCCGGTGCTGCCGCCTTATAGTCACCCGCCTTGAACAGGGCCATGGCCGCATCAAAAGTACGCTGCTCATTGACGTCTACCGTCGCCTCTTGTCCGTCAACAGTCATGCGCTTGGGTTCGAGCTTGCGCACGCGGTTATCGAGGTCCACGTAAAAGTCTTGCTGGCGTTTTTGGGTATTTGCAAGGTCATTCGACAAGACTTCTATCTGACCGCGCAATTTGGAAATCTCTGCGCGCAACGCTTCATTTTCATTTGCCAGTTCCAGAGCAGTGCCCTTGTCTGCCTTGGTTTCCAGTTTGGAATCGAGCCTGGCATTGACCGCATCCACTTTTGCCCGCAAGTCGAGTATGGCTTTGCGCGCTTCATCATCGTCAAAAATACCGGCAGATGCCATGGAAGGCAAAAATGCGCAAGACAGCGCGGCAGCAAGAATGGTAGTGCGTATGGAATTGAGTTTCATGGCAATCTGAAAAAATGGATACGCACTGCACCTTCAAATCAAAGATGCAGCGCCAAATGCAAAGAAAGCCTCAATTGAGGCTTTCAAACGCGAGATTACTTGTACAGAATATCGGAACGACGATTTTCTGCCCAGGAAGCTTCATCGCTACCTGTTGCCTTTGGTTTTTCCTTGCCCAAAGAAACTGCTTCGATCTGCGCATCGGAAACACCCAGCAATGTCAGGGATTTGCGTACTGCTTCTGCACGCTTTTGACCCAGCGCAAGATTGTATTCACGGCCACCGCGCTCATCCGTATTACCCTGGATGAGGATATTGCGGTTTTTGTTTGTACTGAGGAACTTGGCATGTGCGTCGATCACTGGCTTGAATTCTTCTTTTACAGCATAGCTGTCATAGTCAAAATACACGCTACGTTTGGCCAGTGCACCTTGTGTCAATGGATCGACAGTTGCAGTGACTTGTTTCACTGTATTCGTATCTGTGTTGGATGCTGTTGTCGTAGTCGTAGATTTGTCTTCGACTTTCTTGTCTTCCAGAGGAACTTTGGAAGCGCAAGCTGTCATCAGAACAACGCTGGAAATCAAGATTGCCAGGGTTTTGGATTGGGATGTAGTACGCATTTTCTCTCCTGATTTAAAATAGATAAGCAATTAGTCAATACCGCTTATTTCATGAAAGGACCCCAGGTGGGCTCCCGAATATCTCCGGCCTGGACCGTCAATTTCTGTTTCACCTTGCCATCAATAGACACTACTGCGAGCGCGCCACGACGGCCAGACTCGGTTGCGTACATAATGTAACGTCCATTTGGTGAAAAACTAGGTGACTCGTCCTTGGTGGTATCAGACAGTCTTAATTCCTGGCCGCTGGCCAAGTCCAATGCATATAACTGGAACTTGCCATCACGACGTGAAATATAAGCCAAAGTCTTGCCGTCAGGGGATATTCTTGGGGTGATATTATACGTGCCGTTAAAAGTTACACGTTTAGGTTCACCGCCACTAACACTAATTTTATAGATTTGCGGACCGCCACTGCGGTCGCTCAGGAAGTAAATCGACTGGCCATCTGCAGAAAACTGCGGCTCAGTATCAATCGAAGAACTGGTCGTCAATTTTTGCAGGTTACCGCCATTGGCATTCACTGTAAAAATCTGGGTCTGACCATCACGCGACAATGCGACCGCCAGTTTACTGCCGTCATGCGACCATGCCGGAGCTGAGTTATTACCTTTGAAATTAGCAACTTCAGTTCTTTCACCCGTGATGAGGTTTTGCACCAGAATTACAGGTTTACGCTTTTCAAAGGACACATAGGCAACCTTGGTGCCGTCTGGTGACCATGATGGGGAGATGATAGGTTCAGAAGAACGCAAGGCGATTTTAGTACCTTCACCATCGGCATCCGCCACTTCCAGACGATATTCAGAACCAGCCTTGGTCACATAGGCGATGCGGGTAGAAAAAATACCGCGTACGCCAGTCAGTTTTTCATAGATGTCATCTGCAATCCTGTGTGCAGTCAGACGTACATTGGTTGGTGGTGCAGTCACAGAGAAACCGGACAAGGTACTGGATTTAACTGTATCAAACAGCTTGTAACGCACATCAAAACGGCCATCGGCCAGGCTTTGTACGCTGCCGACTACCAGCGCATCTGCCCCTTTGGATTTCCAGTCACCGAAATTGACGACCGCATTTTCATTCAGGACGACATTGGTATCGATAATTTTGAAGTAGCCACTGCGGGTCAAATCATCTCTGATGATGCTGGTCACTTGCTGAGGAGTAAGAGCCTCGTCGGTAAAACCGGCAATAGCGATAGGTATCTGGTTAGAACCTACGCCTGACACTTCTACCCTGATCTGGGCATAAGCTGGGGCAAGGCCCGATAAATTAGCGACAGCAGCGATCACTGCAGTCACGGCAATTTTTTTCAACATGGACATCATCGGAGTTTATTCTTCCTTCATACGATAAACCAGCGTCAGGCTGGAAGGGACTTGACCAGTCTTGTCACGTGGAAAGGGAGCAGACTTTTCTATGCCTGCAGCCACCGCGTCATCGAAACCGGGAATCCCAGAGGATTTAACTTTGCGTATTCCACCACGGAGTGATCCATCTGGCAATAGGTTAATGCTGTATTCCACTGTAGGATTACCGGCCGTGCTGTCAATTCCGCTGAAATTGGTGTTGGATCTGACCTTGGCAGCAATTTTTGCGATATAACTTGGGTCGCCACGGTTGTTTCCGGTGGATTTTTCACTTGTCCCAGAGCCGCCACTACCAGTAGTTGCTGCCTGTTTAGTGACACGAGCCAGTTCATCTTTAAACAGTTTGTCGGTCTTTTCTTTTTCTTTGGCCAGCAATTTCTTTTTCTCTGCCGCTTCCTGAGCCAGTTTTTCTTCCTTACGTTTTTGCTCGGCAAGTTTTTCCTGCTGCTCTTCTTTGCGCTTTTTCTCAGCCAGTTCGCGCTGATGCTCTTCTTCTTTTTTCTTTTCGAGCAATTTACGCTTTTTTTCCTGTGCCAGGGCGATTTCAGGGTCTTCCTGACGCACTTCTTCCTTGACCGGTACAGGCTCTTTCGGTTTTTCTTCTATGATGGGTTCAGGTACGGGAACAGGTTTAGGAGCGGCTTCACGGGTTGTCATGTCCCAGACCTCAGCCTCTGTGGCGCTGGTTTCCTTATTTTGCCAGCGCACACCTATCCACAAAAAACTTAATAAAACAACATGCACGAGGGCGGCCAGTGCGATGGATCGCAATTGCCCTTTCTGATGCTGATGAAGATCCGGATGTGCTTGCTTGGAAACCTGATTCATAGTCCTTAAGACTTTATTTGCCCGACTTGGTTCCGGAAATGTTGACCACGTCAGTGACAAAAAATGCGCATTAAAGTTGTAACAGCTGAAATTATAAACCGCAACTGGCTTTTCCCCCAGAGTTCGTCACAAAGTACGAAGTCTGACATCTATATTAACGCATAACAAAAAACCAATCCGTGTAAAATTTGTAAGCGATTTGCGTATATGCTGGAGAAGATGGGGCAAATATACCCCCACCTGTCCATCTGTTTGCGTGCAGATGATGTTAAAAGTTTCAAAAAAATGATTAATTCACTCAGTGCTGGTTTCGGTGCTGAGATCAGCGCTTATTCATCTCAACGAGCCAAGGAAAATCATGTCACATTTACCTACCCCGGGCGCAGTCATTTATGCCAAGGACTTGAGCAAACTCAGCTGTTTTTACGAACAGCTCTTGCAACCGACCGCAACTCATGCCAATGACGACTACACCATTCTTGAATTGCCACATTTTCAATTAGTTATCCATGCCATACCTGCGCAGATAGCAAGCACTTTTGAGATATCGATTCCGCCGCAGCGCCGCTCAGATACCGCCATCAAATTAATGCTGCCGGTTGCCAGCATCAGCAAAACCAGGAATACGGCTGCCAGCCTTGGCGGGCAAATAGATGGGGCAAATTACGAGTGGGAGTTCCAGCATTGCCGCATCTGTGATGGGCACGACCCTGAAGGCAATGTGATACAGGTCAGGGAACTTTTACCCAGATAAGTGCAATAGCAAGTCTGAGTCTTGCGAGGTGTTTTGAAACTTTAAGTTCTGCCACCTGTCCATTCCATCTTTAGCAGATGGAAGAATAAGATAATGGACAAAGCAAACGAGCTCGGCAAGATCACTATTTCTTTGCACTGGATCACAGCGGTCGTCATTATGACCCTATGTGCTGTGGGCGTATATATGACACGCGCTGAGGCCTGGACTTTATATCCAGTACATAAATCCATGGGCGTACTGATCTTTTTTGTCGCCTTGTTGCGTGTCATCTGGCGCATCAGAAATGGCTGGCCTGCAGCAGCGGCAGATTATTCCCAAATTGAGCAGCGAATGGCAAAGCTCATCAAATGGGTATTGATCATGGCCACGTTAGCCTTACCCATCACCGGCATGCTGTTCTCAGGTGCCAGCGATCATGGCTTTGGCATATTTGGCCTGGTCATCGTACCAACCCAGCATATGCCTGGCGACCCCGACCAGGTATTAGCCTACAGCGAATTCTGGGCAAAAACTGGTGAAAGCCTGCACCAGGCAACTGCCTACATACTGATTGCTGCCATTCTTTTGCATTTGGCCGGCGCGTTCAAACACCACTTCATCGATAAAGATGCCACCTTAAAGCGCATGTTGGGCAAATAATTTATCATATGGAAGAGATATTTATGATGTTGAAAAATTGCTGCATGCATCTTCTTTGAACGCCAACAATTCATTTTTAAAAAGCCGCAACCATGCACCGTGCCATTTCTACGCTAAGACAGCAACTGACAGAGATGAGCTGGTTTGGCTTTCTAAAAATACTGATGATGGTTTTCATTGGCAGTCTCTCGCTGACTCTCGCATTGCCATCACATGCAGCGCTGCTAAAGAAGGTGACGACGATTACCTTGTTGCTCATGATTGTCTTGAAAGACTTGCTGGAAGCACCTGCTGCCATATACAGGGCAAAGGCAAGCCGGCAGCACGGCGGCAATTGGCGGCAATTTCTCGCCGCGCTTCTGCCTCCAGAATTTCCAGCTGTATTGCGCCTGGAGCGCACAATGTGGGCAGGATGCTGGCAATGGCTGACAAGAACCACACCTGCAGCACCTGCCTCAGGCAAGATCTTTGGTTTTTGGGATAAGGGTAGTTACAGCACTATCTTCATAGTCATTCTGCTTGCCCTCGCCACTGAAGTACCATTCTCAGCCCTGATGGTCAGTTTGATAGCACCCGACGCGCATACTCGCACGCTCGTGCATGGCATCATGCTGACGCTGACCATGTATTCCATGGTCTGGTTACTTGGTGACCGTTACTGGGTCAAGAACAGCTGTCATGTATTGACGGCTGACGCCTTGAACCTGCAACTTGGCAGCAGAAGCTCAGGTGTGATTCCTTACGCAGCCATTTGTAGTTGTGAAAGATTTGCTGCCGATGATAAGCAGCCATCATGGAAAAAATTGGATTATCCAGAAAATTCTGTCGTCATCACGCCTTTTGACAAACCAAATCTGCTCATCAGGCTGCATGCAAATGCGCAGGTGCAGATAAATCATTTTCAATTACAAAAAACTGATGTTCAGCAGATTTATCTCTATGTTGACGAACCAGGACAGCTAGCAATGGCGCTACAAACCTGTCTGACAACGCAAGAAATAACTGCACAGTAAAGTGGTCGCCAAAGAATAATGCGATTAAAAGACCTGACAATAGCGGATATCGATGTCTTGCTGGACATGCTCATCGCCTTGGGACATAGTGACGGTGTCGCAGAAATACGCACAGACGCAGCAGCTCTGAAATTGGCGCTATTTGGTGAAAACCCTGCTGTTACCGCCAAATTTATGGTGGCGAATGAAGCTATTGCTGGCTTTGTCATTTACTCTTGGAAATGGGGCACCTTCACAGGCGTGCGCGACATGTATATGCAAGCCATCTACATACGCCCGGAATTTCGCCGTCAGGGTTTGGGGCTCGCCATCCTGCAATACCTTGCCAGTATCGCTGTCGATGAAGGCTGCTCCAGAATAGAATGGCTAACAGTCAGGGACAAACAAATGAGCAAAGAGTTTTATGATTCCATCGGCGCAGTGGAGGCGAGCCACATGATGGTACGCCGTGTACAGGGCGAGGCTTTGCGTAAGCTGGCTGGCTCATCCATGCCCTGAGCTACTCGCTGGCCATAAATCAGGTCAGGCGCTTCAGACGCCGCAAGTACTGACCCGGTGTGCCTACGTTAAGGTAATCCTTGCCATCAAAGACAAAACTACGCTTTTGCACTGTGCCTGTATAGGCACGCATGACATCGGCAAATACATTCATGACTATCGTGCCACCCAGATGAGGGTGATGGGTATCCATTTCCACTGTATAGGTGCCGAAATAGGCATATGGGCTGGCAGTGGCAAAACTGTCTATCAGCAGGGAATGCGGGACTTCCCAGGGTTTTTGTGGTGTCAGCCAGGATGATTGTGGCTGACCACTGAAAGGGTCTACGGGTATCGCCAGAGGCGGATTTTGCGAGATCATCAGGCTGAAGTGGCCGCTCTTGTCATAGACCCAATAACCTGCAGATGGATTGCCCCATGGGTAGGTTTTCTTGGTCGGGTCGCTGGGGTCGTCACCGATATCCCAGGCTTCGACCATTTCCCAGCTACCGATAAGGGTTTGTGCATTGAGGCTCATTTGAAACTCCTTCTGCAAATTTAATCAACTAACTATTTTGGGAAACCTTCATTAATCCAGGTCTGGAACATCGCAACCTGTTCTTTTGTAAAAGGTGGATAAGGCGGTGGCGGCATGCCGCCCTGCAGTTGACTCAACACCATGCTGGCATTGAGCCTGACGTCATCATATTTGGTCAGGTCCAGTCGCCACATCATGGAGGCACGAAACTGATTGAACAAAGGTGCAATATCTTTTTCAAATGAAACCTGGCTCATGATGTCAGCTCCATATTATCAACAGGAATTTTCCAGACACAGCCGCTGCCGGCACGTGCGCGTATATCTTTTTTTGCAGTGAATTCAAAGTCGCCAAAGTCAACTACATACATGAAGTTGCCATCAGGCGAGAAGGCGACATCAATGGGCCGGTGCCAGGGTACAGATGCCAATGCAGGCAAGCTATGTTTGCTCCAGTCACTGGCATCAACCCGAATAAGATTGCGCCCTACCCTGGGGCCCGGTGGCCCGGTCATGGGACGTTCATCACCAAATTGGGCGACGATGAGATCACCGGCATGACGCAATCCGGCAGGTATCTGTGCCATCTTGACTGCGCAGGCGTTAACATCGAAGGCCAGCAAAGGCCTTTCAGGTACTGGCAATTCTGCATGATTGCGCAATACAAATGCTTGCCCCTCACCTTGCGGATTGCGATAAACAGGCGCATTGATCGGCAGGCCACCCAGATAATCTGGCCAGCCATACCAGGCACCAGGTTTTACCTCAAACAAAAAGTCAGGACAATTCCAGACTGGCCGCACACCGCGTACATCCGTGCCCTGCTCAGTCGCAATGAGCCTGCCGTCCGGCAGGAACAGCAAACCAAAGGCATTGCGTATCCCCCAGGCGACCAGTTCCAGCCCTGTACCATCCAGATTGCAACGCATGATGCTGGCGGTGCATGGTGTCTGGCCTTTCAAGCGGGTTCCACCTGCATGCACCTGTCCAAAGCGGGCAAACGCGCTGGTAGAAATTTGCTGACCCTCAGGGGTGGTAACTGTCGCAACATGATCGTCAAGCTCAATGTCATAGCCAGGTATATCAGGCGCATGTCTGGTTTCGCGCAACCACGCCAGGTCGTGCGAATCTGTTCCTATAATGCCGCTATTGGTCATGGCACCCTGGCCAAAATACATTTTATTATCTGGTCCTACCGCCACCATATTAGTGTGGTAATTGCCAAAGCCAGGCAAGTCATCCAGCAATACTGTCCACGCGCCCGTATGTAGATCAAGACGGCTGATACGGCCTGGGTAACCACCTTCGGAGATGATCAGGCTGTTGTCATGCCAGACCAGGCCGTTCACTGGCTGGCGCAAATTATTCAATAATTCCCGGACACTGCCATCTTCATTGATGTCCAGTATGCGCCCGCCCTTGGCAGCGCCATCAAATGGCAAACCCGTTTCAGCAATATATACCTGCCCCGCAGGAGAAACTGCCACGCTGCTGGGGAAATTAAGATGGCGCACATAAGCATGCATAGCCGCGCATTCGCTTTGGTCTTTTGGCATTGTGAAGTGCCCGCCTGTCAGTCGTTATACATCATGCGCACGGCCAGAAAGCACATGTAGGCACCGGCCAGCAATTCCACGCGTTTGGGTAAAAAATTGCGTATCCAGTTGGCGAAATACAGGCCAAAGCAAGCCATGCCAGCGCTGATGACACCAATGATGATGGCCGATGTCAGCACAGGTGCACTGGAAAAGCTGACACCGGCACCGGCGATGACATTGTCGAGACTCAATGCCAGAGGCAAGCCAAATAAAAATGCCTGGTGATTTACAAATTCGGGTAAGCCTTTAGATTCGCTACGACAGGCCAGCCACAAGATAGCGATGCCACAAGCCAGCATGGCAAATGGTGCGATGCTTGATGCAATCGGACCAAGCATCGCGGTCAGGCCATGCCCAAGAAACAACCCCAGTATGGCAGCACCCAGTTCACAGGCACAAAACGCGATTGCCAGCATATGCATGCGTTTGCGCTGCATGGGTAAGAGACCAAGGGAAGTACTGGCCTGCAAATTATCCAGCCCGGCAACGATACCAAATAAGATAACTTCAAGCATGTTGTTCCTCCTTATCCTTCAAACCATAGATACGTAATACTCCGCCCTGTTTACCAAATACCAGCGCACCAGCCACCATGTAATTGCCTGCCACTGCCGGCCCCAGGCAATAACCATAGCCACCATTCATACCACCAGTCTGGTCACCCAGATCATCATGCCAAAGCATTTTTCCGCTATAGACATCAAAGGCATACACGGCCACTTTGGAGGTTGAAAAGAACACCAGATCATTGACGACTACAGGTGAACTCAAACCTGACTCACCTGGTGTTCTGTACATGGGTGGTTGTGACTCTATATACAGGCGCGGGTCACTGTCATCCATGGCCCAGGCATCTTCCAGGGTTTCCCAATCCAGGGCGCGCATGAAGGGGGTCGTGCGGTAATCAATGCCCGCTTCGACATTGTGATAATTATTGCCACCCACCCCTATGAACAAACGCCCCAGCGCAGTGTGCACCGCTGCCGTGCTATAGGTACCGGAATAATTTTCCTGGTCTTCTTCATCTGACTCCTGATTTGGCACATAGGGGTCCATGCGCTGGTCATTGGGAGAGACATGCGGATCTACCGTGGGTATCTGAGTGCCATCGTTATAGAAAGGCAGCAACTGCCGCCAGTTCAGCAATTCCAGCGTCGCTGCATCAAACCTGAAGAAACCACCATTCTTGCAGCCAGCAGTGACGATGCGGCGGCCATTGATCGTCATTAGTGTCGGTGAGCCACCGAAATCAACATCGACGTCAGTAGCACGATAACTGCTTTCTGCCGGAGGCTGGCTAAAGCCGCGGAATTCGCCGCTGGATGCATCCAGCGACAGGATGCCGTTGGAAAACCCCTTGCTGGGCAAGGAACTGTCAGGTACGGGGTTGCCGGTTGCGCAGTACAGGCGATCGAGCCGCTCATCGTAAGCAATAGACGACCAGACCGAAGCACCGCGTATGGCAGGATTATTCGGCCCGATGGAATACATGGCTGGCAAGGTGCCACTCACAGATTCTGGCGGCAAGACATTGGGTAAATTGGGTACACCTTCTTCGTACTGGCAAGTGCAGTATATCCATTGCACTTGCCCGGTCTGGGCATCCATGGCATAAATAAAGCCAAAGCAGCCGGGGTTTTCGCCTTCCCCCATGCCAACAAAAACCAGGCCATTACTGCCGTCTGCAGCCGCTACCACCGGAGATGACCAGCCCGCTGCAGGCACACCTGCCGAGACATCGCCAAGATTGGATGTAGGCTGATTGAAATCAGGATCAGCATGGCGCAAATCCACGACCCAGTTCAAACTCAGGTCGGTCGCATTCAGGCAATAGAACTTGCCATTGAAGGCGCTGAAATAGACTTTATTGTCCCAGATAGCCGGCGTACAACCCATGCCCATGAAGCCATGCGTATCACCCTCAGTGGGATCTATCGGCCATTCATAATGCGCTACTGTCATGCCGCTGGACAATTCTATCTTCATGAACTTGCCACCATTCGCGCCAGGCAGCTCATGATTATTGGCTAGTCCTACGTATAGATAACCGTCGACAATGGCAGGCACGGACAGGACCGGGCCAGGGATGGCTATATCGTGCAGTAATTTAAATTGATCAAGTGTGTCGCGACTGATATCACTACCCTGCACTTCACCCGTGTGCGCAGTATCGCCATGAAACATCCACCAGTTAGTTTGCGTCATTGCTGCTCTCCAGAATATCAGGCGGGAATATAATCAAATGTAGGGCCAGCAGTCTGGCCAGGTACGACTTCCTGCGTCATCAGCAACTGTGCCTGCTCTCTGAGTGACTGCATGGACAGCAAAGCCAGGGCAAGGTTGTCAGGCTGGCCGTTAAAGACATTGTGCAACTTGCGCAACATGTCAGAGTAAGTACGGTTAAAAGTCAGGTTCAAATCGGCAATACGCGGCTTGCCGCCATAGCTATGCCGGTTTGGATTGCTGATAACGGGGTAAATGCCGCTGGCATCAAACTCTATGCGGTGGCCTTCAAATACCCAGGCTGGCTGGCCTGGTTTTGGTGTGGGATTGGCGATCAGCTTGCGGCCATGATAAATCTCTGCATACTTGTAGTAATGCGCGAGTTCATGCTCAGGGTCCAGAGGGCTGATATCACTGCCTTCGCCCTGCTCAACGATCATGTCTATCGCAGCTAGCGCGGTTGCCTCATCATAGACACCCTTGTTTTGTAATTCCCTGAAGCCTGTCACCAATTGTTTTTCTGGCGGGCCAGTAAAAATATTGCCCATCTTGGACAGTTCGCATATCTCTTTTTTGATGTGCGCATAAAACTCGCCTATGGTCACGCCGTCCGCTGGTGGCGTATCGCCATCCACGGTTTTTTCCGGCTCTTCTATCACCATGAATACATCCAGCACCAATTGCTTGGATAGCGCGGCCAGGGGCACAATCAAACTGTCTTCCACAGAACCTGGCAAGTTGCCCGGGTAGTGAGGAATAAAACGGGGATGATCGATTTTTGGATGCCCACCGATGGCATTGAGGACATTGCAATCCAGCGACATGTGCAACATTTCCTGCTTGACGATGGACTTGATGAGATGGGCTATTTCCAGATTCTGGTCTGTCTTGATCGAGTACAAGGCATACAGATAAGGCGGGATGGTGGAATGCTCAAGCTCTATCGCAGTTTGCATGGAATGCTTGAGCAACTTCAAGCGATGATCGAAGCTATTGTCATGGCATTCAATTAATGCATGTTTGAGGCGAATCATGAATTCTCCCGATGGGTAACAGTCCACTAACGCTTAATGTCTTCCTGTAATTTGAAAGACATATTTAACATTTTTAATAGTCTATTTAACATCATCCATCATGATTGCAAAATGCGCAAGTGATTATCTAAAAAACAAATAAAAAATCACACTCCTGTATCTTTCATGTAACTCATGCCAGAAAAGCATGGCATCTGTCCGCTACTTTCCAAATCCCCTGCTTGCTGAAAATCCATCATAAGTACCGGATTTCAATACTTGCTGTGCAAGCACACAGGGCCTGCGATTTTCCATTGGCATAGTTTTTTTTAATTTGCGAGACTTCGCTCCGAGCTCTCCGCCGGAGTGTAATTGTGCGGCGAAGATGCTGCCAGGAATGTTTAGCTTCCATTGCTTATATTGATTAAAGGATCACCATGAAACATATTTTTAAACTGACAGCCATCGCTTTCTCCAGCTTGATGGCGATGTCATTTTCTGCCCATGCACAAGACAAAACGGCACAAGAGCCTGAGTCAACGGCAGTGGTAGGTGCTGGTGTGTTCTATGCACCCGAATATATAGGCGCGAAGAAAAATCGCTTTGGCCCAGCTATCTTTGCTGAATACCAAAACAAGAACGGTTTCTTTGCCAGCACCATGCGTGGTGTGGGTTTCGGTACGAAAGTAGATGATTTCTCATTCAGCGCAGCCTTGGGTTATCGTCCAGGCCGCGAAGATTCACGCGATTCAAAATCTTTGTTCAGTTCAGATGATTTGAAAGGCATGGGCAATATCTCTGGCTCAGCAACAGCCAACCTGCATGCAGGCACTACATTTGGCCCAGGCATCAAGGCAAGTATTGATGCCAACCTGGCACTGTCGCACAGAGAAAATGGCAATGCCTACAAATTTGGTCTGGCAGCACCTGTATTCCAGACAGCAACAGACAGAGTAGAAATTGCGGGCAACCTGACTTACAGCGATGCGAAATATAACCAGACTTATTTTGGCGTGACGCCGACGCAAAGCACCAACTCCGGTTATAAAACCTTTGCTCCTAAAGCAGGTTTCTCCCAGGCGATGGCAACAGTTGCATGGACACACGTGATAGATAAAAACTGGTCAGTACGCAGTGCCGCCGGTGTATCGCAAGTGATGGGTGACGCTGCGGATAGTCCACTGACGAAAAAGAAAACAAGCCCGATATTGATGACTACGGTCAATTATGCTTTCTGATTTTTAGAACGTAATTCTTGCTTGAGTACAGGCCGTGATGATAGAGAGACATTATCATCAGGGCCTGTATCATTAATGGGCCGGAGATGGCACTGCGGCAGTCACTGGTTTGACGCGCAAGGCAGTGACAACGCCAACAATCAATAAAATAATTCCCAGCAAAACCATGGGCTCTGGCATGCGCTTACTGAGAATAAATGCATAGGCCAACGCTGCCAGTGTTTCGAACACGATGAGTTGCCCTGCGAGATTGGTAGGCAAGCGCTGGCTGGCCTGATTCCAGCACATCGTGCCCAGCCATGAGGCAAACAAACCTATGATCAGCATCAGGGTGATGAAATATTGTGGCCGGGGTCCGAATGGCATGGCAAAGTCTTGCCCGGTCACACTCATGTATATCCATAGCACCACATAGCCCAGCAAGGCCAGTGGTAAAGTGGCGATACCTTGCGCAGTGGCCCAGACCCTGGGGTTGCGGTCAGGGTGGTGACGCAGCCAGTCAGCATTTCTTAAGGGATACCAGGTCCAGCAGGCAACGGCAACCAAGGCGAATAAACCACCAATGATATAGGTCTGGATATCTTTGTCAGAAGCTGCCCGCAATGCAGCTATTTCCACGCTATTGACGCAGGCAACGCCAGCAAAAATAATCAATAGCGATGGCAGCATGCGCCTCCAGGCAATGCTGCCATCGCGCTGGGCATTGCGGTAATTGGCAGTGATGGCGATAACGACCGGTAGCGTCCCTATCAGCATGGTGGGCAGCGGCGCACCAGAGCGTTGTATGGCACTGGCCAGGCAAAGGTAGTAGAGGATATTGCCGACCGCTGCCAGCTTCAATGCCTCTATCCAGTCTGACTTGTTCAGCAAACGCAATTGTCGCCTGTCCATCCAGGCTATAGGTAAAGTAATCAAGCCGAATGCCAGATAGCGGCCAAATGATTGTAAAGCCGCCGGGTATTCAGGCAAGAGTAAAGGCCCGATAAATACCAGACCCCACATCAAACCTGCTGCCATTGCATATAAAACGCCGATACCCATAAAGTCCACCCTTGAAAAAGAGCCAGCTTAGAACATCATGGAATGGCAGTCTTGTACCAGATTGCGCTTACAAGCAATCGAAGCAGTAATTTATGCGCGCATCTGCTGCTGATAACGTGCAGGTGTCACGCCATAGCGGCGCACGAAAGCCTTGTTCAAATGAGACTGATCTGTCAGGCCAGTTGCAGCTGCCACCTGCGCCGGAGGCAAGCCTTTGCCCAACAGACATTTTGCCTCATACAGACGCAAGGCCATCAGCATTTGCTGTGGCGTAGCATGATATTGCGCCTTGAAGCTGCGCAAGAAATGAAAAGGACTTAAGCCTGCAACCAGAGCCAGTTGCTCAAGGCTGATGCGCTCAGCCATACTGGCGCGCATGTAATCGAGCACGGCGGTGAAACGTTGCTTGGTCAGAGATGCAGGTGCTTGCGGCGCACTGGCAAAGCGCTTGAATTCAGACAGGATATCAAACAGAAGGCTGTCAAAACTCAGCTTGTCAGTGGCTTGCCAGATTTGTTCAAGCATGACACCCAGTTTGCGCGCACTGATGGCATCACGGGCAACGGCATCCTTGAACCACCAGCCACGCTCACCCGTCACTTCTGCCACCACTTCAGGGTCTATATACATCATGCGGTAGCGCCAGCCGGTATCAGTCTCTGCCCTGCCGGTATGCAATTCATCCGGGTTCATCATCACTACCGAATCTTGCGGGGCCAGATGATCGCTACCGAGATAACGAAAACGCTCCACCCCGCTGGCGATAGAACCCAGGCCAAATGCTTCATGCGTATGCGGTTCAAAGGCATGAGCAACGATATGGGCGCGGTATAGCTCTACACCTGGGCGATGTTGCGCTCTTTTGAATTCAGCACGATCGCTCGCATGTTCAAAGCTTTCAGGCACACCAGACATGGACAAAGCGCCTTCATTGTGCTGAAGGCCTTGTTGTATGCTGGTATGGATGTTCGCTATGTCCATGAGATATCTTGCCTGCTTTTACAATACCGATTCAACGCCACGGTTAGCCAGTTGATCGGCTCTTTCATTACCAGGGTGGCCAGTGTGGCCACGCACCCAGCGCCAGTCGATTTCATGGATGGCACGTGCAGCATCGAGTTGCTGCCACAGGTCGACATTTTTTACCGGCGCCTTGGAAGCTGTTTTCCAGCCCTTGGCTTTCCAGCCTGTAATCCATTCAGTGATGCCCTTTAATACATACTGACTATCAGTATGCAGAGTGATATGACAGGGACGCTTCAATGCACCCAGCGCCTGTATCACCGCCATCAATTCCATGCGGTTATTCGTCGTTTCTTTTTCGCCACCAAATAATTCTTTTTCTTTATTGCCAGCCACCAGCAAAGCACCCCAGCCACCAACACCGGGATTGCCTTTGCAGGCACCATCTGTGTAAATTTCTATATTATCCATTTGATTCTTTTGATTTGTTTGCAACTGGCAAGGCATGTGCACTGGACACCCGCTTTTGTTTCCATGCGGGCCCTATCAAATGCATGCCTTTTACTCTTTTTACGGCCTGCAATATATACACTGCGCCAAAATAAGGCCACCAGCGTTGCCCTGCTTTTTCCATGAAACGATAACGTTGCAACCATTTTTCCGATTTAACGGGAGGGGCATAGCAACCAAAATCGCTGCTACCCACTTCCATATTCAATAATTTCAGCCAATCTTTCAAACGCGGTGGGCTGATGAATTCGCCTTCTTTGGGCAAGAAATAATTTTTGCTCAAACGCCCGGTTGCCTGCCTTGCCCCCCACAGGCTGGCACGGTTAAAGCCGGTGACAATGACCCGCCCCTCAGGTATCAATACCCTCTCGACCTCGCGCAATATCTGATGCGGTTCCTCAGCAAATTCCAGCACATGCGGCAAAACGATCAAATCTATGCTGTGCGCATCAAAGGGCAGCTCAGCAAAATCATGAATAACAACGACAGGGCGCTTGTGCCCGGGCTGATTTTCATCCGGCATACCGGAATTGGTCAGCCAGCGATGTGGCATGCGGCTCGCTGCGAGTGCATCAATTTGCGGCAAACCTATCTGTAAGGCATTGAAACCAAAGATGTCCACCGTCAATTTATCGAGCATGGCCTGCTCCCATTGACGGATATAGCTACCGGCTGGCAGCTCTAACCAAGCTCCGAGGTCTATAATGTTTTTTTCCAAAGCATCCATGCCTGATATGAAGAATTCCCTGAGTATATTGACTGTCCCCGCCTTTGACGACAATTATCTATGGATAATCCATGACGGCCAGCATGCTGTCGTGGTTGATCCTGGCGATGCCATGCCAATTTTACAAGCTCTGACACAGCACCAACTGACATTGTCCGCTATTTTACTCACTCATCACCATGCAGATCATATAGGCGGTGTCCCGCGCCTGCTGGAACATGCGGCTGTACCGGTGTTTGGCCCCACCAATGACAAGATAGCTGTCGTTACGCAAAAGCTGAAACAAGATGATGTAGTGACTGTGCCCGGCATCAATCTGGAATTGAAAGTGCTGGATGTACCCGGACATACCTTAGGGCATATTGCTTACTTCGCACCTGAGCAGCATTGGCTGTTTTGTGGTGACACCCTGTTTGCCGGTGGCTGTGGCCGCCTGTTCGAGGGTACGCCTGCACAGATGTTGCATTCGCTCGATCAACTGGCCGCTTTGCCTGATGATACGGCTGTATATTGCGCCCATGAATACACCTTGTCCAATCTGCGCTTCGCCAAAGAGGTCGAGCCTGGCAACCAGGATTTGCTGGAGCGCATCAAACGTGAACAAGCCAGACGTGAACAAGGCATACCTACCGTGCCTACCCAGATAGGACTGGAAAAACAGACCAATCCATTCTTGCGCAGCCGCGAAAGTACAGTCATCAGCCGCCTTTTGGAAAGCGGCAAAATTCCTGCAGCACAAAATGAAGTCAGCCATTTCGCTGCCTTGCGTGAATGGAAAAACCGTTTTTAAGAAACATTGCAATGCATTCAACAGAAAAAAATATAAACCCCACAGCAAAATCTTTGGCCCTTTTCTGCAAGGTGGTCGATAACTTCGGCGATATAGGCATTTGCTGGCGCATGGCCAGGCAACTGCAGCGAGAGCATGGCATCGTTGTCGCGCTATGGGTGGACGATTTGCGCAGTTTCCAGCGGATCTGCCCGCAAGTGAATATTGATGCTGAAGTGCAGGAAATTGCGGGCGTTACCGTCAGACACTGGCGTGATCAGCAGGGTACATTTAATGTGGCCGATATTGCCGATATCGTCATAGAATTTTTTGCCTGTGATATACCGCCTGGCTATATCCAGGCCATGGCAAAGTGTGATCCGCGCCCGGTCTGGCTCAATCTTGAGGGTTTGACGGCTGAAGAATGGGTGGAAGGCTGCCATACCCTGCCTTCGCCGCATCCTTCCTTGTCATTGACCAAGCATTTCTTTTTTCCTGGCTTCAACAACAAAACCGGTGGCCTGTTGCGCGAAGCCAGCCTGGACCATGAAAGAGCCGCATTTCAAGCTGATACTCAGGCTGTCGCTGTCTTCCTGGGGCAGTTGGGGTTGACTGAAACCGAGATCAATAGCACAAAAGTATCGCTGTTTTGTTACCCGCATGCACCTGTAGCTGATTTGCTCAGAACATGGCGAACCGGCGATCAATCCATGACTTGCCTGGTGCCTGAAGGCGTCGCAAGTGAAGCAATCGAAGCGTTTCTGGGGCAAGCATCCAAAGCAGGTGTCAGTTGCAGTCAAGGTGCATTGACAGTACGTGTACTGCCCTTCATCCCGCAAGCCGATTACGACAAATTGCTGTGGGCTTGCGATATCAACTTTGTCCGTGGTGAAGACTCATTCGTGCGGGCGCAGTGGGCTAACAAACCCTTCATCTGGCATATCTATCCTCAGGATGAAAACCTGCATCATGTGAAATTGAATGCATTTTTAAAAACCACTACATCTGCGACAGCAAGCCTGATTGCCTTGTCACATGCCTGGAATGGTGTCAGCCATCCGCCCTTGGACTGGCCAGAAATATGGCAAACCTTTCAAGCCGACCTGTCTGAAATTACACGGCTTTCTGACGGCTGGCAGGAAAAAATGCACGAAAATGGGGATATGACGGGCAATTTATTGAAGTTCGTCAATACACTTCGGGTAGCAAGCCAAAAAGATGCAGTATAATGTTGGGTTAATTTTTAACCTGTTTTAAATCTCAATCAAACGTGGGCTTGCGGTGATTTTTTGCCAGTAGGCAACAGATGATTTTTATGCAACCTACTTTTTACGTATACTCGCTATGAAATTTGCAAAAGAAATTCGTGTTGGCAACATCATTATGGTCGACAGCAAACCAATGATCGTATTGCGCTCTGATGTCAACGGCTCCAGCCGTACAGGTTTCACTTACAAGTGGAAAATGAAAAACCTGTTGACTAACAGCCCACAAGAAAACGTCTTCCGTGGCGACGACAAGTTTGACGTAGTTGTATTGGACAAAAAACCAGTTACTTATTCTTACTTCGCTGACCCACTGTTCGTATTCATGGATCAAGAATACAACCAGTATGAAATCGAAGCAGAAAACATGGGCGAATCCATCAACTACCTGAAAGATGGTATGGAATGCGAAGCCGTGTTCTATGACGGTAAAGCTATCTCTGTTGAATTGCCTACAACCATCGTTCGTCAGGTTATTTACTCTGAACCAGCAGTTAAAGGCAACACTTCAGGCAACGTCCTGAAAGAAGCCAAGATCGAAAACGCGATCGAAGAATATTGCCATATCGTTCAAGTTCCACTGTTCGTCAGCCAGGACGACATGATCGAAATCGATACACGCACTAACGAATACAAAAAAGTCGTACGTAACTAAGCAATAAGACGTAAAGACCGTGCAAAAAACGCCGCTGAATATAGCGGCGTTTTTTTCGCCAAAAATCAATTTATTACCATTTAGACAATATAAAAGCCTTTACTGCAAGGCGAAAGAATTTGCTTGTTAAATCTGAAGCCACTTACAGACTCCGGGCATCATCAACGAACAGATATATGCATCGCCATAATTTATTTATTTGACAATATTTACTGCGGCCATTAAAATTTAACTGTTTTTTACTATTATTCGCTTAAACATATTGTGCGTATGATATGGATGACATGTAGTAGGCCCTATCAACAAGCGCCCGGATGACGCTCACCAACAATATACCCGTGAAAAAAATAAACACGCTGTTCGGAATTTTCTTTGCTTCTGGTTTTGCGGCTCTCGCTTACCAGATTTATTTCGCGAAAAAACTTGCCCTGGTCTTTGGCAGTCAGTCCAGCGCTACTTATACGGTGCTGGCGATTTATATGGCTGGCATGGCGATCGGAGCAGCCATCGGTGCTGGTCTGGCAAAACGCACGCGTTTCCCTGTACGGACGTATGCCATGACAGAATTGGCAATCGCCTTATACTGTCTATGCACGCCCTATATATTTTCATATGCACATGACATCTATCTGATGATCGCAGTCGGCTACAGGCCTGATTCCGGTTCGCTCGTCATTTATCAGGTTTTACTGGGTGCACTGGTCCTGCTTTTCCCGACCATATTGATGGGCTTGACCTTTCCTTTGCTGGTGCGTGCCATCGCGGATAGCAAATCCTGTATCGCCTCTATCTCCTGGTTTTATTCCGCCAATACTTTTGGTGCGGCATCCGGGGCCTTATTATCGGGTTATCTGATCATTCCTGCTCTGGGCATGAATGGCACACTTTTGCTGTCCTCAACAATAGATATCCTGGTGGCATTGCTGGCATTCTTGCTGGTGAGTGAGACTAAAACATCAGATACCTTGCACACGGAAGGACAGGAGCAAATCAATCAACCGGTACACAGTTCACACCGTTTCGGACTGCTCGTCTTGCTCATTGTCGGCGCGCTTACGATGATGATGGAGGTCTCAACCATCCACTTACTGGCGGTAGTCATAGGCAATAGCACCTATGCTTTTTCCCTTATGTTGACCTGCTTCCTGGCTGGCTTGGCCCTGGGTGGCCGATACGCAGGAAAAGCATCCAAACGCACTGCCAACGAGCATTTGAATGAAGCATTGTTCTTGCTTACCTGCACTATCCTGTGCTCCACATTTTTGTGGCACCTTTCATCATTGTACTTTTATGGACTGGCACAAAGTTCAGTTCCATATTCATTCTGGTTCCGTGAATTCTTGCGAGCTATTCCTGCCATCATCATTGCCCTGCCACCGGCATTCGCCATCGGCGCTCTTTACCCTGTCAGCATGAACATTGCGTCCAGAGGGCGGCATGATGGCATAGGTTTTCCGTCAGCCATTAATACCCTGGGTAACATCGCTGGCGTATTGCTTGCGGGATTTGTACTCTTGCCTGCCATCGGTGGATTTCATACCAGCCTGCTATGCGGCATTGTCGCTTTCGTGTTGCTGTTGATTTCCACATGGAATACACGCGATAAATCTGCCCCGGTATTCCAGCAGTATGGCAGCGCCATTGCCGCCACAGTACTTTTGATTGTCTGCCCCAAACAACTGGACTTGAATGTCATCGCCTCGGGGATCAATACTTATTTCAGACCTACTTATTATGCGGGCTGGAAAATGATAGACCATGCAGAAAGTGCAGACGGCGGCCTGACCGCAGTCGTGGCGCAAGACATAAAAGGCAAAGAATTTAAAACCCTGACCACCAATGGTAAATTCCAGGGTAATAATGCCATGGAACGCGGCACTGAAATGGCACCTCAGACTGGCTATGGGCTTATCCCCATGCTCCACCTGAACAATTATGATAAGGCCTTGGTAATAGGATATGGCACAGGTGTTACGGCGATGGCAATACATGAATCCGGCTTCAAATCCATGAAAATCGTTGACCTGAGCCGTGACTTGGTGAATATTTCCAATCGGCATTTTGCCGACGTTAATCAGCACGTTGCATCACAAGCTGGCGTATCTTTTTTTTATACCGATGGCAGAAATTATTTATCACTAACACATGACAAGTACGACCTGATCGCGATACAACTGTCTTCCATCTGGTTTGCCGGTGCGGCCTCACTTTACAATCAGGAATTTTATGCTTTGGCGGCAAAGAGACTCAATAACGATGGCATACTGAAGCAATGGATACAGCTAAAGCATATGTCAAAGCGAGATTTGGAAGTCATGATCGCCAGTGTATCCCATACATTTCGCTATGTATGGGTATATGCAGTGGGTACGCAAGGCGTCATGATAGCCAGCAATGGTTCAAGTGCATTTCCAAACAGTCAAAAGGAAGAACGTCTGCTGTCCATGAGCACGAATACGAAAATGAAAGCATATCTGGATCTGTATCCCAATGGAATACGAAGTATTTCCGAAGCACTGATACTGAACCCAGAGCAAGTCAAGTCCATGATTTCATCCAAGGAATTACTGCTGTCAAATGACAACAATCTCTTACTGGAATACAGTACGCCAAAAGGCAATGCGATGAGAGAGATTGATTTCAGAGACAATCTTGATTATCTGAAAAGCTTTGCGTCAAAACCATCACTTAAACAGGCAGCGACTGAACCTGCATCGCTCAACAGATAACAGGCGACAAAAGTTGAGCTTCAAAAAAACATCCCTGCAAAAAGAAATTTTGCAGGGATGTTTTTTATATCAACGAACGATTAAAAAGCAGGTACGACCGCCCCCTTGTATTTATCTTCGATGAATTTTTTAACTTCAGGTGAATTCAAAGCGGCAACCAGTTTTTTGAATGCCGGGCTGTTTTTATTGTCTTCACGTGCCACCAGCAAATTTGCATATGGTGAATTTGCATCTTCAATAAACAAAGAATCTTTCACAGGATTGAGTTTTGCTTCTATCGCATAGTTAGTATTGATCAAAGCCAGATCAACCTGATTCAATACACGTGGCAGAGTTGCGGCTTCCAGCTCCTTGAATTTCAATTTCTTCGGATTTTCAATAATATCTTTTTGGGTAGCAGAGATATTTTTGGGGTCCTTCAATTTCAACAAGCCCTGTTTGGCCAGCAGCAGCAAGGCGCGGCCTGAATTGGATGGGTCATTTGGAATAGCGACCGTAGCGCCGTCTGGCAAGTCAGCCAGTTTTTTGTACTTGCTTGAGTAGGCAGCAAAGGGCTCTACATGCACCTTGGCGATAGGCACTTCGATATCGTTCTTGTGGCTTTTCTTGAATTCATTCAGGTAAGGCTGATGCAGGAAGAAATTGCCATCCAGGTGTTTTTCATTGACCTGCACTGCCGGCTGTATATAGTCAGTGAAAACTTTCACTTTCAAATCAACACCCTCTTTGGCGAGTTGCGGTTTGATAAATTCAAGTATCTCTGCATGCGGCACAGGGCTGGCAGCAATGTTCAAGGTTTCCACTGCAAATGCTGCCGGTGAAAATACTGCAGCGGCTGTCAGGCCACTTGCAAGAATAAGTGAGAAACGGCGTTTCAAGTTAAAAGACATACAGACTCCAATTTAAAAAATAAAAACTTACTTAGTTATGTACCTAGTTACTTAGCTACTTATTCCGCTAGTTACTTAGCTACTTATTTAGCAATTTACTTACGTGTAAATTTCAACACCAGCTTGTCGCCCACGAACTGCAGCAACTGCACCAGTACAATCAAAATAAATACCGTGACCACCATGACTTCGGTTTGAAAACGTTGGTAACCATAACGCAGCGCCAGGTCACCCAGGCCACCACCACCAATCACTCCCGACATGGCTGCATAAGACACCAGGGCTATCGTCGTTACAGTCGCTGCTGCCAGCAAACCCGGTAAAGCTTCCGGCAACAAGGCATGCCAGATAATTTGCCAGGTCTTGGCACCCATGGCCTGGCAGGCTTCGATAATTCCTTTATCCACTTCACGCAAAACGTTTTCCACCAAGCGTGCAAAAAATGGTGTTGTTCCTATTACCAGCGGCGGTATCGTGCCAGGTACTCCCAGCGATGTTCCCATTAACAGCAATGTGAAAGGAATCAGCACGATGAGCAAAATAATGAAAGGGATGGAACGTAAAATATTCACGACGACAGACAACACCGCGTAGAGCATTCCCTGTTCCAGCAATTGTTTTTTACCCGTCAAAAACAGCAATACACCCAAAGGCAAACCCAGCAGCACCGTGAATAGCAGCGAGGCACCTGTCATGGTTAAAGTATCGAGTGTCGCCAGTGCGATATCACTCCAGTCAATTTGAGAGAAGTCCATCAATGTACTCCTGCCGCTGCGCTGATTCTTGCAACCCTGACACCTGCATTGATGAGCAGATTCTCCACAACCTCAGACTGCTCTTCCGTACTATGCAACTCAACCAGCAACTGTCCGTACGGCGTATTCTTGATGCGTCCTATCACCCCTTGCAAGATCGCGATATCAATCCCTGTCTGTGCTGCGATGCGTGTAATGATGGGCTCATTCGTGCTGGCACCAACATAACTCAGGCGCAGCAAATGACGATCCGGGTCCTGATCACTGCGTTCAAGCGCTGACAAATCCAGTGCCTGATTTTCAGCAACCAGGCTTTGCGTCACTGCATGCTGAGGGTGCAGGAATACATCGACAACTTCACCCTGCTCAACAATTTTACCGGCATCAATCACTGCTACCCTGTCGCAGATCGTTCGTATCACCTGCATTTCATGTGTAATCAAAACGACGGTCAGACCCAGCTTTTGATTGATATCCAATAACAGGTGCAAGATGGCCTGCGTGGTCTCAGGGTCAAGTGCAGAAGTCGCTTCATCGCACAACAAGAGATGGGGATAATTTGCCAGCGCGCGGGCAATACCCACCCTCTGTTTTTGCCCACCCGATAACTGCGAAGGATACTTGCCACCCTGGTCTTGCAAACCCACCAGTTCAAGCAGTTCGACAACTCTTGCCTGGTTTTCCTGTGCTGTATATTTCCCGCTCAATTTGAGAGGAAAGGCAATATTTTCAGAGACGGTTTTTGCATACAATAAATTGAAATGCTGGAAGACCATACCTATGCGCTGGCGCAAACTATGCAACTGCGGTCCGTCAAATGCGGTGATGTCTTCGCCTTCTATCCACACCTTGCCCTGGCTGGGGTGCTCCAGCAAATTCAAAGTTCGCAGCAAGGTGCTTTTACCCGCACCTGAGCGGCCTATGATGCCAAAAATTTGTCCTTTATTAACTTCCAGATTGATATTGTTGAGGGCCAGCACTGACTGACCGTTGACCTTGTAATACTTACCTAATTGCTCAATACGTAACACTTATTTCCCAAACAAAATATGTAACCGATGGGGAGCACTGTAACGAAAGGAATCAAGCTTTTCCAATCATATAATCGAATTTGTATATACAAAAAAATGTCTAAAGTAAGAAGAAAATCGGATGAAACTCAGATGAAAAACAAATGACTAACTTGCCTGCCATCAAGTTTATCTAAAGCAAGAAATATGATTTTGTGTTTAAATCGCTTGTATATTCCAAGCCTGAATACTATGTTGGAATGAGTTTCAATCTTCGCTCCATGTGAGCAAAAAGCGAGTGCAATAATGGTAACTTCAGTCAATTCTTCCAGTTCAGCGCAAACCCAGCAGTTGCTTCAGCAAGCTGCAGAAGCGCGCGCAAAACAAAATAGTGAAACCATAGGCGCTGCGCCTGACAGGGATTCCGGCACGGCTGATGCCATTGCAGATGCAAAAAGGGTCACAAACGCGCAAGCTGCACAGCAAGCACAGTTGAACAAGCAGGCAGCAAAGTCGCCCGAACCACCGCCAGACCAGCCTAAACCCGTGGTCAATACCAGTGGTCAGATAACAGGAACAAGGATTAATACTACAGCCTGAATTAGTCTTCGCCCTCGAAAACCGCCAGCAGAAATGCCTGGCGGTTTTTTTATTTCCCAAATCTGTCATAAGCTCATAAGCAAAGATTATTTGCAGCAAAGACAAGTGATCAGCACATAATGCCAGCGAATGCTAAGCTCTAAGAAACTGCTGCAAAACTAAGATGGCCAAACACCCCCGGCCAGGCGTCGCCGGCTCAGACAATACTTTAGTACGGCAAGGCAGCGCAACAACGCCAGGTTAATTTTGCAACGGTTTCTCACTCTGTGCGCCATCAGACAGTGCCAGAAGTACATCACGTTAATAATGCAATTTATGAATAAAAAAAATCTACTCGCCACTTCCATCGCCGCATTGTTTATGACAACGGCCAGCTTCAGTTTTGCTGCCAATTTAAAAATTGGCCTGGCGGCGGATGTGAATTCTCTGGACCCGCATTATTTCAATAGCGGCCCGAATAACGCCATGGCTTCGCATTTGTTCGAGGCACTGGTCAGTGTTGACTCTGACGGGCGGGTTGCACCTGGTCTGGCACTCTCATGGAAGGCGATCAATCCCACTACCTGGGAATTCAAGTTGCGCCACGGTGTGAAGTTTCATGATGGCAGCGAAATGACGGCAGAAGATATCGTGTTTTCCCTAGACCGCCCAGCGCAGATAAAGAACAGCCCTGGTCCTTACACCAGCTTTACCAAGCAAATCGTCGGCAAACAAATTGTTGACCCGTACACGCTACGTTTGAAGACTGCAACTGCGTATGGCCCACTGCCACTGGACATGAGTTCTGTCTTCATCATCTCAAAAAAAGCTGCATTGCGGGCCAGCACGGATGATTTCAACAGCGGCAAGGCAGCAATAGGCACAGGTCCTTATAAATTTGCCAGCTTCAAACGCGGCGATGCCGTTGAACTGACAAAAAATGATGCTTACTGGGGCGAGAAATCGGCTTGGGATAAAGTCACCTTCCGCATCATCACTGCAGGTGCACCACGCATGGCCGCCCTGTTGTCTGGTGATGTTGATGCCATAGAAAGCATACCGCCAGCAGATTTGAGCAAGCTCAAAAACAATGCCAAATTCAAGCTGGAACAAAAAATTTCCTGGCGCACCCTGTTCTGGCAACTTGATCACCAGGCCAGGGTCTCACCTTTTATCACCGACAAAGCTGGCAAACCCCTTGCTGCCAATCCGCTCAAGGATATACGTGTACGCAAGGCCATTGCCAAGGCCATCAACCGCACGGCATTGACAGAACGGATACTGGAAGGCCTGGCAGTGCCCGCATCCAATCTCGTCGCCCCTGGCGTGTTTGGCTACAACGATAGTTTAAAGGTTGAAGCTTACGATCCCGAAGGTGCAAAAAAATTGCTGGCTGAAGCTGGTTACCCAAATGGCTTTACCATCACCTTGCACGGGCCGAATAACCGCTATATCAATGATGAACAAATTGTGCAGACAGTGGCGCAATTTCTCAGCAAGGTGGGCATACAGGCCAAGGTAGAGACACAACCGCTGGCGGTGTACTTCCCCAAGGCAGCAAAAGGCGATTACAGCATGGCTTTGCTGGGCTGGGGTTCACTTGCCGGTGATTTTGCTCTGCGCACAACTTTAGGTACCGTCAACGCCGAGAATGGCTGGGGTAGCTGGAACTGGGGTAAATACAGCAATCGTGCGGTGGATGAGGCGATAGAATCTTCCCTGGCTTCTGTCGAAGCCGACAAACGAGAAGGCTTTGCCAGGAAAGCAATGGCCACAGCCATGCAAGATTACGCCGTTATACCTTTGCACCATCAATATGCCAGTTGGGCATTGCGCAAAGGTTTGAATTACAAAGCAAGAACGGATGAATTTACTTTTGCGCATCAATTCAAGCCAGACTAAATGAAGCAAAATTAATTAAGCAAATTAATGAAGCAAAGAAAAATCCCGCGACTTTGCAATCGCGGGATTTTTATTTACCTTAATTTAGCTGATCAGGATTTATTCAGCACACCCTGGCAAACTGCTTTTTGCGGATCACTCGCAGGTAACTTGCCGCAAATGCCATCAAGTTGCGTACGGGCTTTTTGGTATGCAACCTGGTGCTTGCCTTCCTTATTCCAGTCTGTGAGTTTTTTACCCATTTTTTCCAAATAAGCGCGGTTACGCTCATAGAAGGCATTGTCGACTTTTGCTGCTTCACCAAAAACGTTTTGTACGGCTTTTTGTATACGTGCATCATCATTCGGTGCCAGATCAACCAGATTACTGACATAGTTGGAACCCCATTGCAAACGGGTGGCCGGGCCTTTGGCGGCGTTATAAGCCTGCTCATACCAGTTTGCTGCGCCCACCTTGTCGCCACGTTTCTTGGCATTTGAACCCAGGGTAGACATGAAATAGTAAGGTGAATGTGAACGCTTGAGTTCAGCCTTGAGCAAGCTGTCAGAATCATCAAGCAAACCAGCATCACCTAGCGCATGCGCAGCAGCATTGACGACAGACTGGCGCTCATAAGCATCGGTAGTTGCCTGCTCTATCAAGCCTACGCGTTTTTGCACATCCTTTTGCAATGCTGCTTCTGGCTTGGCATTGTCAAGACTAGCCAAGGCTACCTGGGCACCAACTGCGCCCAGCCTGTCGGTCTTGGAGATCGTGGCATCATCAGCTAGCTTGACCAGGGCAATGTTCCAGGCACGTACCAGCTTGTTGCGCGATTCTGATTTGGCCGTGGTCAGAAACTCTGTGATTTCGCCAGCTGCGTTGCTCAATAGATCCATATTGTCACGCGCTGTTTTTGCGTCAGCGATGGCTTTCAAGACTTTCTCTGTTGCCTGTGCCTTGTCTATGGTTGGCAAGGTTTGACCAGGCTTTGCCGTGGCTGCTGCATAAATACCGCGCAGGTACAAACGTGTCGCATGCAAGCCAGCAGGACTCAGTTCAGATAATTTCAACAAGGTAGCAACCAGCTCTTTAGCGGGTACCAGTTTTTGTTCAGGATCATCCCATGAATAGTCAGCCAGTAAACTCCAGTCTTCTTCCTTGAGGTTTTTGTTGCCCGCCAGCGCCAGCTTCATCGTTTCCTGCACCGACAGTGAAGTATTCAGGGCCTGGGTCAGGACTTGCAGATAGCGTTCAGAATCAACTTCCCCAGGCAGGCGGGTAATCTCGGTGCCGTCAGGCTTGAACAAGATCATGGTCGGATAGCCGCGCACCTTGAATTGCGAAGCAAATTTTTGCGCACCTGGCGTGTCGCCGTCCAGATATACGGGAATGAAGTGGCGTGATTTATCGATGAATTCCTGACGATTGAAGATCGTTGCCTTCACCTGATTACAAGGCGGACACCAGATTGCCCCCCAATACAGGAACAAGGGCTTGTTGCTGGCTTTCGCCTGGGCAAAAGCCGCATCCACATTATTGTCTTTGCGCCAGTCTATACCGGCTTGTGCAGCGTGAGCAGAGGCACTGGCCGCTTTGTTGTCAGCAGCATAAGCTGGAAACGATGCAATATTTGTAGCCGCACTCGTAGCCAATAAGGCCAGCATCAGGGAGGAAGTCATCTTCATGGATTTGGACCCGGATAAATATATCAGGCACTCAGTGTAACAAAATTAATGTACTTGTTGTGCGGCGAACATGGTCCGATATCAGACTAATTTTGAGCATACATATTTGTTTTTCTCCAGCAAAGAAAGCACAGCCCGCTTATGCCATTTCTATCTAAGTAAGTAAAAATATCATCGTTCACAAGCCAGGCATTATTACGCATGATGGCTGATCTGAAACTGGAAAGTAAAAAATGAGCAAAATCGCCCATGTAAAACAATTAATCAAAACACGCCAACGCCAGCGCCGCACCACTTTTACTGCAACCTTGTTGATCGCAGGCATCAGCCTGTTCGCCTTCTACAGTACGGCACAGGCTGCTACTGGCATCCTGAATGCGTCCTATGATGTGACGCGGGAATTGTTCAAGGATATCAATCCAGCCTTTGTCGCTGACTGGAAAAGGAAAACCGGCGAAAGCATCAGCGTCAACCAGTCTCATGGTGGCTCAAGCAAACAGGCCCGCTCCGTCATTGATGGACTGGAAGCATCGGTAGTGACCATGAACCAGGCCAATGATATCGACATCCTGGCAGACAAAGGTTTATTGCCACAAGACTGGGCCAAGCAATTCCCGAATAATGCTGCACCGTTTTATTCGACCATGGTGTTCCTGACGCGCAAGGGCAATCCCAAACATATCGCCAGTTGGGACGACCTTGGCAAATCCGGCTTGAAAGTCATCATTCCCAATCCAAAAACGTCTGGCAATGGTCGCTATAGCTACCTGGCCGCCTGGGGCTCAGTCATCAAGAACGGTGGCACGGAAGCGCAAGCCAGGCAACTGGTGGAAAACCTGTTCAAGAATGTACCGGTGCTTGACGGCGGTGGACGTGGTGCGACCACCACTTTCACACAACGTGAAATTGGTGATGTACTGGTGACATTTGAAAATGAAGTACAACTGGTGCGCCAGGAATTTGGTGACAACTTTGAAGTTGTCTATCCAAAAATCTCCATCCTGGCAGAATCCCCGGTCGCAGTAGTCGATAAAGTCGCAGACAAACTGGGCACCCGCAAAGTCGCGACTGCTTATCTGCAATTCCTGTACACCGAAGCTGGCCAGGACCTGATTGCCAAACACTACCTGCGCCCACGCTCAGAAGTCGCGGCAAAAAAATATGCCGCTTCTTTCAAGTCCGTGAATTTGTTTACTGTCGATGATGTATTCGGTGGATGGAAGCAGGCACAGAAAAAACACTTTGATGATGGTGGTGAGTTTGACCGTATCTATGTAAAAAAATAGGTTTGTATTAATCTCAAGATAGACGGCACGACAGAAATCAATTCAAGTAAAACATTTATTTGGTTTTTCCTAATACACCGAGCATGGGAAGATGTTTTCTGTCGTGATAAGTCAGTGACAAAAGAATACAGTGCTTCACTTCATCAACCGGGATTTCATCGTCCAGATGAAAAATAATTGCTCTGTTACCTTCGAACTTTAGCTTATCGCTGTAAAGCTCTTTGAATGTATCAAGCAGCCGCGTCTGACAATGAAAATACATGGCGTATTGCTCAGGTGCTGAACTCTTCCAATCCATTCTGACGGTGCTGCCAGTCTTCGCGAGATAGCTTGGCTCACCCCATTTCAGGGTTTCTTCCAGCGTGTCGGCAAACTTACATTCTGATGCGGTATCCAAAACCAATTGACGCAGGTACATCAGCTTGTACCGTATATGCGTTGGGTAGTTGCTGAATACTTTGGCGACCTGTGGATTTTTAATTTTATCCATTTCTCCCCTCCTCCTCGCTGACACATCGTGCTGAATGCTTATGTCGAAATAAACTGAAGAGAAAAGCATACCGCAAAAACAAAAAAAGCCCTGATTTCTCAAGGCTTTTTTCTCTCTCTTAACGAGAACTTACTGGCGTCCCCAAGGGGATTCGAACCCCTGTACTCACCGTGAAAGGGTGATGTCCTAGGCCTCTAGACGATGGGGACA
>NZ_JBWKQH010000002.1:518337-521443 GCF_059418665.1 Undibacterium sp. GW821-FHT07F11
TGGCGTCCCCAAGGGGATTCGAACCCCTGTACTCACCGTGAAAGGGTGATGTCCTAGGCCTCTAGACGATGGGGACAGATTCTGTCCGTGTTACTGACCTAAATCGCTAACAACTTGTTGTCCACAATAACTTGATGAAGTTGATTGGCGTCCCCAAGGGGATTCGAACCCCTGTACTCACCGTGAAAGGGTGATGTCCTAGGCCTCTAGACGATGGGGACAACAAGTATGTTCTGCTCTGCCACATTTTTTGGTGGAGGTAAGCGGGATCGAACCGCTGACCTCTTGCATGCCATGCAAGCGCTCTCCCAGCTGAGCTATACCCCCGACGCTGCAGAACAGAAACGAGATTATAGGGGAAGCTTACCCGGATGTAAAGCCCCCTACCGCTTTCTAAGCAGCAATAACGCTCAAACGCTGCAAAACCACTTCACGGCCAAACAACTCTATCACTGCATCGATGGATGGTGTTTGCAATTGGCCTGTGAGCAGCAGGCGCAAAGGCATGGCCAGTTGCGGCATCTTCAACGAGAAGTCAGCCAGAGTTTGTTTCATGGCAGCAGACAGGGCTGCCTTATTCCATTCCACGGTTTTGCACAGCTCGGCGTATTGGCGCAAGGCTGGCAATACGGCTTCAGTCACATGCTGAATCATCAATGCCGGATCTGCGGCTGGCTGGCGATAAAACAGCATGGCCGCCTGTCCCAGTTCCACTGTGGTATTGGCGCGTTCTTTCAACAGCGCGATCACAGCTGTTAATGGCGGGGCATTGTCGAACTGCGCGCCTTCGCTCAACATTTGCGGTGCGATTAAATCAGCCAGGCGCTGATTGTCGGCTGCCTTGATGTAGTGATTATTGATCCATGCCAGTTTTTCAGGATTGAACTGGGCAGCAGAACCAGACAAATGGCTTAAATCAAACCAACTGCACATTTGCTCCATGGAGAATATCTCGTCATCACCATGGCTCCAGCCCAGGCGTGCCAGGTAGTTGAGCATGGCTTCAGGCAGGTAGCCTTGCAGTGGGTAATCCATGACGCTAACAGCACCATGACGTTTGGACAGCTTTTGCCCATCCGCACCCAGGATCATAGGCAAATGGCCATAATGCGGCAGGGTCGCGCCCAGTGCATTCAAGATATTGATCTGGCGTGGCGTGTTATTAACATGATCATCACCACGGATAACGTGGGTAATTTGCATGTCCCAGTCATCGACCGCGACGCAGAAGTTATAAGTGGGCGTGCCATCAGGGCGGGCTATGACCAGATCATCCAGTTCACGGTTACCTATGGTGATTTGTCCCTTGACGACATCCAGCCAGCTGACTTCACCGTCCAGGGGATTTTTGAAACGTATAACCGGTTTGCGGTCAGCCGGAATAGGTGGCAAAGTCTTGCCAGCTTCAGGACGCCAGGTACCGTCATAACGCGGTTTTTCACCTGCTGCACGCTGCCGCTCACGCATGGCCTCAACTTCATCCGGTGAGGAATAGCAGTGATAGGCCGTACCTTTTACCAGCATGTCGGCCAGCACTTCGCTATAACGCTCCATGCGCTTCATCTGATAAAACGGACCTTCATCATGCTGCAAGCCCAGCCAGTTCATACCTTCCAATATCGCTTGCACGGCTTCAGGCGTAGAGCGTTCAAGATCGGTATCTTCGATGCGCAGCACGAAAGTGCCACCAAAATGACGGGCAAATGCCCAACTGAACAAGGCAGTGCGGGCACCGCCAACATGGAGATAGCCGGTAGGGCTGGGAGCGAAACGGGTACGTACAGTCATGAGATCACAAGCCTGCGCCCTGCTGCCAATGAAGCTGACATGCAAAAGCGCGATAATGGTTAAAACCAGCATTTTACCGTTTTAACATCCGGGACGGATACTTTCATGATATCGGCTAACCTACTGAACTCCGGGTCAATGCCTGCATGATAATATGGCGACGCCAATAGTCCACCCGATAAACGATCAGACATGCAAGCCCAATCAGCCCCACCTCTGCCACTACCTGTACGCGATGGCATCGCCCCCAGCTACATATGGATACCAGAAGGTCATTGGGACAATGTCTTCCGTTTTTTGCAAGATCATTTCCCTGATGTGAGTGCCAGCACCTGGCAAGCACGGCTGGACAAACAAGAGGTGGTTGATCAGCATGGCAAAGTCTTGTTTGCCGATAGCGTGGTCAAACGCGGCATGTGTATTTACTATTATCGCGAAATAGAAAATGAAACACCCATCCCGTTTTATGAAGAAGTCCTGTTCCAGGATGAGCATTTGCTGGTAGTAGATAAACCGCATTTCCTGCCTGTCATTCCTTCAGGACGATTTTTGCAGGAAACCCTGCTGGTCAGGCTGAAGAAAAATACAGGCTTGATGGATCTGACCCCCATACACAGGCTGGACAGGGAAACGGCAGGCGTCATGCTGTTTTCGCACAATCCAGCCACCCGTGGGCAGTATCAATCCCTATTCCAGCGTAAAAGCATGGCAAAGACGTATCACGCAGTAGCGAAGCATCTGCCAGCACTGTCTTTCCCGCTACGTCATTACAGCCACATGGAAGAAGCAGAAAAGTTCTTTGTCATGCGCGAAGTGGCAGGCATGCCTAATTCAGAAACCCTGGTCGATATCAAGGAAAGACGTGGCGAAAATAGCCTGTACCAATTGCAGCCAGTGACCGGTAGAAAACACCAATTGCGCCTGCACATGAGCAGCCTTGGCGCGCCTATCTTGAATGATGCATTTTATCCCTTCGCCCTCCCCTGCAAGGCGGATGACTTTTCTGCGCCTTTGCAGTTACTGGCAAAATCCATCTGCTTTGATGATCCGATTACTGGTCAGCAACGCTATTTTGAAAGCAGAAAGTCGCTGTGATTACCTTCCTCAGAACCTTTTACGATCTGTAGCGAGCGTCAGCGGGGTTGGGGTAACAAAAACGCAGCGCAAAAAGCGGAATGTACTCTGGTACATGAGCATTTTGAGCAGCACATGGCCCCCGATCACGCTCGCGCAGTAAGATCGCAAACAGGTTCTTAGAGGGCTACACAGGCAAACGGGTTGACAGCAAGTCCCTAAAGCAGTAATATTGCGGTCTTCG
>NZ_JBWKQH010000002.1:521539-816304 GCF_059418665.1 Undibacterium sp. GW821-FHT07F11
TTCGGAGTGTAGCGCAGCCCGGTAGCGCACCTGCTTTGGGAGCAGGGGGTCCAAGGTTCGAATCCTTGTACTCCGACCAAATTCTAGGGATCGTCACAGACGATCCCTTTTATTTCAGCAGATTCAGATTGTGGCTGATTTAAGCTGAATCGACTAAAATAAATAAATGACAGACCAGTTTTTCGGAGTGTAGCGCAGCCCGGTAGCGCACCTGCTTTGGGAGCAGGGGGTCCAAGGTTCGAATCCTTGTACTCCGACCATTTAAAAAGGATCGTTGAATATTCAACGATCCTTTTTTCTTTTCCGCCTCAGTTTTTCAACTCGGTTTTCCGGATCACTCAGATTGCTTGAATCGGGCAAGCACTCGCAAGTCTTCACCTACCTGGCTGACTTCATGAAATTGCAAAATCCTGGCCTGATCCACATGGGTCAATTCAGGCAAATTAAATAAACCAGCCCCACTCCCCAAAAGCTTGGGAGCCAGGTACAGCAATAATTCATTGACGCAATCCTGTCTGATCAATGCCCCATTCAGGGTCGCCCCGGCTTCCACATGCAATTCATTGATTTGCCTGCATCCCAATTCTTGCATCAGAGCTGGTAAATCCACTTGCTGATTCGCATCTGCCAGACAAATTACTTCTGCCCCCGCCTGCTCCAGTTGCGCCTGTTTTTCAGCATCAGGCACAGCACATACGATCAAGGCGCCGCCTTGCAACACCTTGGCTTGCGGCGAGATGCGCAGATGTGAATCGACAATGATTTTTTTGGGCTGACGCGGTGTGTCCACACCCCTTACATTCAGCATGGGGTCATCTGCCAGCACCGTGCCTATGCCAGTCAAAATTGCATCTGCACGCGCACGCCAGTGATGGCCATCCTGCCTTGCCGCCGGCCCGGTAATCCACTGGCTTTGCCCGTTCGCCAGTGCCGTGACGCCATCGAGGCTGCCAGCAACTTTCATCCGAATCCAGGGCTTGCCGGTTTCCATGCGCTGGAAAAAACCTATATTCAATTCCCGCGCTTGCAAGGCGAGACCAGGAAAAGTACCACACTCAACTTCGACACCTGCTTCCCGCAGGATACTCAAGCCGCGCCCTGCTACTTGTGGATTGGCATCCTGCATGGCAGCAACCACGCGTGTGATGCCAGCATCACGCAAACCATTTGCGCAGGGTGGCGTACGGCCAAAATGACTGCAGGGCTCCAGCGTGACATAAGCAGTGGCACCACGCACGTCATGGCCTTGTGCAGCAGCATCGCGCAGCGCTTGCACTTCTGCATGCGCCTGCCCTACCGGCTGTGTCCAGCCCTGCCCCAGCACCTGACCATCGCGAACGATCACGCAACCCACTTTGGGGTTAGGCGAAGTTTCTATGGTGGCGCGGCCAGCCAGCTCAAGTGCCTGCTGCATGTAAGCATAGTCAGCCTGCTTGTCCATACTCGCCTGCACCTCAGGTATTTTGTATGGTGATAGTGGGGAACTTGCTTGTCATGTCCTTGGCTTTTTCAGCAACCTTTATAGCGACTTTGCGGGCGATATCTTTATACAGGCCAGCAATTTTCCCTTCAGGCTCGGCAACCACTGTAGGCGTGCCTGAATCAGCTTGCTGGCGTATCGTCATTGTCAAAGGCAGGCCGCCAAGGAAATCAACACCAAAGTCTGCACACATTTTCTGACCACCACCTTCGCCGAAAATATGCTCAGCATGGCCACAGTTAGAGCAGATATGGATGCTCATGTTCTCGACTATGCCCAGGATAGGAATGCCGACTTTTTCAAACATTTTGAGACCCTTGCGCGCATCCAGCAAGGCGATATCTTGCGGTGTCGTGACGATGACTGCACCAGTGACCGGCACCTTTTGCGACAGGGTCAGTTGTACGTCGCCCGTACCAGGTGGCATATCGACAATGAGGTAATCCAGATCACGCCAGTTGGTCTGCCCCAGCAATTGCTGCAAGGCCTGGGTGACGAGGGGCCCACGCCAGACCATGGGCTCGTCAGGATCTATCATGAAACCTATGGAAGATACTTGGAGGCCATGGTTTTCCAGCGGCTCCATGGTTTTGCCATCGACCGTTTCAGGGCGGCCAGAGATGCCCATGATCATGGGTTGCGAAGGGCCATAGATGTCGGCATCCAGGATGCCAACAGTTGCCCCTTCAGCGGCCAGGGCCAGGGCCAGGTTGGCGGCGGTAGTCGATTTGCCAACCCCGCCCTTGCCTGAGGCTACAGCAATAATATTCTTTACGTTAGGCATGAGCCTGATGCCCGGCTGCACAGCATGGGCAATAATTTTTGAAGTCACATTGACTGCAACCTTGCCCACGCCTGGCAAAGCTGCAATGGCTGCCACAACGGCAGCGCGTATCAATTCAAACTGGCTTTTGGCCGGGTAACCCAACTCCACATCCAGGCTCACATCTGCGCCTTCTATCTTGATATTTTTGGCGGATTTGCTTGTTATCAGGTCCTTAGTGGTGTTTGGGTCTATCACTTTTGCCAATACGGCTTTAATGTCGTCAACTGTAATACTCATGCAATTCTCCATAGATATCCTGCAAGTCTAGCGCAATTTGTGCATCCAGGCTGCAATACCCTTGATGACAGGCTTGTTGTAAGTGGGCATATTTGAAGAGACGCAAACTTCCCCGTCCAATGAAGTTCAAGCATAATGGTTCTGCGCCCATTTGTTTTTTACAAAGAAAATCAGGAGAAATTGATGCAAATTCAAGCAAAACCCCACTCTCGCAGCAAATTCTGCCTTTCATTGTCTACACTGGGTTTACTTTCTTACTCCCTGACTGCCCAGGCTGGTTTGCTGGTCGGGCATTTGACCGACAAGAACGGGCAGGCCATGGGTAACGCCGTTCTGTTCGCGACACCACTGGACACGCCTTCGCCTGCGAAAAAACCTGGTGAAACCAGCATAGTGGCGCAAGAAAATTATGCTTTCAGCCCTTTCCTTACCGTCATACGCAGTGGTACACAAGTGCGATTTCCTAACAAGGACAATCACGAGCATCACCTGAAGTCATTTTCCCCAGCCAAGACTTTTGAACTACGCGTGAATAACAAGAAAGAAGAACCTGCGCCTATCCTGTTTGATAAACCTGGTGAAGTTGCCCTGGTCTGCCATTTCCACGACTGGATGCGTGGCTTTATCTATGTGGTTGATACACCTTATTTTGCCAAAACCGATGCATCGGGTAGCGTTGCCCTCAACAATCTGCCAGCAGGCAAGTACGAAGTCAAAGCATGGGCACCGAATATGTTTGGTGAGCCGCTTGCGCAAACTGTGCAAGTGGCAAACGAAGGCCCCAGCAATGTCAAATTCCAGTTCAATTTCGTACCAAAAGCACCGCCTGCACCTCGCAATTTGAGCAAGGGTACGGCGACATTTGGCTATGACTGATTGCCATGATTGAACAAATGCCCGGCATAGTCACGGGCATTCGCAATCTTGTTAGCCAGTTTGCATTTGCTGCCGGAAAGTCAGGACAATAAATTCTGCCGGGTGCACCACCGCGACTGAAACTGAGACATTCATTACCCCATCCAGTATGTCTTGCCCGGTCATGGTGCTGCCCAGCCCGACACTAACGCTATATGCCTCCGTTGGCTTGCTGCCAACCAGAGCGCCGTCTCTCCAGAGAGCGTTCAAGAAATTGCTGATTGTGGCATTCACACTATTCCAGGTCAGGCTATCATTGGCCTGAAACGCATAGGCATGCAAAGCAGCTTTAATCGATTGCTCCAGCATGATCATGGTGCGTCGGACATTGATATAGCGCCAGTCGTTACTATTCCCTGCCAGAGTGCGCGCTCCCCAGACCAGCAAACCGTAGTTGGGAAACGTACGTATGGCATTCACAGCCATGCCATTCAAAGGCACATTTAAAGCCGCTTGCTCCTGGTCATCGATCATTACCGCAGGAGAAATGGTATTGATGATGGTTGTATTGGCTGGTGGCTGAAACACACCAAAGGTATGATCAGTACGCGCATACACACCTGCCATTGCAGCAGCAGGCGGCAACAGATTGACGCTGGTCGCTATATTTTTGATGCAGGATTGATACAGTGGAGAGACAGCCATCAGGCTCTGGTGGCGCTGGCGAATGGCCACTGCATCGGCTGCCTGTGTCAGTAAGGCTACGATACTCAGGTAAGCCTGCAATTTCGATGAAGAAATACCTGGCGAACCAGGAGGAAATAAAATCGGTGCTTCTGCATTCAAATCTGCTACCAGCAAAGGCAAGGTACTGGCTGAAACCCAGCTGTAATCGATGTCACTGATATTGACGATATTCGTATTCAGCCATGGATAATAACTGACGCCATATTGATTGAATTCCTCACCCAGCCCCGTAATCCTGTAAAAGCCACCGCTGCCTGTACCGCCTGTGATGGGGTCTTGCGCACTGCCATCTGCAGGCAAATAACCATTGTGTACGTCCAGTATGCACATGAGGTGCTGCGATTGTTCACAGCTTTGCAATGCCAATTGCGACACACTGGCCCAGTCATCCAGGCTCAGGTGCACAGCATCTGGCATGACCAGCAAATCTGCCTCTGTACATTCAGCAGCGATGGCCAACGCATTGTTATAAGCATCCTTGTTAAAAGTACCCGCAGCAATTACTTCGTCATAAGTACCAAGAGAAAGTATGTAGCAAACTCCGCCGCCATTATTGAAAAACAATTGCAAGCCAAAATATAAGTCGAAAGCTGGTGCAGCTTTATTAGCCTGGTATGGCGGTGTGGCCTGAGTATTGCTCACGTAGTCATACGCTATCTGCGGCGCACCACCGAATATACTGATGTATTCATCCAGGGATGAAATGCATGCGGGCTTACCTGCACCACCGGCCTTGGCTGTATATCCCACAAAGACAGGTATGCCGGTAGGTACCGCCACCACTGAACTCGAGAAACCATCCACTTCAGTAAGGAAAACACCCGGTGCTGCAAGTTGTTGAATCATGTTCGAGTACCCCCGTAGTAATCTGCTGCCACTTTTTAAAAAGACGAACCCGGTTCAGATAAAAACTTTACTTCCTCGGCCGTTGATGCCCGTCCCAAAATCGCATTCCTGTGCGGGAAGCGACCAAAGCGCTGGATGACTGCGCGATGCTTCACGGCATACTGATAAAAGCCTTCAAAAGGCTCTCGCTGTCCTTCTGGCACTTCCTGGCGCAAGGCATCAAATAAAGCCACTGCCCTTTCCTGGTCGATCAGCGATTCTGAATGTTCCAGCGGCAGGTAAAAGAAAACTCTTTGTATGTGACGCAACTGGCGATCAGCCTGCGCTTGCAAGCCTGCTTCGCAATAAGCCCTGGCTTGCGCATCATAGGCGAATGACTCTGGCGTGTTCCTGTACATATTCCGGGGGAACTGGTCGCACAGAATGATCAGGGCCAGTCGGCCCTCTGCTGTGTTTTCCCAACCGGTTAATTCCTTTTGCATGGCCTGCTCAGTCAGGTTGGCAAAACCGTCCCTGATGGCGGCATCCAGATCATCGCTCTTGGACCACCATAGTTTGGCCTGGGATTGCGCGGTTTTGGCATCATCGGTATCCAGACCAAACCAGAAATTTAATACGGCGTGCAAATCATCCATCTATGCCCCTCTTAGATTTAAGTCTTATTATTGAAACTTACGCAAAACCGCCCCCAGTTGCGTTGCAGCTCCTAGTCGTACTTAAAGTACTGTCTTCGTCGCTACGGTGCAGTCGGGAATTGAGGCAACATGTTGCCTGCCGACGAAACGAACCTCCCTTACAAGGGAGGTTTCCTAAAGCAATAGCCTTGCTGGGGCAATTTTGCGTAAGTCCTCATTATGGGCAATTTTATCTTTTGATTAAGGAAATTGATAATTCTTTTATTTCTGTCTTGACTGAAATAAGGGAATTAACTACACTGTGATCATGGAACTTACACCCGTCAAACAAAAATTTATCCTGCACTGGGGCGAAATGGGCACCTTATGGGGTGTTAACCGTACCGTGAGCCAGATTCATGCCTTGCTGTATATCGTGGGCTGCCCCATGCAGGCAGAAGAAATTGCAGATACGCTGGGTGTAGCAAGGTCGAACGTATCAAATTCGCTGAAAGAGCTGCAAAACTGGAAGCTGGTGAAACTCGCGCATGTCATGGGTGACCGCAGGGCACATTATGAAACATCGCTGGATGTCTGGGAATTGTTCCGCACAGTAGTACGTGAACGCAAGGAAAGGGAATTCAATCCCACCATCACTACCTTGCAGCAATGCCTGGATAGCCCTGATCTGGATCAGGAAGACAAGGCCACGCAATTACGTATTGCCGAGACCCTGGCGCTGATGAAGACCGTCACCACCTGGACCGATGAAATGCTGCGACTGGAACCGAACACCTTGATGAAGCTCTTGAAGATGGGTGCGGCAGTACAAAAATTTGTGCGCGGAGATGACAAGCAATAGTGGTGCAAGCCATCGCCGCATAAAAAAATGCTCACGCATTTTTTTTGAAGATAAATTTCTGTTTAGACAGAAATGTCAGAAATAAAAGTTAAAAAGTGAGGGAACCTGAAATGAGCGACTATCCACTGACCCTGCTGTATGATGCCTCCTGCCCTATCTGCAAGCTGGAAATGGACAACTTGCGTGAACGTGATCAATTGAATAAATTAAATTTCGTTGATGCTTCAGCAGCTGGTTTTGATGCTGCAAAATATGGTGTGAATCTGGCAGAAGTGATGCGCGTCATCCATGGCATCAAACCAGACGGCACAGTGGTGACTGGGGTAGAAGTCATACACCTCTCCTACCGCGCCGCAGGCCTGGGCTGGCTGACTGCGGCCAGCAATTGGCCCCTGCTCAAACCCATCTGCAATTGGGGTTATGAGTATTTCGCCAAAAATCGCCACTGGGTTTCTGAAGTATTTGCAAGTGCCATCATACGCATTGCCGCCAGGCGCACTGAAAAACGTAGCCGCGCCTGCAAAGAAGGTAAATGCACAATTAAATAAGCTTCATCATGAAAATTCTTATCTGCGGCGGCCAAGGTTTTTTGGGTCGCCATATCAGCCGGGCTCTGCAAGATGCAGGACATGAAATATGTCATGGCGTACGCAAACCCAAACTGCCAGAACGCCTGACTGATCCGCAAGAAATAGCGATCAATTATGTGCATGATATCGAGCCTGCCATCTGGGAAAAACGTCTGCGCAGCCTTGGGCAAATTGATGTCATCATCAATGCTGTCGGCATACTCAATGAAACAACAGAACTAAGTTTCGATGCCATTCATCGCGACGCACCTGTTGCCTTGTTTTATGCAGCAGCCAGATGCGGCGTTAAATCCATCATTCAAATATCTGCTCTGGGTGCTGCAAACGAAACTGAACATCCAGAAGCCATGACAGGCTATATGCAAAGCAAGCGTGCTGCTGACAAGGCGCTCATGGCCAGCGGCCTCAGCTATCTGATCCTGCGCCCTTCTTTGGTGGTTGGCATTGATGGTGGCAGCAGCCAGTTATTCCGCAGCATGGCCAGCCTGCCTGTACTTGGTTTGCCAGGTCGTGGTGAACAACAATTGCAACCCGTGCATGTAGATGATTTGTGTGCAGCAATCGCCATCTGGCTCACCGATGAAAACCGTCACAGCATGATCTTGAATACCGTTGGCCCGCAAGCCATGTCTTACCGGCGCATGCTGGAAACTTATCGCCTGGCCATGGACATGCCTGAGCAACGCATGTTTTCTATCCCCATGCCCCTCATGCGCATGGCTGCCAGCGCAGCAAGGCTGTTACCGCAAAATGTGCTGACACCAGACAGCTTGCGCATGCTGGAGCAAGACAATGTCGCTGACGCCACCGACTTTGCTGCGCATCTGAGCAGGCCAGCGAAATCGCATAAAGACTGGTTCACTGGCATCCCTGCCAACATGCTGGCCAGCAGCGCGATTGCAGGCTGGAGCCTGCCATTGTTTCGCTATGTGCTGGCCCTGGTCTGGTTTGTCACTGCCGCAGTGTCGTTTGGTCTTTACCCCATCTCCGGCAGTCTGGCTTTATTGCAGCCTTTGGGTCTTAGTGGTGCACCTGCGATGTTCATGCTGATGGCCGCATCGACTCTGGACCTATGCCTGGGTCTGGCTACTCTGCTCTGGCCCAGGCGCGTTTTGTGGTTGATGCAAATTGCCCTGATTGTTGGCTATAGCGGCATCATTGCGATTTATTCGCCTGAGTATTATTTACATCCCTTTGGTCCAGTCTTGAAAAACTTGCCCATACTGGCATTACTCGCTTATTTATTTGCCAATAAAACAGACGCACGAAAAGACACAAAATGAATACCTATCTCTTGCTTAAAACCCTGCACGTCTTGTCTTCTGTCTTACTGGTTGGCACCGGTTTTGGTTCGGCGTTTTATATGTTCTTTACCAATCGCAGTAAACAATTCAAGGCGCAAGTCGTGGTCGCGCGGCTGGTCGTACTGGCTGACTGGTGTTTTACAACGCCAGCCGTAATTATCCAGCCCCTGACTGGCTTTGCCATGGTCCACATGGCAGGCTGGCCCTTGAGTACGCCTTGGATCATGTGGTCCTTTGTTCTCTATCTGTTTGCCGGTGCCTGCTGGTTGCCCGTGGTGTGGCTGCAAATACGCATGAAAGCCATGCTCGAAGTCGCGGACGCCAACAACACTACTGTGCTGCCAGAGCAGTACTGGCGCTATGCAAAGATATGGGAATGGTTGGGCTACCCTGCATTCATTGCCATGATAGGTGTGTACTTTTTGATGGTGAACAAGCCCAGCTTTTGATAACCAGAGACAGCTAAATACAGCTACAGCTAGTCTGCTGGCAACAACAGACTGGCTTTCCTCGTCATTTAATGCAGCGCCTCATAGAATTCTGCCTCAATAATCGACAACGCGCCCTTGGCAACGACTTTGGCACCAGTATCCGTATTCTTTTGATTAGCGACCTCCTGCATGGCAAATGCCTTGTCGCTGTCCGTTGCCATACCGGTCAACTCCACTTTGACGACACGTCCCTGTACAGCATTCAAAGGCAGGCTGACATAACCCAGGCTCTTGGGTGTCAATCCCTCATACACCAGCTTGCCATCGACGCTGATACGTATGGGGTAACTGCGCTCGCGCCAGCCAGTGAATTTGAAAACTGCTTCTGTCAGGGTGGCGGGACGCATCAGTTCATAGGCTATCCATGCCTCACCCGGCAGGCTGCCACTCTGCCAGGCGGTAGTTTCATCGTCATCAAAAGACTTTGCTGCAGCATCGACATTACTACCCGCTGTGACCTTTGCAATATCCATCGCCAGGTGTGATGCTTTGAATGAAGCTGTAGCCGGCGTCGGGCCACGTCCCAGGTAGGAAGGCAATTGCGCACTGGCCAATTGCGTGCCCAGACCGGCATTCACTTTCACCGGAATTGAGGTAATTTCCAGGCTGGCTGATTTCAAGCCGACAGCGGTGGCTGTCAGGCGTATTTTCCCGGCCTGGGTAGTGCTGCGTATCAAAACGCGATTGACACCGCCCTCCACTGGCAGACTGGAAGACAGGATGAAATTATTTTCACCTTGCGCGATGCCACCGCGCCATTCTGCCGGGCCATCCAGTTTGAAATCAACCAGGTTCAATGCCACAGGATTGCGCTGGCCGTTTGCGTCAACCACCTCGACTTCCACCAGCGCCAGATCTGCGCCATCGGCACGCAAACCCGTTGGTGCAGACCTGACGTTCAAACGCAAGGCAGCTGGCTCACCTGCTGTTTTCAATACGGTTTCACAAAGCTTTTTGCCATCTGCGGCATAACCAACGGCACGCAATTCGCCAGCCTGCCAATTCACATCCTTGAAGCTGAACAGGAAGCGCGAACTCTGCTCACCCTTGCCGAGGGATTTACCATTCAGGAACAATTCCACTACATCCGCGCTGGATATTACCGTGATTGCTTTGGTGGTCGCTGGCGTGTAATTCCAGTGGCCAATAATATGTATGCGCGGATGCTCAACATCGACCCAGCCATCCCAGATAACTTGATGCGCATAGAAGCCGTCTTTGGGGATGCGCATGGCATCTACCTCACCACTGCGGCGATAATTTTCTGCGCCGCGATGGTGGGTATTGGTGTCAGAGAAAACGATATTGACGCCGCCGCTGCTGACCCGTTTGCCAGTGCCCGGACGCTCACGCCAGTAGTCATACCAGCGCTGCACATCTTCTATGGCATGGGAATCCTGATTGCGGTTATAGATGCTGGCATCCTGCCCTTTGTGCAGAGGGCCGTCACCATCCTTGTGATACGGGGCAGTGTAGTTATCCCAGTATTTTCGCAGACCTTCATCACGCGAATATTCCATGGCCCAGAATGGCAGCCTGGCACTCTTATTGATGTAGAGCATTTCACCGCCATACTCTGCCACCTGACTATTCAGCATTTCCCGGCTGCCAGCAGCGCGCCCACCATATGGGTCATACTGATCACGTATGGCTTTCATCTCGCGCATATGGGCTTCGCTGATACCCTTGTTGCCGGATTCATAGAAAAGAATGCTGGGATTATTGCGGTTATAAATGACCGCATCCCGCATCAATGCCACCCTTTGTTCCCAGCGACGGCCATCGACATCTGCTTCAGAGTCACCTGCTGGCATGGCTTGTATCAGCCCGACCCTGTCGGCAGATTCCACATCCTGCTTCCACGGTGTCACGTGCATCCAGCGCACCAGGTTGCCATTGCTTTCTACCATTAACTGATTGCTATAGTCGCTTAACCAGGGTGGCACTGACATGCCAACTGCTGGCCATTCATTCGAAGTACGTTGTGCATAGCCGTGCATTTGCAGTACACGGTCATTCAGTTTGATCATACCATTCGCAAATTCAGTTTTGCGAAAACCGGTGCGGGTGTGTACGGTATCCACCGCGCGACCATTCACTTTCAGCGTTGTGCTGACATCGTAGAGATAGCCATAACCCCAGCTCCAGAAATTCAGTTTGCCTACGCGTGCTGCGGCTTTTACATTCGCAGTCTGTCCAGCGTCTATAGTTAGGGCCGGGCTGGCAAATGCAGCGACTTTTTTGCCATCTGGATCAGTGATGACAACTTCATAGACAAGCTTGCTGGCTACCCTCGTTTCATTCCTGACCTGGGACTCTGCAGTAATCGTGGCGGCCTTGCCAGCCACATCAAAATCCTGCGCATAGATGTAAGTGCCGGTAGTACCCAGATTGGAATATAAGGGCAAGGTCTGGTACAGGCGGCCACTCAGATGCAGGCGGATATTCTTGGGGATGCCACCATAATTCGCATTGAAATTATTGTTAGACCATTGATAGCGCTGGTTAGTCGCTTTTTCACGGTAATCCCAGGCATTGTCGGTGCGCACTGCAATCGTGTTTTCTCCCTCAGTCACGGCCTCGCTGATATCGACGCCAAAGGCCATGACGCCGTTTTCATGCAAAGCAAGGGATTTGCCATTCACAAAAATTTCTGCCGCCTGGCGCACGCCTTCAAATTCAAGGAAGACCTTGCCCGCCAAAGCACTGGCAGGCAAACTGAAACGCTTGCGATACCAGACGATGCCAGTCGACAAATCAGCGATATCTTTTTTAAAGGCTTCATCTTCGTTCCATGCGCGTGGCAGAGTAACCGCCTTCCAGCTAGCATCATCAAATGCAGGGCTGGCTGCGCCTGGTGCATCGCCGACAAATAGTTTCCAGCCAGGGTTGAAGTCATAGGTGCTGCGCGCCAGGATAGCGGGACTAGTTTGTGTTGCTTGCAGCATCTCCGTATGCAATCCTGCATACAAACCTATAAGCAGGAATAAGAAGCTGCTGAAAAATGGCCGCAGTGCCCGCAGCAATCGTGATGTTCGCATGGAATAGGTACCCATAAATAGTTGAAGTCCAGGCAATCCAGCGCAGGACATGGATCAGGAAAATGTCTGAGAACCTGTTTATGATCTTACTGCGCGAGCGTGATCGGGGCTCATGTGCTGCTCAAAATGCTCATGTACTTAGAGTACATTCCGCTTTTTGCGCTGCGTTTTTGTTACCCTAACCCCGCTGACGCTCGCTACAGATCGTAAACAGGTCCTTATCTCAGCATGCAAGGTTTTTTACGGTCAAACTTCCAGCCAGGTATCAGGTATTGCATTGCCACTGCATCATCCCGTGCGCCCAGCCCCATGCTGCGATACAGGCGATGCGCGCGCTCTACTTCGGCCATGTCCAGCTCCACACCCAGTCCCGGCGTTTGCGGTACCTGCACCATGCCGTCAATAATTTGCAAAGGCTGCCTGCCTAGCCGCTGGCCATCCTGCCAGATCCAGTGGGTATCAATTGGCGTGATTTCACCAGGTGCCGCAGCGGCTACATGGGTGAACATGGCCAGAGAAATATCGAAATGATTATTGGAATGCGAGCCCCAGGTCAACCCCCATTGCTGGCACAACTGCGCGACCCTGACCGCCCCGCGCATAGTCCAGAAATGTGGATCAGCCAATGGGATATCCACTGCCTGCAAACGCACTGCATGATCAAGTTCACGCCAGTCAGTGGCGATCATATTGGTTGCCGTTGGCAAGCCCGTTGCACGTTTGAACTCGGCCATGACTTCACGCCCTGAAAAACTTCCTTCTTCGCCACAAGGGTCTTCTGCATAAGCCAGTACATCCGCCTTGTCACGGCACAGGCGTATGGCATCATTCAGTAACCAGCCACCATTAGGATCGATGGTGATGCGCGCCTGTGGAAAGCGTTCTGCCAATGCAGTGACAGCTTCCATTTCATCTTCGCCACGCAAGACGCCGCCCTTGAGTTTGAAATCATTAAAACCGTAACGCTTATAGGCAGCTTCGGCCAGCTTCACAATAGCTTGTGGTGTCATGGCTTCTTCATGGCGCAAGCGCAACCAGTCCTCATCGGCGTCGCGGTTGCTGATGTAAGGAAGTTCAGTACGCCTGCGGTCACCAACAAAAAACAGATAGCCCAGCATTTTTACAGCGGTACGCTGTTGTCCTTCACCGAGCAGCGCAGCTACTGGCACTTCCAGGAATTTGCCCAGCAAATCCAGCAAGGCCGATTCGAGTGCTGTAACGGCATGAACAGCAATGCGCAAGTCAAAAGTCTGGTTACCACGCCCGCCACTATCCCTGTGTGCAAAGGCATCACGCACACGGTTCAGTATGCCTTGATAATCACCGATGCTTTTACCTATCAGCAAATCACGGGCATCAAGTATGGTCTGCCGTATGGCTTCACCACCTGGCACTTCACCAACACCAGTATTACCCAGACTATCGCTGAGTATCACGATATTGCGCGTAAAAAATGGCCCATGTGCACCACTGAGATTGAGCAGCATGCTGTCATGACCAGCAACCGGGATAACTTGTAAATTGACGAGGACAGGCGTACTTGAAGGAATGGGCATGGTTCTTTTCATCAAAAATAATGACAAAGCTGAGTGAAGTATTGATGCACAAATGGTAGCGCTATCAATAATGAGCGTCAAGGCTAAACATTATCAACAGAGCCATGCGAAAAACGAGAGGTTTTACTTATTTCTGCTATGAAACTGGCTTAGTCATCAGGCAGTTCCCATATCAATCAAACTCATGATTTTTTTTGCAAAAATGGCGAGATATTGCGGGAAATTGCTTTTCTACCTGGAATTTTGGAAGAGAAATGGTAGCGCAACAAATACCATCTTTTCAGCGCTGAAAAGCGAGGTGGGATAGAAGTGAATGCGTGCAAGCGGCTAAGGCATAGGAACGAGACTATGGTCAAGGGCTGCGTAGAAACAGGCGAATAAATTAAGACCCGCCTTCAATCAGAAAACCCTGCAAGCCAGACACAAGACTTGCAAGGCAATCGGACTACATCCCTTTCACCTGGCGCGCCGCCTGCACCATCTCATGCACATCATTGGTCATGACAGCCAGGAAGCCCAGCAAAATCAGATAATAAGCCGCATAGGTAAAACGTACTTGTGCAGACATATTGTAGTAAGCCTTGTTCTCTTCAGCCTCTGGATCGTATTTCCAGGCGCGCCACAATTGTGGCCATGCCAGAAAACCGATGATGATAAGCATGGGACTTGGGCGGTAGTAAAACAAAGCCAGCAAAACGGGGACGCCGACAAACCAGATCCGCGGCGTCAGCACGGCCGTAATGCGCCCGCCATCAAAGGGGGACAGCGGTATCATATTGAACAGGTTCAAGAAGAAGCCTGAATACGCTACCGCCATCAATAAATCGCTATTGTAATTACGGGCCAGGAAATAACACAGGATAGCCCCGACAGTACCTGCCAATGGCCCGCCGAGGCCAATATATGCCTCGGTTTCTGCATCATGCGGCATGTCTTTCAATTCTATCCAGGCACCCAGAAAAGGGATGAAGGTAGGTAAGCCCACATCCAGCCCACGCTGGCGGGCAGCAATGAAATGTCCCATTTCATGCACGAACATGAGCAAGACAAATCCCACGGCATACCACCAACCAAATATCCAGGCATAGAGTGCAACAGAAATAATCATGGTACCGCCCGAGGTCAGCAACTTGCTAAACTTGACGCCGGAAAACAGCAGGAGCAGCAACTTCATCATTTTTTATTTTATCCTTGCCCGCAATTCAAATAACTAAAAATTCAAGCTTTCTTGCGCCCAAACAGCTTGCTTATCAATGCACCCAAGCCTACCACGGCAATCAGCGCCAATTTGGCGAACTTGGCAAAGAAAGCGAAGATGATGGCAAACAAACCCAGCTTCTTGGCTGCAACACCGGCCACCAACGCTGCCAAACCATATTCAGCAACTTTATCAGTACTGATATTGAAATCGCTGTAACGCTTGCCATCTGAAAATTCCAGATGTCCCAGCAAATCCTTGGCGATGGCTTTTTGTTGTGGCAAATCGTTCAATGCAGTGACCAGATTCATGCTGATATAGCCTTCACGACCCAGCGCGTAAGTATTGTAATTAACACCCTGGCTGTCATTGCTGCCTTGTTTGTCTTTGGTAATCGCTGACCATACCAGCCTATGCGTTGCCGCTTCATAATTAGGCTTCTCAGCCCAGCCCACGAGTTGCATTTCCGGGATGCCGCGCTGACGACGCTCTTTATTGCCCTCTTCCGTACCTTCCTTCAGACTCGTCAACAAGTCGTCGGCATTCCAGTCTTTGGCATCATCATCTTTGATATAGCCTGCTTTTTCATAACGCGCCACGATCATCCAGTTACCATCTTCGGGAAAAATGGCACCAAGCAAGCTGGGATCAGAAGAATTGCCCATGGCACGCATGATGCGGCCCGCCTGAGGCATGGGAATGAATATTTGGCCGGCAGGTACTTTCAATACAGCCTGATCTATCATTTTGACTTCGGCAGGGCCAGCCTGCATGACTTTTTTTGCTTCATCGAATGCTGCCTTGACCTCTGCCTCAGTTGCTGCATTTTGCGCATAAGCAAAATGGCTAAAGACTGCGACAAAAAAGGCTATTACCCACTTTAAAAACTGCTTGGCGATCATTTTCATTCCCTATAAATTTATATTTTTGATGAGCAATATGCCATCAGGCATTTGACTATCATTTATTGTGCACAATTAATTTATGGTTTTTGTGATTTTATATACACTTTATTTCCATAAAGTTAAGCATAATGCCTTGAAACATGGGCTAAATCAAATCCATACTAAGGTATTAGGCGCTAAAATAGCGTCCCCAGCTCAGGCTTACCACACAGATAAAAGTGCTTACCATCCCTGGCAAAGAACAAGCACCGGCAGAATCATGACCACCTCCACAAGCAATACCGATACAGATCACACACTGGACCACTTGCCCGCATCTGCAGTAGCAATGGCAGAGCAACATCTGCGCGACGTTCTGCAACTGGCCTTTGAACATACTGATCAGCATCAGGCTGTGGTCGTGTACGACCAGCGCAGCCCTCTGGCGGTGGCACTGACCAATGCTTATCGTGCTTGCTTGCCCAATGCGCGCTTTATCGATTTTGATGCAGAGACACCTGAGCTGATTTTATCGACCTTGAATGCTTTGCAGGCATCTGATCTGGCAGTACTGGTACAGTCAACCAATTTTCGCCTCGAAGCTTACAGACTACGGGTGGAATTATTCAAGCGCGGCTTGAAAGTGATAGAACATCCTCATCTTGCACGCATGGAAGGTGACGAAAACCTGTATTACATAGAGTCGCTGGCTTACGATGCCAACTACTATCGCGGTACTGGCAATGCGCTCAAACAAAAAATCGATAGCGCCAGCGGTGGCGTCGTTGATAGTGGCGGTGCCGAACTGATCTTCAGCGGCCGCTTTGAACCAGCCAAACTCAATGTCGGCGACTATCGCCAGATGAATAATGTCGGCGGTCAATTTCCCATAGGTGAAGTGTTCACAGAATCGGTAGCGCTTGAAGATGTATATGGTCAAATCCGCATCTTTGCTTTTGGCGATACGACATTTACCGTCAATCGTCCGACACAGCCGATCACTCTGGTCGTGGAAAAAGGCCAGGTCACGGATACCATCAATTCCACGCCTGACTTTGATCAGGTGCTGGCCAATATCAGGGCGGACGACAGCGTGGTCTGGGTGCGCGAACTGGGTTTTGGCATGAACAAGGCTTTTTCCAAGGACAAGACCGTACGCGATATAGGCACATATGAGCGCATGTGTGGCGTCCATTTGTCCCTGGGCGCCAAGCATGGCAGCTATGCCAAACCGCATATCAAGCGCGGTGAAGGCCGCCATCATGTTGATGTCTTCGCCGTTACCGAAGCGGTAAAACTGGATGATGAAGTTGTCTACAGGAATGGTGCCTGGGTAGTTTGAACAGCATCCATTGGCAAAACAATACGAAAATCCCCTTACTATCCCCTCGGATCAGGGCATAGCGGCTGCAATATGTGCATTCGCTGTTAGAATAATGCTCTTGTCCGTTCATAAAAAGTGCATCAACCATGACCCGTAAGCTGTTTGTTACCACTGCCCTGCCGTACGCTAATGCGCCCTTCCACCTTGGTCACATCATGGAATATATCCAGGCTGACATCTGGGTAAGGCATCAGCGAATGTCGGGTCACGAGGTACATTTCGTCGGCGCGGATGATGCACACGGTGCACCTATCATGATCGCGGCTGAGAAAGCGGGTATCACGCCTCAAGCTTTTGTGGCGCAGATCGCTGCCGGACGCAAACAATACCTCGATGGTTTCCATATTCAGTTTGACAACTGGCATTCAACTGATGGTGAAGAAAACCATCAGTTGTCGCAGGACATCTATCGCAAACTGAAGTCTGCCGGCTTTATCACCAGCAAAACCATAGAACAGTTTTTTGACCCGGTCAAAAACATGTTCCTGCCTGACCGTTACATCAAGGGCGAATGTCCTAAATGCGGTGCCAAGGACCAGTATGGCGATTCCTGCGAAGTCTGCAGTGCCGTGTATGCGCCTACAGAATTGAAGAATCCCTATTCCGTCCTGACCGGTGCAACACCGATCATGAAGTCATCTGAGCATTTCTTCTTTAAACTGTCTGATGAAAAATGCGTGGAATTCTTGCGCGGCTGGGCCTTGAAAGACAATCGCCTGCAGTCTGAAGTGGCAAACAAATGCAAGGAATGGCTGGAAGGTGAAGGCGGCCTGGGCGACTGGGATATCAGCCGCGATGCGCCTTATTTTGGTATCGAAATTCCTGACCAACCGGGCAAATATTTCTATGTCTGGCTGGATGCGCCAGTGGGTTACCTGGCTTCGCTGAAAAACTACTTCGGCAAGACGGGGCGTGATTACGATGCCTTCATGGCTGACCCGACGACCGAGCAAATTCATTTCATAGGCAAGGATATTACCTATTTCCATACCCTGTTCTGGCCAGCGATGCTGAAGTTCTCTGGTTATAAAACACCAGACAATGTGTATGCCCATGGTTTTGTGACTGTCTCTGGCGAAAAAATGTCCAAGTCACGTGGCACGGGCATTTCACCACTGCGCTATCTGGAAATCGGCATGAACCCTGAATGGCTGCGTTATTACTTCGCCGCCAAACTGAATGCCAAGGTTGAAGATCTGGACATGAATCCGGAAGACTTCGTTGCGCGTGTGAATTCTGACCTGATCGGCAAATACATCAACATCGCCAGCCGCGCTGCCGGTTTCATCAGCAAGCGTTTTGATGGTGTGGTGGCTACTGACTGGGCGACGACAGATGATGCCTTCCTGAATAATCTGCGTAATGTTGCGCCAGAAATCCAGGCATTGTTTGAAGCACGTGAATACGGCAAAGCCCTGCGTGCGGCGATGGAACAGGCTGATCTGGTGAATGCCTATGTCGATTCCAACAAGCCTTGGGAACTGGCGAAAAAGCCAGAGAACGATGCCAAGCTGCAGGAAGTGTGCAGCCGCTTGCTGGAAGCTTTCCGCATCCTGACCATCTTCCTGAAACCGGTCTTGCCGCAACTGGCAGCACAGGTAGAAACACAATTGAATATCGCCCCGTTGCAATGGGCAGATGTTGCTACGCCGTTGCCACATCTGCACAAAATCAATCCTTACACGCATTTGATGCAAAGGGTAGATTTGAAGATATTTGACGACTTGTTTGATGCACCAGCGCCAGTGACCGCAGTTGCCTCTGAAACTGCAGAAGTTGCAGCTTCTGACATCGAACCACTGGCCGAAGAAATCAAGATTGATGATTTTGCCAAGGTCGATCTGCGCATAGCCAAGATCGTCAATTGCGAACATGTAGAGGGTTCAGACAAACTCTTGCGCCTGACGCTGGACGTGGGCGAAGGCCGCACCCGCAATGTGTTCTCAGGCATCAAATCAGCTTACCAGCCAGAACAACTGATAGGCAAATTCACCGTCATGGTGGCGAATCTGGCACCGCGCAAGATGAAGTTTGGCATGTCAGAAGGCATGGTATTGGCAGCATCGGCTGCAGATGAAAAGGCTAACCCAGGTCTGTATATACTGGAAGCCTGGCCTGGTGCACAGCCTGGCATGCGTGTCCGTTAATATCTTGCCAGCAACGTATGAATATTGTTGTCCGTGAAGCTGCTATCGAAGATGCGCAACTCATCGCGCATCTGACCCGCACTTGCTGGACTGACAAGGTGGCCGCTACCTCCAGCGGCCACCATGAAAGCAGTGAGCGCGTCTGCAATGATTTAATGCAGGGTGGCGGCTTTGTCCTGTTACTGGATGATGAACCAGTGGGCTCGGTACGCTGGCTGCCGCTGGATACAGAAAATAATTGCTGGGAAATGCTGCGCATGGGGGTCTTGCCCGCTTTTCGGGGTGAAGCCCTGTCCCAGCATTTGCTGGAAGCCGTCATTCATGCGGCCCAGGCATCCGGCATAGAAGAATTACGTCTGGGAGTGCGTAGCGACCAGCCCCGTCTGCTGGACTTGTATGCCGCATTCGAGTTTGAACTCGCGCCCGAGCTTGAATATTCCCACGCCAATCCGAATGAGCCTGCCCCGCATGTTATGCGGCGATTCCTGAAAAACTAAAGAAATCGGCACACTTGCTCATATCTAATATATTTTAGGTATACTCCTCTACGGTTTTGTTCATCCAGACGAGTGCTAGAATTTAAGCAACAACTTAAGCAATGCAGCCAAACTCGACCTGTATTTACAGTGCCTTCGTATTAAACTTATCCTCACTCCTGTCTATCCTGCTTTGGAAGTACATCCATGAACAGCCCCATTAGCCCTTCCGCCATCACATCTCCCATCCCTGCCCGCCTGGTGCAATTACGCGCTGCCATGCAGGCACAGGGGCTAGATGCCTACATCGTGCCATCTTCCGACCCGCATCTGTCAGAGTATTTGCCTGATCGCTGGCAGGGCCGCAGCTATTTCTCTGGTTTTACTGGTTCGGTAGGTACGCTGATCGTTACTGCTGATTTCGCAGGCCTATGGGTAGACAGCCGCTACTGGAGTTCGGCAGAGGTAGAACTGGCACCGACTGGCATCAAGATGATGAAAATCGCCTCGGCAGCAGCTACTTTGTACATAGACTGGCTGGCCAGCAATCTGCAGGCGGGGCAAACTGTTGGCGTAGATGGCGCTGTATTGGGGTTGGCAACTGCCAGGGCACTGGAGCAGGCTTTGCAAAGCAAGAGCATCACATTCAATACCAGCCACGATCTTTTGGATAAAGTGTGGGACGAACGCCCCAGCTTGCCGCAGGCTGCCATCTATGAACATGCAGCACCGTATGCCGTAGTCGCCCGCGCCAACAAACTGGCGATGATACGCGAGCAGATGCGTAGCAAAAACGCAGACTGGCATTTTGTTTCCACGGTCGATGACCTGGCCTGGACTTTCAATTTGCGCGGTGCAGACGTCAGCTATAACCCGGTATTTGTTGGCCATGCCCTGATCAGCCAGACTGAGGCAAAACTGTTTGTATCCGAAGGAAAAGTCCCGGCAGAACTGGCAGCCATATTGGCAAAAGATGGCGTTAACCTGGCAGACTATAGCGAAGCAGCGTCCGCACTGGCAGCCCTGCCTGCAGATAGCAGCATCATGATAGACCCGCGCAGGATCACTTATGGTTTCCGCCAAAGTATCCCGACAAGCGTCACAGTCATCGAAGCCATCAACCCATCTGTATTTGCCAAATCCCGCAAGACGGCAGAAGAAGCGCAGTTTGTTCGTGAAGCCATGGAACAGGATGGTGCAGCGCTGTGTGAATTCTTCACCTGGCTGGAAGGTGCATTAGGTAAGCAACGCATCACTGAGCTGACCATAGACGAAGAAATCTGCGCTGCCCGTGCCCGCCAGCCGCACTTTGTTTCACCCAGTTTTAATACCATCGCTGGCTTCAATGCCAACGGTGCCATGCCACATTACCGTGCAACCAAAGAATCGCACTCCGTCATCGAAGGTGATGGCCTGCTGCTCATCGACTCTGGTGGTCAGTACCTGAATGGTACGACGGACATTACCCGCGTCGTTCCTGTAGGCCAGGTATCAGAAGCGCAAAAGCGTGATTTCACCCTGGTATTGAAGGGTATGATCAATCTTTCGCAAATGCGTTACCCACGTGGCACGCTGTCACCCATGCTTGACACGGTAGCGCGCGCGCCTATCTGGGCCGACGGCGTTAACTATGGTCACGGCACTGGTCACGGCGTAGGCTATTTCCTGAATGTGCATGAAGGCCCGCAGAGCATTTCCCCCGCAATAGCAGAAGCGCATATGGCGATGGAACCTGGCATGATCACATCCAATGAGCCGGGCATCTACCGCCCTGGCAAATGGGGCGTGCGCATAGAAAATCTGCTGTTGAACGTGCCTGCCTTGCAAACCGAATTTGGTGAGTACCTGGAATTTGAAACCCTGACACTCTGTCCTATAGACACTCGCTGCATCACTATAGAATTAATGCGCGAAGACGAAATTAAATGGCTCAATGATTACCATACTACAGTCTTGCAGCGCCTGTCGCCACGTGTCAGCGGTGCTGCACTGGAATGGCTGAAGGAAAGAACCCAAGCCCTGCTGCGTTCAGCCAATTAATCTAAACGGCTGACATTCTTACCTGCTCACTGTCACGGCAGTGGGTGATCATCAATTTCAATGTAAAGAGGCAAGCGATGGAAGACAGCAAACTTTTGCAGGGCAGGAATTTTCATAATATGGATTTGACTGGCTCCAACTTCGGCCAGGTACAGCTACGCGGCAGTAATTTCCGTAGTGTTGATATGGAAGGCTGTCGGTTCGCCGATATCTCATTCAAAGATGTGCTCATAGAGAGCAGTGAACTTAGTGGCATGAAAATCAATGGCATTTTGGTTTCCGAGCTGCTACGCGTGTATCAGCAAGGTCAACAATAAGAAAAGCCGCATAAGCGGCTTTTCTTATTTTAGGGCCCTGCTTTTTTATGTACTGGTTTTATACACTAACTACAGAACCCGGAAACTGCACACAGAATTTACTACCCACATCCGGCGTAGATTCGATCAACAAATTCGCCTTGTGCCTGAGCAGCACATGCTTGACAATCGCCAGGCCCAGACCAGTCCCCTGGGTTTCGCGGGAACGGCTTTTATCGACGCGGTAAAAGCGTTCAGTCAGGCGCGAGATATGTTCGGCACTAATACCTATGCCATCGTCCTGCACCGCAAATTTGGGGCCATTCGCAGTATCTATCCAGCTGATCTTGATGTTGCCGTTTTCAGGCGTATAACGGATCGCATTTGTCACCAGATTGGTCAGTGCACTGCGTATTTCATCATTACTGCCACGGATGTCCGGGCCTGTACATTCCAGCGTGATCTTGTGCTTGCCAGCAGACAGTGCATGCGCTTCCTGCATGATCTGCTCCAGCAAACCCTGCATGCTGATACGCTCAGGCCGCGGCGGATAATCAACGGACTCCAGTCTGGTCAGGGTCAGCATGTCTTCTACCAGACGCTGCATGCGCTCACCCTGCTCTGTCATCAGTTTCAGATGCATATTGCGGGTCTGGTTATCCAGGTCACCCTGCATGGAAGCAATTTCCAGGAAACCATTGATGACAGTCAGCGGTGTGCGCAGCTCATGCGAGGCATTGGCAATAAAGTCGCGCCGCATCATGTCTATGCGTTCTGATTCAGTCACATCATGGGTCACCAGAATCTGACGGCGGTTTTCAAACGGGATGATATGGGCAATCAGCTTGCGGTCACGGAAGGACAGCGTCAAGGGTGTTTCATAACGTCCGAGGATAATGTAATCCATGAATTCAGGGCTGCGTACCAGGTTGGTCACGCGCATGCCCTTGTCCTGCGCATGGCTCAGGCCCAGATGGCTTTCCGCTGCCGGGTTGCACCATTCCAGAAACAATACATCATCCATAATGACAACGCCATCAGGCAAAAGCGTCATTGCCTGGCGAAAACGTGCCAGCCACTCTGCCAGTTCAGCCTGGTTCTTTTCATCATCACGGCGCAATTTATACAGGCGTGAAAATATGTCAGTCCAGGCACCCCAGCCATCAGGCAAACGTGAGCTGTTAGGATTGTCCAGCCAGTCAGCCAGGCGCTGCAAATAAAATAGCTGGACACAAAACAGGGTGACCATACCGATCAATCCCAATACCAAACCTGTCACAGGCCCCCACAGATAGATAGCAGATGCGGCTCCCATGAGAACCAGGAAGATACGTACAAATGCAGAAATCCAGAAAATAAGGCGTGGAGACATAGTGTGTCCTGAGGGTCCTCTTTATTGCTTGAAATATAATGCGCAAATGTAATGATATAGGTTTTGCTGATATCAGTGAGCAATGTTTGCAGTCAATTCCCAAACAGGAAAAGCCATGCCACACTGCATACAGGTGATGCAGTGCGCTATACAGCAAATAGCATTACCGGATGTACCAGTTTATTTTTCAGACAGCATGTAGCCAACGCTACGCACGGTCTTGATGAGGGATTCAGCATTCTTCAAGACTTTACGCAAACGCAGTACATGAACGTCTACCGTACGCTCTTCGATGACGACATGGTCACCCCAGACTTTGTCGAGCAACTGGCTGCGCGAAAATACGCGCTCTGGATGTGCCATGAAGAATTTCAGTAATTTGTATTCTGCATGACCAATATCGACCTTGCTGTCTTCTATCTTGACCGTGCAACTGACTGGATCAAGTACAACGGGGCCCGCTGTCAGGGCTGTCTGGGCATGCTCAGGGCTCTTGCGGCGCAGCAGCGCCTTGATCCTGGCTGTCAGTTCACGTGGTGAGAAAGGCTTGGTCACATAATCATCCGCGCCGTGATCAAGGCCCGCGATCTTGTCTTCTTCCATGCTTTTTGCTGTCAGCATGATGACGGGAATTTCATTAAATTGACGGTCTGAGCGTATCTTCGACAAAAGACGCAAACCACTCTGATCAGGCAACATCCAGTCCAGCAAAATCAATTGCGGCGTGCGGCGCTGCAAATATTCCCAGGCTTCTGCTGTCGTGTTGACGGCAAAAGTGTTCCAGCCTGCTGCACGCAGGGAAAAACTGACCAGTTCTACGATTGCCGGTTCATCTTCTACGATGAGTATTGTTGTGTCTGTAGCCATCATTAATAATTAACTCTGTTGTTCCTGCTTGTTTGCTACATAATCTGAATGACGGATATCCTTGCCTTCAACGATGTAAATCGTATGTTCTGCAATGTTCTTGGCATGGTCGCCAATACGCTCTATCGCCTTGGCCACCCACAGAGCATCCAGGGAAGATGATATTGTACTTGGGTCTTCCATCATGAAAGTAATCAGATTGCGCATGATGGAGCGGAAATCATTGTCGATCAAGGCATCCTGTGCAATCAATTGCACAGCCTTGCCACCGTCAAGACGGGCAAACGCATCCAGAGACTGGTGCAACATGTCTGCCACGCTGCTGGCCAGCACTCGTACGGTTTCATAACCGCTGAACATGGGTACGCCACGCTTGCTGGTTGCCGCATCCCTGGAGATACGGGCAATTTTAGTTGATTCATCGCCTATGCGCTCAAGATCAGTAATGACCTTGCCGGTCGCCATGACAGTACGCAAGTCATTTGCTGCGGGTTGACGCTTGACGATCAGGTGGCTGCACATATCATCCAGCGCCACTTCCAGGCGATTGACTTCGAGGTCAGACTGGATCACGGCTTCTGCCTGCACTGCATTACCGGTACGGAAGCAGGACATGGCATCGTGAAAATGGCTTTCCACCAAGCCGCCCATCAACAAGACCTTGGAGCGTATTGTCTCCAGGTCCATATCATATTGTTTTGAAGAGTGTTCGCCTGTCACAGGTTTCTCCTGAATGCGCAATTGCAAAATGTAAACGTAAACGTCGCAGTTTTATGCAGCATCACTTATCCACGCATTTGCATGGATAAGTATGTGCACCGTGCGTCGTTGTTAGCCGAAACGGCCAGTAATATAGTCTTGAGTCTCTTTCTTCACTGGGTTCATGAAGATATGATCAGTTTCACCAAATTCGACCAGTTCACCCAGGTACATATAGGCAGTATAGTCAGAACAACGCGCCGCTTGCTGCATATTATGAGTAACGATGGCGATGGTGTATTCCTCTTTCAACTCATTGATCAGTTCTTCGATCTTGACTGTAGAGATAGGGTCGAGTGCAGAGGTTGGCTCATCCAGCAGCAAGACTTCCGGCTTTACGGCAACACCACGGGCAATGCACAGGCGCTGCTGCTGACCACCTGACAAGCTCAGGCCACTCTTGTTGAGTTTGTCTTTGACTTCTGTCCAGATTGCAGCTTTTTTCAGTGCCCATTCAACGCGCTCATCCATCTCGCCCTTGGACAGGTTTTCATACAAACGCACACCAAAAGCGATATTGTCATACACCGACATAGGGAAAGGTGTCGGCTTCTGGAACACCATGCCCACACGGGCGCGCAGCAAGTTGATGTCCTGATCTGCATCGAGGATATTTTTGCCGTTGTAAATGATATTGCCTTCAGCGCGCTGACCGGGATACAGGTCATACATGCGGTTCAGAGTACGCAGCAAAGTCGATTTGCCACAACCGGATGGACCGATAAAGGCAGTGACTTTTTTGTCGTAGATATTCAGGTTGATATCGCGCAGGCTACGTGTTGCACCGTAAAAGAAATTCAGCCCGCTGATTTCGATTGCTTTTTTCTGTTGGTTGTCTTGAGTAGTAGTCATATCGAGGTCAGTATTAATGCTGTGTTTTTTGGTTAAACAAAGTACGCGACAAAATATTTAAACCGAGGACACTGAAGGTGATCAGCAATGCGCCCCCCCAGGCCAGTTCACGCCAGTTGTCGTATGGACTCATCGCAAACTGGTAAATCACCATAGGCAAATTGGCCATAGGCTTGTTCATGTCGGCATTGAAGAACTGATTGCTGAGAGCGGTGTACAACAAAGGCGCAGTCTCACCGGAGATACGTGCCACAGCCAGCAAAATACCAGTTACGACACCTGCTTTGACGGCGCGCAAACGTATCAGCAAAGCTACTTTCCAGCGGGGTGCACCCAACGCAAACGCAGCTTCACGCAAACTGGTCGGCACCAGACCCAGCATATTGTCGGTAGTACGGACAACCACAGGAATGGCAATCAATGAAATAGCGATACTGCCAGCCCAACCAGAAAAATGCTTAACGTGCGCAACATAGATCGCATACACAAACAAACCTATCACGATGGACGGTGCAGAGAGCATGATGTCTGTCACAAAACGTGTGACGAAACCAAACCAGCTTTTATCGCCATACTCTGCCAGATAAATACCAGCCAGGATACCGATAGGTGTTGAGATCAGGGCGGCACTGACGACCATCACAAAGCTACCAAAGATCGCATTCATCAAACCGCCGCCATCACTGCCTGGGGCAGGCGTTGACTCTGTGAACATGGCTACATTGACGGCACTCAGTCCTTTTGTCATGAGGGTGAACAATATCCACATCAGGAAGAATATACCCAGTGCCATGGCAAATGACGACAAACCTATGCCCAGTTTATGCATCAGCAAACGGCGGCGGTACACCGGGTTGCTGGCCGATTGCATTGTTGAGTTTTCCATTATTTGGCTCCTTCTTTTCTGGACAAGCCCAGCAACATCAGTTTGGCAGCAGACAATACAAAGAAAGTGATGACAAACAAAATCAGGCCAAGCAAGAACAAGGAAGATGTGTGCAAGACTGTTTCTGCCTCTGCAAACTCATTTGCCAGAGTGGAAGCGATACTATTACCGGCAGCAAACAGCGACCAGGACAGGTGATGCGAATTACCGATCATGAAGGTAATTGCCATGGTTTCGCCAAGTGCGCGACCCAGGCCCAGCATGACACCACCCACCACACCTATCTTTGTGTATGGCAGTACGATCTTGCGCACTACTTCCCACTTGGTGCAACCAAGGCCGTAAGCAGATTCTTTCAATACCGGCGGCACCACTTCAAACACATCGCGCATGACTGAAGAAATGAATGGGATAATCATGATCGCCAGGACGATACCGGCTGAGAGCATGCCCATGCCTATCATGGGACCGGAAAACAGCACACCAATCACCGGCAATTTACCCAGCGTAGCAGCCAGGGCTGGCTGTACATATTGCGAGAACAGCGGTGCGAATACAAACAAACCCCACATGCCATAAATAATACTGGGTACACCAGCCAGCAATTCGATCGCCGTACCCAGTGGGCGTTTGAGCCAGTTAGGACAAATCTCAGTCAAAAACAAGGCAATACCAAAGCTGACCGGGAAGGCAATCAGCAAGGCGATGACCGATGTCACCAAAGTGCCAACGATGGCGATCATGCCACCAAACTTGTCATTGACCGGATCCCATTCTATGGTCCAGATGAATGACGGGCCAAATTCCTTCATCGCCGGAATCGAGCGCAGGAATAAAGAAATAATAATACCGACCAGCACCACCATCACAAGGGCGGCGAAAGTAAAGGTCAGTTTATGAAAAAAGAAATCTTGCCAACGCTGGCGGCGCATTACTGCAGCCATTTTCGCAAGGTCGATCTGACCGGCCTGCGGTAGTGCGTTATTAGCGGGTGGGATTGCAGTTGGTGCAGTCATGTTGACGGAGGACATTTGGGTAGTCATGGGTGTCTTTTCCACCGGAAGGTAATCCGGATAGTTCCGGATTACCTTGATCGTTTAGTTCAATTTCTGAACAGGTTGAAACTTTTTATTACCAGAGTGCTTTACCGGAAGCGTCTTTGACTTTTGCTTTCCAGTTATCTTCAATCAGTTTGACCACCGGTGCTGGCAAGGAAACATATTCCAATTCAGCAGCCATTGCGCCACCGTTTTTGAATGCCCAGTCAAAGAACTTCAATACTTCTTTGCCTTTTTCAGCATCAGCCTGTGCTTTGTGCAACAGGATGAAAGAAGCACCAGTGATAGGCCAGGTGATTTTGCCAGGCTGGTTAGTCAATACCAGATACATGCCTGGTGCTTTGCTCCAGTCAGCGCCAGCAGCAGCGGATTTGAAGTTTTCATCATCTGGTTCAGCGAACTGGCCATCAGCATTTTTCAACAAGGTGTAAGTCATCTTGTTTTTCTTCACATAGGCGTATTCAACATAGCCGATGGAATTTCTGATTTGCTTGACGCTGGAAGCCACACCTTCATTACCCTTGCCACCTACACCAACTGGCCACTTAACGGCTGTGGAAGAACCAACAGCAGTTTTGAACTCAGGGCTGACTTTGGTCAGGTAATCTGTCCACAGGAAAGTAGTGCCAGAACCGTCAGAACGGTGTACCACGGTGATGTCTTCTGCTGGCAATTTCAGACCGGCGTTGATGGCTGCGATTTCTGGTGCATTCCATTTAGTGATCTTGCCCATGTAGATGGCGGCCAGTACTTCACCTGTCATTTTCATTTTGCCTGGAGCGATACCGTCCAGATTAACCACAGGAACCACGCCGCCAATGATGGCCGGGAATTGCACCAGACCTTCTGTTTCCAGTTCTTCTGCCTTCAAAGGCATGTCAGAGGCACCGAAGTCCACTGTTTTTGCCTTGATTTGCTTGATACCGCCACCGGAACCGATGGATTGATAGTTCAGACCGTTGCCACTGGCTTTTTTATAAGCTTCTGCCCATTTTGCATAAATTGGATATGGGAAAGTCGCGCCAGCGCCTGTAATGTCGGCGGCTTGAGCAGCGCCAAATGTTACAGCCACGCCAATTGCAGCGATGAGAGTTTTGACAACACGTTTGATTTGCATGTTCACCTCAGAGTTAAATAACAGTATTCGGTACTACGAAGCGCACTGTACAAGCCAAATATGACAAGATTATGACTTGAAGCAAAGCCTGTGAAATAATTGTACTTGTTATCATTTTTATGTCATAAACTTGTCATTTAAGACGTCTAGAATGTTTGCGTATATATATGACGGCCTTTATGACATGCAAAAAACTATGCCAAATCAGGAAGCACCTTCTTCAACAACAGCGCCGGAAGAAATGAAACAGAAGCCGGACACTGAAATCAAGACGGTAAGCAAGCCAGTCAAACCAGTGGCCTCGGAATTGTCACGTTCGGTGATTTTTCTGGACAGGGAAATGTCACAAATCGCCTTCAACTGGCGCGTCCTGGCGCAGGCAGAAGACCGCAGCATCCCCCTGTTGGAGCGCCTGAAGTATTTGTGCATCGTTGGCAGCAATCTGGATGAGTTCTTTGAAGTCAGGGTCGCCAGCCTGTTAGCACAAAACACCATTGATGGCGAGCTGGTGCAGCACCCCACCTTTCAGGCCATGCTCAAACGCATCAGCGATGAATGTCATCAACTGGCGAAAAGACAATATGAATTGCTGAACCAGGAAATCCTGCCGCAACTTTCTAAAAAAGGCATACACCTGTTACGTCATTCCGAGCGTAATGAAGCCCAGCGCGCCTGGGTTAAATCCTATTTTGAACGCGAAGTAAGGCCCTTGCTGACGCCTATCGGCCTGGATCCGGCCCATCCCTTCCCTCAAGTCGTCAACAAGAGTTTGAATTTCATCGTATCGCTGGCAGGCAAGGATGCCTTTGGTCGTGGCACTGCCATTGCCATCGTCAAGGCACCACGCGTTCTGCCGCGCATCATCCGCCTGCCAGATGAATTGTCGAACGACGGCATGGCTTTTTGCCTGCTGTCTTCGGTCATACACTCGCATATTGAAGATTTGTTCAATGGTCGTGAAGTGATCAACTATTCACAGTTCCGCGTCACCCGTGACAGCGACCTGTGGGTTGATGAAGAAGAAGTCAAGAATCTGCGCCAGGCCTTGCAAGGTGAATTGCAAACCCGTCAGTTTGGTGCCGCAGTACGCCTGGAAGTCGCAAAAAATTGCCCCGAAAATCTGTCTCGCTTCCTGCTTGAGCAATTTTCACTCGATAGCGACCGCTTGTATCCTGTCGATGGCCCGGTGAACATGGTCAGGCTGGGTGAACTGGTTGATCACGTCAAACAACCAAACCTGCGCTTTCCGCCTTTCTCTGCCAAGGCCATTGGCAAGTATGCGCATGCTGATATTTTCACTTTGCTGCGCAAGCAAGACATACTCTTGCATCATCCTTTCCAGCCTTTCCAGACCGTCATTGATTTCATACGCTCAGCTTCGCAGGACCCTAGCGTAGTCGCCATCAAACAGACCATATACCGTACTGGCATGAATTCTGATTTGATGGAATCCCTGATCACTGCTGCGAGGCTGGGTAAGGAAGTCACCGTCATTGTCGAATTGATGGCACGCTTTGATGAAGAAGCCAATATCAATTGGGCAGATAAATTGCAACGCGCTGGCGCCCAGGTTGTATACGGCGTCGTTGGCCTGAAAACCCATGCCAAACTGGCGCTGGTGATACGTCGCGAAGAAGGCGGTGTTTTGCGTCACTATGCCCATCTGGGTACAGGTAATTATCACCCGTCCACCACGCGCTTTTATACTGATTTTGGTTTGCTGACTGCTCACACGGGCATGGCGGCAGAAGTCAATGAAGTTTTCATCCACCTGACTGGCTTGACCAAACCTAAAAAACTTGATTATCTGTGGCTGGCACCATTTGCCCTGCAACCGCAAATCATCAAAGCCATACGTAATGAAGCACGCATAGCCCGTGAAGGCCGCCCTGCCCGCATCATCGCCAAGATGAATGCCCTGCTCGATGAATCTGTTATCCGTGCACTATATGCAGCGTCGGCAGATGGTGTAAAAATTGACCTGATCATACGCGGTGCCTGCGCCTTGCGCCCTGGCGTACCTGGCTTGTCAGAAAATATCAAAGTGCGTTCCATCATAGGCCGCTTCCTGGAGCACAGTCGTATCTATTACTTCCGTAATGATCTCGCGCATGACGTGTATCTGGCCAGTGCCGACTGGATGAACCGCAACCTTTTCCGTCGCATAGAAGTTGCTTTCCCGGTACTGGAAAAGTCATTGAAAAAACGTGTCATTTCCGAAGGCCTGGAACCCTATCTGAAAGATAATGTGAATGCCTGGACACTGGATTCGGATGGTCGTTACGAGCGCAAGAAAACCCGCGCCAAACAAGTCCGCTTCTGCGCCCAACAACATTTGATGCAAACCCTGGGTTCCTTATCTGAGGTGGAAGAGTAATAATGGATCTTATCCTCTGGCGTCATGCAGAAGCAGAACCGGCAACGGCTGAACTGACTGATGAATTCAGAAAACTGACTGGCAAAGGAAACAAGCAAGCGAGCAAAATTGCTTTCTGGCTCGATAGCACGCTGCCTGAAACTTGCAGGATATTGGCCAGCCCCACCATACGTACCAGAGACACGGCTGAAGCCCTCATCGCCTGCGGCAGGAAATACAAGGTCATGCCGGAACTAGGCCCGGCAGCCACAGTCAGCGATGTGTTGAGCGCTGCCAACTGGCCCAATAGCCGTGAGCCTGTACTCATCATTGGCCACCAGCCCTACCTGGGTCAGGTAGCGGCTGAATTGCTTGGACATCCCTTGCAAGAATACAGCGTACGCAAGGGTAATGTCTGGTGGATCACGCAAAAACAGCGTGAAAACGAAATCGTGCAAACCTATCTGAAGGCCATCATGTCTCCTGACCTGGTGGTTAAATAAGCGTTCCTGAAATTTATTTAGTCACAGGTAAAAATACTGGCTCTCTGCAGCAAATCCTGCTTGCTGTTAGTATGTAGGACCGTCTTTACCCACAAAGCACGATGAAACCCACGCACATCCTTGCCGCCCTGATTGCAGTCATCACCTGGGGCATCAATTTCGTAGTCATCAAAATCGGCTTGCAAGGATTGCCGCCTGTGCTGTTCACCGCATCGCGCTTTATCTTCTCTGCCCTGCCCCTGATATTTTTTGTTCCCCTTCCAAAAACATCGTGGAAGTGGGTGATTGCCTATGGCATGTTCCAGTTTGCCTTCCAGTTCACCTTACTGTTTTGCGGTATCAAGCTGGGCTTCCCTGCTGGCCTGGCATCCCTTGTCATGCAGCTGCAGGCATTTATCACCATGGGCCTGGCTGTTGTCATCATGGGCGAGAAACCACAATTCGTGCAAGTGCTGGGAGCGCTGATTGCCTTGTCTGGCATGGCGCTGGTAGCCATGCATCTGGAAGCGCAGGCAACCATCATTGGCTTCCTGCTGGTGGTCGCAGGCGCAGTGTGCTGGAGTATCGCCAATATCGTTACCAAGAAGATAGGTGTGGTTAACCCCCTGTCCATGGTGGTGTGGGGTTCAGCCATTGCCAGCCCGCCTTTGCTGTTGGCGTCATATATGATGGAAGGCATGGATGCCTGGCAAGCTGCGTATACGCAATTGAACTGGACTTCAATCGGAGCGATCGCTTACCAGTCTTACCCGAATACCATAGTCGGTTTTGGTATCTGGTCATGGCTGATGCGCAAATATCCTGCTGCCACGATAGCGCCGTTCACCTTGCTGGTGCCGGTGGTCGGCATGTTGACAGCTTCTATCGTATTGAACGAGACTTTATTCTGGTGGAAAATCTGCGCTGGTCTGCTGGTGCTCGGTGGCCTGGCTTGCAACCAGTTTGGTTTGCGTATCTGGTCGTGGTTCAAACCGGCAGCAGCCACCTGAACTTAGCCAGCAACTGTCTCCAGTTCGGACTCTTCCGCATGGGTATCTGCCACTGCATCTGCCATATACTCCGGGTGGCAGATGTCATGCCAGGTCACCAGCCTGAGTTCACCCTTGGCATCTTCCACCAGGGCCGACAAGCTCTCTACCCAGTCACCATCATTGCAATACAGGATACCGCCTATATCGCGGATTTCTGGCTTATGGATATGACCGCAGATAATGCCATCCAGGCCTTTGCGTCGTGCTTCGTCCGCCAGAGCATCTTCAAATTGCGTGATATAGCTGACCGCGTTCTTGACCTTTTGCTTCAGATATTGTGACAGCGACCAGTAAGGCATGCCAGCGCGGGCACGCCAGTTATTAAAGATCTGATTGAATTTCAGGATCATGGTGTACAGGCTGTCGCCGACATAGGCCAGCCATTTTGCACAGGCGATGACGCCATCAAACCTGTCGCCATGCAAGACCAGCATACGCTTGCCTGCAGCTGTCGTATGCACGAGTTCATCCCTGATCTTGATGCCACCAAAATCGAGGTCAATGAATTGGCGTACGGATTCATCGTGATTGCCAGGCACGAAAATGACGTTCGTACCTTTCTTGGCTTTTTTCAAGACAGTCTGCACTACGTTATTATGGGTCTGGTCCCAGTACCAGCGGCGCTTGAGTTGCCAGCCGTCGATGATGTCACCAACCAGGTACAGCGTATCTGAATCGGTGGCACGCAAGAATTCCAGCAACTTCGCCGCCTGGCAGCCGCTCGTTCCTAGATGCAAATCTGAAATCCAGATAGTGCGGAAACGCTGAGTTTCTTTCTTACCGGTTTTATACAATTTGCTATTCAAGAACTGATCGGCTGGTTTCATGATTATTGCTCCCCTGTGCCGTAATGGCGTGCGTAACGGTCATCCAGATTCGCCAGTGGCAACATGACGAATAAATCAGCGCTATGGAAATCAGGGTCCCAGGCAGGATCACCGCACACCCAGGCACCAGCACGCAGATAACCTTTCAACAGCGGTGGAATGCGCGCCTCAGTCGAGTTGCTATCAATTTCATCGAGCGGGAAAGGCGTGTGAGGCGTAACGCGGTATTCAAGCGGAGAAAAATCTGCGGCAGACAAACCACGGTATATCGCAGCGGCATTCTGGCCACCATCAGTCAGGCTGATACTGGCGCAGCCGATAAGGTGCGAGCAGCGCTCACGGCGCATATAGGCGGCCAGTCCAGCCCACAGCAACATGATGACAGCACCACTGCGATAATCAGGGTGGATGCAGGCACGGCCTGCTTCTGCCACGCTATTACGTATATGTTGCAGGCGGGACAGGTCGAATTCTGTTTCAGAATAATAGCGGCCCAGCTGGCGGGCTGCATTTGGCCCCAGTATGCGGTAGGTGCCTACCACTTTCAGGGTCTTGGAGTCGCGTACGATCAGGTGATCGCAGTGTTCATCAAATTCATCTTTATCCAGGCCATCTGGATTGGACAAAGCCGACAAGCCCATGCTTTCTATAAATACTTTATAGCGCAGGCGTTGCACCTCTTTGACTTCTTTTGCCGTAGTAGCAAGGCTCAGATTAAGCTTGGAAAAACTGGGATTAGCATCGGCGGGTATCGTGAGTAATCGCATTCATCGTCCTTGTCATGTTGTTCGTTGATCCGACGAACGAAGAATAATCAAGGATTACTTCAGCAAGATGACAGTACGATGTCGGTTTTATGACAAGTTAAAAAAACAACAATCCCCGTCTGGCATATGTCAGGCGGGGATTGCACAGGTGAAACCGGATAAATGCGCGGCAAAAACAGTGACGAGGCTCTTTTCAGAGCGCCATTTCCCTGCATGCACTGCATTTCAGAAAAATTGAATTATTTCTCTTTCTTTGGCCTGCCCGCCTTCAGCGGTGCCAGACCAGCGATCAATTTTTTCAAGGCAGGCACATCAGTCTTGCTCAACAGGGCAACGCCAATACGCAACAACTGACTTTTCTTGACTTCGACGCCAGCTTTCAGGCAAGCCTTTTTGACCGCACCCAAAGCTGCGTATTCGCTTTCCGGCATGGTGAAACTATCACGCACGAGCTTGGCTTTTTTGACCTTTTCTGCTACGACCTCTACCAGAGGTTTGACTTCCACAACCTTGGCGGCAGGTTTGGCACGCGCCGGGGCTTTGACAGGCGCTTTAGCAGGAATTTTTTCAGCTGCTTTGGCTTCTACAGCAGGCTTGCTGATTGCTTTTTTCTTGACAGCCACAACAGTGGACTTAACAGGAGATTTTTTAAGGGCCACGACTTTTTTCTCTGCACCTGCTACTACAGTACTTACTTTTTTCGTTGCTGCGGTTACCATTCCAGCCTCCAAATTAGAAAACATGTAAACAATATAAACAATTTATTGTTGATATGCAAGGAAGAAGCATAGCCATTAGAAATGACAGGCTCATTACGGAAAAATGATCTTTCAGGAGAAATTTCTCATGACATGAGATAATCCGCGCCATTTCGCATCACCAGTTTCCTCGCTCTCCAGCTTTATCTTTTATCATGATTACACGCAACTCTTTACTCTTCCCACTGGCTTTACTCCTTTCTCCCCTTGCTGTTCTTACTAATGCTCATGCCGAAATTCAAGGCTCAGGCTCTTCCGCAGCAGCGCCCCTGTATCAGAAATGGGCAGATGCTTATAGCAAAAATGGTGGTACGACCATTACCTATCAAGCCAGCGGCTCATCTGCAGGCATCAAGAAAATAAAGGAAAACAGCGTAGAATTTGGTGCCAGTGACGCAGCCCTTAGCCAGGCAGACCTTAAGAAAGACAAATTAATACAGTTTCCCTCTGCCATTTCTGGTGTGGTGCCTGTCATTAACTTACCTGGCATCAAGTCCGCTGAATTGCGCCTGACCGGCGAAATCCTGGCAGGTATTTTCTCTGGTGACATCACGCTCTGGAATGACGCAGCAATCACCGCGCTCAATCCCGGCCTGCGTTTGCCGAATAAAAATATCGAGGTCATCGTACGCCAGGATGGTTCGGGCACGACCTATAATTTTTCTGACTACCTGAGCAAGGTCAGCAAAAAATGGCAAGCGAAGTACGGCAGAAACTTTATCATTCCATGGAACAGCCACAGCCATTTGATCCAGGTCAAAGGCAGCAGCAATATTGCTGGCTCACTCAAAAAAACACCGTATGCCATCAGTTATATCGACTTTAATTATGTAAGCCAGGAAAAACTTGACTATGCCCTGCTGCAAAATCGGGATGGCAAATTCATTGCGCCGTCTGCAGAGGCATTTTCTTCCGCGCTGTCAAACAGCAGCTGGAAAACCGATGCCAATTTTGAAGAAATGCTGACTGATAAAGCAGGTCAAAAAACCTGGCCTATCACCATGGGTACTTTTATCGTCATGCAACAGCGTGCGAAGGACGCACAACAAACCACCGCCGCCATGAAATTTTTCACCTGGGCCTTTATGCGCGGTGATCGTTACGTCAACAGCGTGGATTTTGTGCGACTGCCAGACAGCCTGCAAGCCAGGATATTCAAGGAAATGACGACCGTCACAGATAAAAAGGGGGAAGTCCTGAACTGGAATTTGAATCCCATGTAAAGGCTAAGGATTCAGTCTTGTATTGTGGGTGCTGTCCTGGCCCTGGCAATGAGCAGGGCAGCAATGGTCAGCAGCACGGCAAAGCAACTGGTTGAACACAGGGCCAGGCGAAAGACGAAAGCTTCTTTCGCCAGACTGCCATTTGCCATACCTGACATGCCAAAGGCCAGCGGCAAGGCCAGCAAGAATGCGGTCAGTGCAGTGCTGGCAAGTAAAATATAACGCCACTGATCACTCTCTTTGGGCTCCAGTATGACGATATGTGGCAATTTCTTCAGCCATCGCACATAACAATAAGCCAGTCCTGCTACTCCCACCAGCGTACTTAAGTGCTGCAGCACATGAAAAACGCGGGTATGAACACCTGCCACTTCTACCGGTAAGCGCAACACATCAAAGTAAGCGACAGCAAAACCACTCGCATGGGTAAATGCATCCCAGACTATATGGGTTATCGCCCCCAGTATCAACGCCAGAGAAATCCAGATAAACTGCGCACCAGACAAATTCCGGGACAGCGAGACATGTGCCTGTAGTGCCTGTCTTTGTATCTGCGGCAGCAGGTAGATGAAGTGGGTTTGCATCAGGCGCAAGAACATGAACACGCCCCACCCCAAAGGCAGACACACCAGTAGCAAACCCAGCCATTGATGGGCCAGCGTGGCCAGGTCAAAAGCAAATACATAGTAACCAAGATCCGGTGCAACACTGCCTATGACCAAAGGCATCAGATTGAAACGCTGTGGTGCAAGACGGCGCAGAGGAAGTATGGCGAAGGGATGGGCAAAGGTCCAGGGCATGATCAGGTAAACTCAGGTCGTCAGGTATTAAGCCGAATTCTTTTTACAGGGCAAATCAAAATCAACATGATAATGCTCATCATGCCTGACCCAGGCGTTTCCCTTCATAAATTTTAAATGTGTTTGCAAATACGGTCCGCGCGCCGTGGCAAATAATTTTTCCTGATACGGTGGGTCAATAATCACCAGTGCCAGTCCCCTTCCCCTGGCTTTTGCGGCAAGGTCAAGCTGATATAAATGCTCAGCCAAAGCAGCAAAATCTATGCGATAGTCACCAAAGCGGCCCTGCGCATCAAAGTCAATATCATAGCCATACTTGTTATCCATATTTCCAGGCAAAGGCCGTGACATACCCTTGGCGTCAATCACTGGCATCATGAAATCGACTGACAAACCATTTTTATGGGTGCGGTGAGGCCGCATGGGGCCGCCTTTTTTCCAGCCAGTTTCGCCATATACAAAGACTTTATCACTGGCAGTTTGCTCAAGTTGTCGATAGGCTTGCGTAATAATATCTGCAACAGTGGAATGCACATAAGTTCGCCCCAGACTTACGCCCAGTGCGCTATAAGCAGAAAAGTTAGTACCAGTCGCTGGCAGGTTGACACCAGCCTCCAGCCGCCCATTGGATACTGTTCCATAGCAGATGCTTTCTCTCGCTTGCGCAGGGCTGGCCAATGCAACAACCAGACAAGGCAGCCAGCGGCAGGTCAGGCTGAGCATGTTCAAGACAAAATCCGCAATCCTAGTGGTGTCATGATGTGGGCAATTAATTGCGGAAGCTGCCCAGCTGAAAGCTGCTTGACTGTGATGCTGCCTTGCATGTTCAAGTCCTGCATCAGTTGGGAAATTCTGGTTGCGTCCGGATGCAGCAATTCCAGTTCAAGCAGACTCATGCCCTGATCCAGCATGCCTGTTGCGGGATGTGCTGCAGTTTGCCATTCAATCAAGGCGGGCGCAATGCCATCCAAAGGCAAAGAGCCATCTTGCGGTATCGTGATCTGCCAGTGGTTACTGCCACGGCTCATGGGTTCTATGCTACCCAGATTTTCCCGAGTCTGGCTTGTTGCCGTTTGTATGTCCGTTGTGCGTGCAACCCAGTTCGACAAGCGAGGCTTGCTATCCTGCATCAAAGTATCAAGCGCAAACCAGCGTGGCCGCCCTGGTTTGACTGCATCAGGGTTGACCGCAATAATTTCCAGAAATAATGCAGGCCCCAGACGTACAAACATATTGTGCGTACCCATGCGCACATGCTCGCCCCCTGGTTGTGGTTCTACACCCAATAGTGCCTTGACATAGGCTGCACCTGATGCAAGATCAGGGGCAGTTATCGTGATGTGATCGAGATCGCAATGTAACAAATCAGATTCCTCATTTCTCCAGAACGATCAGATCAGACTCTTATTTTGCTTCACCTGGCTTGGCTGGCTCTGTGATCGTGACTGGCACAGTATTTACTACTGGCAGTGCATTTCTCCAGTTTTCTGGTGTGCACATCTCCCATTTTGTATTTGGTACATAAAACAATGCAGCCTGTTTATGGGACAAGAAATGGAAGGACGGTTGCTGTATCGCTTTCACTGCTCCGTCAGCAATAAAATATTCAACAGAAAAACGTGGGTAAGCCATGACCAGACCACCAACTGCAAAAGAAACGTCTTCTGGTTTAATGATCTCAGCCACCCTGTCTTCGCTGGTACCGGTAGTGACATCCAGCAGACGTAATCTGGTTTTTTCAAACAGTTCACGCTCAGCCATGGATTCGCGTGCGCTGTTTAGTTTGCGCAAAATGCCAAATGGATTGGTACCGATATCCACCAGAGAACCGATTTGCGACAAAGAAGGATTATTGACCACTTCAACGATACTGCGCCATGTTGATTTGCCTGAGAACTGCAGGTTGACAGCAGTACTTGGTTGGCTGGCAGCCAGCAAACCTTCTACCCAGGCATTGGCATCTTTGGCCCAATGGTATTTGATGGCTGAGGTATAGCCACGGCAGCTATAAAATGCCAGGGCGTCTTGCTTGGAAACTGTACCTGTGAGTTTATTGTCGACAAACACCACGCCACCGACATCACCATCTGTCATCGCTACATAGGCAATATTGCGCCCCTGAGCATCTTTCATCTCAAAGCGCTCCATGGCTGATTCTGGAGGCACTGTGGTTATCACATAACGGGCATCTGATTTCTGGTCAATTGCCAGACTCTTGATGGGACCAGCAGTTTTACTGGGCTGATCTATATTATTGGCGGCAAGGGCAGGATAAGAAAGGCTCAGCGCAAGTGCTGGCAGTAAGGCGAGTGTAGTCGATCGCATATGATGAAAAAGATTTATAAAGTAACAATCTTAACTGAAATTGCTTCTTTATAGCATTTTTCATCCTCTAACAACAAGGATTGAGCCCTGCTCCTATCCTTTATATGACGATCACTTCAACAATTACCGTCAACTCGGGAAAGTCATCACGCTGAACGCGGACATGATAAATACCAGGCTGCGCAGGTGCAGTATAAGCGCCAAGTATGTCTATCGTGCCGGCATTGGCTTCGACCAAAGACCAGGTGGTAGGCTGGCGTATATAGTAAATGCCTGGCGGATAGTTAATCCCCGCAGAAAAGAAATACTGGGATCCGGCTTTTAAGCTGACGCTCTTGGCTTCGACATTCAGATAAGGCGTAAACACCGGGGATGATGCACTACCTACCGTGATTGTGGCTGTGGCACTCAGCGCCGGAAAATCTTCTCTTTGCACCGTAACGTGATAAATCCCAGGTTTATCCGGTGCTGTATATTCGCCATTGGACGTGATACTGCCGCCATTGCTTTCCTGGACTGACCATTTCACAGGCTGGCGGATGTAACGCACATTTGGTGGGTAATTGGTGGCGGCAGCAAAACTCAGTTTGCCATTGGTCGCGACAGTTGCGCTCATCGGCATGAGTTCCAGTGTCGGTTTGAAGCTCAGATCTGGGTTATCCAGCGGCAGCCCGACGGCGGCAGCTTTCGCCAGCAAATCCAGCATCTGGCTTTGCTGAGCTGCGCTCATTTTTGCTTTCAGGCTATCCAGCAATTTGTCTTGCGCATCACCGGCACTGGCATTGGCTGCGGTTGCCGCCTTCAAGGGCGTGCTGTAAAAGTCGCCAAGTTTGCTGAGATCGACGTAGCCAAGCAAAACCAGGCTGACATCAGTTTGCGCCTGTTTGATGGTACTGGCGGTCACCGCTTTTTCTATCGCCGCAGCATCGGGATTTGTGAATACGGCACTCATGTCACCGTGCATCAGGCGGGTCGACAACATGTCAGTCAGAGGTGTCAGATTGATGATGCCCGCATTGATTGCAATCGCATGCATTTTTTTACCATCAGCCGGATTACTGACTTGCAGCACACATGGCAGGACACCACTCGCCACCGTCAAGCTGTAACTGCCATCTGATGCTGACGTGGTGGTGCCACTTCCAGTGCGACATTTGGCATTGACAGGGGCGCCGGATAACGCCAATCCTGTTGCTGCCGTACCGGACAATGCAAGTCCGTTCACTGACGTCACTACATCAGAGTTCACACTGGTGCTCGTGCCACCACCACACGCCGCCAACAAAACTGTCAAAAAACAGGAAGTCAAGCCAAAGGCAGATTTCAATTCACTCACCGCAAATCTTTTTTAGTTGTGGCAAGTGTAAAAGCTGCTGAAGCACAAGTGTGTTTAAAAATGTATGTGAATTGTCATCAAATTGTAATTTGCAAATTTATTCCATGGCTGCAGTACGATAGCGATTGACTTCTGCCGAGGTCAGCGTGTCAGCTTTATTGCCCCAGGCATTGCGCACATAGCTGAGTACCAGGGCAACTTCTGTGTCATTGAGCGTATGGGCAAACGGTGGCATGCCATAGGGACGGGGATTATCTTTGGTGACAGGAGGGAAGCCGCCAGACAAAACCATGCGTACCGGATTTGACAAGGCATGACCGAGCAGGCCAGGGTTCGCCTTCAGCGCAGGATAAATATTTGCCACACCTTCACCCTGTGCGCCATGGCAGTCCATGCAATGGGTTTTATACAATGCGCCACCCTGCTTCATGACTGCATCCATGCGTTCTGCACTTAGTTCCGGCCCAGCCATTAGCTTGTCGAGCGTATCTTTTTCTGCGACCTGCACGGTAGGTATCGCCTGCAGATAGCTGACCATGGCCTTGATATCCGCGTCCGATAAATGCTGAGTGCTGCCCGCCACCACTTCTGCCATGGGGCCGGATACGGCAGTATGTCGATTGACACCTGATTTCAACAAGGCGATTAACTCTTGTGGCGACCATTTTGCCAGGCTGACTTCCTGGCTATTCGTCAGCGCCGGTGCATACCAGCTCGTCAATTCACCGCCAGATAAGTCATTGACACCAGCATTCGCCCCCAGGCTGTTGCGGCTGCTATGACAGGCGCTGCAATGCCCCAGGCCGTTGACCAGGTAAGCACCGCGATTCCATTCTACAGACTTGCTTTTATCTGCCTGATAGCTGGCAGGACGGAAATAAGCAGCCCGCCAGAATGCCAGCAAAGCCCGCTTGTCATAGGGAAAGCGCAATTCATGTGCCTGATTTTGCTTTTCCACCTTGGGTAAAGACATCAGGTAGGCATACATGGCGTCGGCATCAGCGCGCGACACCTGAGTGTAATTAGTGTACGGAAAAGATGGATACAGCAAACTGCCATCTCTGGATTTGCCATTGTGCAAGGCTTGCCAGAAATCTTCAGCAGTCCAGCTGCCTATACCTGTTTTTGTATCAGGCGTGATATTCGGTGTATTGAAATTACCAAAATCGGTTTGCAATAGGCGGCCACCAGCAAATGCAGCTTCGCCCCGCGCTGTATGGCAACCCATGCAATTACCGGCTTTCACCAGATATTCGCCTTTGCTGATTTGGTCTGCTGCGGACAAGCTGCTGGCGCTTACCTTTGAAGCACTTTTATCATCGACCAGATAATAGCCAAAACCTGCTACGGCAGCGCTGCACGCCAGCAAAAGCAGCAAAGCAGACAAGAGGATTTTTTTCATAGATTTGTTATAAAAATTATTCGGACAGACTGCCGCACTTCATTGGCAATAGTCCGTACTCCGTTGCTTTCAACACTGGCGCTGTGCTATCGCTGGGCACAGTCTGTGTCGCCAGCCAGCTTGATACAGCGGCAAGATCTGCAGGTTTGAGCTTGCTGGCAATTTGCTGCATGCAGTCTGGCGCATGCGCCTTGCGGCTACCAGTTTGCCAGGCACCCAGTTGCGCAATCAGGTAGTCACGTGGCAAGCCCACCAGACCAGGCATGAAGGGCGCCAGACCCGTCATGCTCTTGCCGTGGCAAGAAACACAGGCGGGTAAATTGCGTGACTTGTCACCCTGCATAACCAGTTGCCTGCCCTGCTCCAGCGAAGTGGCATTCGCTTCACTGGCTTGCGGCGCAGAATAAGGCGGGTGCAGGCTGGCAAAATAGTCAGCAATTTCTTTCAGATAAGCATCTGACATATGCGCAACCATATGACGCATGGCAGGATAGGCACGTTTGCCCTCCCTGAAATTCAGTAGCTGGTTATATAAATAACCGGCTGGTTTACCGGCAATGCGGGGGTAAAAACCGTCAGTGCCTGCCCTGCCCTCGGCACCATGGCAGGCGGTACAGGCTTTCAGCCTTTGTTCCAAAGTATCGGGCACTCTTTGAGCTGGCTGCGCAAAGGCGATTAGCGGCAAGCCAAATAAGACATAGAGCAGGCCGGATTTCAAACAGGAAGTAAAGTGCATGGCGACAAAACAAATGATGGCACAAAGACGCTAGCTTAACAGTTTGTCCAATTTCTTTACGCTGAACAGCCAATCTTCTGATTTACATCAAACATTGCCAAGTAGATCATCCCTTGAAGCTTCAAGCAAAAATGCTACAAAATCAGGCAAAGTTGGCATAATTGCGTCGTATGGCTAGTTTGTCTGAACACAGGTTTCAATACCCATTCAGCAGCCAGATGAATTTTTCTGCAAAAGAAAGCAAAGTCTTGCTTGTCAAGAATGGCTAAGCCGAGGATAATTCTGCCCTTTCGTCTCTTTTGAGGCCCAGATTCAGCAAGATGACCTGGCCCGCTTTTACCAGCGGGCTTTTTTATCCGCGCCGCGCCTGCCGTTGATCTGTAGATGATGATCGCCAGCAGCTTTTTCGCCCTTGCTATTGCCTAACACCATTGACAAGCATTTGTTGTCGTATTCGAATTTGTTACATGAAAAACAGCTTAACTGACTCAAACACTTCTCCTACAACAAAAACAGGCTCAACGCTGACATTAGGTAAAAAACCGCAACTGCAACTGAACCGTCCCGCGCTCAGCGTAGCGCGCACGGCCACAGTACAAACTGTACAGATGGTGGTCCCCGTATCGAACCCTATGGATTCGATCGAGGAAGCACCGACACTGGTTACAACGCCAGTGACGGTGATTACCAAGCGCCGTTCCAGATTACAGGCTGCGATGGCCGATGGCAGCGATACGTCTGATGAAACTACGTCCGCAGAAGCGGGATCAGTGGCAACTGATAGCGACGAAAGTAGCAATACTGACATGTCTGCTGCTATTGCTGTCATAGCTGACAAAACAGCCAATGTTGCCGACTCTACGGCAAATATGGCAGAGAGCGTTCAAAGGACAGAAGCCACTGACAGCATCACTGATGCAGAGGTAGCCAAGCCACGTGTAGTCGTCATCCGTAAAACAGGCCCCAAACTGGCTAAAAAACTATTGCTGGCAGACCAGCCTGCGGCAGCCGCACCTGTTGTCATCAAGCGCGAGGCACGCATAGGCTCAGGCAAACTGGCACCACCAGCACCGGTAGTCACGCTCAAGCCGTTAGCTCCTGCCAGTCCTGCTGCAACTACAAGTGCATCTGCCGCCGTCACACACGTTGTCACACCCGTTTCCATGCCTCTTGCTGCTACTATTGCCACCGCTGCACCCGCTGCGGCCGTCACCAGCATCAAGGACATAGACACATCGGCCTATGTCTTGCCAGCGATGCGCGAGCCAGCCAAGCGTGGCCGCAAGTCTTCTGAATTTCATTTTGAAAATGATGAAATCCAGGCTTTAAATGCAGCAGAATCCGCAGAGATGAAGCGCGCAGCACGTGTCAAGGCCAAGAAACCGACACCAGCCAATGCGGCAAGCCAGGAAGCGCAACTGGAGCAATACCGCAAGCAGCTGACCAAGCTGATCAATCTGGGCAAGGACCGCAGTTACCTGACCCATGCCGAGATCAATGATCACCTGCCTGACGATGTTGCTGACGCTGAGATGATACAAGGCGTCATCAGCACCCTCAACGACATGGGGATTGCCGTCTATGACGCAGCTCCTGACGCCGCCATGATGCTGCTGACCGACAACGTCGCCAATAACGTCACTGAAGACGAAGCAGAAGCTGCAGCCGCCGCCGCACTGGCGACTGTTGATTCAGACTTTGGCCGCACCACTGACCCGGTACGCATGTATATGCGTGAAATGGGTGGCGTGGAATTGTTGACACGTTCAGGCGAAATCGAAATTGCCAAGCGTATTGAAGATGGTTTGAAAGACATGGTACAGGCGATTTCTGCCTGCCCAGGTACGATACAAGAAATGCTGGCGATTGCCGACAAGATTTCCAAAGATGAAATCCGTGTGGATGACATCATTGATGGCTTGCTGGACCCGGATGCAACTGATACTCCGGCAATAGAACTCAGCGACAACGACGATCTTGACGATCTGGATGACGACGATGATGCAGTAGCAGAAAATGCCAGCGGCATCAGCGACGAACAATTGCAGCACATGAAAAATGTGGTCCTGCAAAAATTTGCAATTGTCGCCATGCGCTTTGAACAAATGCAGGCCGCCCGCGCCACCGATGGTTATAAATCCCCTGCTTACCAGCAGGCGCAGATTGCCATCACACGTGAACTGCAAGGCATGCGTTTCAGCGTCAAGACCGCAGAAAAACTGTGCGACTCTTTGCGCAAGCAAATGAAGACGCTGCGCCAGACTGAAAAGCAGATGCTGGAATTGATGGTCAATAAATGCGGCATGCCACGTGCCTACTTTGTTGAACATTTCCGCCAGAATGCGACCAATCCAGAATGGTTGAACAAGGAAGTGAATGGCACCTCCAGCTATGCCGCCATCCTGGGCCGCAATATCCATGCTGCCCGTGAATTGCAGCAAAAACTGATCGACCTGGAACACAATGTCTGCCTGCCTTTGTTTGATCTGCGTGAAATCAACAAACAAATGGTGGCTGGTGAAAAACGTTCCAGCGAAGCCAAAGCAGCCATGACCGAGGCCAATTTGCGCCTAGTCATTTCCATCGCCAAGAAATATGTGAACCGTGGCCTGCAATTCCTGGACTTGATCCAGGAAGGTAACATCGGTTTGCTCAAGGCCGTGGATAAATTTGAATACCGCCGCGGCTATAAATTCTCTACCTACGCCACCTGGTGGATCAGGCAAGCGATTGCCCGTGCGATTGCCGATCAGGCACGCACTATCCGCGTGCCGGTGCACATGATAGAAACCATCAACAAGATGAACCGCGTGCGCCGCCAGCTCTTGCAAACCACAGGCCTGGAGCCAGAACCGGCAGCGATTGCCGAGAAAATGGGCCTGCCAGAAGGCAAGGTAAGGGAAATCCTGAAGATTGCTAAAGAGCCCGTCTCGCTCGACGTGCCTATCGGTGACGACGGCGATTCACAACTGGGCGACTTCATCGAAGACAGCATGACCTTGTCACCGATGGCAGCAGCGATGCAGGCGTCTGTACAAGAGAAACTGAAAGAAGCACTGGATTCTTTAAGCCCACGTGAAGCCAAAGTCTTGCGCATGCGCTTTGGCCTGGAAACCAGTACCGAATTCACGCTGGAAGAAGTAGGTAAACAATTTGAAGTGACGCGCGAACGTATACGCCAGATTGAATCCAAGGCCATGAAAAAACTGCGCCACCCTGCCCGCGCTGATCATCTGAAGAGCCTGATGGAAAGTAACTAAGCCTGTTCCAGGCCTCAAAAAAAGCACTGCCTCCGTAAGGTTGCAGTGCTTTTTTATTGGATTAACTCAACAGGAAAGACAGGGCAAACTGCACCTGTTCAAGTCTGGACTGGTTACTGCCTTCAACCAACAGGAAAGGGATTTCCCGTTCATCCAGCACATCCAGTACTTCCTGATGCACGCGGTCACGCACATAGGCAGATTCACGTTGCAAGCCATCAGGCTGCCAGGGGAAGTCTGGTGCAGTGACTATGCAAAAATCATATTGATGCGACAGTTCCAGTTCGGCCAGCTCTGCATCCGGCTCACCAAAATAGTGACGACTGTAGATCGCAGTCATAATGGGGCCGGTGTCGCAAAACAGCCACTGGCTGGCCTGTGCAGCCAATTCAGTTTCCCGCTGCACCTGTGTCCTGGCGATGAGAATTTGCTCCTCAGCCTTTGGAACGCGCTGATTTTGCTCAACAAATTCACGCAAATATTCTGGCACCCAGACGGTTTGGTAATGCCTGGCCAAAGCCTCGGCCAGTATGGATTTGCCAGAAGATTCCGCTCCCAATATAACGACACGGTTTACTGAGGACATGTTTTGCTCCAGGCACGCAGGCCTATGATGGCCATAATGATAAAAATTGCATACAGCAGTGCTGTCAGCATCAAACCCTTGTACACATACAGGCCAACATACAGGATATCGACAATGATCCAGACATGCCAGTTTTCCAGTTTTTTACGACTGAGCAAAACCTGTCCCAGCAAACTGCCTGCCGTCAGAAAACCATCAGCATAGGGTACGTCGGTATCAGTATATGTTTTAAGGAACCAGGCCAGCAAAGCAAAAACCAGTAAAGTCGCCCCTAAAGAATTCCATCTGCCCCGCGTATCCAGACGCGTGACTTGCAAGCGTTCGTGCGCATCATCGCCACGCAGCCAGTTGATCCAGCCCCATACAGATACGACGATAAAGACAAACTGCAAACCCATGTCCCCATATAACCTTGCATCAAAAAACACCGCTGCATACAAGCCAGATGAAAGGATGGAAAACAGCCAGGCCCAGTGCAGCTGCCTTATATTCAGGGCGACGGTGATGACAGACAGGGCAAAGGAAACCAGCTCCAGCAGGCTGGTTGCGAAACCGAATAAGGGGATAGGATCATTCATCATGCAAAAGATTATTGGCAGGGCTTACGCAAAACCGCCCCAGCTGAGTTGCAGCGCCTAGTCGTACTAAAGTACTGTCTTCGTCGCTGACGCCTTGCTGGGACAATTTTGCGTAAGCCCTAATTAGCTTGTTCGCATTATCAACGATAGTGCTACTTGTGTCATAGCATATTGCGTCACATGACCTTGGCAATCGGGCGGCAAGTACAATGTCGTGATATTTAGATTGTGATAAGCAAGGCTTATCCGCTATATTTCTAAAAACTCACGAAAACAAGAGAAAATCAGCTTTATGAAAAAATACTCAGGCTTTACCGTGCTGGAAATGATGATAGTAGTAGGCATCATTGCCATTTTGGCAGCCATGGCCGTCCCATCTTATATGTTCAAGATAGTCAGGGAACAGTTGGAAATTGGCATACAGTTTGCCGATATTGCAAAGAAACCAGTGGCAGCCTCATGGCAGACAGAAAAGAAATTTCCTGTCGATAATCTTGCATCCGGCTTGCCGGTTGCTGACAAAATCGTCAGCAACCTGGTCAGCTCAGTAGATATACAAGACGGTGCAATCAATATCACCTTTGGCAATAACGCCCACGGCGTACTGAAAGGCAAAGTCCTGACCTTGCGCCCTGCAGTCGTTGAAGATGCGCCCATCGTGCCGGTGGCCTGGGTGTGTGCCACGGGTACGCCACCAGAAAAAATGACGGTCAAGGGAATAGACAAGACAACAGTGCCAGCCGGTAATTTGCCTTCTTACTGTCGCCCCAAACTGGAGAGCAAAAAATAAACAGGCCCGGGTTTTATAAAATCCAGGGTACGAAATACCCAAATACACAAAAACAAGCAGGGGCACTTTCAGTAATGAAGTGCCCCTGCTTGTTTACAGCTTATTTTTTACAGTTTATTTTTTAAACCTTATTATTTTCAGAACTTATGCTCAAACATGACGCGGGCAGTCACTGTAGTTGGTGTGACATTAGTTTGGATCACTGAGCCAGTACTGCCTGTATAAGTGCCTACATTGATATTATCCTGATGCAGAGTATTACCCAAAGACACGCGCAAATTGGTTTTCTGGTCAAATTTCCACAAGGCGTATACATCAAGCACACGCTTTGGCACGGAATAAGAACTCTGTGTCGCAGAAATATTCACCGGACCACCACTCTGGAAGCTGGCATTACCACCAATAGTCAAAGGAATTTTATCCATCTTGTAATCTACACCCAGATTGGCACTGACAGGTGTTTGTGAATCAAGGCGATTATTCGGCCCAGGTACATTATCCAGACTTGACCAGTTGAAAGAGAGGTTCGCCCTGAAATCTATCGCTGGTGCACCCTCCATCATGGCACGCAAAGGGAACTTGGCTTCCAGTTCTATGCCCCTGGTAGTTGCCTGACCATCGTTGACCGGCATACTCACATAAGTGCCGTCCGCTTCCTGCAGCAATTTGGTGCGTGTAATGTCGTCGATCTTGCGCAGGAAAACACTGGCGCTCAGCATGCCACCACCTGGCAGATAATGTTCATACGCAAGATCCAGTCCCCAGGCCAGTTCAGGCTTGAGATTAGGATTGCCCATGCTATCAGGGCTGTTGGGGTTCTTGTTATCGTTCGAGATGAAGCGACGTGGTATCAGTCGATTGGTATCCGGTGCTTTATAGGTACGGGTAATACCCAGTCTGATCTGGTCGTTCTTGCTGTCTGGCAGTTTATACAAAGTTTGCAGTATCGGGCTCCAGACACTGGATTTATTGTGGACCTCGTTAAAAGTGCTGCCGCTGCTGCGGGTATCCAGACCTTCCCAACGCAAACCACCATAGACTGACCATTGTTTCGTCACATTCCACTCGTCCTGAGCGAACACAGCCAGGCGGGTTACATCGGCATTAAAGGTTTCATCAAGATTATTCGCCCGCAAAGTACTACCAACAAAATTGACATTATCATTTTGCGTGCGTGTTTCATTGCGCTTGCTATATGCGCCATCCCAGCCAAACACAAAGGAATGATCCTGAACGAATGGCGCGCTATATTTGCCACTCATGGTCAAACCTTTGTCGGTCGCGCCTGAATTGGTTTTGCGATCAAGTATCTGCGCATTACTCGGGCCATAGCCCCACAATTCAACATCAGAATTGCGCTTGTTGTAGTTCACACCCAATTTGACATCCAGCTTGGCACTATCGGCCAGCTTGTGTATCCAGTTCAAATTAGTGCGGAACATGGAGAAATCCGAGTGCACCTTTTGCAGGTCGCTCACATAAATCGGCAAGACGTCTTTTACCTGAAGAGGAAATGGCAAGTCACCCAGTATCGTGGTCGTCCTCGCTTCACTGAAATAGCCGTCAAAGCGATTCGCGTTGACAAAGCTCTGCGTAGTCAGGGTGTCGCCGTTTTCAAAATTCCAATTCACTCTGGGTGAAAATCCCAGGTTATTGAAAGTACCCCAACCCAGATTGTAGGTATGCGTTTTGACATAAGGCTTGCCACTCACATCGGTGCGAACTTCATCAGAATACGAAGGACGCTCATATTGTCCGTGGTTCAGATTACCTGAGAGGGAATACGACATGCGGCCAGCTTTATCTGAAATCTGGTAATTAACGTTTTCGCCATACTTGCCGCCATCTTCAAACAAACCCAGCTTGAGTTCCTTTTGCGCAGTTTGCACAGTCTTTTTCAACACGATATTAATGGTGCCTGCAATCGATTGAGTGCTGAGGTCTGCAGTCGCAGCGCGGATCACTTCTATGCGCTCGATCAGATCAGGGGAAAGAGAATCCAGCGAAAAGCCAGGAGGGCTGGGTTCGCCGTTCAGCATAATCTGGGTATAACCGGCACCCAGGCCACGCATGCGGATATCACCGCCACGGCCCTGTACACCACCAATAGTCACGCCTGGCAAGCGCTTGAGTACTTCGCTGACGGTGGTGTCACCATAGCGCACGATGTCTTCCTGCGTGACGACGATCTTGGTCGCAGTATCCTGACGGCGCTCGTCATAAGCGCGCGCGCCCTGCACCTCCACTTTTTGCATCTTTGGTTCCAGGGTTTTGACATCTGCTTTTTCAGTAGATTCGGCCTTGGGTGGGGTTGCTGGAGTTGCAGTTTGTGCAAAAGAGGATTGGCTAAAAGCTGCCATGATGGCCAGGGACAAAAGAGTCGGGCGCAAGGTCATACTGTTGGTTTGCATATAGATATTATTGTGGCAATAGTCGTGAAGAACAAACCTAAGACCATACCACATGGCATCAAGTTCCGCGACGCAGCAATTCTTTAGTCAAATCTTTGCTTGCTTGTATGCCTGCAAAGAATTTCCGAAAAGCAATCAACGTCAATTCTTACAAATTATTTTTTGAAACATCAGCAACAGAGTTTTACACTAAAGATGTCAACGCAATAGCCCTGTCAAACATTAAGTCCAGAGCAGAATTCATTTATTTCCATTGGCAAAATGATACTCAATGAGTTCTGGTACAAATAGTACGAACAGTACAAACAGGAGTACATCATGCGAAGAAACATCATTGCCATCGCCAGCATCCTTGTTGGCATGCTGAGTTTATCCGGTTGTGTAGTGGCACCGGCACATAACGGCTATGGGTACGGATATGGATCCAGTGTCTATGTCAGCCCTCCTCCAATTATTATCCGGAGCGGACCATACTGGGGTGGTGGCAGGCATTGGCGTCGCTGGTAAGACGCCGGGAACTGCAAGCTTCACTCAAAGACTGGCGCAATAGCTACAGGTGGCTGTTGTGCCAGCACTTGTCCTTTTTCTGAAGCGTCTGCAAAACGCAGGGTCACCGTTTTATAGGCTTTGTTGTTTTCGTCGGGGAAGGCGCCATTCTCTTGCCATGCAAGTGCATGTAATTGCATATCGGCACCTCTAAATTTGATCCCTGATTGGGTCAGATTTTTCAGATACGAAAATCTCACACCTACACAGGATTTGGCACTGGTTTTAACATCTCCCACGCTTTTCAAATAAGCCTGCGCCTGCTCACACGCCAGACGCAATTCAGCAATTTCGTAAATGCCGTCAGCCCTGGCAACGATGGATATACGACTTTGAAAACTGATTTGCCCTGACGCCTGGTTCAAGACCAGTTCAGCATTCTCATCATAAGCTGATTTCAGCAAAGGAAAATTGGTACGGCCCACTACATCCAGGGGCAGACTAAGCCGCATGCTTTTGCTGACAAGATGCAATTGCAGAGTATCTGGTAAAGGATTACCGTTCTTACTGGATATCTGAAAATGGTTTTGGATCAGATGTTTGGGTTTGCCATATTTCTCAAACTGTATCATCAATCGATACGCATTCCGGTAGCTGATCCATTCAGTATCCGCCTGGCTTTCCAATACCTGTGCCGCTGCTGGCTTCGTGCCTGGCGTTGCGCTATTTATTTGCGCAAAAACCTGCACTGAAGCTAACTGCATCAGGACAAAAATGGAGGCGTACTTATTGATCATGCTTATATAAAATTAAAATCGATATGCCAGGCCGGAATACACGGTGACGTAATTTTTCTTACCCAACCACAAACTGTCTCTGTCAATGTCAAACTGGTGTACTCCAGTCACATGCGAAGTGACTATCCAGGACGAATTCAACTCCCAGTTCCAATTCAGGCCCAGGTAGACATTCCTGACATTGGCATTTGTGTTCACGACGTCTTTACCTGACTTTGCAACAAGAACTTCATTGCCCGTGCCAGTAAAACTGTTTCCTGAACCATTGACATACACAGGATATCCATCGCTAAGATTAGGATCAAATCGTGAATTGGCGGAATCGTAGTAGCGTTTGCTCCAGGTCAGGCCCGCAGACAATGCAAGCCCATGATGGGAAGCTATTTTGTAATAACTGCGTCCTTCTATATTCAAGTATGTCGTCTTCCTGCCCGCGCCAGTTCCAAATAATAATTTGCTACCTACACGCAGATTGCTCAATGGGCGAAAGTTAAAAAAACCGCCGACTTGAAAACTGCCATCCACATCACCATAGCCTGCCAGCTTGCGCGCAGCTGATGCGCTGCAACCTCTTTGATATGACAGCAAAGGGCCATACTCATAGGCACTGGATTGACTCAAATGCATGCCGAGATTGGTGTTACGTAAGAAAACACCATTACTCCACTGCATTTGTACATTGGGCATGATGCGCGTAGTTTGTTCGCCACCCACTTCGCAACTGGGTTCGGAAATCACACCCAGGCCGATATACATATCGGAACTACCGTCCGGCAACATGCTAGCCGCCGGGGTCTGGGCACAAACAAGATCGGCGACGCAAAAAAGGGAGGCAAATATTATAGATTTCATGCTGGTCAATTGTAGTCGTATGTATACCCGGCCCATCTTCAATATCGTCGATATCATCAAAATAGCGAAGTGGCACTACAGGTATAAGGGCGTGAGAAATCCGCATCATAGACACCTCTTTCCAATTTCGCAACATCAATACCCATACTGAAACTCATTCTATTCATCCTATTCACTCAATGTGCTCTACGGCTCTTTGCACTCAATGTGCTCTACGGCTCTTTGCACTCAATGTGCTCTACGGCTCTTTGGTATTTCCTGAAATTACATCAACATACAAACGCACATAGTTCTTTGCCATCATTTCAGAAGTGAATATGGTCTGATAACGTTTTTGTGCAAATTGCCCCATCTGCGCCGCCAGTGCAGGCTTGTCCCACAAACGCGTCATGGCTGCCCGCAAGGCCAGCACGTCTTCTGGCGGTACCACCATACCGGTCTCGCCTGCAATATTGACATAGCTGGTGCCTGTTCCTATCTCACTTGATATCATGGGCTTGGCATACATCGCCCCTTCCAGCAGCGAGATACCAAATGCCTCGGAACGTAAATGGGAAGGGAATACCACGCCATAGCAAAGACTGAGCAAGGCGACTTTATCCTCTTCCGGCAGTGCTCCCAGAAAATGCACATTCTCAAGCCTCAACTCTCTGGCTTGCTGCTTCAGGGCAGCTTCTTCTGGCCCATTCCCGACAATCAGCACAGGCATATCCGTATCGGCTACAGCCTCCAGCAAAATATGCAAACCCTTGTAATAGCGCAGCATGCCGACAAATAAAAAGAAGCGGCCCGCAAAGCGTTGCTGCCACTTGTCTATCAGTTCTGGTGATGGCTGAGGATAAATATCCTTGTCGAGGCCATAAGTGATTACTTCAGTCTTGTCACGATAGCGATTCAGGACCGGGCTGCTGGATAGATAATTAGGCGAAGTGGCAACGATCCTGTCCACGTCATTCAAAAACCAGTGGCGCAAAGGTTGATACACTTTTTCCAGAAATTTTTGTCTCACAATATCCGAATGATAGGTCACGATAGTTGGCTTTCTGATTCTGCAAAACAAATGCATCAAATCCATAAAAGGCCAAGGGAAGTGATAGTGAATAATGTCGGCACTATTCGCCAGTTCCCTGAAGCGCGAGAGTGCCTGCCAGGAAAATCCTGTTGAAGCAATTTCAAAACTCTGCCTTACTCTGTGTACCCTGTGTCCTTCCAGCTCCATTTCCAGATTGTCATGCTTGCGTGTCAGGGTCAGCACTTCTGCATCCACACCCAGGCGCGCAGTTCCCACCGCCATTTGCCGTATCACTTGCTCTATACCACCAAAAGTATCAGGGTGATATGTGCGGTAAAAATGCAATACTTTCATGTCAGACCTTGATCAGAGCGAATCAGAATGCAAACACCGCTTTGCAATATTATTGAGCAATGATAGATAGCAGTCAGTTGCGAGTCTTCCCCAACTTGTCTGGCAAATGTCATCAATTTGTAAGCCTGGAATTTATTACTGCTGTATTGCTGTTCCTGGTGCAAAAAAAGGCAAAGAAATGATGAATCTGGCGCCGCCATATTGCCCTTCTTGCACCAGTATCTGACCGTCATGTGCGGATATAGCTTTTTTCACAATAGCCAGGCCCAGGCCAAAACCGCCGGTGCTGCGGTCACGGCTACGGTCCAGCCTGTAAAAAGCCTCAAAAATGCGCTCTCTTTCCGCCGCCGGAATACCGGGACCATCATCTTCCAGAATGATTTCTACGCCGCCATCTTCGCTTCTTCTGGCATGTAGCCAGATGCGCGCAGTGGCATACTTGGCTGCATTGCGCAGGAGATTGCTGATTGCCCGTTTCAGCAAGCGCTGATCACCACAATATGTCCCCAGGTCCTCAGAAAAATCTCTGCTGAGCTGATGTACATCCAGCACGTGCTGCAAGCTGCCCACGCAATCTGAAAGACTATTGCTCAAGTCAAATTCATTACGATTCAGACTGACATCCTGATCAAGCTTGCCCAGATCCAGCAATTCGCTGACCAGCACATTGAGTTCGCTGATATCGGCTTCCATGGCTTGCATTCTGGGTTCCAGTTGTGGATTTTTTGCTGCGCTTCTCAATAGCTCCAATGCAAATTCCAGTCTCGCAATAGGCGTACGCAACTCATGTGAAACTGAATGCAAGAGATTTTTTTGTGCCTCCAGCAGGCTCTCTATACGAGCCGCCATCTGGTTCATGCGCTGTGCAAGCGGGTGTATGCTGTCGCGCTCTTTGGTTTGCGCCCTGACCTTCAAATGACCGGCACCAAATTCATCTGCAACTTTCTCCAGCGCCTGCAAGCCACGCCAGTGCGAGCTGGACCAGACTGCAATCGGGATCAGCAGGCAGAGTGCCACGATGATGTAGCGCAGCGCTTCAGTCTTGAGAACGGGGGCAACATCGATCGGCAAATCTTGTGCATGAATGACTTCTTCATCACTGCCTACGTAGCGCTCGCCCTTGAGGTCAACACGGCGGTAAAAAGATTTGCTTGCAACATCGATGACAACCTCGCCGCGCATCAGTTGCGCCTGCCTTGCCTGATTCAGCTTTGCAAGTACCGGCTGCAACGGTATCAAATCCATCCGGGTGTGGGCGATTTCCCTGATTTTGTTGAGGCGTGTCAGCCATTCATTCTGGCCCGCCTGATCGACATACTCAGTCAATAATAAAATTTGTCCGGATGCCTGCTGCTGTGCGACTTCTTCCAGAGGATCACCAAAAAAAATAGTGATGGACACATAGATGGCAATCGTGGCGACACTGACAGACAGCATCACCAAAGCAAAAAAACGCAGGAACAGACGATTCATCTGCTAGTCCCAGGCAGACGGGCTGAACAGATAACCCTCTCCCCAGACTGTCTTGATTTTATCGGCATGCGGATCATCGAATTTGCGCCGCAAGCGGGAAATTTTATTATCGATGCTGCGGTCCAGACCATCAAACTCTATGCCGCGCATCTGTATCAGAATATCGTTACGCGACAGGACCTTGCCCGCGGCTTCGGCCAGCACCAGCAATAATTTATACTCTGCACTATTCAGGGAAACTGTTTCATCGCGCCAGAACACGGTGCGGTCACTACGGCAGACACGAAATGCGCCATAGACCAGATCAGCGTTTTCATCTGCCGGCTCTTCCTTGACACGTCTGAGCAAGGCACGCAAACGGGCCAATAATATTCGTGGTTGCACGGGCTTATTGACATAGTCATCTGCGCCCTGCTCCAGACCCGAAACTTCATCGAAGGCATCCTCACGCGCCGTCAAGATCAAAATAGGCACGGCACTGATTGCGCGCAACTGTCGGCAGACGACCATACCATCCATACCCGGCAACATCAGATCAAGCACCACAATATCCGGTGAGGTTTGTTGAAAATGACTCAGAGCGGCATCGCCACGACTGACGATGTCTATCGTAAATTCGTATTCCCTGAGGTATTCGGCAACCAGCGCTGCCAGCTTGGCGTCATCTTCCACCAACATTACACGAAACATAAATCTCTCCTTTGCCCGCATTGTAGTAGAGCAGCGCGCGATTTTACGCAATTTGCCCACTGCTGCGACGCAACTTACAATTTTCAGACAATTTCCGAATAAGCGCTAAGCAGGATTTACAAATTGAAGACAATTATCTGACATTTCGAGAACGATTTAATTCCTTCCGGCCGCTATTCTCTTTCGCCATACCACCCCAACTGGCAAACGCTTAAACCCTTTTTCGGTTTTCATTATGAAAATACCCCTACATTTCCTTGCAGCGACTCTCATCACGACCTTGCTGACTGCCTGCGGCGGTAGCAGTGATTATATTCCCAAGCCATTGCCAGTCCAGATCAACACTGATTTCAGTAGTGAACCGCCTGGCTGGGCCTTTGGCACATCGGACTTTAGCAGCGAGACCAAACCGACTGACATCGTCACTGAGTACCGCACCCTGCCCCTGCCTTTCAGTGGCAAGGGCCTGTATACCTTTGGCACCAACCGCAGTGATGATCTGTTCATTTACATCAAGAAAAAATACTCTGGCTTTGCACCCAACACTGAATACGCTTTAAGTTTTCAAGCCACCATCGTCACCAATGTGGCCACTGGTTGCTTTGGTGTTGGCGGCTCACCTGGTGAAAGTGTCTGGTTTTTTGGCGGCGCATCCCCCATCGAACCACTGACAATACAAAAAGGCAATGAGTTCGTCATGAATATAGACCGCGGCGGCCAGGCAGGTTCGGGCAAGTATGCCCAGGTACTGGGCACCATAGGCAATGCCAGTACGGATTGTGGCAGGGCACCCTATATGGAGAAGAAACTCAGCAATCAGGCACCTTTGAATGTAAAAACCGAAGCCGATGGCAGCCTGTGGATATTGTTCGGCCTGGATTCAGGCTTTGAATCAACCAGCCATATTTACTACAAGAACATCACCGTCAATGCCGTCCCGGTAGTGAAATAAGCTCCAAACTTGCCGTTTGCCTGTACGACGGGCAAACGGCACAGTAAAATCGTCTATCGTGAAAACCTTAGATGAATGAACCATGTCACCAGCTTCACCAGCATTACCAACATCACCATCACAGGGGCTAGCCAGTATAGCCGCACAAATACAGACATGCGCCTTACATGCAGGCATTGCCGGACGCCTTGCAGATCAGGGGCTAGCTGCCGGGCCGGCCTTCCTCAAACCACAAAAAATAACCGGTAATAAACTGGTCATGCGCAATGCCACCGTAGCAGACGCCAGCTACATCGTCGCCTTGCGCACGGATGAACAAAAATCCCGTTTCATTTCCACCACCTCTGCCGATGTCAAACCACAAGAGCAATGGCTGGAAAAATATGCCTGTGATGACAAGCAAATCTACTTCATCATCCAAAATATGGAAGGCAATAATATAGGTACCGTACGCCTGTATGATCAGCAAGCTGATTCATTCTGCTGGGGTTCCTGGATCATACAAGCAGGTTCAGCCAGCAGCAGTTCCATAGAATCTGCGTTGATGGTGTATCACTACGCACTGGCTCTGGGATTTAAGAGCGCACATTTCGATGTCAGGAAAGGCAATGAGTCCGTCTGGAAATTCCATGAACGCTTTGGTGCAAAAAAAAACGGCGAAACGGCGGAGGATTTTCATTACGCAATTGCGGCCAGCGAGATCAGCACTTCCCTGAGCAGGTATGCGAAATTCCTGCCAGATGGAATACAAATACAATTCTGAACCAAAGCATTCAGCCAGATCGTCAGCCATCCTGGTTGATACGGCTGATCAAGGTCGCCAATACCTCTGCTGCCTGCTCATTTCCAACCTGGCAAGTACCGGCATTTTCATGGCCACCACCACCAAATTCCAGCATCAATGGACCGATATTGGTTTTGGAACTACGATTCAAAATCGATTTGCCGGTAGCAAATACGGTATTCTGGTTTTTCAAACCCCAGAGTATGTGGATAGAAATATTGGTTTCAGGGAATAAGGCATAAATCAGAAAACGATTCCCTGCAAAAATCGTCGACTCATTGCGTAAATCAAGTACTACCAGATTCTTATGCACGGTTGCACAATCCAGGATTTGCTTCTTGCATTTCTCTTCATGTTCGAAATACAGGTCCACTCTTTCCCTGACATCCAGGTCTTGCATGATTTCTTCTATGCTCTGTGTTTTGCACAGATCGATCAATTTCATCATCAGGTTATAGTTTGATATCCTGAAGTCGCGAAAACGCCCAAGACCAGTACGTGCATCCATGAGAAAGTTCAATAAATCCCATTCTTGGGGATGCAAAACTTCCTGACGATTGAATTGCGCCGAGTCACCCTTGTCAACAGCCGCCATCATGCCATTCCAGGAAGCAGGGAAAACTTTCAAGCCACCGTAATAGTCATATACCACTCGTGCTGCGGAAGGAGCCTCTGGTGCGATAACATGGTTTTTTCTGGCACCACCCTCTGCATTGCGCAGGGTTTCAGACAAATGATGGTCGAAAGCCATATGGATGCCATCAACGAAAGGTAAATTGGTACTGATGTCAGCGTCGCTGACCGCAATCTTGCCATCCTGCATGTCTTTGGGGTGCACGAACAAAATGTCATCAATCAGGTCAAGGTGCTTGAGCAAGACTGCACAAACCAGTCCATCAAAGTCGCTACGCGTAATCAAACGGAATTTTTTGGTATTTGCAGACATGAATACTCCCCCGGTGAGTGGTTTATTCCTGATACGACAAAACTCGCTTTAATATTGGGAAAATGATTGAATGAAAATTGATTATTCAATGTAATCACTTTTTTACAACTTGTCCACCTGGTAAATCACGCTTCGAATAAGTCAATGAAATGAGTTCTACTGATTTCCTCCATTATTTTTTGAGGGAATTAGCCGGAAAACACCCAGACACAGACAAACAACATCCACGCCAGCAAATTTCTCCTGACATCGTCCTCATCAATTGTTTTCGTACTTGACTATCTTTGCATTAATCTCTTTGAATAACACTTATGAGTCACACAATTCTTCCAACTCATCGGTCGCACTGGCACTATTTGATTTTGCTTGTCTGGACGAATCTGCATTTGTGGACAAGCGCTTGACGGCGCTATTTTTTCCCTTTGCCGTGCTCATTGTCCCAAAACGCTGACTGGTTTTATTTTGCTGAGCAAATTCAGCAAGGTGCCCAGGCATTCTAAAAATGCTGACGACTTGCGCCAGAACACGTGTTTGTTCCTCCAGAGAACCAGCAGCAGCTGCCGCTTCTTCAACTAATGCCGCATTTTTTTGTGTTGTTTCATCCATGTGCGTTACGGCGAGGTTGATCTGCTCGATGCCAGTGGTTTGCTCCTTACTTGCCAGAGTAATTTCGCCCATGATGTTGGTCACATTTTGTATGCTTGAGACGACTGATTCCATGGTCGAGCCAGCCTGATTGACCAGACGTGAGCCTATCTCCACCTGCTCGACCGAATCATTAATTAAAGTTTTGATTTCCTTGGCTGCCGCAGCAGACCGCTGCGCCAGGTTGCGCACTTCGCTGGCAACGACGGCAAAACCTCTCCCCTGCTCACCAGCTCGCGCTGCTTCAACAGCGGCATTCAATGCAAGGATGTTCGTCTGAAATGCGATGCCATCAATCACGCCAATGATATCGACAATTTTTTTCGATGATGCATCAATAGATCCCATTGTGCTCACTACTTCAGTAACGACTGCACCACCTTTGATAGCAACTTGAGATGCAGAAATCGCCAATTCATTGGCTTGCCGCGCACTATCTGCATTATGTTTCACGGTAGATGTCAATTCCTCCATCGATGAAGCAGTTTCTTCCAGCGAACCAGCCTGCTGTTCTGTTCTTGAAGACAAATCCAGGTTACCGGATGCGATTTCACCCGTGGCTGTTGCGATCGTATCAGTACCATTGCGAACCTTGCCAACAATGTCGATCAGGTTGTCGTTCATTTCTTTTAGTGCCTGCATTAACTGACCTGTCTCATCCGTAGAAGTAACTTGAATGTCGCTTGTCAAATCTCCTTTGGCGACTGTCTTGGCTACATCAACGGCGATCGCAAGAGGCCCGGTAATGGAACGGGTACTAAACCAGGCAATGGCAGCACCAGAAATAAAAGCTAAACCTGTGATGATGACCATCATAGTCAATGCTGAGCTGTATGCCCTGGTTGCCGATTCCTCGTCGTTTTGATTCTTTTTTTCCTGCAAGTCTATAAACTCTTGAATCGCATCCTGCCACTTGGCATTGGCTGGCCCTGCTACTTTCAGCAAAAATATCGTGGCTTCTTCTTTATTAGTCTTGGCCATCTCAGAAAACTTGTCGTTGAGCGCTCTTGCCGCCACCTGGTCTTCTTTTATTTTCGCAACAAAAGCCTTCCCGGCATTATCCAGCGGCATTTTCTCCAGCATGCTAAATGCTGCGTTGTAGTGAGCCCGTGCGTCCTCAATTTTTTTTTGCTCGTTGTTTGCCATTGCTTCGTCCGAAAGCAAGGCGATCGTGCGTATCACCCGGGAAACTATATGTACGGACTTCGACATATCCTCAAGCACTTCCATCTTTTTCACATTGATGGTCACAACGTGATGCAAAGCCTCATTGGATAGTGTCATGCCACGCACCCCGAGAAAGGCGACCCCGAGGAGCAATAGTAATATCAGGGAGAAACCAGATACAAGCCTGGTGCCTATGCGTAAATTTGTGAGTCTCATATGTTCTCCGATGGCATTTGGATAAATGCTGGATCAGCACAAACTCCCATCAAAATACTTGGGTATCTATGCGACACAGCCAGATGCTGGACTACAAGAATAACCATTGATACCGACGACTAAAGCTGCTTTCAAAGACCCAGGGGATAGTACTCTGCTATTTGACAATTCGATTTAACAACGTCGAAGAAAATAAAATATTTTTTTTGACATTTCATTCATAAAAGTTCAGACAGCACTTGCCGGACCTATCTGCCGCTTTTTATCAACGTCACTATTTAAAACTCATTTCGCGCCTATTGATGAAATGAACTCTGCTTATTTTGATGTTTTTTTGGATAAACATCAAAATATTATTGATGCCCTCATTAGTCATCGTAGATCAGCTTGCCAACTACATCCACCTTTTCTAATTCAAATTCAATTAACAACTGGATTTCGCCACACTGGCAAAGTATTGCAAAGCACAAATTTCATAGTGCGTCCCGACTTATCAGTCAACGCAACCCGGAGATTAAGAAGATGTGGCACCGGCGACTGGGCGTGGTCAAATTGTGGGAACTCATGTTGCCGGAAGTGCCCTTACTCCATAAATTGTGGGATGGGTCGCTAAACATGCGCTGACTTAGCTCAAAGAAGCTTCTTTTTGTGGATTTTCAGGGGGTTTTATATTTAATGAAAGAATTCAATTTCATATGCAAACCAGCACAAAACTATGCAGAGCCTTACAGCAACCGTGACATATGCCGCAATAAAAAGGCGAAGGTAAAAGACAAAAAGAAAAAGCCCCTGGTTACCCAGGGGCTTTTTCAGTATTGCTGGCGGAGATGGTGAGATTCGAACTCACGATTCAGGTTACCCCAAATGCTTCCTTAGCAGGGAAGTGCCTTCGGCCACTCGGCCACATCTCCACACTATTACAACCGCCAAAAACTCAGCTGTAATTGAGACCGTGATAATAGCTGCTTGTATGACTTTGGTCAACAGTCAGACCAGAAAAAATTTTTAAGCACTTTCCAGACCGAATGCCTTATGCAGGGCACGGACAGCCAGTTCCATGTATTTTTCATCAATCAAGACAGATATCTTGATTTCAGAAGTAGAGATCATCTGGATATTGATACCCTCTTCCGACAGGGTGCGGAACATCTGGGAAGCAATACCAACATGGCTGCGCATACCCACACCAACAACGGATACCTTGGAGACCTTGGAGTCACCCACGATGCTGCCCGCGCCGATATGCGCCTTGACGCTGCTTTCCAGCACGTCCATGGCCTTGGTGTATTCACCACGTGGCACAGTGAAGGTAAAGTCAGTTTTACCTTCGACAGACTGGTTCTGGATGATCATATCGACTTCGATATTGGCATCGGCAACCGGGCCCAGGATTTGATAGGCAATGCCTGGTCTGTCTGGTACACCCAAGACGGTGATTTTTGCTTCATCACGGTTAAACGCGATGCCGGTGATGGTAGCTTGTTCCATGTGTGTATCTTCCTCAAACGAAATCAGGGTGCCAGAATTCGCTTCTTCTTCCAGCGGTATTAATGGGTCAGTCAGTGATGACAAAACGCGGGTAGGCATGCGGTAGTTACCGGCAAATTCGACGGAGCGAATTTGCAAGACTTTGGAACCCAGCGAAGCCATTTCCAGCATTTCTTCAAAGGTAACGGTATTCAGACGGCGCGCATCAGATACGACGCGCGGGTCAGTCGTATAAACACCGTCAACGTCAGTATAAATCAGGCATTCTTGCGCCTTGAGTGCTGCAGCAACAGCCACGGCAGAGGTATCAGAACCACCACGACCCAGGGTCGTGATATTGCCCAGCTCATCCACACCCTGGAAACCGGTAATGATGACGATCTTGCCTGCATCCAGGTCAGCCTTGACCTTGGCTTCATCAATCGATGCAATCCTGGCCTTGGTGTGGGCAGAATCAGTCTTGATGGCAACTTGCCAGCCAGCATAAGATACAGCCTGCTTGCCTATCGCCTGCAGGGCAATGGCCAGCAAACCGACAGAGACCTGCTCACCGGTGGAGGCAATCATGTCGAGTTCACGGGGATCAGGCTGGGCAGAGATTTCTTTTGCCAGGCCAATGATACGATTTGTTTCGCCAGACATTGCTGAAGGCACCACGACTATCTGGTGACCGGCATCATGCCATTTGGCGACGCGCTTGGCGACGTTCTTGATGCGTTCTGTCGAACCCATCGAAGTACCGCCGTATTTGTGGACGATTAAAGCCATAGATATAGAAACTGAGATAGAAGACTAAAGGGTGAAAAATGCGGAAAATCAACCTCTTACTGTACATGTTGCTCTGCAAAATAACAAGGCACTTGTCAGCAGAAAATCAGAAGAAACGCCTGCTCAGCAATTGGCAAAAGCAAATTTTCTACAGAAGCGTGGTTATTCAATCAAGTGATTTGCAAGGAAGTGGAGAAGAATGGCGCCGGGGATGCGGCAAAAATCATTGATTATTTTCACCAGATTTGTGACTCATCGCCAAAATAGAATTAAATATGATGATTTTTCTGTTGTTAATCAATGACTTGGAAATAGATACACCCTACCAGTATCTCCATTTCATACTACTTAAGGGAAATTGCGCAAATGCAAGAATCGTAAATTACTTATTTGCATATCAATATAAGAATTCAATTGATATGCATGATTTTGATAAGCTTATAAAGAATTACTTTTTGGCGTATTTGGAAAACAGCCGGCGCCAGCCTTCGTGACCCAACTCGCGCATGGTCTCCATGTTTTTTTCATAGATTTGCTCGGCTTCGGGAAAGGCTTCTACCGCCCTGTCTATGCTCTCTTCGCGCAACAGGTGCAAGGTCGGGTATGGCGAGCGATTGGTATAGTTTTCTATGTCATCCTGTTCGGTGCCGGCAAACTGGTAGTCGGGGTGAAAACTTGCGACTTGCAAGATGCCATCCAGTTCCATTTCTTCCAGCATGCCATCGGCGACATCCAGAAAATCATTGAAGTCCAGAAAGTCATTCAATGCCAGTGGATGAATCAGCAAAGTGGTTTCTATCTTCTCTGGATTGGCTTCTGCCAGCAATTCCAGTTCTCTCTCCAGGTCTTCCAGCAAGGTTTCTGGCGTCTTCGCTTCACTGACGACATAGCGCACTTGCTGTTTGACCTGCACGGCCTTGGCAAACGGACACAGATTCAAACCGATGACGGCTTTGTCCAGCCAGGTTGCGGTCGCTGAAATTACATCTTCGGAATTAATGAGATTGCTGGACATGATGAGCATAAAAAGAATGAAGGCCCGAGAATACCATGTCAGATTTGCAGATGCATGACACCCGACAATTTTTGCATGATATTTCGCGGACCTGCACAAAAGTTGTGCGAGGCGTGCAGCCTCATATCTTCTCGCTGCTTATTTCGCCTCGCCAGCAATCGCCTTGTAGCTGACGGCACCCAGCACAGCGCCGACAATAGGGGCTACCCAGAACAGCCACAATTGCTGCAAAGCCCAGCCGCCGACATAGATGGCTACACCCGTGCTGCGTGCAGGATTGACCGAAGTATTGGTGACAGGGATGCTGATCAGATGTATCAGCGTCAAACCCAGGCCTATGGCGATAGGTGCAAAACCTTGTGGTGCGCGGCTGTCTGTCGCGCCGAGGATGATGACCAGGAACATCATGGTCATGACCACTTCAGTTACCAGTGCAGCCACCATGGAATAACCGCCAGGCGAATGCTCGGCAAAACCATTTGAAGCAAAACCGCCAGACACATCAAAACCAGCCTTGCCACTGGCGATCAGGTACAAGACACCGCCGGCAACGATGCCACCCAGCACCTGGGCGACGATGTAAGGCAGTAATTTATTGGCTGGAAAGCGACCACCCGCCCATAAGCCGATAGAAACGGCGGGGTTAAGGTGGCAACCAGAGATATGGCCTATCGCATAGGCCATGGTCAGCACCGTCAAACCAAAAGCCAGTGACACACCGTGCAAGCCTATGCCTACACCTGGGAAAGCGGCTGCCAGCACGGCACTGCCGCAGCCGCCTAGCACCAGCCAGAATGTTCCCAAAAATTCAGCTCCATATTGTTTCATTTTTTCACTCACTTTTCTAAGGTATGGGGTTGCCCGGATTTGCTGTGCAGCAGTCCAAAAATCGCGCTGGCACAGTGGCAACAATATAACAAACTTATATTGCCTTATTGTTAAAATGTGTGATGGATTGGCAATTTATGCCTGGGTTTACTGATTAATTAAACATGTTTTTCAAAAATCATTGATGCACTTTCCTAAAGTGCAATAAAAAAGCGAACACCTGAGTGCTCGCTTTTTTTGCCATCCTGCAGTCTTGGAGAAGGCTGCAATACTGCTACAAGATCAGATTTCTTCGTACAAAGGCAAAGTCAGGAACTCGGCAAAGTCTTCAGAAGTCGACATCTCTTCAAAAATTTGCGCAGCGCGGTCATAAGTTGGGCCTGTGCCTGCCACTTCTTTGACCTTGACCAATTCTTCAGGGATCATCGCACGGACCATGTCGGCCGTGACCTTGCGACCATCTTCCAGATTGCCCTTGGCAGAACGTATCCATTGCCAGACTTGTGAGCGGCTGATTTCTGCAGTTGCGGCATCTTCCATGAGGTTATGGATAGGTACGCAACCATTGCCAGCCAGCCATGCGCCGAGGTAGTGAATGCCAACGTTGATGTTGTAACGCAGGCCCGCTTCGGTGATCGGTGTTTCTGGCTGGAAATTCAACAAGTCTTTGGCGCTGACTTCGATGTCAGGGCGTTGTTTGGAAATTTGGTTAGGTGCATCGCCCAAAACCTTTTTGAATTCTGTCATCGCCAGTTCTACCAGACCTGGGTGAGCTACCCAGCCGCCATCGTAACCGTCCGTTGCATCGCGGGCTTTGTCATTACGTACGCCGCCCATGGCGATCTCGTTTTTCTCTGGATCATTCTTGATAGGAATGAGTGCCGCCATACCGCCTATAGCCGGTGCATTACGCTTGTGGCAGGTTTTCAGCAACAGCAGAGCATAAGAACGCATGAAAGGCGCTGTCATGGTGACCTTGGCGCGATCTGCCAGACAGAAGTCTTTATCGTTCTTGAATTTTTTGATGCAGGAGAAGATGTAATCCCAGCGACCAGCATTCAGGCCTGAGCTATGCTCACGCAACTCATACAGAATCTCATCCATTTCGAAAGCTGCAACGATGGTTTCGATCAACACAGTCGCCTTGATGGTGCCTTGCGCCAGGCCGATTTCATTTTGTGCCATGACAAAAATATCGTTCCACAGACGCGCTTCCAGGTGAGACTCCATCTTCGGCAGATAGAAGTAAGGTCCAGCGCCGCGTGCCAGTTGTTCTTTGGCGTTATGGAACAGGAACAGGGCAAAATCAAAGATGCCGCCGGAGATGCGTTTACCATCGACGAGCACATGTTTTTCATCGAGGTGCCAGCCGCGTGGACGCACGACCAAAGTGGCGATCTTGTCGTTCAGTTTGTAGGATTTGCCGTTTTGCTCGAGACTGATGGTGCGGCGCACGGCGTCGCGCATATTGATCTGTCCGGTGATCTGGTTATCCCAATTCGGTGTATTGGAATCTTCAAAGTCTGTCATGTAACTGTCAGCGCCCGAGTTAAAGGCGTTGATGACCATCTTGCGCTCTACCGGACCGGTAATTTCTACACGGCGGCATTCCAGTGCTTTGGGGATAGGCGCGATCTTCCAGTCACCTTCGCGGATATGCAGGGTTTCTGGCAAGAAGTCTGGCTGCTCACCAGCATCCAGGCGCTTGGCACGTTCTACGCGGGCAGCCAGCAATTCCTGACGGCGTGGCTCGAATGCGCGGCTCAGCTTGGCAACCAGGGCCAGTGCTTCCGGTGCCAGAATCTCGGCAAAGCCTGGCTTGATTTCGCCGCTGATTTGCATGCCTTCAGGTAAAGTCAGTTGTGTCATTGTGGTCTCCAGAAAAAATGAATTAAAACGAAATCAGTTGCGGTGTTTTGCTATAAAGAGAATCAGGTCTTGCAGCGTGCGCCCTTCGCCATGCGGCGTCACGCCCAGTTGTTCCAGCGGTGCATTTTGCCGGTTGACCCAGAAAGTGGTGTAGCCAAACCAGGTGGCACAGCAGGCATCCCAGCAATTGCTGGATACAAACAGGATATTTTTTGCTGGCACACCAAATACATCAGGCGCCATTTGATAGGCTTCAGGTGCGGTCTTGAATTTCTTGACGACTTCTACCGACAGTAAATGGTTAAATATGCCCTGCATGCCAGCAGCATCAACAGCCGACTGTAGCATGTGCAGGTTACCGTTCGATAAAATCGACATCTTCATATCTTGTGTCTGCAAGGCTTGCAGGACGGACAGGTTTTCCGGAAAAGCTTTCAGCCTCGCATACTGACCCATCAGGGTATTTTGCGCATCCAGGTTCAACTCCAGCCCCAGCTTTTGACAACTGAAGAGCAAGGCATCCTGTGTCACTTCCCAAAATGGCTTGTACATGCTGCACATGGTACGCAGGCGTGTATATTCAATTTGCTTGTCACGCCAGAGCTCAGCCAATTCCCGCCCCTTGCCGGGAAACAGCTTGTCCGCCTGTTCACTGATGGAATAGACATCGAACAGGGTACCGTAGGCGTCAAAAGCAATGGCGGAGATGGGCATGGTTTTAGTTGGTGCCTGAGGCGGGCTGAATCGTAAATTTAAAAAATTGAATAGCAATCATCATGAAAGCAGTATATTCAATATAAAATACTATAATCATCGAATTTCATCACTACATCTTTTCATTTTAGTTGCAAATGAACAGATAAGAAGCCAGGCTCTTATGGATCAGTTCAAACAAATCTCTACTTTTGCTGAAGTGGCAACCAGGGGCAGCCTGTCAGCAGCAGCGCGTGCTGAAGGCGTGGCTCCTGCCATGATAGGCCGCCGTCTGGATGCACTGGAAGAACGCCTGGGCGTCAAGCTATTGCAACGCACTACCCGCAAGTTGGCGCTGACCAATGAGGGTGAGGCCTTTCTCGAAGATTGCCAGCGCATACTGGCCGACCTGGAAGCAGCAGAAGGTGCAGTATCAGAACGCAGCGCCCGCGCCAGCGGTACGCTGACGATTTCAGCCCCGGCAGGTTTTGGACGCCAGCATGTGGCACCACTGATGCCCTCCTTTTTAAGCGAACATCGCGATGTGAAACTGACGTTGAGCCTGAATGACCGCGTGGTAGATTTAATCGGCGAAGGTATAGACGTGGCGATACGCATTGCTGCGCTGACCGACTCCAACCTCATCGGCGTCAAGCTGGCGGACAACAAGCGCGTCGTGGTCGCCTCGCCCGCCTATATCAAACGCCATGGCACACCACAAACCCTGGATGAACTCAGCAAGCACAATTGCCTGGCCTTCAGTGCCGATGGCAGCCAGCGCGGCTGGACTTTTCGCCAGAACGGCAAGAACGTCACGCTGAAGGTGGAAGGCAATATGGTCTGCAATGACGGTGAAGTCTTGCATGACTGGGCGCTGTCAGGCAAGGGCCTGGCCTGGCGGTCCATGTGGGAAGTGGGCGCCGAAATTGAATCGGGCAAGCTGATTACTGTGCTGGACGAATTTAATGCGCCGGGCAATGATATCTATGCGATCTTTGCCCAACGTCGTCACCTGCCCTTGCGCATACGGGCCTTTATCGACTTTTTGCGTCATGCCTACAGTCAGCCGAATTACTGGAAAAAATCCTGAGCAGAAATTTCTGAATTTTTCTGAATCACCGCTCCGCATCAAGATCACGCATTTGATGCGGAGAAAATTGACTAGAACTCATTTTTAAAACTCTTCCCATTCATCCTGTGAAGACGATGGTGCTGCTTTGGCAGTCTTTTTCGGTGCAGCCGGGGCAACTGCAGGCAGCGACTTGACTACTGCGCGCTTGGTAACAGGATTTTCTTTGGGCACAGCTTTTACGGGAGAAACAACGGGCGCTTTACTGCGGCTGTCTGCACCGTCACTGGCATCAATCTTGAAAATGCTGACAGCATTATTCAAATTATTTGCCTGATCCCGCATGCTGCTTGCCGCAGCTGCGGCTTGTTCTACCAGGGCAGCATTTTGTTGTGTCGCCTCATCCATCTTGCCAATTGCCATACTGACCTGGTTAATGCCGTCTCTTTGCTCAGCACTGGCCGCAGTAATTTCTGCCATGATGTCAGCCACACTTTTGATAGAGATGACAATCTCGTTCATAGTCTTGCCAGCATCATCAACCAGGCGTGAACCGACCTCAACCTTATCAACAGAGCTGCTGATGAGTTCCTTGATTTCTTTTGCCGCATTGGCAGAGCGCTGTGCCAGGTTACGTACTTCAGTCGCTACCACGGCGAAGCCACGTCCCTGCTCACCCGCGCGCGCAGCTTCTACTGCCGCATTCAAGGCAAGAATATTGGTCTGAAAGGCGATGCCATCAATGACGCCAATGATATCGACAATCTTTTTCGAGCTCTCTTTGATCGATGACATGGTATGCACCACATCACCGACGACCTAGCCACCTTTGCTGGCGACTTCAGATGCATTCGATGCCAGGGTATTGGCCTGACGTGCATTGTCAGCATTTTGTTGCACGGTCGATGTCAGTTCCTCCATGGAAGAAGCAGTTTCTTCAATGCCGGCAGCTTGCTGCTCAGTGCGGCTGGACAAGTCCATATTGCCAGTGGCAATTTCCTCAGAAGAGATGGCAATAGATCCGCTTGAATTTCGCACCATGGTGACGGTTTGCATCAGGCTTTGGCGCATGTTTTCCAGAGCAGAAACCAGTTGCCCCATTTCATCCCGGGAAGCAGGTTTGAGTTGCTGGGTCAGGTCGCCATTGCCTATGGCTTCAAATTGATCAATTGCCAGCTTCAACGGATGAGAAATGGCAGCGAGCAAAAAGTAAGCCGAAATAAATACAGCAACCAATCCACCAATCACACCCAGTATGTCCACCCACAAGAAGGTAGCAAAAGCACTCTCGCTTTCTTTAAGCGACCTGGCGGCACCGGCAAATTGATAATCACTGAGCGCGGCTAGTTTGTCAGCATACGCGCTAAAGGCAGGTGGTACCAACTTCATGTTGATGTTGTCGGCTTCTTCCTTGTTGCCAGCTTTGATAGCATTAAACATCGGCAAGTGCGCATCTTTAACGTACTTATCACGCAAGGCAGTGGCTTCATCAGAAATCTTTTTTTCTTCGGCATCTTGCGGCAAGGCCAGGTATTTTTTCCAGTATGTTTCAGACTGATTAAAAAAATCTTCTGAACGCTTGATGGTCTCCGCATTATCCGGAAATTCGGGATGAGCAATTGCCCTGTCTATAGCAGTACGGGCACGCAACATAAAGACCCGGGATTGCCCCAGCGCCTCGACCGAGGGTAATTGATTGGTAAAAATTTCCTTGATGACGGCATTGCTGTTCCTGACACCATAAACCCCCATCAATCCACCAATGACCAACATGATTGCCATGAAAGCCATCACACCTATCAGTCTTAACCTGATTGTCAGATTGAACATCTTATTTTCCCCTTGTAACGTTCCTGGCAAATGTGGAACAAGAATACAAAAATTCTTAACGAGAGTCTTGATCAGGGACAACTTTAGTGTAACTGCTGCAAATTGAGTATAAATAAGTTTGCAATTATTCGGGGAAGAAAATTTTGTCTTTTTGCAAAAAAAAAATCCCCGATAAATCGGGGATTTTTTAGAGCAAATCTGGTGCTATACCAGACATTAGCAGACTAACAAATCAGCAATTAGATTGCTTGGATGTTAGAAGCTTGCTTGCCTTTAGGGCCTGTCGTTACTTCGAAAGAAACGCGTTGGTTTTCTTTCAAAGATTTGAAGCCGTTAGATTGGATAGCGGAGAAATGAGCAAACAGATCTTCACCGCCTTCATCTGGAGTGATGAAGCCGAAACCTTTTGAATCATTGAACCATTTAACAATACCTGTTGCCATTACAATTTCCTATTTCAGTTAATGTGGGCATATGCCCGATAGATCGTTTCAACCAAGTAAGAAATGACAGACTGATACTGCACTACCACTTTGAATCTCAACGACTGAACGATTATACGCAGAATTTCGGGAAAAAGTAAAATAAAACACGACGCACTCAATTTATCTTGCAGTTTCAGAGGAAAAAGTCACCTTTAAGACGCAAAACTCGTCACAAAACTGTCATATGCCCCTGTAATTGCCAAAAATAGCGGCTAATTCAGCTTGCAGCCAAAATGAGCGGTCCGCTTATCCAGGAAAGCAGATACCCCTTCGGCAAAGTCCGGCGTCATCGTGACAGAAGCAAAAGCCTCGATTTCATCGCTAACCTGCTGTTCGAGCGAAGTTGCATCTGACTGATATACAAGACGCTTCATTCTGGCATAAGTTTCTTGTGGGCCGCGCAGTAGTCTCAGGGCCAGCTTCTCGGTTACATCTTTCAATTGCTCTGGTGGTACAACCAGATTAATCAAGCCAAAAGCCAGGGCTTCATCGGCATCAAAATTTTCCGAAAACAATAACCATTCCAGTGCCTTGCGGTTGCCAACCAGGCGCGGCAGGAACCAGGTATTACCGACATCAGGGCTCGCACCTATCTTGGCATAAGCCATGTTAAAGCGGGTGCCCTTGGCTGCGACTACCAGATCAGCCGCATTCATGGTCCCCATGCTGCCACCAGCTACCGCACCGTGGACAGAGGCAATCACGATGGCAGGAAGTTTATGCAGGCGCAATATTGCCTGGTTCAGCTCTGCGCCAATTTCACGTATGGCTTCGGGGGATGCCGGGTCACCTGGCTTGAAGCTGGCGATGTCACCTCCCGCGCCAAATACCTTGCCCTCGGCACGGATAATGACGACGCGTATGCTATGGTCTTCTGCCAACAACTCGGTCAACTGGTTCAGGGAGCGTATCTCTGCCGCTCCCATGACATTCATGCAGTTTGGATTATCAAAGATGATGGTGGCCAGTCCATTGGCTTTTTCCAGACGTATGCTCATGCTGCTCCCCCTTGTTGTAGTTTGTATCTATATCCTAGTACAAGTGGGCAGAAAGGCAATCAGGCGCGGCCATGCAGCATGAATGCGGCTGCGCCTGTCGCAATTCTGTCACCTTTTTCATTACGCAGGTCCATCAGGACATTGGCGACACGCTTGCCCAGCCGGGTGACTTCAGCAGTCGCAACAAAGTGCTTGCCCCGACCTGGCTGCAGATAATCGATGCGCAAGTCTATGGTACTCATCTTGCCAAATTCCTTGATCTGCGAAATGACGTCATCTTGCGGGCTTTGCTGCGCCATTTTGAGCAAGATGGCAAAACCCGCCACGCTATCGAGTACAGAAGCAATCACACCACCATGCAGCATGCCCTGGGCAAAGTTACCCAATAACTCATCGCGCATGCCTATGCTGAGGCGCGGTGCGTCCGGGTCAAAACTATCGAGCTTCATACCCAGTAGATGACAAAACGGGATTTTTTCCTCTATCACCATTTTGAGCATGCCTTGAAATTCTGGATTGTTAATGATGTTTTGTGTCATTGCGTGTTTTCCTCATATTCTGTGGTCAAATCAGCCACACAGTATTTAATCAAGCATTTGCTTTATTAATTGTATCATCATACACTTGAGCATCAATAAAGCGATCCATCCCCTCACATACAGACCAGCAAACAGGAGAATCAAATGACCGAAGCCTATCTTTTTGATGCGCCGCGCACGCCGCGTGGCAAGGGTAAGAAAGATGGTTCACTGCATAGTGTCAAACCCATCTCTTTATTGTCCGGTCTGATGCAGGATATGCAACAGCGTCTGTCGCTTGATACCGCGCTGATTGATGATGTAGTCCTTGGCTGCGTCACCCCCATTGGCGACCAGGGCGCAGACATTGCCAAGACAGCAGCCCTGGCAGCAGACTGGGATTGGCAAGTGGCAGGCGTGCAACTGAACCGTTTTTGCGCATCTGGTCTGGAGGCAGTCAACCTGGCTGCGCAAAAAGTACGCTCAGGCTGGGAAGACCTGGTAGTCGCTGGCGGTGTTGAATCGATGTCGCGCGTAACTATGGGTTCGGATGGTGGCGCCTGGGCAGCCGACCCGCAAACCAGCATGCAGACTGACTTTTTACCGCAAGGCATAGGCGCGGACCTGATTGCAACGCTGGAAGGTTTCAGCCGCGAAGATGTCGATGCCTTTGCCCTGCGTTCGCAAGAAAAAGCCACGGCGGCACGGGCAGCTGGCCGCTTCAAGTCCCTGCGCCCGGTGCGAGACATGAATGGCCTGGTAATACTGGCAGAAGATGAATTCATCAAACCACAATCCAGCATGGCAGCATTGGCTTCTCTCAAGGCTTCATTTGAAATGCCGGGCAAAATGGGTTTTGATAGCGTCGCGATACGCAAGTACCCGCACATTGAGCGTATCAACCATGTGCATACTGCTGGTAACTCGTCCGGCATCGTCGATGGTGCTGCCCTCGCCCTGATAGGTACCGAAGCCATGGGCAAACGCCTGGGCCTGAATCCGCGTGCCCGCATCGTTGCGTCTGCCGTGACAGGAACCGATCCGACCATCATGCTGACAGGTCCTGGTCCCGCCACTCTGAAAGCATTAAATAAAGCTGGCTTGCGTGTGGAAGATATCGATTTATTTGAAGTCAATGAAGCCTTTTCAGCGGTCGTCATGAAGTTCATGAAAGACCTCAAAGTACCGGAAGAAAAAGTCAATGTGAATGGCGGCTCGATTGCCCTCGGCCACCCGCTGGGGGCAACCGGCTGCATGTTGCTGGGTAATCTGATTGATGAGCTGGAAGCGCGTCAGTTAAAGCGCGGCCTCATCACCCTGTGTGTGGGTGGCGGCATGGGCATCGCCACCATCATAGAGCGCGTTTAAACCAGAAATGTAGCGGGAAAGCAAACATCATGATCAATTACAGCAAAGACGAACATCAGATAGTCACTCTCAACATCGACATGCCAGGCTTGTCGGTGAACACCATGAATGCGGCATTTCGTGATGCACTGGCATCTGCCGTCGGTCGGCTAGAAGAAGAAAAAGAGCAACTCAGCGGCGTCATCCTGACATCCGGCAAGGACAGTTTTTTTGCCGGTGGTGACTTGCGAGAACTCATCAGCATACAAGATGCCAAATCCTGCCTGGAGATGGTGGAGAAAAACAAGGCAGTGCTGCGCAGACTCGAAAAACTCGGTAAGCCCGTTGTTGCCGCCATCAATGGCAGCGCCCTTGGCGGTGGACTTGAGCTGGCGCTGACCTGCCATTGCCGCATAGCCCTGGATAATGCCAAAGCAAAAATCGGCTTCCCTGAAGTGACGTTGGGATTATTACCGGGCGCTGGCGGCGTGGTGCGTACAGTACGCCTGCTGGGCTTGCAGGAAGCCATGCCTTATCTGCTGGAAGGCAAGCAGGTCTCTCCAGCAGCAGCTGTCAAGGCTGGCTTGGTACATGCCATCGCCAGCAGCAATGAAGACATGTTGCAGCAGGCGCGCGCCTGGATACTGGCCAATCCACAGGCACAACAGCCTTGGGATGATGCAGCCTATAAACTGCCCGGCGGAGCAGCCAACTCTGCCAAGCTGCTGCCAATGATCATGGTGGCACCGGCCATGTTGCGTGAAAAAACCCGCGGCAATTATCCAGCGCCTGAAGCCATACTGGCAGCCATGGTAGAAGGTGCGCAAGTTGATTTCGACAATGCCTTGAAGATTGAAGGCCGCTACTTCACCCATCTCGCCACGGGCCAGGTTGCCAAGAACATGATAGGTACCCTGTTCTTCCAGATGCAGGAAATCAGCACAGGCAAAAGCCGCCCGCGAGACATCGCAAAATCCAAAGTCAGCAAGCTCGGTGTGATAGGTGCAGGCATGATGGGCGCTGGCATAGCGGCTGTCAGTGCAGCGCGTGGCATACATACGGTATTGAAAGAGCCGACGCTGGAAAAAGCCGAGCAGGGCAAAACCAATATTGCTAACGGCCTGCACAAAAAAGTAGGGCAAGGTCGCTTATCTGCAGAAAAGGCAGCGAACCAGTTGGAACTGATACAGCCTACTGCAAGCGCCAGTGATTTTTCAGGATGTGATCTCATCATCGAAGCCGTATTTGAAAACCGCGAACTCAAAGCGACTGTCACCAGAGAAGCAGAAAGCATGCTGGCAGCCGATGGCATCATGGCCAGCAATACCTCCACCCTGCCAATCAGCGGACTGGCAAAAGCAGTCAGCAATCCAGAACGCTTCATAGGTATACACTTCTTTTCGCCCGTCGAGAAAATGCAGTTGGTGGAAATCATCAAGGGTAAGCAAACCAGTGAAGCAACAATCGCCCGTGCATACGACTATGTACTGCAGATAGGCAAGACGCCCATCGTCGTCAATGACTCGCGCGGCTTTTTCACCAGCCGGGTATTTGCCAGTTTTGTCAACGAGGGCTTGAGCATGCTGGCAGAAGGCTTGCCAGCAGCACTCATAGAAAATGCAGCCCTCTCCGTCGGCATGCCGGTTGGCCCGCTGGCCGTTCAGGATGAGGTGTCGCTGAGCCTGTCCCGCCATGTCACCGCGCAAACCAAGGCGGATCTCGAAACCGAAGGTAAAAGCTGGCAGGCACCCGCATCTGCCGCCATCATCAATGTCATGCTTGATCAACATCAGCGCGCTGGCAAGGCTGCTGGCGCAGGTTTTTATGAGTATCCCACAGACGGTGGCAAGAAATATCTGTGGCCTGAACTAAGTACATTGTTTGGTAAGGCCGGATACAGCCTGCCCTATGCCGACCTGCAAGACAGGTTTTTATACATGCAGGCGATAGAAACCCTGCGCTGTCTGGATGAAGGTGTACTGGAATCGACCCGCGATGCCAATATAGGATCAATTTTTGGCATAGGTTTCCCGGCATGGACGGGTGGTGCAGTGCAATATGTGCATTCTGTGGGCTCACAGGCATTTGCCAGACGCGCAGCAGAATTGCGGACACTCTATGGAGAACGCTTCGCCCTGCCGGAAAATTATCTGAAACTGATCCAAACCGGCGCCCATGATTGAGTTAGCACAAACAAAGTAAAACTAAGGCTTGCCTGGAGTCAACAGGTCATTGACTTGAATATGCCTGTACGTGTTCAATAGTGTTTGTGTTCTTTGAACTTGCCTGACAACAGAGCAAGAAAACACTATCCCCCGACTGGAGATGTATTTTGATCAAACTGCATTTCTTGGGTGCCGCTGGCACCGTGACAGGCTCACGTTATCTGCTGGTGTCGGACCACAGCCACATCATGGTGGATTGCGGCCTGTTCCAGGGTTACAAGCAACTGCGTTTGCGTAACTGGGAAGATCCACCTTTTGATCCATCGAAAGTCGATGCGATCTTACTGACCCATGCCCATCTTGATCACTCTGGATATATTCCATTGATGGTCAAACTGGGGTTCAAAGGCAAGATTTACTGTAGCAAGGCCACATTCGCGCTGTGTAAATTATTATTGCGTGACTCCGCCCATTTGTTTGAAGAAGAGGCAGCCTACCTGAACCGTCACCACCTGTCCAAACATGAGCAGGCCTTGCCCTTGTATGACAGCCATGATGTTGCCAAGGCACTCAAGCATTTCCATTACATTGACGAGCATGCCATCATCATGATAACCGATGATGTGCACGCACAATGGATACCGAACGGGCACATCCTGGGCTCTTGCAGCATTTCTTTAAAAATGGAACAGACCAGCCTGTTATTTTCTGGCGATGTAGGGCGGCCTCGCGATTACATCATGAAGGCTCCAGAATTCCTGGAAAGAACTGACTACCTCATCGTAGAATCAACCTACGGTGATCGACTGCATAGTAACAGTGTTCCCGAAAACGATTTGCGCGATATCATCAATAGCACCGTACAACGTGGTGGCTCGGTGCTGATACCCTCGTTTGCTGTTGGGCGTGCACAAACATTGCTGTATCTGTTATACCAGTTGCGCAAGAATAAGCAGATACACGATTTTCCCATTTATCTGGACAGCCCCATGTCTGAAAGTGCGACCAGCATCTATAGCCACTACGCAGATTCACTAAAACTCTCACCCGAAGATATCGCTGGCATTGCAGCCATGACCACCTATGTCAGGACGCCAGAAGAATCCCAGCGCCTGAACAATGAACGCTGGCCAAAAGTCATCATCTCTGCCAGCGGCATGGCCACAGGTGGCCGAGTGCTGCATCACATGAAATATATGGCCCCTGATGACAGGAATACTATCGTTTTTTGCGGTCATCAGGCTGGTGGCACACGAGGAGAGAAATTGATCAATGGCGCAAACACGGTGCGTATCCACGGCCAGGATATCAAGGTGCGCGCCAAGGTTGTCATGATTGACGGCTTATCCGCCCATGCTGACTATGAAGAAGTGCTGGGATGGCTGAAACACCTGAAGCAAGCACCTTTGCGCAGTTTCATCACTCATGGTGAGCCAGCAGCGGCCGACCATCTGCGCCAGCAAATAGAGCGGAAACTGGGTTGGCGCTGCGAAGTTCCTGAACATTTATCCTGCTACAGGATAGAAGGCAAAACTCTGACTTCCCTGCATCCACAAATACTGTGATAATCGCTGTTCGTATAAACGAACATCGGTGAATCTATGCAGGCACTTGCAGGGACCAAGAACAGGTATCGAGTATCTTTACTAGCAGGCAGCGTTTTTTTTACGGCGTGCTTCCTCAGTACAAGTAGTCAGGCCAAACCTTTATTGCGCTGCTATGTCAGCTATGCTGGCAGCATGCAGACCATAGAGAGCCAGATCGTCCCGGACCCGTATGATGTAAAGACCACCGATATAGGCGAGCGTTTTACATTCAAGGCGGTCATGGTTGGCAAGGCACAGCAAATAGACTACATCAAGCTGTACGCTTATTTCCAGACTCGTCGCAGCGATGTCCCTGTCCATCAGGCGACTTACCGCCCGCCCTTCAAAGTCACCAGCAAAGAGAGCCCTCTGACGCCGCAAAATTCGATCTATGCTGGTGATGTAGAGCGTGAACTGCAGTACCGCTGCACTTTGCAGGAGGTACAGCAATGAAAAATCTCAAACGTTTAAGTCATCTGCTTGCGGCTCTCACGCTGACTGGTACGCTCGCACAAACAGCCCATGCCCAAGACGACAGTGTCAGCATATTGTTTGCCGGTGATGTCGTCCTTGATGGCAAACCAGGCAAGATGATCGCTGATGGCAAAGACCCGTTCTTTGCCTTTGCCACATTATTCAAGAATGCCGACATCCGCGTCGTCAATCTGGAATGTGTAGTGGCCACGACAGGCGATGCAGCCGACAAGAATTTTACCTTCCGCGCACATCCCCGTACCCTCGCTACCCTGAAGCAGCATGTAGATGCAGTGTCGATTGCAAATAATCATTCCGGTGATTTTGGCCGTGCAGCTTTCCAGGAGATGCTGGGTTTACTCGACCAGCAACAAATCAAGCGCTTTGGCGGTGGTAATAATTTGCGTGAAGCGCATACACCACTGATCATCGAAAAGAAAGGTTTGCGCATTGCCCTGCTGGGCTATAACGAATACATGCCACGCAGCTTTGAAGCGGAAGCACAAGCCGCCGGTGTCGCCTGGAGTGAAGATGAACAGGTAGTACTCGATATACGAACCGCACGTCAGCAATATCACGCAGACCTGGTGATACCCTTCATGCATTGGGGCTGGGAAAATGACAAACTTGCCGTCGACAGGCAGCGTCAGTTAGCGAAGGTAATGATAGATGCAGGTGCCGATGCCATCATAGGCGGTCATCCCCATGTGATACAGGATGTAGAACATTACAAGGGAAAACCTGTCATTTATAGCCTGGGCAATTTTGTCATGGATGAACTCGACAATGAACCGCAAACCCGTGGCTGGGTCATAAGGCTACAACTGGATAAGAAAGGCGTGAAGGCCTGGAATACCCGTTTGGCCAGGATAGATAATGATGGCGTGCCTCACCCTGTGCCTGAAGCCAGCACCGCATGCTGGAGCCGCCTGGATGGGCAGCTCAGGCAATGCAGTAATGCTGAATAATAATGGTGCTGACAGCCTCTACACTTTGACTGCCGCTGGCACATCCAGCACCACGTCCGAGCAGGCCTGGGCGACACAGGGCAGTATCCAGCCCTCCTGCTTTTCTTCCAGGCTCAGGCCGGGCCAGTCTATCTGGTAGTTAATTTCTCCTGACAGCATCTGGCACATGCAAGTGCGGCAGGTACCGTTACGGCATGAATTGGGGATGCGTATACCTTCCAGCAAGGCAGCCTCCAGCAAACTGAGTTCGTCCACAGTTTCGCAGGCCCAGCCCTCGGGTTGCACAGTCAAGGTCCATATCTTATTGGCTAATGTATTCTGCGAATTCATTTTTTCTCGCTATCGTCCTTGTCTTCATGCCTGAATTTTACTAGATTGAAAGTCTGCCCTCCTGTTGACTGTCAGCAGCGGCAGAAGTCATTCCAGGAGCTAAACATGATGACAGCCAGTGCACATCTACTTTCCCAACAGCAAGATGGTTATTCAGAAAGGCGTAATGCCCGCGCACCAGATTTTATCCTGATGCAGCTTGATCCCCGCGACGTCATAGAAGGAGTAATGTTAGAAGAAGGTTTTCAATCCGAGGATGCGCCCTCGGCAGGTAATATGCGTGAGCATTGCCCCCATTGCAGCGGCGTACAGCTGCAACTGATACTGCGCTATAAATTCGTCAAGCGTTCACACCTGTTTTGTAGCAGTTGCACACGCTGCTATGATGCCCTGTACCCAGACGGCACTTCGGCATTGGCTTTGAGTGCGATGTCACTGGTTTAAGGAAATACCTTGAGGAAAGCAAATAGCAAATCCAAAATGAAAACGGCATTTCCTCGCCATCGCTAAAGGAAATGCCGCTTTATTAAGCTTGTCTGTCAGGCCAGACTTACACCACAGTCTGCAAGCGCATGGCAACACTCATGTCGCCAGAAACTTTCAGTTTACCCATCATGAAGCCATTCATGGGATTCAATTGGCCTGTCAGCAAAGCTGCCAGGTTTTCCAGGGAAATGGTGATCGTGCAGCCAGCTTCATTATTTTCATTGCTGACTGTATTTGGCGTCGCCAGCGCATCAACAAATACCACGCCTTCATCACCGCAATCAAATTTCAGGGTGGCATTCAAACCACTATCATCACCAACTTTAGCGCGTATCGCTTCTGTGCAAGCTTGCAGATCCATGAATTACTCCAGAAAAAATTTAAACGACTTGCAATGTATCACGGCAGGCTTTCGAGGGACAATACTAGAACTCATTTCATCAAAGGCCTACTTCAATACGCAAGTCAGCATCCAGTAGTAAGTATTCCTGAAAATACGGATATCGCGCACGACAGGGCCAAATTTCTTGCGTAATGCACTATCGGTAGGGAAGTTTTTCAGTATCTCTACCCTGCTGCCATCTTCCTGTTTGCGCAACTGGAAGGTGTTGCCTTCGAGGTCAGTGCGGGCGATGACCGTACTGCTGCCTTCGACATAATTATTGTCGATCAGAACCAGCGTAGTGCCTTTACCTGTCACCTTACTGAGATGACCCAGCAGACTGGTCTGATCATCACGCATGACATGCGACCAGAAAAACCCGGCAAAGCAAGCCGTGTACTGACCTGCCGTTGCTGCTGGCAAGTCATGCAAGTCGGCCAGAGCAAATTGCACTTTACCTTCAGGATAAGTCTTTGCCTGCGCTACATCCAGCATGGGCTGGCAATAGTCAGTTGCCACAACGCTCGCTGCCACAGGCGCAAAACGCTCAGTCCAGTAAGCTGTGCCGCAAGCAACTTCCAGCACACGCTGGTCTTTTAATACGTCCAGTACTTTGCCCTGGATTTCACGCAAATCTTGCTGGCGCTCAGGTTTTTGGTAAACCTTTTCCAGGGTCTGTGCACGTTGCGCATAGTATTCGCGCATTTTATTTTCACTCATTTTTATCTTTCAACAGAAAATCAACCAGCTCTACAAATCCCTCACCGTATTTGGCCTGGCAGACATAGGCCGGGTGGGCCTCAAATCTGTCCAGATATTTGTAGATATTTGCCACCCCAACTGAAAGCGGGTAATGGGCAAACATGCTGGAATCATTGGCAGAATCACCAATAAATACATAAGTCGTCTTTGCGACTTCATCGCAGATGCCAAATACTTCGTGCAACACCCGCTGGCTCATGCTTTGCTTGCTGAAAGGTGCAACTGAGGCATGGGCATGGATGCTGCTGGTGGTCGCATGCAAACCATGTTCACGTATCAGGGCCACGACTTCATTCAATTGCGTTAGCGGTATCGCAGGAATATTTTCCGCTATATCAAACGCCAGGTCACCTATGCGTTGTGCGGCATCAGCAGCGGGTAATACATTCGGAAAATGCCTGCGCATGATGTCTGCAAAGTCCAGCAGACGCTGCCTGTGTTGCGCACGGGTTTGGGCGTCAGCATAGTACATGGCCTGCTGCCTGCCCTCCCCATCTATCCAGAAAGCACTCGCGCCGTTCTCAGCAATGATGGCATCAAAATCACATAGCCTTAACAAAGGCAAAGTCCAGTAAGTTGGCCGCCCAGTCACAGCTATACGCCGCAGGCCTGCGATTTTCGAACGGTCAAGTGCAGCCAGCGCGGCCACTGTCAGCTTGCCATGGCTACTGAAAGTATCATCAATATCCGTCAATATGCCACGCACCTCTCTGCGTTGTTCAGCAGGCCAGCTACTCAATGCCTGCATGCTCATAAATCGTAGGTATCCTTATTCCCCTGCATGACATTGTCTATCATTTTACGGTTCAGGGTAGGATTCAGTAACTCTATAAAGGTATAAATATAGCTGCGCAGATAAGCGCCCTGCTTGATCGCTACCCGTGAAACATTCATGCCAAATAATTGGCCCACAGGTATGGCGCGTAAATTCTTGTCACGCTCAGCATCAAAGGCCATGCCAGCGATAATACCTACCCCCATACCCAGCTCTACATAGGTCTTGATGACGTCTGCATCGATGGCTTCGAGCAAGATATCCGGCTTTAAATTACGAATCTGGAAGGCGTGGTCTATTTTGCTGCGTCCGGCAAAGGCAGCATCATAGGTAATCAATGAATAATTGGCAATTTCTTCGAGACTGACGTTCTTCAATTTCAATAAGGGATGTTCAATCGGCACGACAACGACATGCTCCCATTGGTAACATGGTAAGGAAATCAAACCATCAAATCCGGCGATGGCCTCAGTCGCAATCGCAATATCAGCCTGGTCACGCATGACCATTTCGGCAATTTGCTTTGGATTGCCTTGCAACAAGGACAATCTGACCTTGGGGTATTTTTGCATGAAGGCCTGCACCACCTTGGGCAAGGCATAGCGTGCCTGAGTATGGGTAGTGGCAATGGTAAAGCTGCCGCTGTCTTGCGCCGCGAATTCCTTGCCTATGCGCTTAAGCCCGTCAATTTCTTGCATAATCAGCTCAACCGACTTCAACACCGCCCTGCCCGGTTCAGTAAGGCCACGTATGCGTTTACCATGACGGGTGAAAATATCGACGCCCAACTCCTCTTCAAGTTCAATAATTGCCTTGGAAACACCGGGTTGCGATGTAAATAAGGCCTTGGCAGCCTCAGTCAGATTAAAATTCTGTCTTACAGCTTCGCGTACAAAGCGCAATTGATGTAGGTTCATGGGTAGTTTTTTTGTAAAGGCGAGGATAATCTCTTATGCAATTAGACCTAGGTTAGCATCGTTTGATATGCATGCGCTAGTATATAGACCCTGAGCCAAGAATTCCATGTTTCCACCAATTACAACATGCACAAATCATTATTACTGGTAGTTTTCAGTCTTTTCACTTGTTTGATAACATCATCTCTTGCATCTGCAGAAAGTATTACCGTCCAGGGGCCGCAGCTCAAGAAACCCAAAATTTGCCTGGCATTGTCTGGTGGCGGTGCGCGTGGCTTTGCCCATGTGGGCGTACTCAAGGTACTGGAAGAATTGCATATCCCTATAGATTGCATCGCTGGCACCAGTATGGGCGCAGTGGTTGGTGGTTTGTATGCAGCCGGTTTTTCTGCCAGTGAAATTGAAACCCGTCTTGATGCTTTGAAGCTCAACGATATCGCGTTAGACAGAGTAGAAAGACGTTATCTGCCGCAAAGCGTCAGGGAGGAAGATGAACAATACCCTCTCGGTGCCACACTGGGCCTGAGCGCGAATGGCGTGCGCCTGCCCGCGGGCGTAGTGCAAGCCAGCCAGTTTCTGGAAATCTTGCAAAACTGGACTGCCCATCTACAGCCTGACATTGATTTTGATCGTTTGCCCATCCCTTTCCGCACGCTGGCAACAGATATGGAAACTGGCAAGATGGTGATCTTTACCAAAGGCCCCTTGCATAAGGCCATACGGGCCAGCATGGCAGCCCCCGGCGTATTCGCCCCTATAGAAATAGATGGCAAGTTATTGTCCGACGGTGGCCTGGTCAGGAACCTGCCCGTCGATATCGCCAGGCAAATGGGTGCAGACGTCGTGATCGCCGTCAACATAGGTACGCCACTGATGCCGCGCGACCAGTTGCTCACCCTGTTCAATGTCAGCCAGCAAATGGTCAACATTCTGACCGAGCAAAATGTAGAGGCACAAAAAGCCCTGCTCGGCCCCAATGATATCTTGATAGAACCAGGTCTTGGCAACATCACATTCATGGATTTTGCCAGATCAAAAGAAGCCGTCAAGATAGGTGAAAAAGCGACTCATGAACTGGATGCCAAGCTGCTTACCTTAAGTCTGCCACCAGAAATGTATGCAGTCAGACATGAGATACGTTTGAACCCACAATTACCGCCAATCAAAATCCAGTTTGTCGATATCACCACCAATGGTGCAGTACCCGAGAGTGATATACGCCGCCAATTGAACATACGGACAGGCACAGAATACAAGGCGGAAGACATCAATCGCAAACTGACCATACTGAATAATGCCCGCGAGTTTGACAGCGTCAACCATGAACTGATCGAGCGCGATGGTGAATACGGCATACGGGTGAATGCCTATGGCCGCAACTGGGGTCCGCACTTCCTGCGCTTTGGCCTGGCCTTGTCCAGCGGCTTTGAAGGTGCTGGCGGCTTCAAGCTGCAGGTTGGCCACCGTCGGCCATGGCTTACTGATGGCGGCCTCGAATGGCGTAATGATCTTGAATTTGGTAACAGCATTAAATATCACACCGAATTACGCCAGCCTGTGTTTGAACGTGAAGGCATGTACCTGGCACCGTTTGCAGAAATAGGCCAGAACACCAGGAACTTATATAGCGGCAATACCCGTATTGCAGAATACAACTTCCGCAGTGACAAACTGGGCCTGGACCTCGGTTTTCGCATAGGGGAACAAAGCATACTCGGTGAAGCCAAACTGGGTTTGAATTTCAACCATTACCGCGTGCGCCCTAAAATCGGTGGCTATCTGCTGTTAAACGAAGATGGCAGCGTGAAAGTTGAATCCCTGCCCAGCGCTGATTTACAACAATTTGGCCTGAAGTCGGCTGTCGTCATAGACCAGCTCAGTGATGCCAGCTTCCCCCGCTATGGTTACAAGGTGGATGCCAGCGCTTTTCTGGGCACCAGTGATACCCGTAAAAATTTCCAGGAAGTGGCCATCAATACTACCTGGGCCAATAGCATCAATAACCATAGTATCAACCTTAAATTGAACGCGGCTGGCCTGTTCCAGAAAGGCACGGATGTACGCGGGATAGGTTCTACCCTGGGTGGCTTCCAGCAATTATCAGCCTACCAGCCAGATCAGTTCACCGGCGACTTCATGGTCTATGGCAGCGTTACATATCTGCTGCGTGCAGTAAAGTTTGATCTGGCAGGACAAAGCCTGTTCCTTGGTACTTCGCTGGAAGCGGGTAATGTCTGGAACAGGGGTGAAGATATTTCGTTCAAATCACTGCGCAAGAGTGCCAGCCTGTTTGCAGGTTTTAATAGTTTTATCGGCCCTATTTACCTGGGCTTTGCAGTAGGGCAAAGTGGGGCAAAAAATGTCTTTTTCCAGTTGGGGAGGCAATAAAAAAACGCGCTCAATTTTCTATCAATTGAGCGCGCTTCCAAGTATTCACAACTGGATTTTAACCGCCATAGGCATACACAAATTTTCCGCCCTGTATCTTGCCCATGACACGTGAACGCTGGTCCAGGCCTACATGGTCGCTTGCACTCATATTGATGACACCCTGAGGCACGACCAGGTCTTTGGTGTTTTCCAAAGCAGTGCGCAAAGCCTGTCTGAAAGCCTTGCTACCTGGCTGTGCGGTTTTCAAGGCAACCGGAATTGCATTCGCCAGCAACATGTACGCGCCCCAGGCATCACCGGCAAATTGCGTCGTTGTGCCAGCACCATAGACTGCTTCATACTTGCGCACAAACTCTGTGGAGATTTTTTTTACTGCATGCTTTTCAGGCAGTTGCAGTGCTACTACTGCTGGACCAGTAGGGAATAAAGTCCCCTCAACATCCTTGCCACCCAGCTTCAAAAATTCCTGGCTGGCGATGCCATGGGTCTGGTAAATCTGCGACTTGTAACCACGCTCTATCAGGGTCTTTTGCGGCAAGACCGCTGGCGTACCAGAACCGGCAATCAGCACTGCATCTGGCTTTGCTGCCATCATTTTCAAGACCTGGCCCGTGACGCTGGTATCGGTGCGGGCAAAACGCTCATTGGCGACGATCTTGATATGCCGCAGTTCAGCCAGTTTGGAAAACTCACGCCACCAGCCTTCCCCATAAGCATCGGCAAAACCGATGAAGGCCACCGTCTTGACACCATTATCAGCCATATGCTGAGTCAGGATCGTCGTCATATGGGTATCATTTTGTGGCATCTTGAAAGCCCAGGCACGTTTGACATCCATGGGTTCAACAATGCTGGCCGATGCTGCCAGGGTGATCATGGGTGTTTCGTTTTCTGCCACGGTTTCCAGCATTGCCAATGCACTGGGTGTGGTATTCGGGCCGACGATGATATCGACCTTTTCTTCGGTGATGAGCTTGCGCGCATTCTTGACTGCATTGCCGGGGTCGCTGGCGTCATCCAGCATGATGTACTCAATTTTTTTGCCACCAATTTCTTTAGGCCAGAGCATGATGGCATTTTTGGAAGAAGCACCGATAGCCGCTGCCGGCCCAGTAGTGGACAGATTGATGCCCACCCTGATTTGTGCCTGCGCTATCACACTGCCCAGACTCAGGGCCGCGATGACAGCACCACGCAGGGAATAAGAAAAGATCAAAGACATGCGATGACTCCAAAAAATTATGGGCGGGATGCGCAATTTGCAAACCGCCACAAACCGTCATAAACCAACTCAAGCAATTAAAGATGTGACTCAACTACGCTTTGATCAATCGCTCCAAAAATGGATTTGCCGTTTTTATCCAGCATCTCTATCTTGATGCTGTCACCGAATTTCATGTACGGCGTCACAGGCTCTCCCACGGCAATCATTTCCAGCGCGCGTTTTTCTGCGATGCAGCTATAACCCTTGCTGGCATCCTTGTTCGACACCGTACCAGAACCGATAATGGTGCCTGCCCTGGCATTTCTGGTCTTGCACAAATGCGTGATCAGTTGTGGGAAAGAAAATACCATATCCACGCCGGCATTTGGCTGGCCGACCAGCATGCTATTCATGCTGGAGCGCAGAGCCAGATTGACTTTGCCGTCTTTCCATGCTTCACTCAGCTCGTCTGGCGTCACTGCAACTGGTGAAAAGCTGGATGCCGGTTTGGACTGGAAGAAACCAAAACCTTTTGCCAGCTCAGCCGGTATCAGGTTGCGCAGAGACACGTCGTTCACCAGCATCAGCAAGCGTATGTGCTCACCCGCATGCTGTACCTTGACGCCCATGGGCACATCACCTGTAACAACTGCAATTTCACTTTCAAAATCTATACCCCATTCTTCTGAAGTCATGACGATGTCATCGCAAGGGCCGATAAAATCATCACTGCCGCCCTGATACATCAGGGGGTCATGCCAGAAGCTTTCTGGCATCTCGGCATTTCTGGCTTTGCGCACGAGTTCTACGTGATTGACGTAGGATGAACCATCAGCCCACTGATAAGCACGCGGCAAGGGTGCCATGCAGTTTTTTGGCTCAAACTCAAAACTGTAGGCTGCCCGGCCAGAATTCAGGCGGTTATATAATTCTTCAAGCTGGGGCTGGATAAAATTCCAGTCATCCAGAGCACGCTGCAAAGTCGGGGCGATGCCATCCGCAATGGCTGCCGTCTTTAAATCACGGGCAACCACCAGCAATTGCCCATCCCTGGAACCATCTTTCAATGTTGCAAGCTTCATAATTCCTCAATTTGATCATGTTTTCTCCGATTTTACCTGAAGGGTCTGTCTAATTTGTCAGGAAACTGACAACCGCGACGACTAACAAGCAATTTACTTAGCAGAACGGCGCAATTTTAGGTATGCTAAAACCTAAATTCGCTGTTGCCTGTCTCCCTAAAAACTGATCTGTACAGGAATCATCACCATGAACTTCAGTAACTTTAAAATCAGGGTACGTCTCAGCTTTGGTTTCGGCCTGACCTTGCTCACCATGTTGCTCATGGTAGTCATCAGCGTGGTAAGGTTGAATGAAATCGCTGACCGGAATAGAGAAATTCTCGAAGATGATGCGGTAGGCGTGACCAGTGCCCTGGAAATGTCAGCCCTGATACAGGAAAATGGCAGTCGCACGCTGGAGTTATTTATTACACCAGATCAGAAAGCCCGGACAAGTCAGTATGCTGCCATTGATGCAAACAAGAAAAAAATAAACGCCCTGCTTGACATCTCAAGAAAACTGGCCCTGGCACCGAAAGAAAAAGAAGCGGTTGAAAAACTGGTCGCTTCCAATGCAGCTTTTGTGGCTGCTTTCAGCAAGACCGGTGACCTGATCGAGCTGGATCAAAAAGATGAAGCCATCGCCATGATGGGGAAATCCACCTTCCCTGCATTGAAACAATCCCTGATCGACATAGATAAACTGAGTGCAATACAAAAAGAAGACATGAGTGCCAATGGTGAAGCAATCAAAGGCATCATCATGTTTTCTCGCAACCTGATGATCATACTGGGCATTATTGCCTTCCTCATCAGTGCGGCCTTTGCTGCATGGATTTCACGCTCGATTACCAACCCGCTGGATGAAGCCGTCAAAGTCGCCACCAAGGTGGCCAATGGCGATCTGACCGGCCGCATAGAAGTACGCTCACGTGATGAAACCGGGCAATTGCTGAGCGCCCTCGCAGATATGAATAACAGTCTGGTCATGACCATCACCCAGGTGCATAGCAGTACCGAAATGATCTCCACGGCTTCTGGCGAGATCGCCTCCGGCAATGCCGATTTGTCCAACAGGACAGAATCACAGGCCAGCTCGCTGGAAGAAACCGCTTCGTCGATGGAAGAACTCACTTCCACCGTCAAACAAAACGCCGACAATGCACGCCAGGCCAATCAGCTTGCAATCTCTGCTACCGAGGTTGCTACCAAGGGCGGGCAAATCGTTGGCCAGGTCGTCAATACGATGGGGTCTATCAAGGATAGTTCGGGCAAGATTGTTGACATCATCGGTGTTATTGATGGCATTGCCTTCCAGACCAATATCCTGGCATTGAATGCAGCAGTAGAAGCCGCCCGCGCTGGTGAACAGGGCCGAGGTTTTGCCGTGGTGGCCGCCGAAGTCAGGAACCTGGCACAGCGTAGCGCCAGCGCCGCCAAGGAAATCAAGACCCTGATCGACGACTCGGTAGAAAAAGTTAATCTGGGTAATAAACTGGTTGATGAAGCTGGCCTGACCATGGATGAGATTGTCACTTCCATCAAACATGTGGCCGACATCATGAGTGAAATCACTGCTGCCAGCCAGGAACAAAGCGCCGGGATAGAACAAGTCAATCTCGCCATTACCCAAATGGATGAAATGACGCAGCAAAACTCTGCCCTGGTTGAACAGGCAGCAGCTGCCGCCGAGAGTATGCAGGAGCAGGCTGGCGCACTGGCACAGGCGGTGAGTGTATTCAAGCTCGATGCCGTGGCAAAAAAATCACCCGCTCCCACCGTCAGCAAGGCAAGCAAGGTGAGTGGAAAATCACCGCATAAAACCGCAGTAGCTCCTTTAAAAATCAGCAAGGCGCCAACAAAAGAAGCAGAAAAACCTGCCAAAAAAACATCCAGCATGGAAAAGCCAACTGCAGCTACCAATGATGATTGGGAAGAGTTTTAAACGGTATTTAATCGCCTACGCAAAAACAGCTCCGGAGTTGAACCCGCGGAGCTGTTTTTACTTGTCCTGTCAGAGCATATTTACACCGACAGATCCACTTGCTGCAAGCTATGTGCCTTGCCATCTTCGCTCAACCAGATACCAGAAGATCGAATCTGTCCATTAGACTGATTTTGTGCATTTTTTAAATCGAAGTCAGTGCTGGCATTACCGAGATATAGTGCACCGACATTGGCCTGCTTCAGGGTCTGCAATTGATCATGACCGGCACCATCCTTGGTCCACACTTTCAATTTCTGGTAGATTGCATCGCTTTCATCTATCCAGTGATTGCCATCACTGTCATAAGCGGCCAGTTCAGAAAAGCCATTCCCGGTACCGGGGCCAAATAGTTCACTGCCATTATTGATCTTGCCATCATTGTTTTTATCCAGTGCCAAAAAGCCAGCGCCCTGAACGAAAGAGATATTTTCTTTCTTGCCATCGCCATTCAGATCAAAGGCAAATTTTTGCGAGGTCAATTGCGCAGAATTGCCAGAGAAATTAATAACCAGGGGATCAACTTTTTTAGCGTCACCAAGACGGATATTGGTATTGCTTTCTTCGTGATAGCTACGGCTTAATTCAAACGACAGATCAAAACTGATTTCCTTATTATCTGCAGTGACGATTTTTCCTGTGGCATGAAAAGAAGTCTGCTCCGTCTCTGTGTAGGATTGATGTCTGTCTATCTCTACGCCCCAACCTTTCTGTGCTGGCTGCGGATTTTGTGCTGTGCCTTCTGCCGGTGGCTGGGCAGGCTGAGCGGCTGCTTGTGTTGCCGGTGCGGTGGTATCTGGCTGCACATCAGCGCTACTCAGGGAATTGATTTTCTTGCCGGTCATGAGCTCTATGATGTATCTGATCAGGCGTATACGCGGGTCATTTTCGGCTTCATCTGTGGCTTGTTGAACTGCATCGGTTGGTGCAGCAGAGCTCGTCGGAATTGCTGGCGGCGCAGGTGGCGCAAACTGTGCAGCCTTGCCGGCATCAGAGATTTGTACATTGCTGGATGCATTCCTCAAATTCGCCGGGCCATTAGCGTTCCTGCCTTCAAAATCGGGGCGCTCCTTACCTATCCATGCTCGTAACTTCTCCTGCGTTTCCAGAGTCGTGGTGGCAGCGTGTTGTGAAGAAAGGGAAATATCCGAGGAAGCAATTTTCATGATGCGCTCCAGCCTTGAGCTGTCAATGAGAAAAACCTGGAACGCATATCGAGGGCGTGACCATTTTTTATGCAATAGTCTGTCCCTCGCATACAAAAAAGGACGCGACCACGCATGGCTTGCCAGCCCGATATCAGTTCCATCCGCACGCACTTCGGAATTGGTGAATCATCAAATGGAATATGCGTGATCTAAACAGATAACGGTCAAAGTTCAAAAAGCTTTATGAAAAAATGCCAGATAAACCGTTTTTTATTTAAAGAAGATTCCGCTCATGGGAACTGCCATACGCACACTAAGGTCATAGCAAACTTGTGCCCGCACAGTGGTATGCTTGCAAACTATTTTATTTCAATATTCTTTAGGAAACTCTTATGCTTAAGTTGCGCTTATTATCAAGTGTTCTTATTTCTGCAGGTTTGATCAGTTGCACCAGCGTCATGGCCGCAAATGACAATGCCAGGACGACAAATAAGCATGCTGCAGCTGCGCAATCCGGGCAGCAAGAAATTACGCAAAATACGCAATTAAGCCGGCACCTGAGCCAGCAACTAAATAAGCTGGCTGACGAATATTATGAAAAACAAACCGCTTTTGACCCCATAGGCGCCACTTATAACGGTGACACCCGTTATGACGACAAACTGCCCTTGACGCTGTCTGCATCGGTCAGGGCAAAACAACTCGCCATGTGGATGGATATTGCCAGCAAACTGGCGCGCATCAAACACGAGCAATTATCAGCGGCCGATGCTGTCACCTACGACTGCCTGGACTATGAACTCAAGTCCAACCTGGAAATGGCCAAATTTGATGGTCACCTGTTACCAGTCAATCAAATGGACAATCTGCCTGTCACCCTGGCCCATTTTGCGTCTGGACAAAGCGCACAACCCTTGAAGACCGTCAAGCAATACGAAGTCTTCTTACGCCGCCTGGCGCAATTACCGGTATGGATGAACCAGGCCACAGACAATATGCGGGAAGGTATGAAGCGCGGCATCGTCTTGCCAAAGGCACTGGTCAATTCTACCCTGCCCCAGTTTGCGCAACTGGTGACCGATAAGGTGGAGGATCATGCCTACTTTGCGCCAGTCAAGAATTTTCCAGACAATTTCAGTGAGGCAGATAAGCAACGCCTGAGCAAGGCATACAAACAGGCGCTGACAACTAAAGTCTTGCCTGCATTGCGCCAGTTTAATCAATTCCTGTCGCAAGATTATCTGGCTGCCAGTCGCAGCAGCAGTGGTTTTGGTGCCTTGCCGGGTGGCGACACATGGTATCGAGCACTGGTACGCGACCAGACCACGACCAATCTCGAACCGGAAACCATACATGCCATAGGTTTGAAAGAAGTGGCACGCATACAAAATGAATTTGTCGCCCTGGGTCCAAAACTGGGCTACACCGGTGATCCGGTGGGCTTGCCTGCCTGGATAGATACGCAAAACCAGTATCGTCCCTACAAGACTGAGGCAGAAGTATTGGATGGTTACCGGCAGATAGAAAAAATGGTCAAGGCCAAATTGCCAGAACTGTTTAACAAGATGCCAAAAGCGGCGCTCGACATTCGCGCCGAACCGGAAATCAGCAAGCAGACAGCATCTGACCATTACACCCAGCCTGCCTTTGATGGCTCGCGTCCGGGCGTATTCTGGGCTGTCATTAATAATCCTGCAGACTACAGTACCACTGGCATGAAAACCCTGTACCTGCATGAAGGGCAGCCGGGTCATCATTTCCATTTAGCAACATCACAGGAACTCGACATCCCAAAATTCCGCAAGTTCGGTGGTAATAATGCCTATACCGAAGGCTGGGCCCTGTATGCAGAAACCCTGGGCAAAGAAATGGGTTTGTTTGAAAACGACCCCAGCGCCTACCTTGGCCATCTGACGGATGAACTCTTGCGTGCCACCCGGCTCGTGGTGGACACCGGTTTGCATTCCAAGGGCTGGACGCGTGAACAGGCCATCCAATACCAGCAATCCACGCTGGGTTATAGCGAAGCCGCCTCACGTCAGGCAACCGAGCGCTATATGGCCTGGCCGGGTCAGGCTCTGGGCTACAAGATAGGTTCACTGAAAATCGTCGAACTCAGGCAAAAAGCCAGCGCAGCTTTGGGCAAGCGCTTTGATTTGCGCCAATTCCATGACGTGATACTCAGCGATGGCACCCTGCCGCTGGCCTTATTGGAAGCCAAAGTGAACAAGTGGATAGACAGTCAAAAGACAAATTGAGCGAGTTTGGATTTATTTTCCATCGCTTGATTGACCTGCATCACTATCTGAAGCAGAATGAAATCTCATGACTTCATTCTGCAAACATTATCAATGAATGTGACGCCACGCTGAATTTGTTAATCAACAAACAAGTGCAGTGTTGACCGATAGGGTGCGGTTTGCGCCCACCATATGTTTGTTTAACTTGTGCAAAAGACACCTGCGATGAATAAAATCGATGCGCTTAACAGCATAGCTGAACAAGCCAAACGGGGGGAGTTGGTTTTCCCTACGAATGTGGCGGCTTCCCTGAAGCTGCAACAAACGCTGGATGATCCTGATTGCAGTATAGATACTGCAACAAAGTTAGTCCTGAATGAGCCCTTCCTGGCCGCCCGCATGGTGGCCATTGCCAATTCTGCTGCTTACAACCGTGGCAATGATGTCACCAATGTCAAGGCTGCCATCAGCCGGCTGGGCTTTCGCACCCTGCGTGCCGTGGTTGCTTCGCTGGTCGTGCGCCAACTGGCTGGCAGCAGCAAAAACAAGCAACTTCAAGTCATGACGAATAAGCTCTGGGAACACACTGCCCAGGTTGCGGCCCTGTCACAAGTCATCGCCAGGCGCATCACCAAGCTAGACCCTGATACCGCCATGTTTGCCGGTATCGTCCATGAGGTGGGCAATTTTTACCTCTTGTCACGGGTGGATGAGTTTCCCTCATTGCTGGAACGTGATGAGCCAGCACCAGATTCCAGCGTCGATGATTTACCATCCTTTTCTGACACGATCATAGACCGCGAATCGTCCGAAGCGCAGATAGGCGGTGCCGTCATCAAGAGCCTGATGCTGCCGCAAGCAGTGGTGGAAGCCGTTGAAGCTCTCTGGTTTGGTCTGCGCGCCATGCCCCCTGAAACCCTGGGCGACACGCTGCTGCTGGCTAATGAACTTGCTACCACGCATTCGCCTATGGATATCCATTCTTATGCCGAAGAGTCAGAACAGTATTCTTCAGAAATCGATTTTGTTGTAGGCGATGGCACGCTCAATAGTATTTTGGAAGAGTCAGAAGAGGAAGTGAAAACCCTGGCTGCGGCGCTGCAGCTCTGAACATGTTCATGTAAACAACAAAAGGGAGCAAATACTCCCTTTATTTTTTTAGCTTACCAATTTCGAAACTTTCAAGCAGTCAGTGCCGCCTGGATTTGCTGCAAGGAAGACGGATCTTCGATCGTTGTCAAATCCCCAGCTTCTCGCCCCTCGCAAATCGCCTGTATGGAACGGCGCAGTAACTTGCCGGAACGGGTTTTCGGCAGCATGCTGACGAAATGCACGCGTGATGGTCTCGCGACAGCACCAAGCTGCTTGTCAACCACGCTCATGACCTCGGCCTCCAGTGCCCGCTTTTGTTCCGGCGTTTCTGCAAGTTCAGGTTTTTTGAGTATGGCAAACGCGACTGCCACCTGTCCCTTGAGCTTGTCTTCAACGCCTACGACAGCCACTTCAGAAATTTGCGGGTGGCTGGAGATACTTTCTTCTATCTCGCGTGTACCCAGCCTGTGTCCCGCAACATTGATGACATCGTCAGTACGACCCAGGATGAAGTAATAGCCGTCAGCATCCCTGATGCCCCAGTCAAAGGTGGAATACAACTGCTCGTGAGAGAAATTGGACCAGTAAGTATTGACGAAGCGCTGGTCATCGCCATACACGGTTTGCATGCAACCGGGCGGCAACGGACCTTTGATGGCAACCACACCTTTTTCATTGGCGGCACATTCTGCGCCCGTGTTTTCATTAATGATGCGCACGTTATAACCATACATGGCAATGCCAGGGCTGCCCAGACGGGTGGCAGTCTGCTCCACACCTCGTGCCACGGTCAAAATGGGCCAGCCAGTTTCAGTCTGCCAGTAATTGTCGATAATGGAGACACCCAGTTCATTGGCGATCCAGCTTGAGGTGGTTTCATCAAGCGGCTCGCCTGCCAGGTACAGGGCTTTGAGTGAAGACAAATCATATTTGCGCATCAGCTCAGATGGGTGCTTCTTGAGTACACGCACAGCAGTCGGTGCTGAGAACATGCGCGTGACCTTGTATTTCTCAACTATGCTCCACCAGATTCCCGCATCAGGGCGTATCGGCGTGCCTTCATACATGATGGTGGCCATACCAGCAATCAGCGGGCCATAAACAATATAAGAGTGGCCGACCACCCAGCCTATGTCTGATGTCGCAAAATAGGTTTCACCTGGATTGCCACAGAAAATATGCTTCATCGACGACGCCAGTGCCACTGCATAACCGCCAACATCACGCTGCACGCCCTTGGGTTTGCCCGTCGTGCCTGAAGTGTACAAGACATAGGATATGGTATTGGATTCCAGCCAGGTCACAGGCACCTGAGCATCCATATGCTGCGCTCTTGCAGCCGCATAATCAACATCACGCCCGGCCACCAGTTGCATGGCATCAAGGCCGCGGTCTACCAGCAAGACATGTGCAGGCTTGTGTTCAGCCAGGGTGATGGCTTCATCCAGCAAGGGTTTGTAAGGCACAGCCTTGCCACCACGCATACCCGCATCTGCTGATACCACCAGCACAGGCTTGGCATCATCAATACGTGTGCCCAGGCTCTTGGAAGCAAAGCCACCAAATACGACAGAATGCACAGCCCCTATGCGGGCGCAGGCCAGCATGGCAAAGGCTGCTTCGGCAATCATGGGCATATAAATCAAGACCCTGTCGCCCTGCTTCACACCCAGGCCTAGCATGATAGCTGCCATGCGTTGCACTTCTGCGTGCAGCTCGGCAAAGCTATAAGTTTTTTCAGTATTGGTTTCGGTAGAAATCGCGATTAGCGCAGGCTGGTCTGCCTGGGTAGCCAGCCAGCGATCGACTGCGTTATGACAGAGATTGGTTTCACCACCCACATACCATTTGGCAAATGGCGGCTTGCTATGGTCGAGTACCTTATCATAAGGCTTGTGCCAGTCTATCAACTGCGCTTCTTTGGCCCAGAACCCTTGCGGGTCTTGTATAGATTCCTGATAAAACGCTGCGTAGGTCATGCTGTCTCCTTCGATATCACAAAATGTTCTTAACATTCGCGTCGGCCCTGAGCATTAATTATTATTTTTGGACAGTGGCACTGGCACGTGGCGAGGCCTGCACTTTCACGTGCATAAAGCTACTTCGTTTCAAATCCAAAATTTTGTCAGTTTGAGGGTACGCGTACCCAACCTTCCATCAGCACGCGCGCACTGCGACTCATGATGGCCTTGGTAACACTCCATTCGCCATTGACTTGCGTAGCTTCTGCCCCTACCCGTAAAGTGCCGGATGGATGGCCAAAACGCACCGCAGTACGAGCGCCACCGCCAGCCGCCAGATTCACGAGTGTGCCTGGTATCGCAGCAGCAGTACCTATGGCCACGGCTGCAGTACCCATCATAGCGTGGTGCAGCTTGCCCATGGACAGGGCACGTACCAGCAAATCGATATCAGCCACCTGGACTTGCTTGCCACTGGACGACGTGTAGTCAACAGCCTTGGCAACAAAGGCCACCTTGGGCGTATGCTGGCGTTGTGCCGCTTCAGAGATATCCTTGATCAGCCCCATGCGCAATGCGCCATGTGCACGTATGGTTTCAAACATTGCCAGCGCCTTGGCATCACCGTTAATGGCATCCTGCAATTCCGTCCCGGTATAGCCTATGGCATCGGCATTGATGAAGATCGTGGGAATGCCGGCATTGATCATGGTCGCTTTGAGCGTACCCACACCTGGCACGTCGAGATCATCGACCAGGTTACCGGTCGGGAACATGGAGCCGCCAGCACCCTCTTCATCGGCTGCCGGGTCCATGAATTCCAGTTGTACTTCTGCTGCTGGAAAAGTCACTCCATCGAGTTCAAAATCGCCAGTCTCCTGCACTGCTCCTTCAGTCACAGGAACATGAGCAATGATGGTCTTGCTGATATTCGCCTGCCATATGCGGATGGTGGCGATACCGTTTTGAGGTACACGTTCAGCATCCACCAGACCAGCGCTGATGGCAAAGGCACCGACTGCGGCAGACAGGTTGCCGCAATTCCCGCTCCAGTCTACAAAGGCCTTGTCTATAGCGACCTGGCCAAACAGATAATCAACATCATGGTCAGGCTTGCTGCTTTTCGAGAGGATGACAGTCTTGCTTGTGCTGGAAGTTGCACCGCCCATGCCATCAATCTGTTTGCCATAAGGGTCGGGGCTGCCTATCACACGCAGCAGCAAAGCATCGCGTGCTGCACCTGGCTGTTGCGCAGCCTCAGGCAAATCCTGCAGGCGGAAAAACACGCCCTTGCTGGTGCCGCCACGCATATAGGTCGCCGGGATTTTGATTTGTGGGAGATGGGCCATATACTTCTCTTTAAAATTTCTCTTTTTAATTCAAATCAAATCCAGCACTTTTCTATCAAGAAAAGCACTGGAAATATATCGCATGAAACTTACGCAGCCTTGACAGATTCCAGGAAGTCTTGCGCAAAACGCTGCAAGACACCACCAGCTTCGTAAATAGATACTTCTTCTGCCGTATCGAGGCGGCACAGCACAGGCACCGCCACAGATTCACCATTCTTGCGGTTGATGATCAGGGTCAGGGTTGCGCGTGGCATGCGCTCGCCTATGACGTCAAAGGTTTCTGTGCCGTCTATGTTCAGCGTCAGGCGGTTCACGCCTGGCAAGAACTCCAGTGGCAAAACGCCCATGCCAACGAGATTGGTGCGGTGAATGCGCTCGAAACCTTCAGCAACAATCACTTCTACACCCGCCAGGCGCACACCCTTGGCTGCCCAGTCACGCGAAGAGCCCTGGCCATAATCAGCACCGGCAATCACGATCAAAGGCTGTTTGCGTTCCATATAGGTTTCTATGGCTTCCCACATGCGGGTAACCGTGCCTTCTGGTTCTATGCGGGCCAGTGAACCTGCCTTGACCTTGCCATCAACGATGACCATTTCATTCTTCAAAGTCGGGTTGGCAAAGGTGGCACGCTGAGCAGTCAGATGGTCACCGCGGTGGGTTGCGTAAGAATTGAAATCTTCTTCTGGCAAACCCATCTTGGCGAGATATTCACCAGCAGCACTGTCGAGCATGATGGCATTCGATGGCGACAGATGGTCGGTCGTGATGTTGTCACCCAATACTGCCAGTGCACGCATGCCCTTCATGCTGCGCGCGCCTGCCAGTGCGCCTTCCCAATACGGTGGGCGGCGGATATAGGTCGTCTGTGGACGCCAGTCATACAGTGGGCTGACTTTTTCACCATCATCTGCCTGCTTGGCAAACATGGGGATATACACTTTACGGAATTGCTCAGGCTTGACGCTGGCTGCAACCACGGCGTCAATCTCTTCATCCGTAGGCCAGATATCTTTCAAGGTCACCGGCTTGCCTGCCGCATCCAGACCCAGTACATCTTTCTCAATATCAAAACGGATAGTGCCAGCAATCGCATAAGCAACTACCAGTGGTGGCGAAGCGAGGAAAGCCTGTTGTGCATACGGATGGATACGACCATCGAAATTACGGTTACCCGACAACACAGCCGTCGCATACAAATCACGGTCTATGATTTCTTTCTGGATGACAGGATCAAGCGCGCCCGACATGCCATTGCAGGATGTGCAGGCATAGGCCACCACGCCAAAGCCCAGTTGCTCCAGCTCAGGCATGAGATTGGCTTCTTCGAGGTACAGGGTCACTGCCTTGGAACCAGGTGCCAGTGAACTCTTGACCCAGGGTTTGCGGGTAAGTCCAAGTTTGTTGGCATTGCGTGCCAGCAAACCGGCAGCCACCATATTGCGCGGGTTATTGGTATTGGTGCAGCTGGTAATCGCAGCGATGATGACGGCACCATCAGGCATGAGGCCAGGCTCATTTTCTACCGTGCCGCTGATGCCACGCGCTGCCAGTTCTGAAGTAGGCACACGCTTGTGCGGGTTAGATGGGCCAGCGATATTGCGCACGACGGAAGACAGGTCAAACTTCAGTACGCGCTCATATTCAGCATTCTTCAGGGTATCTGCCCACAGGCCTGTTTCTTTGGCATAGGTTTCTACCAGCTTGACGAGTTCATCATCACGGCCTGTGAGTTTCAGGTATTTGATGGTTTGCTCATCAATGTAAAACATCGCCGCGGTGGAACCAAATTCAGGTGCCATATTGGAAATCGTTGCGCGGTCACCCAGGGTCAGGTGGGATGCACCTTCGCCATAAAATTCCAGATAGGACGATACGACTTTTTGATTGCGCAAGAATTCTGTCAATGCCAGCACTGTATCTGTTGCGGTGATACCTTCCTGCGGTTTACCTGTCAGCTCTACACCGATGATATCTGGCAAACGCATCCAGGATGCACGACCGAGCATGACGCTTTCCGCTTCCAGGCCACCGACGCCAATCGCAATGACGCCCAGCGCATCGACCATGGGTGTATGGCTGTCTGTGCCGACCAGGGTATCTGGATAGGCTACGCCATCAGTCACCTGCACGACTGGCGACATGCGTTCCAGATTGATCTGGTGCAGGATGCCATTGCCAGGCGGGATCACATCAACATTCTTGAATGCCTTCTTGGTCCAGTTAATGAAGTCAAACCTGTCTTCATTGCGCCTGTCTTCAATCGCACGGTTTTTGTCGAAAGCGTCGGGATCAAAACCACCGCATTCAACCGCCAGCGAATGATCGACCACCAGTTGGGTAGGTACAACGGGATTCACCAGCGCCGGGTCGCCACCTTGCAGGGCAATCGCATCGCGCAAGCCAGCCAGATCAACCAACGCAGTCTGGCCCAGAATGTCATGGCAAACTACGCGCGCCGGGAACCATGGAAAATCCAGGTCGCGCTTGCGTTCTATGAACTGGCGCAATGAATCAGTCAGCGTAGCCGGGTCGCAGCGGCGCACCAGGTTTTCTGCCAGTACGCGAGATGTATATGGCAGCTTGTCATACGCGCCTGGCACGATGGCATCTACTGCTTCACGTGTATCAAAGTAGTCCAGAGTAGTGCCAGGTAGTGGCTTGCGGAATTGAGTATTCATGGCTCGCTATTTTTTAAATATTAGTATTTGGTGTTCAGGGCAGTTCAAGGTGATTCAGAGCAGTTCAGAGTTGCAATTTGAAGCCTTCATGTGATGCTGTGAAGCCCATGCTTCCATAGAACCTATGCGCCTGTATGCGTTTCTTGTCGCTGGTCAGTTGCACCAGCTGGCAACCGCGCTCACGTGCCAGAGCTATAGCTTGCTCGATGAACCAGTGGCCTATGCCCTGCCCGCGCAGATAGCCATCGACCCGCACGCTTTCTATCATGGCGCGGGTAGAACCTTTCCTGCTCAGACCAGGGATGAAAGTGACCTGCTGCATGGCGATGATGCGACCATCCAGTTCCGCCACCATGAGAAACTGATTGTCATCGGCTGTTATACGCTCAAAAGCTTCGGCATAACATGCGTCCTCCGAGCCTACGCCTTCACGGTTCTTGCCAAGATCATCATCGGCAATGAGTTCCAGCAGGCGCGGCAGATCTTGCCTCGCAGCGCGTCTGGTGCTGAGTCTGGACAGATCTGCCTGCACTTTCATATTGCAACCTCTGCTTACTTACGTTTATTCAAAGGAACAAATTTCAGATCTTCGGGGCCAACATAGTTGGCACTAGGACGAATAATCTTGTTATCGATACGCTGTTCTATAATGTGTGCCGCCCAGCCTGAAGTACGGGCAATCACGAACAAAGGCGTGAACATGGCAGTCGGCACGCCCATCATGTGGTAAGACACAGCAGAGAACCAGTCCAGGTTAGGGAACATTTTTTTGATATCCCACATCACGGTTTCCAGACGTTCAGCAATATCAAACATCTTCATTGCGCCAGCTTCTTTGGACAGGCTGCGCGCCACTTCCTTGATGACTTTGTTGCGTGGATCAGAGATGGTGTACACAGGATGACCGAAGCCGATCACGACTTCCTTGTTTTCTACACGTTTCTTGATATCTGCTTCTGCTTCATCAGGATTGTCGTAACGCTTCTGGATTTCAAATGCGACTTCATTTGCGCCGCCATGCTTAGGACCGCGCAAGGCACCAATCGCGCCAGTGATGGCGGAATACATGTCTGAACCTGTGCCAGCGATGACGCGGCCAGTAAACGTGGACGCATTGAATTCATGTTCTGCATACAGGATCAGCGACGTATGCATGGCTTTTTCCCACGATGCGCTTGGTTTTTCACCATGCAGCAGATGCAGGAAATGGCCGCCTATGGATTCATCATCAGTTTCAGTTTCTATGCGTTTGCCATTATGGCTATAGTGGTACCAGTACAGCAGCATGGAACCCAGCGAAGCCATCAGACGGTCAGCGATATCGCGTGCGCCAGGGTTATTGTGATCATCTTTTTCTGGCAATACGCAGCCCAGTGCAGAAACACCAGTTCGCATGACATCCATAGGGTGAGATGATGCAGGCAACCATTCCAGTGCTGCCTTGACATTCGCTGGCAGGCCGCGCAGGGCTTTCAGCTTGGCCTTGTAGCCGCGCAATTCTGCGACGGTAGGCAATTTGCCATGGACCAGCAAATGGGCAATTTCTTCAAACTCGCAGGCGTCAGCCACGTCCAGGATATCGTAGCCGCGATAATGCAGGTCATTACCGGTTTTGCCTACGGTACACAGGGCTGTATTACCAGCAGTAACGCCAGACAGGGCGACGGATTTCTTAGGTTTGAAAGGAACTGCTTCAGTCATGATTATTTCTCCAGAGGTTCATATTCAAGGCTGTTCCCATCCGCCAGCTTGATGTGGCACAAGGGTGGGACAGCTTATATCATTATTATTTGGCTTTTTGCTGTGCGAACAGTGCATCCAGCTTTTGTTCAAAGTCGTGGTAATTGATGCGCTCGTACAGTTCCATACGGGTTTGCATGGTATCGACAACATTCTTTTGCGTACCATCACGACGTATCGCGCCATAGACGTTTTCTGCCGCCTTGTTCATGGCACGGAAAGCTGACAAAGGATACAAGACCAGACCTACATCCACCGCTGCCAGCTCTTCGACGGAGAACAGGGGCGTCGCACCAAACTCGGTAATATTTGCCAGGATAGGTACTTTGACGGCATTGGCAAATTGCTTGTACATCGCCAGCTCAGTAATCGCTTCCGGGAAAATCATGTCAGCACCAGCTTCTACGCATGCCAAAGCGCGGTCTATTGCGGCTTCCAGACCTTCAACTGCCAGCGCATCAGTACGCGCCATGATGACGAAGTTGTCGTCAGTACGCGCATCTACGGCAGCTTTTACGCGGTCTACCATTTCCTGCTTGCTGACGATTTCCTTGCCAGGACGATGGCCGCAACGCTTGGCACCTACCTGGTCTTCGATATGGATGGCAGCAGCGCCAAACTTGATCATGGATTTGACAGTGCGTGCCACATTGAAGGCAGATGAACCGAAGCCGGTATCTACATCGACCAGCAAAGGCAGATCGCAAACGTCAGTAATGCGGCGTACATCGGTCAGGACATCGTCAAGATTGGAAATGCCCAAATCAGGCAAACCCAGGGAACCGGCAGCGACGCCGCCGCCAGAAAGGTAGATCGCCTTGAAACCGGCACGTTTAGCCAGCAAGGCATGGTTGGCATTGATTGCACCGACGACTTGCAGCGGGGATTCTTCCTGCATCGCCTTGCGGAAGGCGGCACCTGCGGAGTATGTACTCATGTGTATGCTTTCAGGTTAATGAACAGATTCTGGGTTGCATATTGCAATCGGCGTGCCAGCCTGAGGATGACAAAGACATTTCCTTGTCAACCTCATATAAATCAAACACTTATTTTCTTTTAGGGCAGAACAAAGTCTGTGCATGACTTCAATTTTGTTTCATAATACCGTTTCATATTGAGAATCGAAACATCAGTTGAAACATTAATGAAACATCCACCGACAATACGCGATAATCAGGACAAGCCAGTCATCTGGACGGTGTCCATCTCACGCCTGTTCGACATGTTCCGCGACATCATGGTCGAATACGATGTCAGTGCTGACATAGAGCCCATACACATGGGTTTCGAAGAAGCTGCCCAATATCTGAAAGAACGTCTGCAAACCGAGAGGTGCGATGCAGTCATCGCCGCAGGGTCGAATGGAGCCTACCTCAAGAACCGCCTGCCAGTCCCGGTCGTCATCGCCAAGGCCAGCGGCTTTGATGTCATGCAGGCGCTGGCCAGGGCGCGCAAGGTGTCGCCTGCCATAGGCCTCATCAATTACCAGGAGACCATGCCTGAGCTGACGGATTTCAAAACGACTTTCGGCTTCCCGCTGGAGCAGCGTACCTATGTGACCGAAGAAGATGCGCGTGCCCAGATCAGTGAACTTAAAGCAGGTGGGATCAAGGTCATTGTCGGTGCCGGACTGATCACCGACCTGGCTGAAGAAGCAGGCTTGACTGGCATTTTCATGTATTCCGCGACGTCAATACGACAAGCCTTTGACGACGCGCTCGAAATCGCCCGTCTGACACGGCTGGAATCTGCCCGCGGACGGCATCACCCTGCAGCTGAATCACTACGCGCCAAGCATGGTCTGAATGATTTGCGGGGTGACTCCGCCCTTATGCAAGCCACCCGCAAGTCCATCGCCTTATTTGCACGTTCCCCGGCAACGGTGTTGTTACAAGGTGAAACCGGGACTGGCAAGGAATTGGCGGCTCAGGCACTACACAGGGAAAGCACACGGGCGCGCCAGCCCTTCGTCGCCGTAAATTGCGGTGCCATCGCTGAAAGCTTGCTGGAATCTGAATTATTTGGCTATGAAGAAGGTGCTTTTACCGGTTCCAAGCGTGGCGGCCACGCCGGTTTATTTGAAATTGCCCACAGAGGCACGGTATTCCTGGATGAAATCGGTGAAATGCCGCTGACTTTGCAAACCCGGTTATTGCGCGTACTTGAAGAGCGCGAGATCAATCGTGTGGGCAGCATGCGCCCCATACCTGTAGATGTACGCATTATCAGCGCCACTCATTGCGATCTGGAAAGCAAGGTAAAAGAAGGAAAGTTTCGTGCTGACCTGTATTTTCGTCTGGCCGTATTGCGTCTGCATCTGCCTGCATTAAGGCAGCGCCCCGACGATTTGCTGCCCCTTGCTGAATGGTGCCTCAAACATGCACTGGCAGCCATGGGTGTCAGGCCACACGCCAATCTGCATGCGGAAATAGGTAGTTGCGTCACGCTGCTACAAGACTACAACTGGCCAGGAAATGTAAGAGAATTACGTAATCTCATGGAACGTCTGGCTCTGTTTTTGGCAGCAGAGCCGCTGCAAGCCCTGACACCGGGCTTCGTCGCAAAAATCCTGCCTGAACTGGATCTGCATCAGTCACCGGCAGATACTGCAAATACATTCATCAATTCAGCCCGCAATTTACCTGCGCCAGAGTCAATGGATTCCGTCATGGAAAGGTTCAATCACAACCGCGAAGCGGCTGCGGACTATCTGGGGATCAGCAGAACGACTTTGTGGAGACGCCTGAAGCAAAAAGCGTAATCATTTGAAACATTAATTGATCATCTGAACCACGAATTTTGTGCCTCACTAAGGTAGAATGAATTTACGCTGTCACTCACAATCTTTGGGTGCAATTATCTTGCATAAAATATATTATGAAAAAACTACTTATTGTTGACGATAGTAAAGTTTCTCGCATGGTGATCCGTGCGCACGTCAAAGCAGTGCATCCAGACTGGGAATTTTTTGAAGCTGGCAATGGCGAAGAAGCCATCAAGTCAGTCATAGAGAACAAACCAGACTTTTGCACCATGGACATCAATATGCCGGGCATATTGGGAACTGATGCTGCTGAGCAAATCTTGCAGCAACATCCTGGTGTACGCATCGCCATTTTTTCGGCGAACGTACAAGACACCATGCAAAACAGGGCCACCTCCATAGGTACCATCTTCGTGGCTAAACCAGTTACTGAGAAGTCCATCACTATCGTTCTCAATTATTTCGCGAGCTGAAAATGAATTCCCTGACCGAACTTCATCTCGATGCACTAAGCGAGGTATTCAATGTCGGTGCTGGCAGGGCTGCTGCCAGCCTCAGCGACATTGTCGGTGAAGAAGTTCGCCTGTCAGTCCCTTCAGTTGAAATCCGCAAATCCTCAGAGATTGATGTCTCGTCCATGGGTTTGCAAAATGATCGCTTTGGTGCGGTACACCAGACCTTCAGCGGCTCTTTTGAAGCTGAAGCCATACTGCTGTTCACTGAAGAACATGCGCTGAAAATCGTGCGCGACATGATGGGCTCGCAAATCAGCCTGGAAGATCTGGCCGAGTTTGAACAGGAAGCCATGTGTGAGCTGGGCAATATCATCCTTAATGCCTGCCTGTCGGCCATGGCAGATATGTTGAATATACCGCTGAATTGCTCTCTGCCGGATTACTCTGTGGCCAGTACGGAAGAAATCTTCCGCCGTGTCAGCAATGATCTACAGCAACCCTATGTTCTGCTGCTACATATTGACCTCGCGATTGAGAGCCGGCATTCTGAAGGGCATTTGATTTTCTTGCTGAGTTCCACTTCCCTGACAGATTTGGTGACGCAGCTTGATCGCTTCCTGGGGGTAGTTTAATGGCACAGTTGATGCCTCCCTCTGCCTTCCGGGTCGATGAGATATTAAATACCATCAGCCTGGGGTTGATAGTGCTTGATACCAACCAGACCATACTTTTATGGAACGGCTGGGTAGAAAGATATAGTGGCATCCCGGCCAGCCAGGCTATAGGCAGGCAGATTTCTGAAGCTTTTGAAGAATTACCCAGCCGTGCGATCCTGAGTGCAATCACCAATACCCTGAGCTATGGCTTACCAGTGGTCTTGTCGAATGCCTTGCACCGTTCACCACTGCCCCTGTTCCAACGTGGAGAACAGGATATTGAAAAAAAACGCATTGATCAATCCATCACCATCACACCAATTGCTGCAGAAGATGGCGCACGCCAGTGCCTGATACAGATCAGTGATTCAACCACGTCGATCAAACGCGAAAAAATCCTGCGTACCCACTCTGAAGCATTGAAGCGAGAAGCCACCACCGACAGTCTGACTGGCATCTATAACCGCCGCTTCTTTGATGAACACTACAAAATGGCCCTGGGCCATGCCGTGCGTCACAACGTGCCCTTGTCTGTGTTCATGGTCGACATTGATTACTTCAAGGAGTACAACGACAACTATGGTCATGTGGCGGGTGACAAGGCCCTGATACAGGTCGCCGCAGCCTTGCGCAAGCAATTGCTCAGAGCCACTGATGTACTGGCGCGTTTCGGCGGTGAAGAATTCATCCTCATGCTGCCCAACATGGCACCTGATTCTGCCATGCAGTTTGCAGAAAAACTGCGAACTGCAGTCTGGGATTTGAATATACCGCATTTTAAATCGCACATCGGCCAGCAAATCAGTGTCAGCATAGGCTTTAGCAACTACCACAAACATCCTGATGTTGATGCCAATTCCTTGCTCAAATGTGCAGATGCAGCGCTCTACGAAGCCAAGAAGGCGGGCCGCAACCAAAGTCATTATTTGCCCTTGCAGCAATTCAGCACACAAACTGCCACACCAGCAGGTACTTTACATAAATCCATCAGTCATTAACATCTGTCATTAAATACAGTCCACTAATGCAGACTGGCCATAGATTGCCCCACCCTTTCAGGAACTACTATGACTAATTTTGTTTCATGCTTTTCCGTGTCCCGCCGCCGCATGATCGTGGCCTTGGGCTTGTTGGCATTCGCAGGCATGGCACAGGCGCAGCAGATCTTGCGCGTATCTGCTATTCCTGATGAAGCACCAACAGAATTGCAGCGTAAATTCAAACCCCTGGGTGCCATGCTGGAGAAAAAGCTGGGCATGAAAGTCGAATTCATCCCCGTCACTGACTATGCAGCTTCGGTAGAAGGCCTGATCAATAAGAAACTCGACATGGTCTGGTTTGGCGGTTTCACCTTCGTACAGGCCAAGGTTCGCAGCAAAGACCAGGTGATACCGCTGGTACAACGTGAAGAAGATGAAAAATTCAAATCGGTCTTCATCACCACCGATAAAAACATCACCAAGCTCGAAGACCTGAAAGGCAAGACCTTTACCTTTGGTTCTGAATCGTCCACTTCTGGCCACCTGATGCCACGCTCTTATTTGCTGGCAGCCAAAATTAACCCTGATACGGACATGAAGCGCATCGCCTTTTCTGGTGCGCATGATGCGACTGTGGCTGCCGTGTCTGGCGGCAAGGTAGATGCAGGTGCGCTGAATATTTCAGTCTGGGAAAAACTGCTGGCGCAAGGCAAGGTCGATACCAAACTGGTCCACGTGTTTTACACCACGCCAGGCTATTTTGACTATAACTGGTCGGTACGTGCCGACATGCCTGTCGACTTGCGCAAGAAGATCACAGATGCCTTCCTGAACCTTGATCCGGCCAATCCGCAGGACAAGGAAATCCTTGACCTGCAACGTGCGACGCGCTTCATCCCTACCAAGGCTGACAACTACAAGGCCATAGAAGCGGCAGCACATAATGCCGGCCTGCTGAAGTAATGCCGGCAGCAATGTCGGTAGTAATGACTACAGTACAGCTGCGCTTGCAGCAATTGAGTGTGGCTTTTTCCGGTGCAGTACACACTGCATCGGTGGCAGGACAAGCGCAACAGCAATACATACTTGAAAATCTTGATCTGACAGTCACCCGGGGCGAGCAGATTGCCATCATAGGTCCGTCTGGTGCTGGCAAAACCACGCTGTTGCATACCCTTGCTGCTGCCCATCAGCCTGCCAATGGTCAATTCCATTTCATGGACCAGGATGTCTGGGCGCTGTCACATACGGCACGCCATGTCTTGCGCCGTCACCTGTTCCTGGCACCACAAACACCGCCACTGCCTGCACGCCAGCGCGTCGTCACGGCGGTGCTGGCCGGCCGCCTGCCGCACTGGACACTGGCTCAGGCCTTGCGCAATCTTATCAAGCCCGCAGACCCGCTGGCTGCCTGGCAAGCCTTGCAGCGTTTTGATCTGCAACACAAGTTGTATGCCAGGGTAGATAAACTGTCTGGCGGTGAACGCCAGCGCTGCGGACTGGCACGCCTGCTATTGTCCGATGCCAGTCTCTTGCTGGTGGATGAGCCGCTTTCTGCGCTTGACCCCACGCTGGCACTGCAAACCCTGAATACCCTGCAGCAGGAAGCAAAACAACGTAAGGCAACGCTGATCTGCAGCCTGCATCAGGTGGAACTGGCTCGTCAGCACTTCCCGCGCATCATAGGTTTGCGCGCTGGTAAAGTCCTGTTCGACAGCAATAAGGTGGACGATCAGATGATCGCTGATCTGTACCGGAATACCGGCAGCACTGAGCAGCAGTCTTTGGATATGACTGCGCTGGATCAGCCTGATTTTTCTGACGCGCCCCGCTGTTTTTAAGCGCGATGACACAGCAGACAAACCATTCAGATATACAGCATGATCCCGCATGGCGCATGCGGGTGACTGTCACGCTGAGCATACTGGTGCTGCTCTGGCCCATGCTGCTGATCACTGAATTCAAACCCTGGCAACTGATCGATGCGCAAAGCCTGGGCGCGACCTGGCGTTTCCTGTCAGGCTTTTTCCCACCTGCGCATTCGACAGAATTTTTATTGATCGTACTGGAGGCAACCTGGCAAACCATCGCCATTGCCACGGCGGGCCTGACGCTGGCACTGCTGGGTGCAATCCCGATGACCCTGATCGTCAATGAGCATTTATCGATATCACGCATAGGCAGCGGACGCATGCATGGCATGGCCAGGCTGTTACGCCAGATAGTACGCTGGAAGCTGGTCTTGCTGCGCAGCGTACCGGAACTAGTCTGGGCCTTGCTGTTTGTGCGCCTGGTCGGGCTGGGGCCGACTGCGGGTGTATTTGCCATCGCCCTTACCTATGCAGGCATGCTGGGCAAGGTCTATGCTGAAATACTGGAAGCCAATGATGGCCACGCCACCGACAGCCTGTTAAGAAATGGCAGCAGCCGTCTGACGGCATTCCTGTATGGGGCCTTGCCCAATGCGGCACCAGAATTGATTTCCTACACCATCTACCGCTGGGAATGCGCCATACGCGGCTCCGTCGTCATGGGCTTTGTCGGCGCTGGCGGCTTGGGTCAGCGTATGGATGAATCGATGAAAATGTTATCTGGCGCTGAAGTGTCGACCATGCTCATCGTCTTCGTGTTGCTGGTCGGCATTGCTGACCTGACCAGTAAATTATTCCGCAAGGCGCTGGCATGAGTATGCACGATACGCACAATAACCACGACATGCCAGTCGCACCGGCGCTATTGACCCCACTCAAACTGGCATTAAGTGCGGGGATCATACTGCTGGTCATTGCCAGCTTTGTCAGCCTGAACATGGAATGGCGCGCTCTGTTCAGCGACGATGCCGCTGGTAAAACCTGGGAATTCCTGCAAGGCTTTGCACCACCTGACATCAGCCCTGCCCTGCTTAACAAAACCGCCTTCGCTTCTTTTGAAACCCTGGCCATGTCGGCATTGGGCACCCTGATTGCCGCCATCCTCGGTCTGTTGTTGGCCCTGCCAGCCAGTGGCCGCTTCGGCAGGATTGCAAAAAGCAGTACGCGATTATTTTTGAATGTGGCGCGTGCCATACCCGAACTGGTGTGGGCATCCATCATGCTGATCGCCGCCGGCCTGGGACCATTTGCCGGCACCATCGCGCTGGCCGCTCACACCACTGGTGTACTTGGCCGCCTGTTTGCGGAAGTACTGGAAAACGCCGCCCCGCAGGCTGAATCCACATTACGCCTGAACGGCGCTTCTGCCGTCAATGCCTTCCTGTACTCTACGCTGCCACAAAGCCTGCCGCAAATGCTGTCCTACACCCTGTACCGATGGGAAAACAATATCCGCGCCGCCGCCATACTCGGCGTAGTCGGTGCTGGTGGGTTGGGACAGATGTTGAAGTTTCATTTATCATTATTCCAGATGCAAACGGCAGCCACTGTCATCATCGCCATGCTGATACTGGTGGCTATGGTGGATGCATTGAGCTTTGCGATGCGACGCTGGATGATGCGTTGATTCCTTTCCAAGAGTATTCACATATATTTGACCATCATGTCTGTCTTCAAAATCCCTGAATCTTTAGAAACAACCAGGCTACAACTCAGGATGTTCAGAGAAGAGGACTGGCGTGCACTGCACGAACACTATTCTGATCCTGAATGCACGAGCTTTACTTTTCGTCGTGCCCTGACCGAAGGCGAAAGCTGGCGTGCCATGGCCAGCATGCTGGGCCATTGGCAGTTACGCGGCTATGGTCCCTATGCCATCGTTGAAAAAACTTCGGACGCCGTCATTGGTGTTGCAGGTCTATGGTATCCAAACGACTGGCCAGAACCAGAAATAAAATGGGCACTGACAAAACGCTATTGGGGCAAGGCTTATGCCAGCGAAGCGGTCCGCGTGGTACAAAGCATGGCCACAGAGTATCTGGCAGATTTGCGGCTGATCAGCTTTATCCATAGCGACAATCTGGCCTCAATAAAACTGGCACTGGCTGTTGGTGCCACGCTGGAAAGACAGGTAGAGTTCCGTGGTGGCCTGTGGCATATTTACCGCCATCCACAAAAACCGTAAACCTGCCAATGAGCCTGTCCGCCAAACCTTATCTGCAACGCATCAGCATGCGCGATGACGCTGCGATCGACTTTGACCGTTACCCCTACCATATCCCCGCAGTCAGGGAACTCGACATGCTGGAATTTCATGCCGATGTGACTTTTTTCGTCGGTGAGAACGGCGCTGGCAAATCGACAGTACTGGAAGCCATTGCCATGGCGCTGGGTTATGGGCAAGAAGGTGGGACAAAAAATGTTGCGTATCGCACTACCGAATCCGTCTCTTCACTGCATCAGAATTTGAGGCTATCGAAAAGCTTCAAAAAACCGCGTGATGGGTACTTCTTGCGTGCTGAGAGTTTCTTCAATGTTGCCACATATATGGATGAAGTTGGCTATGTCGATGGCTACGGTGGTTCGTTACATACACGCTCCCACGGTGAATCTTTCATGGCACTGTTGCTCAACAAGCTGCAAGGCAATGGCCTCTACCTGATGGACGAACCAGAAGCTGCGTTGTCACCCAACCGCCAACTGGCCGCCCTGAGCACCATACATCAACTGGTGCAGGATGGCTCGCAATTCATTATCGCCACCCATTCACCAATACTACTGTCGTATCCACACGCAAAAATTTACCAGTTTGACGGTAGTGGCATTACGGAAACCAGTTATGAAGACACGGAACACTTTGCAGTGACCCGTGACTTCCTCAACAATTATCCCAAGCGGCTGGAGCAATTGCTGGTAGATGAAGAGTAAGTAAAACCTACCAACTGATCACACAAGACAAAGCCAGCAAACCCAGGGCCAGGACAAAGTACAGTAACTGCAAAGGTATCATCCACTTCGCCCAGGTCGTCCAAGGTATGCGTGCCAGCGCCAGCACGCCAACCAGATCAGCCAGGGGTGCCATGATGGGCATGGTCAGTGCCGCCTGCCCGCTGCCGGAATGGATGAAGAAGTTGATGACAGACTGGATCACAAACATCTTGTGTGCCGCAAAGATAGGGTGAGAAGACTGCACGAAAGGCATGAGGAAGTTCAACATGGTGTCGATGATATTGGCATCACGCGCCAGTATCATGGTGCCGCGTGCCAGGGCAATCACCAGTGCCGTGGTCACCAGGTCTTTGGCACCCTGCATGAAGGCTTCGACAAAACTGTCGGCATTCAATTTGCCCACTACGCCTACCAGAATGGCCATGACCAGAAAATAGCCTGGGCAAATTCAATGTCAGTTTGAACGGTACCTATGTCATCGACTACAAGACCCGTAACACCGCTGCCAGCCAGGAAGTGAATGGTGTAGGTATCTATACCGACACCCAGGTAGTACAATGCTGGAAGCATACCCTGACGTTTGACTTTGACCGCGGCCCATGGGGTGCGACACTGCAGCAGACTTACTACCAGGCTTATCACGACCAGAATGCCCTGGCCGATGGCAGCACCCGTGACGTGCCCGCCTATGTCTTGTGGGATTTGAGTGGCAGCTATAAATTCAGCAAGGCATTCAGCCTGCGTGCAGGTATCAAGAACCTGTTGGATACCAACCCGCCACGTTCCAACCAGATATATAGCTTCATCGCTGGTTACGACCCCAGCTATACCGACCCACGCGGCCGCTTCGTCTATATCTCTGGTAACTATTCGTTTAAATAAGCAGTATCAATAATCAATTCCAAAGTAGCGCCTGCGTGAATATTAGGGACAACACTTGGTGTTGTCCCTTTTTTTAAATTCATACTCATAGTGATGATTCGAATCACTTACAATATCAAAAAATCAGGATGGAAATAATGACAATTTCTCTGGAAAATACAGGCTCGGGCTTACGTATCTTGCTCAGTTGCCTGGTTCTCTTACTTTGGCAATTACCCATGAATGCTCATGCAGAAGACAAGTCACCACAACAATCCAAAGGCTCACTCGTCATCATAGGCGGCGCCTTGCGGGTCGATAATGCCGTGGTCTGGCAGCGCATCGTGCAACAGGCTGGTGGCAAAGGCGCAAAGATTGCTGTTATACCAGCGGCAGCAGGTAGCCCGGAAAAGTCGGGGGGATTTGCAGTGGAATCCCTGAACCAGCATGGTGCCCAGGCTTTTATAATTCCCCTGTCGGTCAGACATGCGCAATTCAAGCCAGAAGATATCGTCAACAATGCCGCCTGGCTGGATAAACTCAAAGATGCCAGCGGTGTGTTTTTCACTGGCGGCGACCAGGGTCGCATTGTGCAGGCGCTGGTCAAGCCGGATGGTAGCAAGACAGCGATGCTGGAATCCATCTGGGCGCTATATCAACGCGGTGGTGTCATCGCTGGCAGCAGTGCCGGTGCTGCCATCATGAGTACCACGATGTTTTACGATGCCAAGCCTGTGCTGCCTACGCTCAAGCTTGGTGTCACTGATGGCAAGGAAATTGCTGCTGGCTTGGGTTTCATCGGCCCTGATGTATTCATAGACCAGCACCTGATCATCCGTGGCCGCTTTGCCCGCATGTTACCTGTCATGCTAAAAAAGAATTACAAGCTGGGCCTGGGCGTTGATGAAAATACAGCAATGGTAGTCAGCAACCAGGGTGACGTTGAGGTCATCGGCTATAAAGGTGCAATCCTGTTTGACCTGAGCCAGGCGACAACCGATGGAGCACAAAAGAATTTCAATATCAGCAATGCCCGCATCAGCTATCTGGACCGGGGCGACCATTTCAATTTACACACCAGGACACTGACACCTTCGGCTGACAAACTGCAGCACAAACTCAATCCTGCCCAGGCTTACAATACTGACCAGCGTTTTTATCCCGATATCCTGGCCAATACGGTAGTCACCGATCTGATGTTCCATTTGATCGATGGCAAGCAGGAGCGTGCCATTGCCCTGGCTTTTGGCATGGATGCGCAGCCTGAGCTAGGTTTTGAATTCAGCTTCAGCAAAGTGGCCGAAAGCCAGGGCTACTATTCCAATGCCTCTGGCGCAGAAAGCTATACCGTACATGGTCTGCGTCTGGATATACGACCTGTGAGCATGAACCTGCCGTTTTATAAGTAAACCCAAATACAGCCTAAGTCTCCGTTAGCGGGTTGGTCTTAACACCATCCCGTGACCTGCCCTCCATCTGCACTACATCCTCTTTAATTTGTCGTTTGTTTGCAAATTCTTCCTCTCAGGCATCTGGGCTTCACTTACAATCAGACTACGGTCCTGCTCTGTATTCCCTGTACGTCGCAGGCGGGGCCGCCTGATCGCCAATTATTAAAACTATGCAGACCTGCCCACAAATGTAGGCGGATTAGCCTGAGGTGATACCCATTTTTCTCACGCATCCGCCCAGCGTTGCGGCACACTGCAGCAAACCAGTGAGACCACACCATGAAACTCAGCACCCGCATTATCTTGCTGTGCGCCATCACCCTGTTTGGCATTTCAGTCATTTCGGCTATTTCCCTGTACTCCTTGCGTCAGACCATGACCAAGGAGCGTACTGAGCAGATTTCCAATATGGTAGAAATGGCGCATGCCGCCATAGAGAAAGCCCATGCGCTGGAGCAGTCAGGCAAGCTCTCACGTGACGATGCGCAAAAACAGGCCAAGCTGGCGATTTCCAGTTTCCATAAAGATGAAATGTATTTCTTTGTGCGCGGGTATTCCGATGATTTGCTGCGCGTACACCCCAAGGCAGACCGCATCGGTGTTCCGCAAAAGGACATGAAAGAATCTGGTGACCGCTATCGTGCCTCGCTGGAAAAAAACAAGATAGGCGTTGTGCAGGCCATGGGTACCAGGCCTGGGGTACAGGGCCAGGTAGAGAAAATTTATGCTGTCATGCGCTTCGCCCCATGGGATTGGCTGGTAGGCACAGGTACCTATCTGGATGATATCAATGAGGCTTTCTGGCAGCAGGCAGGCATCATGCTGGGTGTGGGCTGCATCATGATGGCCATGGTGGGTGCACTAGCCTGGCATATGACACGATCAATTCTGGGGCAACTGGGGGGCGAACCTGCTTATGCGGCTGAAGTGGTGGGCCATATTGCAGAGGGTGATCTGACTACCGACATACAGGTCAGAGACAATGACCAATCCAGCCTGTTATTTGCCATCAAGACCATGCGCGACAAACTCGCGGCCGTTGTCGGTGAAGTGCGTACCGGATCTGAATCCATCGCCACTGCCTCTGGCGAAATTGCCTCTGGCAACCTGGATCTGTCTAACCGCACCGAACAACAGGCAGGCGCACTGGAAGAAACCTCATCCACCATGGAAGAACTGACTTCCACCGTCAAGCAAAATGCCGACAATGCCAGGCAGGCCAATCAACTCGCTATCTCGGCGTCTGAAGTGGCGACCCAGGGCGGCAGCGTGGTAGGCAAAGTGGTGGCGACCATGGGCTCCATCAATGAATCATCGAAAAAAATCGTCGATATCATCAGCGTCATTGATGGCATTGCCTTCCAGACCAATATCCTGGCCTTGAATGCCGCCGTCGAGGCAGCGCGTGCCGGTGAACAGGGCCGTGGTTTTGCCGTGGTTGCCAGCGAAGTGCGTAACCTGGCACAACGCTCGGCCTCTGCTGCCAAGGAAATCAAGACCCTGATAGACAGCTCGGCAGAAAAAGTCGAAGAAGGCGGCAAGCTGGTTGCCATCGCCGGTTCTACCATGGATGAGGTAGTCGCCAGTGTCAGGCGTGTGACCGATATCGTCGCCGAAATTGCCTCTGCCAGCCAGGAGCAGAGCTCAGGCATAGAACAGGTCAATCATGCGATTGTTGATATGGATAATATGACGCAGCAAAATGCCGCGCTGGTAGAACAAGCGTCTGCTGCGGCCCAGGCCATGAATGAACAGGCAGCCAGCCTTGCGCAAGTGGTGAATATTTTCAAGGTGCAGCAACAAGTTGGCGCTACACCCCAGGTAAGCCGGGCGAGTATACGTCCAGCGCAAACAGGTCGGGCAAATCAGCCACGCCGCTTGCGCTAACTCGTCATTTAAATCGCAATTAACTAGAAAAACGTTAGAGAAAAATCTTCCCGCTCAATGTGGCAATGATGCGCTGGCGCTGCAAAGCCTGCTCACTTGCCGTATTGTCGCGGACTGAATTGACAGAAAGATCAATGACGCTCGTCTGTTTGTCTGGTTGATTTTTGGTATCCACCAGCTTACCAAACTCATAACGGGATATCGTCAGATTGCGGTCATGGCTCTTTTCCAGACGCGCAGTATTCAATTGATTTTTTTCAAATCCAAGATCCAGTTTGCTGCTCTCATGATCGTCTACTTTCACGTAGCGATAATTCTGCGAACTCTTGCCCTCATCGAGCACCGGTTTTTTGCCAGATTTTAATTCAAGATGAAAAGCTGCACTGAGACTGGATTCCAGGTTCTGGCTGATCTTTCCACTTGCCAGATGCCCTTCCTGCGTGGTCTTCTGGCTGGTCTGGAAGTTGAAATAATCACTTTCCTGCAAGCGCGCCGGATTTGGTGAGGTGGTCACGCCTTTGATCTTCGCATCAAAGTCTGCCAGGCCGGTTAACAATGAACTGGCACTGGTATCCCAAAAGGCTGGTGTCTTTGCTGGCGCCAGGCCTTGCACACTATTGTCATCATCCGATGTATTGATTTTCTGCATCGCAGAAAACGCTTCCTTATATTGTGATACCAGGCCCTCATCTGCATTGCCACGCTTGGCAGCATTATCGATTTGCCCAAGGAATTGCTGGATAGCGTTATTTCTTTGTGTCGCATTCCCCCGGAGCCCGGCGTTGTCATGTTTGACATCAATATCAATCACACCACTGTCTGATGTCAGCTTGAGCTGATGATGTGATTCATTAATCTTGTAGTCAAGCTGGCGCTCACCTGCCTTGATATTAAACTCCAGCGAACTGACGACAGAGGTGTCAAAGCCTGACAAAGCACCCAGATTGATCTTGTTATCCGTAAAATAACTTTGCGCCGCAGCTTCCAGTCCTGCGGCCAGTTTATCGAGCGCCTTGCTATCTGTTTCACTCAATTCTGCATCGCTGCTGGCTTCTACACTGAGACCACTAGCATTACTTTTGATGGATAAAGTAACACTGCGTCCTGAAGCCAGCTTCACACTCAGCCCCAGGCTTTGGTCGGGGCGGTCACGCAAGTCATTCAAACTGACCTGGCCTGCTTCGGCCACGGCTTTATTGTCAGCACCGGCATCCGGAGATGTCGTGATGTAGGCTTGTTTGACATCTGCACCAGTGGAATGCAGGCGGTCTATGAGGCCAGTAGCCAGACCATTGAAACGCCCTGAAGTGGTCGTCGTTGCAATCGCATTTTGTTGCAGTAAATAACTGAAATGATCGTCGCTCTTGTTTTCCCACCATTGAGATGAGGTAGTAGTTGTAGATGCAACACCTGACTGGTTATATGTCTGGCCCACACCATCATTACTTGATGAGCGTAAATTGACTTGATATGAACTTGTAGATGTAGTTGAGTACGAAGCAGCAGAACTAGCCAAAGGGCTGGCAGAAGTCTGACTGTTTACATTCTGTGTCTGACTGACACCAGGGCTTGCTACTGTATTTAAACTTGTAGAAATAGTCGACATGGCTTGCATGCATCCTTGAAATAAATCCTTGCTTAATCTTCCTTATTATCGACAATATTTATTATTACTTTAGCAAAAAGAGGATGGAAAACCGGATTATTCATGCTGTCTTGCACATAAAAAAAGAGATGCTCTTGCATCTCTTTTTTTTATTTTGCTGAACCAATATGTCAGCAATCTTCCTGAATGATCAGGAAAGGCTCCAGACATATTCCAGCTTGGTCCAGGCTTGCTGTGGCTTGCCATCTTTAGCGCCCGGCTTGAATTTGCAGGAAGAATAAATTTTTTGTGTTGCCTTGTCCAAAGCCTTGGAGCCACTGGACTTCTCCACTTTTGAATCAACCACCGCGCCATCTGGCCCAACCAGTACAGACAAGACCACAGTACCAGTTTCTTCATTCATCAAGGCAGATTTTGGATAAACCGGTTTTTCGCAAGTCTGCTTGTCAACAGTTGGCGCCACTTCACTGGCCAATGTAGCGAAAGAAGATGCAACGAGGACGGTAGCGAGAAGTAATTTTTTCATGGGAGTAAGGACGTAAGTTCTAGGAAAAGTTTGATATTGCCACATGGAAACAGATGCGTATTTTACTGCACATTTTTTCCGCAACGCAACATTTTTCCCATTTAATCAGTGCAATGATTGTTAAAGATTGTGCCCAGTACGCATAGCCAAACGACCATCATTGCGCTATGACAATGTGAACTTTGCAAGGTGTTGCTCCCTGACATGGGAGCTTTGCTTTTTTCACACATCTCCACTAGTCTTAATTCATGCATTCTGTTGTCATAAATGCTGCCCATAAAAATGAAACGCTTGATTGAGCACTTTGATTGAACACATATAGGGAGACCATGAAAATGAAAATATTCAAATTGTTGATGGTATTACTGCTGGCAGGTCAATTCAACTTCGCCCTGGCTGACGACAATCCTGCCGATGCCATCGCCATGGTCGATAAGGGCCTAGCTTACATGCAAAAAAATGGCAAGGATGCTCTGGTACAGGAAATCAATAATAAAAATCCAGAGTTTATCAATGGCTCGATTTATCTTTATGTGCGTGGACTTGATGGTGTAGTTATTGCCCACCCTATCAACCCTAAACTGATAGGCAAAAACATGCTGGACCTGCCAGATGCAGACGGCAAATACTATCGCAAGGAAATCATTGCCCTGGCCAAAAGCAAGGGCAAAGGCTGGGTAGACTATCGCTACAACAATCCTGTCAGCAAACAGATAGAAAACAAAACCACTTATATTTTTCGCAGTAATGACGTGATACTTGAAGCAGGGATATATAAAGGAAAATAATTAAAGAGTAATAATTAAGGAGTAATAATTAAGGATCACAAGTTTCTCTAATACAGCACTTAGCAAAAAGGCATCGTTTTCTCGATACCTTTTTTATTTTTGTGACCGGGAAAAACAGCATTGAAATAACAGCCTTGCAAACACTTTGTACGGCATCGCACAGACGAATAAGTTTTCATCAAGTAATTTCTGTCCAGGCATCATGACAAGAGACACTCTTGCATGGGCAAAAGGTTTATAGCAAACCGGCTGGCGACTTTGTCACGACAGTCTTTGGCTACCTTCAATTTGCAAAGTTTACAAGGAGCCAGCTCATGGCCAAGAGAATTCTCGTCGTTACGCCTGTTATTGCCGATGCCCTGGCACTTCAGGAAGCGCTGCTAAAAGCCCGCGATGGTTATTATGAAACCGTATTTGCAGATAGCCTATCCAGCGCTGTCGAACACCTGCAAGATAAAACCAAACCCATAGACATCATATTGCTTGACTGCTTCCTACCAGACAGCAAGGGCATAACCAGCTTCCAGCATTTATTTGCCATCGTTCCCAAAATCCCCATACTCACTATCTGTGACACTGATCATGCACTGGCACTGGAAGCCGTAGAACTCGGTGCCCAGGGTTTTCTGACACGGGGCCATTTTTCCAGTTACCTGGTGCCACAATCCTTGCGCAATATTATTCAGCGCAAAGCCGTTGAAGATGCTGCCTTCCTGGAGAAAGCACGGGCAGAAATCACCCTCAACTCCATCAGCGATGCGGTCATAGGCACGGACATGGCGGGTAATATTGATTACCTGAATGTCGCTGCTGAACATATCACGCTGTGGAAGCGAGAAGAAGTACAAGGCCAGCCCATTGCTACGGTCATGCCGCTTATACAAAGCGAAAACAGACAAGTGAAAGCCAATCCCGTCATGCAAGTGTTACAGCAAGATACCGCCACCACACTGACACCCGGCACCATATTGCTCAGACGTGATGGGAGCGAGGTCGCCATCGAAGACTCTACTGCACCCATCCACGATGCATACGGCAATCTGGCTGGCGCTGTCATGGTGTTTCGCGACATCACGGCGACCCAAGCCATGGCAGTGAAAATGGCTCACCTGGCACAACATGATTTCCTGACTAATCTACCCAACCGTGCACTCTTGAATGACCGCATCGCACAGGCCATAGGCCTCGCTAAACGGCGCGAGACACATCTTGCGGTGCTATTCCTGGACCTGGACAATTTCAAGCATATTAATGATTCCCTGGGTCATGCCCTGGGCGACATGCTATTGAAATCCGTCACAGAACGCCTGTGCGCTTGCGTGCGTAGTTCTGATACGGTCAGCCGTCAGGGTGGCGATGAATTCGTGATACTCGTGACAGACGACAAGTCTGCCGAGAATGCCGCCTTCACTGCCGAAAAATTATTGAAGTCGCTGGCCACACCGCATAGCATCAATGGCCATGAGCTGTATGTCACAACCAGCATAGGTATCAGCTCATACCCTGCTGATGGTACAGATGCAGACACCTTGATTAAAAACGCCGACACGGCCATGTACCAGGCCAAGGAAAAAGGACGTAACAACTTCCAGTTCTTCAAGCCAGAAATGAATGTGCGTGCCGTTGAGCGGCAAGTCATAGAAGCCAATTTGCGACTGGCAATGATACGCAATGAATTTTCTCTGCATTACCAACCCAAGATCAACCTCAAAAGCGGTGCCATTACCGGTGCAGAAGCCCTGCTACGCTGGTCGCATCCACAATGGGGCATGGTGCCGCCAGTACGTTTTATTGGTATTGCAGAAGACTGCGGCGTCATCATCCCGCTAGGTCGCTGGGTCTTGCGTGAAGCCTGTATCCAGACCAAGAAATGGCAGGATGCAGGATTGAAAATCTCGGAAATTGCCGTCAATATTTCTGCTGTCGAATTTCGTCGTCAGGACTTTGTTGGCACTGTACGCGCCATCTTGCAGGAAACCGAGCTTTCTCCCAATTGCCTGCAACTGGAAATCACCGAGAGTGTACTCATGCGAGATGCAGAAAACAGTATTGCCATACTGCAGCAATTGAAAGACATGGGCATACAACTGGCTGTCGATGATTTTGGTACCGGCTATTCCAGTCTGAGTTACCTGAATCAATTCCCTATTGATGTATTGAAGATCGATCAGTCCTTTGTCAATGAAATCGGCGCCAACAAAACCGACGGCGATGGCATTATTGTCAGCGCTGTCATCGCCATGGGAAACAGCCTGAAGCAAAAAGTGATTGCAGAGGGCATAGAAAAGCAAGGACAACTGTCATTCTTGAAAGCCCAGCATTGTGAGGAAGGACAAGGCTATATTTTCAGCCGGCCACTGGCTGCGGAGCAATTCGCAAAAATGCTACGTCTGGGGATTACAGCGCACGCCCCTATTCCTGTGTTGATGCCAAATTGATTTATCAAGATTCAAAGAAAAAAACGGACATGCAAGCATGTCCGTTTTCATTTTGAGCAAAGCCGTCAAGACTTATTCGTAATCGCTGACTGGTATGCAAGAGCAGAAAAGATTGCGGTCACCATAGACATTGTCTGCACGGCCAACCGGCGCAAAGTATTTATTCTTGCGCAGGGAAGCAACCGGGTAAGCTGCCACTTCACGGCTGTAAGCATGTGGCCACTCATTGGCGATCAGCACTTCTGCTGTATGTGGCGCATGTTTCAGCGGATTATCCTTGGCATCGAATTCACCACTGGCCACCTTGGCGATTTCTTCACGGATGCTGATCATGGCATCGATGAAGCGGTCGAGTTCAGCCTGAGATTCACTTTCTGTCGGCTCTATCATCAGTGTGCCAGGCACAGGGAAGCTCATGGTCGGTGCGTGGAAACCAAAGTCGATGAGGCGTTTGGCCACGTCTTCATTGCTGATGCCAGTAGCATCTGTCAATGGACGCAGATCCAGGATGCACTCATGAGCAACCAGTCCATCATGACCGCTGTACAGGACAGGGTAATGTGGTGCCAGGCGTTTGGCGATGTAGTTCGCTGCCAGGATTGCTGTTTCTGTTGCTGCCTTCAAGCCTTCTGCTCCCATCATGGCGATGTACATCCATGAGATAGGCAAGATGCTGGCAGAGCCAAATGGCGCAGCACTAACGGCAGAGATACCATCTTCACCACGGACATAGCCAGTAGATTTCTGGTTAGGCAGGAACTTCGCCAGATGCGCACCAACTGCAACCGGGCCTACGCCTGGGCCGCCACCACCGTGAGGGATACAGAAAGTCTTGTGCAGGTTCAGATGGCTGACATCACCACCAAACTTGCCTGGTGCTGCTACACCGACCAGCGCGTTCATGTTCGCGCCATCAACATACACCTGACCACCGTGGCTATGCACGATTTCGCACAGTTGTTGTATGCCTTCTTCAAACACACCATGCGTGGATGGATAAGTCACCATCGCTGCTGCCAGGTTAGCGCTATGTTTTTCTGCCTTGGCTTGCAGGTCAGCCAGGTCAACGTTGCCTTTGTCATCGCAAGCCACCACGACCACGTCCATGCCTACCATGCTGGCTGACGCTGGATTGGTACCGTGTGCAGAAGATGGGATCAGGCAGATATTACGGTGTGCTTCACCACGCGATGCGTGGTAAGCCTGAATGACCAGCAAGCCTGCGTATTCACCTTGGGAACCGGCATTTGGTTGCAGGGATACGGCGTCGTAGCCAGTCGCTGCGCACAACATGGCTTCGAGTTGATCGATCATTTCGCGGTAACCGATAGTCTGGTCATTTGGCGCGAATGGATGGATGCTGGAGAACTCAGGCCAAGTGACAGGAATCATTTCACTGGTGGCGTTCAGTTTCATTGTGCATGAACCCAGCGGTATCATGGTACGGTCCAACGCCAAATCCTTGTCAGCCAGGCTGCGCAGGTAACGCAGCATTTCATGTTCTGCGTGATAGCGGTTAAAGGTTGGATGTGTCAGGTAAGTCGTGCCACGTGTCAGCGCTGCTGGGTAAGCATCATTGACGCCAGCTTCTATCGTTGCAAAATCCGGCGCTGTTGTGACGCCAGTTGCCTTGGCAAAAATCACCCACAGGGCTTCAACATCAGCACGTGTGACTGTCTCATCAAGAGAAACACCAACCTGTGTTGCACTGATCTGACGCAGGTTGTAGCCAGCAGCCTGGGCAGCCTGGTGGTATGCAGCGGCATTGGCGACATTGACTGTCAGGGTGTCAAAGTAAGTGGTGTTGGCAATAGCCAGACCTTGTTGCTTCAAACCTCCAGCCAGAACACCCGTCAGGCGGTGTACGCGCAAGGCGATCTGGCGCAAGCCTGCCGGGCCGTGATAGACGGCATACATGGAGGCAATCACTGCCAGCAAAACCTGGGCAGTACAGATATTCGATGTGGCTTTTTCACGGCGGATATGTTGTTCGCGTGTTTGCAGAGCCAGACGATAAGCCTTGTTGCCTTGTGCATCAACAGTAACGCCAACCAGACGACCTGGCATGCTACGTTTGAATGCATCACGCGTGCCCATGTAACCTGCGTGCGGGCCACCAAAGCCCAGTGGTACGCCAAAGCGCTGGCTGTTACCAACAACAACGTCAGCACCCCACTCGCCTGGGGAAGCGATCAGTGTCAGTGCCAGCAAATCGGCAGCAGCGATGACCATTGCGCCCTTGGCATGCAAGGCAGCTGCGTATTCGCGGTAATCCACGATGGAACCGTCAACGCCCGGGTATTGCAACAGGACGCCGAAGCAATCATTGTCCAGCGCTTCATTGCCAGCGCAGGTACGCACTTCTATACCCAGCGGCTTGGCGCGTGTTTCTATGATTTCGCGTGTTTGTGGCAAGACATCGGCAGCGACATAAAACACATTGGATTTGGATTTTCCTACGCGCTGTATCAACGTCATGGCTTCAGCCGCAGCCGTGCCTTCATCCAGCATGGATGCATTGGCGATGTCCATACCGGTCAGGTCAGTGATGACTTGCTGGAAATTCAAGATGGCTTCCAGGCGGCCTTGGGAAATCTCTGGCTGGTATGGTGTGTAAGCTGTGTACCAGGCAGGGTTTTCAAAGATATTGCGCAGGATCACGCCTGGTGTATGTGTGTTGTAATAACCCTGACCGATCAAGGATTTCAGTACACGGTTTTTTGACGCCAGTGCCTTCAATGTGGCCAGTGCTTCCTGTTCGGACTTGGCTTCTGTGAATTGCGCCAGTGGCAGCACATCGTGACGGCGGATATTGGCCGGGACGATGGCATCAATCAGGGCTGTGCGGTCAGCATAGCCCAGGGTTTTCAGCATGGCGGCTTGTTCTGCTTCAGAAGGGCCGATATGGCGAGCGATGAAAGCGTCATGCGCTTCCAGTTGGGTCAGTGAAGGACGGGTCATGGTATATGAGGTACAGAAGAGTAACGTGGAATATCAGGTGTAGCTATGCGGGACCAAGGATTTCATTGCAACAGGCAAATCCATATTAAAAGAGGCAGCCACAGGGCTACCTCTCTTAATGAATCTATTAAGCGATGTTCTTGGCGTAAGCTTCAGCATTCATCAAGGCATTAACATCAGCAATATTGGCTGGCTTGAGTTTGAACAGCCATGCAGCAAACGCATCAGCATTGATGGACTCTGGTGCATCGGCCAGTTCTTCATTGATGGCGACAACTTCGCCAGTCACTGGTGCGTAGATATCACCAGCTGCCTTGACGGATTCAACCACTGCGCAATCCTTGCCAGCTTCTAGTGCTGTGCCAACTTTAGGCAGGTCAACGAAAACGATATCGCCCAAAGCATCCTGAGCGAATTCAGTAATGCCGACAGTGATCGTGCCGTCTGCTTCTGTGCGTACCCATTCGTGGGATGTCGTGTATTTCAGGTCTGCTGGTACGTTCATGATGGGCTCCAGTTAAATAAATTGTTTTAGATAATAATGAGTGGCTAATCAATAGTAGTCAGTACTAGTAGCTGTACTGACTGCAGATCAAATTATACGGCCAGGATTTTGCCGTTACGGACAAAAGGCAGTTTGACAACAGATGCTGCCAGTTGCTTGTCGCGGATAACAACATGTACAGTATCGCCTACAGACACGCCCATAGGCAAACGCGCCAGCGCAATTGCCTGTTCCATTGTGGGACTAAAAGTACCGCTGGTGATTTCGCCTTCACCTTGTGCACATACTACTTTTTGGTGCGCGCGCAGTATGCCACCTTTTTCACGCAGGATCAGGCCCAGGAACTGGGCATTCTGTCCTTGTTTCTGCAGTGCCTGCTTGCCGACGAAATCGCGTTCGCTGACCAGGTCGATAGTCCAGGCCAGACCAGCATCCAGCGGATTGACTGTTTCATCCATGTCCTGGCCATACAGATTCATACCAGCTTCCAGACGCAAGGTGTCACGCGCGCCAAGGCCAGCAGGTTTGACACCCGCTGCGACAAGGGCATTCCAGAAATCAGTCACACGATCAGCAAAAACGGCAATCTCGAAACCATCTTCACCGGTATAACCAGTGCGTGCCACCATGACTTCACCGAAGGAAGTCTCAGCGACGATGACTGCGTTGAAAGGTTTGATTTCTGCGCTGGCTGCCTTGGCTTCTGGCAAGACTTCCCATGCTTTGGCGCGGGCGTTCGGGCCCTGCACTGCTACGAGAGCAAAAGCATTTGCGCCATCGCGACGCTGGGTAATAGTCAGGCCGCTATTCGTTTCTGCATTGCGGGCATTCATCCAAGCAATGTCTTTTTCTGCCGTGCCTGCATTGACGACCAGGCGGAACCAGTTTTCGCTGAAGAAATAAATGATGAGGTCATCAATGACCGTGCCTTCAGGCTTCAACATGCAGGAATACAGAGCCTTGCCCGCGACCTGCAATTTATCGACATTGTTTGCCACCAGGCCACGCAGGAAGCTGCGTACATTCTCGCCCTGCAGATCAACGACGCACATATGAGATACATCAAACATGCCGCAATCAGTGCGCACTGCATGATGTTCTTCGATTTGGGAACCATAGTTGACAGGCATGTCCCAGCCGCCAAAATCAACCATTTTTGCACCAGCCGCACGATGGGCTGCATTGAGAGGAGTTGCCTTGAGTGATGTCGCTGCTTGCGTCATGAGTGCCTCGTTACCAGATTGAAGGGACGAACAAACGCATGCCGGCGAATAAACGCCGCATGCGCTGAAATCGCATACCCCTCTGTCCTGGTACCTGAGAGATTACGGGAGCCTTGTATGTTTGCTGCCCGTGCGCACCTTCGGTGGGTAGTCCGGCGAATATTTATAAAATAAACATGTCTGCCGCTACCGCTCTCCAGAGTTGGGGCAACTTTTAACTACCCCGTTGATCGGTCCTTTGTGCCTGAGAGTTTTTTGGGTATTAGCCCCTTCGGCGGCAACTTTCGTCACGCTCTCCCGATCAAGTAGCGCGATTATATAAGGCTTGCAAGGGCTTGGGTAGTTGAGTGTGGAAATATTTACAGAAAAACTGTGAACGGGCTGAATATTTTATTAAATAAATAACTATTTTTAGAGTTTTCAATAAACCCCGGAGCACATTATTTGTGCAGACATTTTATTATCTCAATACCCACTCAAGTATGTCACGTGCCAATTGTGCTGGCCTCTACGATCGGGCAAGAAGAGAGTTTCAGATGACTATGTTGAAATTGCTCCATCCAGTTTTGAAATTCATCTGCTGGCATAGGTCTTGCAATAAAGTATCCCTGTACAAAGTCACAGCCATATAGTGCCAGTTGATCCCATTGCTGTTGAGTCTCCACTCCTTCAGCTACTACTTTACGGCCCAAATCATGTGCCAGATCTATGGTTGACTGGACGATTCTGGACGACTCCTTACTCTCGATCATCATGGATACAAACGATTGATCAATTTTAATGTAATCGACTGGCAATTTTTGTAAATAGCTGAGCGACGAATAACCAGTGCCAAAGTCATCGATATACATAGAGATACCTATCGCACGCAACTCCCGTAACACTTGCAAAGAGAACTCAGCATCATCCATCACCATACTTTCGGTGATTTCGATTTCGAGTAAGCCTGGTTGCGCATCAAATACTTCCTGCAAATGCAAAATTTTTCCTACTAATTTGTCGTCACGTAAATTGCGTGACGACAAGTTGACTGCGATGGGTAAAGCTTTTCCGTCTTTTCCCCAGGTCTGATTCATGCGCAAAGCTGTTTCAACTACCCACTCTGTCAATGGCTTAATTAAACCCGTGTGCTCTGCAAGGCTGATAAATTCACCAGGTGGTATCAATCCTCTCGTTGCATGTTTCCAACGGACCAAACCTTCGGCACCACATATTCGTCCAGTACTCATCTCAACTTTAGGTTGCAGATATAGCCTAAGGTCACCAGCTTCTATCGCATGCTTTAATTCGCCAGCCATATTCAGGTGACGTGCCTGATCTTGCTTTTGCACCGGATCAAAAATCACATAATCGGCGCTTTGCCGTTTTGCTTGCATTGCCGCCATATCGGTGAATCGCAACAAATCATGCGGCGTGTTACCGTGCTGCGGAAATAGGGCAATACCAATTTTTACCGAAACATCAATAGGAATTCCAGAAATCATGAACGGCGACTGCAATGACTTCTCTATATTCTGAACACAAGCAATTGCATCTTCGGTACCACAATCAGGTAAGAGAATGCCAAATTCGTCGCCACGAAGGCGAGCAACTATTGCCTCGTCCGGAACAAGTTGTCTCAAGCGTGCACCTAGTTCTTTGATCAACTGGTCACCTTGGCTGAAGCCGAGAGCGACGTTAATCTCGTTCAAACGTTCAATATTCGTTTGAAGGATAGTGAACGCTTGTGGTTGTTTACCGCTGTTAATGGCCGCAACGATAGATTCAACAAACTGGGTTTCGTTTGGTAATTCAGTCAAAGTATCGAAACGCGTGAGACGCTCTATCGCCAGGCGCGTTTTTTTCTTTTCTTCGCGTCCGCGAAGTGTGCTTAATCCAAACGCGAGATCATCGGCCATCTCTGACAGCAGGGCAACTTCCTTGTCTCCAAAAGCATCCATTTCGCTTGCATAAACGGCGATCGCACCAATGGTCTGGCCTTCAACATACAGCGGACAGGCAATCGCACAAGCGCAAGGAGAAAATTTTTCAGACCATAGTGCATAGTATGGATCAGACTGTAAATCTGCCACGACTGAAGTTTGCGATGTCCTCACAGCCGTCGCAACAACACCACGGCCATATGGATTATTACCCCAACTCACCTTCATTTCATGCAAACCAGAAAGCCCTCCTGGAAATCCGGTTTCTGCCATCGGCATCATTGTTCTAAACTCATCATCGATGCGGTATAAGACGATGGCCATTGCATAGTTACCGACGTCGACGATGGCTTTGCACATGCTGTCGAGCAGCGCCTGTTCATTTGTAGCATACAGCATCGCTTTATTTCCAGCGCTGATGGTACATAAGGCCCGGCTAACACTTTCCAGTTGATAAACCTGCTGCTCCAGTTCATTGTTCAAGGTATTAATTTTTTCTTCCGCGTGCTTACGTTCTGTAATATCAAGACCAAGCACGTAGTAACCGGAAATAATGCCTTCGGCGTCGTGTTTCGGAATGTAATTGATTGCTTGCCAGACCCCAGGAAACGGTTGCCAGTCATAACTCTGCGCACGCCCCTGCAAGACTTTTTCTATCATCGGCGCAGCGACCACATAGCGATTTTTTCCTAGTATTTCTTCTACAGTCATACCGGAAATATCTGCTTTCTCCGCCGCAAAGCGTTCATGGTATTGCTGATTTACATAGACATAGCGTTGCTGTGCATCGACAAACGCAATCAGAGCAGGAACGCTATTGATAATTTTTTTCAGATGCTGTTCGCTTTCAAGCAATTGCATGCTTCTTTCGCGTACGCGTAGCTCAAGTGTCTCATTTTGTTCGAGGATGATTTTTTGCGCTTGGCGTGCGTTTGTTTCATCCCGGAATACGATGACAGTACCGCTAATTTGCATGCATGAATTACTGATTGCAGCAACACTGCCTGCAATCGGATATACATGATGGCTGCGAGAAATCAGTACCGTAGGCCGCAAAGCTTGCATGTGTTCGCCACCCGCCGTAATCTCTGCTATTTGAGCGGATACTGGTGAATTTTCTTCTTCATGGATTAAGTAAAGAACTTCGTCAACATGCCTGCCTTTTGCCTGGACAAAATCCCATCCTGTTAAGAGTTCTGCCACAGGATTCATACGGATAATATGCGCATTCTTATCAGTCGCGAGTACTGCATCACCAATCGAATGCAAAGTTGTGCTGAGATTTTCTTCACTATCAGCGAGTGCCCGCTGAAAGCCAACATTGGTACGCAGCTGCGATAGAAACAATAAGTAAGTGCCTCCCAAACTGAATAGCAACAATAGAGCTACACCACTGCTAATGCTTGCCATCTGGATACGTGCCTGGACAAAGTCGCGATTTTTCATCTCCAATAGCGACATTTCCTGATTTTCCATTTCACGCAGGATGCTGTACATACGCTGCCTGGTTTCAATCAAGGGGGCGGTTGCAATATATGCAGTTGCGGCTGCGTAGCCCTCTGTTTTTCGTATCAATTCGGAATGTTTGGAGATAGCGATACGTTCATTGACAACATTACGCAAGCGCTTCCAGTTTTCTTGCTGGCTTGCATCGTCTGCAGTCAAGATCTTGATACGTTCGAGAGTCTTCTCTCTATCAATAATTTTTGCGTCTCGTTCTGCGAGCCAGTGCGCCTCTCCGGAAAGCCGGAAATTCTGACTGGCGTATTCCACCTTAGTGGCATCATTGTTTGCACGTAAAATAAGATCCAATACTTTATGCGCATGCGCAACCAGCTCCGAAGCCTCAGCGGCATCTTTTGCGACCTTCCAAATACTGACCGTCAAACTGACGACAACGACAGCCGCAGCAACAAACGCTGTCAGTATTGTCCTTTTAGATTTGGAAAATCGCTTCAAGGTTTGCCCCACCTGATCTACCCGAGGTACAGTCCCATGCTACATCCACCAAAACATCTCTTTGTATAGTAGTCCATTAATTTCGGGCAATACTCGAAATTAATGAAAAATAACAATAGTGCTTTTTTCGGTTTGAAGATTGTTTTTTTGTTTTTTTATTATCAAAAAATTATGCACTCAGTGTATAACGAAATGATAATTTAATGTAAAGGAAGTTCGATCAGAAATAAAATTATCGATCTGATTTACTAATGCTTGTTATGCAGCGGGAATTTCCAGCATTCCCCGCTTTTCTTGCGAAATGGGAACCCAGCAGGAGTGACGATGTCCGGGTCGCCTCTTTTTGCTTCATTTTTCTTGGCAAGAGACAAGAAAGGGAGTGATTATTGGTCTCCCTCCAGCTTGCAATCATCAATGATAAATACAGGTGTTGAAGAGCGGACGAGTAAATCACTTCAAGGCTTACTAAAAACGCCTCTGGAACGCCAGCCCGGTGGATTCCTGCCAACAGCGCGCAGGAATGACGCTGCCATGTACAGCACAATTTCAGAAGAATACGTTTGGACTACATTACAAATAGTGCAGATTATTTCCCGCTTAACATCAACACGCTCTTCGCATGCACCACAACATCCTTCTCATTCAAATACTGCGGCACATAAGCCCCAGCCGCAAACGCTGCCGCCTGATCATTGTAGTGTGCATCAAATAAAACCCCGCTCTGCCCTACAGGATTGATACCTAAAGCTTTCGAGGCATCGGCAAAATCAATCAGGCGTCGTGTCGATGGGCCATATACTACGTCCCACGGTGCTGGCCCTATTGCTGCTGCCAGATTATTCGGCAGCTCGCGCCCGCCAGCCACTTCAAACGGGCCTATGTTGAATATCTTGTCCAAAGGTTTTTGCTGTGAAAGCGGATGCTTGTGTGTCAGCGTATGCGCCTTGCCCCAGGTCCATTGCTTGCTGTCCGCACCAAACGTCTTTTGCAAATGCGCGATGCTGTCGCGCCATGCCAGTGCCAGGATATCGTCGCGAGTTTCGACCGCTGCTGTTGAGCGATTATCCCACCAGGGTGACCTTGCATCGGCCAGCAGGCGTGGCAAGGCATAGTCAAGAGCACGGGTACGCAAGAGATTTTTGAACTGTACTTCACCCACCTCATCGGCCATCGCCGCATAGATGATCTGATACAGCAATTGGCTGAAGATGGTGGGTGCTATGCTATTCGCCTGGTAACTGCCATCCCATTTTTCCAGTTGCTCCAGCAGGCGTTTGCCATCTGCATCAGTTATTTGCTTGCGCAAAATCGGCAATATGGATGGCAAAATCTGAGCGACATAATCGGTCTTGTTTTCAAGTTGCAGAGCCTGGCTGTTTTTGGTATCCCACTTCATGCCAGGTTTCGACAACAAGGCTTCCAGCCTGCGTGCGCGCTCGTTCAGATTGTAATAACCGGGGATAGCAAAATCTGCTGCTGGCAAAGGTTGTTGATTTGCAGAGACGATAAAACCACGAGCTGGATTTACTTCATGCGGGTTATCAGCAAAATCAGTAAAGCCGGGTTTGTCAGCCTCTGCTGTACTGCCATCAAGTATGAAGGCCGGATTCACATCCGTGGGCCGCTTGACCAGTTTCGCCGCCGCCCACCAGGCGATATCGCCTTGCACATTCGCCCACACCACATTCAAACCGGGTGCATGGATATTGCTGGCAGCATGGGCAGCAATTTCTTTTGTGCTCGCGCGATTCAATTCATAAAAAGCGTCTAGTACAGGATTTTCAGTTTCCAGAAATGCCCACCACATGGCGATGGGCTTGGCAGTCTGATCTTCGCCCCAGGCCTGACGGAAGGCATCGCTGATGATGGGGCCATGAGGGGACGTTCGCAATTGCAGTTTAACTGCGTCCGCACCTTTGACCTTGATGATTTCTTCACGGCTTTGCAAATCCACCCATTGTTCTTTGACCCAAACTTGATTGGAATTTTGCGGGTTGATTTTTTCAGCTATAAAGTCAACATCGTCGTTCTGAAACATGGTCAGCGTCCAGCCAAAATTCTGGTTGTGCCCCAACAAGGCAAAAGGGTTAAGTGCCTGGTGATGACCATATAATTCAAAGCCTGGCATTTTGAGATGGGCTTCATACCAGACTGCGGGTGCCGAGTAAGCGATGTGCGGATCACCCGCCAGCAAGGGTTTGCCGTTGGCAGTATTCTTGCCAGCAACTACCCAGGCATTACTGCCTTCGAACTGTGGCAAGCCAAACTCCTCGATAACTTGCTGACTCGTCGTTGCGATGCGATTCATCCTGCCCCAGTCTGTCGCGCTCAATGGCAAAGACTTGATGACACCTTCGGGATACCAGGCAAAATCAAAAATGCGCAAATAATCTGCGCCCAGCTTGTCACGTATCTGTGTCAATACTGGTTCAGAACGGAAGGCTGCTGCAAAGCTATAAGCCATATAACCAGACACTGCGACCGTATCTTCTGCAGTAAATGGACGTTTGGGTATACCCAGCAATTCAAATTCCAGAGGTGATGCGTGGGTAGCCTGATATTGGTTGATGCCATCAAGGTAGGCATTGAGTGCTTTGACTGCGGGGGAGTTTTTATCGAATCTGGCAGCATAATCGGCAGCATGTTTGCGCAAACCCAGGGTACGGAAAAGACGGTCAGTATCCAGCAGTTTTGGACCAAGAATTTCTGCCAGTTCACCTTTGGCCAGGCGACGCACCATTTCCATTTGAAACAGCCTGTCCTGTGCATGTACATAACCCAGGGCGCGATATAAGTCCGCTTCATTTTCTGCTTCTATATGCGGCACACCACGCTCATCATATTGCACCGTCACTTCGGCTTGCAGGCCTGTCAGCACCTGATTGCCCGAGCGTTGCACGCGCTTGCCATATATATGGACGGTGGCAACGATGATGATTATCAGCAGCAAGGCGACCAATACAAGCAGACTCCATTTCAGCAAGCGTTTCATCAGTGAGCTTTCAATGTGGCATAGTGTTCAGATTCTACACTCAGTCGCAAGAATCACGCTGAGCGCGCTGCAGTCAATATTATCAATAATTCATCATCAGAAAAAGAGCATCATAGACTATTGATTTTGACTCACCTATCATCATCTATACCTTTTGCTATTTGCTTAGCCCACGCTCGCCCACTATTCTGGACTGCGCATGACCACTTCCCCAGCAACACCCACCTCCACTGCTGAAATTTCCCAGCGTAGCAGCTTGCAAACCCTTAAAGGCTTGCTTCCCTTTCTCACACCATACAAGATGCAGTTTGTATTAGCCGGTATTGCCTTGCTGGTGGCGGCCAGTGCCACATTGGCAATACCTTATGCTTTCCGCCAGATGATAGACCTGGGATTTGGCGGCGGTGATCACAGTATCAAGCATGTGGACCTGACCTTCATTGCCCTGTTCGGAGTGGCCTGCGTGCTAGGCATAGCCACCGCTGCCAGGTTCTACATGGTGTCGTGGCTGGGAGAGCGAGTAACGGCAGATATACGCAATGCGGTGTATTCGCATGTGGTCACGCAGAGCCCTGAGTTTTTTGAAACCACGCAAACCGGTGAAGTGCTGTCGCGCCTGACTACCGATACCACACTGATACAAACCGTGGTAGGCACCAGCATCTCCATGGCTTTGCGTAACTTCCTGCTTTTCCTTGGTGGCCTGGTGATGCTGTTTATCACCAGCCCCAAACTGTCATCCATCATCATCGTCATGCTGGCAGTGGTGGTCTTGCCCATCATTCTGTTTGGTCGTCGTGTGCGCACGCTCTCACGTGATTCACAAGACCGGATTGCCGATGCATCGGCAATTGCAGGTGAAATACTGAATGCCATGCCGACCGTGCAAGCCTTCACCCATGAAAATATAGAAGCCCAGCGTTTTTCTGGCACAGTGGAAGGTGCTTTCAAAACTGCCATGCGCCGCATACGTGCCCGCTCACTATTGACAGTGATGGCTATCTTGCTGATCTTTGGTGCGATTGTTTTTGTATTGTGGCTGGGTGCCCACGCAGTGATGCAAGGCCGCATGAGTGGCGGCGAACTGGGTCAGTTTATCCTATATGCATCCATCGTGGCGGGTGCTGTTGGTGCACTGTCTGAAGTCATGGGCGATGCCCAGCGTGCTGCCGGTGCAACCGAGCGCCTGCTGGAATTGATAGAAGTCAAATCACCAATACAAAATCCAGTACAGGCACTGAGCTTGCCTACCCGTGCCGAGCATGATCCCAGAGGCGCGTCACTGTCATTGCAGGGACTGGAATTTCATTATCCTTCGCGCCCCAAGACTGCCGCTTTATTGAATCTGAACCTCGACATACAGCCTGGCGAAACTGTTGCCATCGTTGGCTCTTCAGGTGCGGGCAAGACCACCTTGTTCCAGATGCTGCTGCGTTTTTATGATCCACAGCAAGGCAGGATCACTCTTGATGGCATCAATATACGCGAGTTGAGCCTGCATGAATTGCGTGGCGCAATAGGCGTGGTGCCGCAAGATACAGTCATTTTCTCAGCCAATGCCCTTGAGAATATACGCTATGGCCGCGCTGATGCCAGCGATGCAGAAGTGATAGCAGCAGCGAAAATGGCAGCAGCGCATGAGTTTATAGAAAGGCTACCGGAAGGCTATCAATCCTTCCTCGGTGAGCGTGGTGTGCGCCTGTCTGGTGGGCAAAAACAAAGGATAGCCATTGCCCGCGCCCTGCTGAAAAACCCGCCGCTGCTGTTGTTGGATGAAGCCACCAGCGCACTGGATGCAGAGTCAGAACGCCTGGTACAAGGTGCACTGGAAGTGGCCATGCAAGGCCGCACTACCCTGATCATTGCCCACAGGCTGGCAACCGTGCAGCGTGCCAACCGTATCATCGTCATGGAACATGGCTGTATTGTGGAAACCGGCACCCACTCCTCGCTGGTAGAGCAAGGTGGGGTCTATGCGAAACTGGCGGCATTGCAGTTTGATTTGCATAGGAATGAAGAATAGCAATCAAACAATAATAAATCAGTAAATCGTGGCAAAATAGCCAACTCATCAATAACACTTACCAAGGAGACCATGATGATAGGCTACATTACCCTGGGCACAAATGATGTCAAGCGTGCCGCCGCTTTTTACGATGCGCTGTTGGCAGAGATAGGTGCCAAACGTACTATGGAATCAGAAGGTTTCGTCGCCTGGGGAGTCAGCCCCAAACATCCCGCACTGGGCATTATCACGCCGTTCAATGGCGAAGCGGCGACCGTAGGTAATGGCAGCATGGCAGCTCTTGTCGTCAAAACCAAAGAGCAGGTGCAAGCTGTGTATAACAAGGCCATTGAGCTGGGTGGAAAGGATGAAGGTGGGCCAGGACCAAGGGGCGACAGTGGTTTTTACGCTGCTTATTTCCGCGACCTGGATGGCAATAAATTGAATGCGTTCTGCATGGGTGGTTAAGTTTTAGCTGGCTGTTGCAAGTCGCTCGATTTGCAACAGCCAACGATTGCTATTTAGTCGCTCGCCGTTTCAAGTGCCGTAGCAACCGCAGCAAGGATGCGCCGGGAAAATTCTTCATCTTCCGCCACGCGCGCCAGCACAACTGCCCCAACCATACTGGCCAAAGCCAGCATGGCCTTGCCTTCTCTTTTTTCTTTCGTTTCGCCAGGCAGCAAGTCCTCCAGCACGGCCATCAAGTCATGCGCACCTTTGTCGGCAGCCTTGCGCACTGTCTCGTTTTGCCTGGCCATATCTGACCCAAGGGCGGCAAGAGCGCAGCCCCTGCCCGGCTTGTCCCTGTGCGCAGGAGACAGGTAATCGTTGGCGATGCGTAACAGGGCGGTTTCTGGAGATTCCACCTGCCACTTCTTCCAGCGCTCTGCTGAGCGCCCCAGACTCAGTGCGCAGGTTTGCGCAATCAAGTCTTCTTTGGAAGAAAAGTTTCCATAAAAGCCACCATGGGTCAGGCCAGCGCCCTTCATCAGATCAACCACGCTGACGCCGTCATAGCCACGTTCCCGGAATAGCTGTGAAGCCACATCCAAAATACGTTGGCGATTTTCATTTGCCTGCTCTCTGCTGACTTTCATGGCACTACTCCATCAATAAATTCTCTTGACATTATAGATTATAAACGTAATATATACAATCATGATGATCATAATTTAAAATCAGGTCCGCCCTTACATTCACGGAAAACAGTATGAATACCAGGAACAATCTATTGAACAAATACCCCGCCATCTGGCTGGTACTGCTGGGCACTGCAGGCACTTTTGCCCTGACCATGGGCGCACGGCAAAGCATGGGCTTGTTTCTTAGCCCCATGAATACTGCCACTGGCCTGGGCGTGGGCAATATCAGCCTTGCCTTCGCCTTTGGGCAATTGTGGTGGGGTCTGACACAGCCATTCGCTGGCGCCTTTGCCGACAAAATGGGGGCTGGCCGCGTCTTGTGTGTTGGCATCGTTCTGGTGGCCGTAGGTACTTTCATCACGCCACTGATGACGACTACGGCAGGCCTGATCTTTGCCATAGGCATGCTGGCAGCAGGTGGCGCGGGCATGGCCGGGCCTGCTGTGCTGATGGCAACTGCCACCCGCATGATCCCGGCAGAAAAGCGCGGCATTGCGACTGGCATCGTGAATGCTGGAGGTTCTTTTGGGCAGTTCCTGATGGCACCGATCGCCATCACGCTCATGGGTTTGTATGGCTGGAATAATGCCATGCAGATCATGGGCATACTGGTTTTGTTGGCCTTGCCCGCTGCCTATCTCTTGCGTGGCAAACCCGTACAAACTGCCAGTAGCGGACAAGCGCCTGTCAGTACGTCCAAAGCGATCGCTATTGCCCTGAAAAATCCCAGCTACCTGATGCTAGCGGCAGGCTTTTTTGTTTGTGGCTTCCACGTGGCATTTCTCGCCACCCACTTGCCTGGCGTGATCAGCCTGTGCGGCTTGCCTGCAGAATTTGGTGGCTGGGCACTGGCCATGCTGGGCCTGTTCAATATCATAGGCAGTATTTCTATGGGTTGGGCAGTCGGCAAATGGCGCATGAAATCTCTGCTGTCCTTACTGTATGCGACACGTGCCATAGCCATCATCCTGTTTTTGCTGGCACCTAAAACCGGCACCGTTGTGCTGATGTTTGCTGCCGTGATGGGACTGACTTTCTTGTCCACCGTGCCACCGACTGCTGGCCTTGTTGCCAAGTTGTTTGGACCTGCCAATATGGCCAGCCTGTTTGGCATCGTCATGCTGACACATCAAATCGGTGGCTTCCTTGGTGTCTGGCTTGGTGGCAAGGTGCTGGAAGCAAATGGCAATTTCAATTTGCTCTGGTATATCGATATCACGCTGGCAGTTGCTGCGGCCCTGGTGCACTTGCCCATACAGGAAAAACAATTGCAACTGCGGGCGGCATAAACCGCCCTGCATCATCATGAAAGCTGGGTTTATTTAGTTTATTTAGTTTATTTAGTGGCTGAATAAACCTGCTTGCCTGCTACCCAGGTTTGCAAGACCTTGATCTTGTAAATATCGGTGGCAGGCATGTTCAGCATATCCTGATCGATGAGAATAAAATCTGCCCACTTGCCTGCTTCCAGCGTACCCAGGTTATTTTCCTGATGCGCTGCATAGGCTGCATCAAGAGTGAAACAGCGCAAGGCCTCTTGCACAGTCATGGCCTGATTGGCATACCAGCCTTGCGCAGGCTTGCCTGCCATGTCCTGACGAGTGACGGCTGCATGTACTCCCCAGAATGGATTTGGGGATTCAATAGGGAAGTCAGAACCACAGGCGATGCGTGAACCCTGCTTCAGGAAACTGCGCCAGGCATAAGCCCCCTTGATGCGTTCTGTCCCTACCCTGTCCTCGGCCATATTCATATCAGATGTCGCGTGAGTAGGCTGCATGGAGGGCAAGATACCCAATTGCTTGAAACGCGGAATATCATCCAGAGCCACGACTTGTGCATGCTCTATGCGGTGGCGTAAGTTGCTCGATGCTGATGCTGGCAAGCGGGCAAAGCCGTCCAGTATCTGGCGGTTACCAGCGTCGCCTATCGCATGCACATTTACCTGGTAGCCTTTGCTGGCAGCTTTTTCTATCATCGCGTACATGTCATCTCCTGTCTTGAACAGCAGGCCATGCGTATGCGGCGCATCTGAATAAGGCGCCATCAGGGCCGCGCCACGACTGCCAAGCGCACCATCAGCAAACAGTTTGACTGCACGCAGAGAATAAAAATCACGTCCATATGTCAGCAAAGGCCCCTGCTGCGAAACTTTATCGAAAAATCCATCGGTGCCACGTACCATGCCATAAATGCGCGTCGTCAACTTACCCTGATCTGCATATTCACGGAATAACTTATCGGCAGATTCTGAGACTCCCGCATCATGCGCACTGGTGACACCGACCTTCGCCAGTTCCAGCAAGGCCAGGTCCAGGGCAGCCCTCTGCTCGGCATTTGATGCCGGCGGCACTACCTTGTCGACCAGGCGCATGGCTGCATCTACCAGTATGCCAGTAGGCTTGCCCTGCGCATCTTTTTCTATCTTGCCACCAGCAGGGTCAGGCGTACTTTCTGTAATGCCAGCCAGCTGCAAAGCCTTGCTATTGGCCCAGCCAGCATGGCCATCCACACGCGACAACCAGACCGGACGGTCTTTGACTACTGCATCAATTTCTTGCGCAGTTGGAAAGCGACCCAGCTTCCAGTTAGCCTGGTTCCATTCACCACCGATGATCCACTGATTCAAGGGAAAGCGAAGCGCATAGTCAGCAATTGCCTTTTGCGCCTCTGCCAGATTGGCGGTGGCACGCAAACCCAGTTGCATCTGGCTTGCACCCAGACTGAGCACATGGCCATGTGCATCTATCATGCCGGGCAATAGCGTTTTACCTCCACCATCTACATGTTTGGATTTAGGTAATTTGCTTGCCAGGTCAGCCACTTTACCAACCCCGATAATCTTGCCAGAGTCATCAAAAGCCAGGGCTTGAAACTGCTGCAACTTACCCTCCTGATTCAAGGTGTAGCCGCGAACATTATCGATAATCGTGTCGGCAGTTGCCAGATCCGCACTCAGTGCAGTAAAAGCAGTCGCAAGTGTCAATATCAAGGGTTTCAATGTGCTTTGCATAGATCATGTCCAGATTGAATAGATACGTCGATGAGGATGTGTATTGTATTTCAATATTCTTTGGCAACATCTGTTTTGCAGCAGCCTATATTTCATTGTCATATAGCTTGAACATCGAATTATCAAACCAGGGAAAAATTCGTTTTAGAAAAACTTAGACACATTTAGACATACGTTATCAAAAATTGAGGCAACTTAGACCATCTTACTTATAAGAAAAGGTAAAATCCGACTCGACAGCCATGTAACAGATGTAAAACTTGTCATTCAGCTGACATTTTTCTTGACGCTGCAAACTGCACTTGCGTACACTCACACGATTCTGCAATCCACGTCGACTATGGTCGATTAGACAATTCATTGCCTATGAAACGATTCCGACTAAGCTCCCCAAGCATATTGACTGCCGCCCTGCTAGCTGGCCTGGCACCACAAATATGTCTTGCAGATGCTCCGCCCCCAGTTTTTGCCCTGGTATCCGCACCAGAAACCACCAATTCAGTACAAGCTGCTGCCGCCAGTCAGGCCGTCAATCTGGAATTGCCAGCTGACGTAGCCAATTTTGATTACACCGACAAAACCACCGACTTGTGGGAACGAGTACGCGCAGGTTATGCCATACCTGACCTGGAAAACCAGTTGGTAGCAAATCAACTGGCCTGGTATGGCACCCGTACCGAATATATTTTGCGCACAGTGCAGCGTGGCTCACGCTATCTTTACCATGTGGTAGAAGAGCTGGAAAAACGCGGCATGCCAACTGAACTGGCCCTGCTTCCATTCATAGAATCTGCTTTTAATCCACAAGCCATTTCCACTGCCAAGGCAACTGGCATGTGGCAATTCATGGCAGCGACAGGTCGAGATTTCAACCTCAAGCAAACCATGTTCAAGGATGACAGGCGTGGTGTACTGGACTCTACCGATGCTGCCCTGAATTATCTGGAAAAGCTGTACGGCATGTTTGGCGACTGGCAACTGGCACTGGCAGCGTATAACTGGGGCGAAGGTTCAGTCCAGCGCGCCATCAAGAAGCAACAGGCACTGGGTTTGCCGATAGACTTCCAGAGTCTGTCTGTGCATATGCCGAATGAAACAAAAAACTATCTGCCAAAATTGCAGGCTGTCAAAAATATCATAGGCCACCCGGAACAATTCAATCTGGCTCTGCCCAAGCTGGATAATCAGCCTTACTTTGTCTCAGTTGAAAAAACCCGTGATATTGATGTCCGTGTTGCCGCACAGTTGGCAGAATTGCCGCTTGATGAATTTACAGCACTAAACCCGCAATTCAGCCGCCCTGTTATTGCCGGTGGTAGCAATACCAAGATTTTGCTACCAACTGATAACGCAGCCCTGTTCAAAGAAAACCTGAACAAATGGCAAGGCCCGCTGTCCAGCTGGTCCGCCCACACTGTACAAAAAACTGAACGTGTAGAAGCGCTGGCGACCAAACTGGGTCTCAAACCTGAAGTGGTACGTGAAGTGAATTTCATCCCGGCGAAAATGATGGTCAAGGCAGGCTCGACCTTGCTGGTACCAAAGTCTTCCAAAACGCCAGATCATGATATCTCGTTAGAAATCGCCGAAAAAGCACAACTGGTCATAGAAAAAACCTCTACCCGCCAGGTCAGCTACAAGGTCAGTAAGCACGATAACCTGGCTGGCATTGCCAAACGCTTCCGCGTCAGTGTCGCCGAATTAAAAACCTGGAACCATCTGAAGCGTGAAAACGTCGCCCATGGTCAGACCTTGCATATACAAACGCCGGTCGTTACCCAGGTGAATCAAACCAATATACTGGCAAGTGCAGGCAACCGTCGTGCGGCACCGACACCTAAAATCGTCCACCGCTCAGCCGCACCTGCACGCCATGGCAAAACTCTGCTTGCCAACCTGAAAGCAGGCAAAAAGAAACACAGTTAATCAAGCTGCCCGGACAGGGCTGCTCAGATCAGGCAAGCCCGTCAGTTTCCATGCAAAATCCAAAATCCTCACATGCAGATGTGAGGATTTTGCACTTCTGCAGACATCTCCACACGAGCACATACGACCCGACCTTGCAGCCAGGGATGGCTAGCCGGAATTAACGCCATCTGCAAACAGGTCTTGCCACCACTATCGTATCTTGATCACGACCTTACCTTTTGCACGCCCGCTTTCGACATACGCCATGGCGTCATTACTTGCTTCAAATGAAAACACCTTGTCTATCACCGGGCGTATTGCCCCAGCATCGATGAGGGAAGTAATCTCACGCAATTGTCTACCATGCGCTCTCATGAATAGGAAAGAGTAACTTATATTACGACGCATGGATTTCTTCCTGACGCCAAAACTCAGCATGCGCATGATCAATTTCACGAACCAGGGAGCACCAATTTCCTCTGCAAACGCTGCGTCCGGTGGCCCGGAAATTGAAATGAGTTTTCCACCAGGTTTTAGTATTTGCAGTGATTTTTCCAAGGTCTTTGCGTCCTGGCTATTCAATACCACATCGTAATCCTGCAAGATTTTTTCGAAATCGTCTTTCTTGTAATCGATCACGACATCTGCGCCCAGACTCTTCACCAGATCAATATTCGCACTACTGGTTGTGGTAGCGACGAATGCACCCAGATGCTTCGCCAATTGAATCGCAAATGTTCCTACGCCGCCCGACCCGGCCTGGATGAATACCTTTTGTCCTGGTTTCACATTGGCTTTTTCAACCAATGCTTGCCAGGCTGTTAAACCTACTAACGGGATAGAGGCAGCTTCCTCCATGCTCAGTGATACTGGTTTCATGGCCAGCGAGTCTTCCTTGATAGCGATGAATTCTGCAAAAGCACCAATCCGAAAATCATCTGGCCGGGCATAAACCTCATCGCCCAGCTTGAACTGCCGTACTCTGGAACCTACTTTGACCACGACCCCGGCCGCATCATGACCCAGAATAAGCGGTAAGCGATAAGGCAGGATGAGTTTAAATCCACCGTCGCGTATTTTGGCATCCAGCAGGTTAACCGCTGCTGCGTGAACCTGGACCAGGACTTCGTCATCCCGTATATCCGGTACCGGCATTTGACCAATTCGCAGCGCACTCTTTTTCTGGTAACGATCGACAATAGCAGCTTTCATCATGCTTCACTCCAATTTATTAAAATAAGGTCTCTGGTAAAAATCAACTCGCCGGCTGCTGGTGCGGATAACTTTGCATGTCATTTCCGGCTTGGATCTCCCCAGAACAAGAAGCAAGAACAGCGTCTAAGCTTCGAGCCGCAGGTCTTTACGTATCCCGGCATCCATCAGGCCAGCCGGCGCAAAGGTGCGCAGCAAGCGCAAGCGATTTGCCAGGCTACCTGCGGTGTAACGCAATTTAGGATGCTGCACGCTGGCAGCCTTCAACACTGTCTCAGCCACGACTTCAGGCCCCTCAGCTGTTTCCATTACTTCTTTAATTCTCTTATTCACTGCAGCACGAATTTCACGATACTCTTCCATCTTGGTGTCGGGTTCCAGCATGTTCGTGTCGAATGCTGTTTTGGTGTAAGCAGGCTCGATCACTGTGACGCGGATACCTCTGGTGCGCAGTTCATGATCCAGGGATTCAGAATAAGCTTCGACTGCATGTTTGGTCGCAGCGTACAAAGCTCCGTAAGGCATGGGCAAGAAACCCAATACCGAGCCGATGTTGATGATGCGGCCAACACCCAGGCGTCGCATATGCGGTACGACTGCCTGAGTTACCCGCAGGAGCCCGAAAAAATTCGTATCAAATATCGCCTGGGCCTGCGCTATGGAGATTTCTTCCGCTCCGGCGGGGGCAATACCTATCCCGGCATTATTGACGAGCAGATCTATGCGCCCGCTCAAACGCAGCACCTCATTGACAGCTGCCGTGACAGATTCATCGCTGGTCACGTCCAATGACAACATCTCAAAGGATTGCTCAGCCGTTGCGCTCCCACCTCTGCTGGTACCGTAGACCTTATAACCGGCTCTCGCCAGCCTCTTGGCAGTAGCTGCACCTATGCCTTGCGAAGCACCTGTCACCAGCGCTATTTTTTTGTTCATCATATTCTCCAATTTATATGACTTGTGTGCTTCATGGGTAGTAAGGAGCAAATTTCACAACAAAATATGATAATCATCATATTTTAAATCAAACAAAAACCTGTAGATATCCGCAGGAATCACTTATCGGAAGGAGCGAGTTTTTCCCGCGCTGCTTCAAGAAAGCTTTCAGACAACTTGGGATCATCAACAGCTCGTGCCATCAACATGGTACCCACCATGGTAGCGACCATCATCAGCGCCTTTTCGTGCGCCCCTGGCTGGCCCCAGTCTGGCAGTTGACGGGCCACGACATCTATCATCTCTTTGATGCGGCGGGTAGCTGCACGCCGCACCTCAGGTGCCTGCCTGGGCATCTCCGAACCCAGGGCAGTGACGGGACAGCCAGTTTCTATGCTGTCGAAATGCTCCTTTGACAGATAAGCCTGTACCAGCGCCTGCAATGCCTGCTCTGGCGGTACTGCCGCAGCAATGTGGGCGGAAGCAGCCACCGCTTCCGCCCCTGCCCTGTCCGCAGCCTCGGCCAGCAATGCTTCGCGTGAGGCAAAATGACTGTAGAAACCGCCGTGCGTCAAGCCAGCCTCTTTCATGAGGTCAGCGACACCAGTGCCGTCATAGCCACTACGTCGTATTGCACGGGCAGCAACTTCAACGATACGCTCGTGCGTAATTTCTTTGCGACTAGTACCTTTCGGCTTTAAAGAATTATTTCCCATGACGATCATCATATACTATTTTGAAATAAGTTGCTGGATAACGGCTTAAAAAAATCCAGGACTTCTCATGAACTGCGAGAAACCTGCGGCCTGGCTAACTTGCCAGCTTAGACTCAGAGAGATGCAGAGAGATGCAGAGAGATGCAGAGAGATGCAGAGAGAAGCAGGCGAACTGCTGACAGCTTCATCCGTCATTTTTGCGAAGAGCAAGCTTGTCAGCCAATTTATCACTTGAGCAAATAAAAAAGGGTTCCAGCAATTTGCTGGAACCCTTTTTATCAAACCAATCAAACTATGCAGACTACGTTATCAGCAAGCCTATCAGAAGCTATAACCCAGTGCCACGCAATACACGACAGGACGGAAATCTATCGTCGTTTTACGCTCGATACTGCCAGTCGTTGCTGTCATGTCTGATTTGACTTTAGCAGCAGCGATGGTGGCAGTGACAGACCAGCGTTCATCATATTGATATTTGACGCCTAACTGACCAGCAAGACCAACGGAATCCTTCAAATCAATCTTGGTTGGTCCACCGGTTGCAATATTACCTACTGCGGTCGATTTCGCATCGAAGAACTGGGTGTAGTTCAAACCAAGGCCTACAAAAGGACGGAAAGTAGCAGTCGGCGCACCAAAATTGTAGTTGATGAAGAAGGTAGGTGCGCGTTGTTTGACTTTGGAAATAACACCGTAAGGCGCCAAAGTGCCGCGACCAGTTACTTCATGCTCAGGTGGGATACCAGCCACAAAATCAAAATCAAGATGATCATTGATACGGCGAGAATAGCCCAGTGCCAGCGTATTTGCATTCTGCACGATCAGGCCGGCGGGTTGTGGCGTCAGGAATGCCGGGCCATTGCTGGTGAAATCAGGAGACTCAGAATGTACCTGCACATTGATGATACCTGCACGTACTGTATTTTCAAAAGCATGTGCAGAAGAAACGCAGGCCAGACCAAACAAGGCGCTAACAGCGAAATGAATTTTTTTCATGATGGCGTCCTCTCTTATTTAGCCAAAACTTGCTGGAAGAACGCACGGGATGCGGCATTACAGAACGGTGGAACCAGAGTACCGTGGTACTGGCTGGCGACCGCTGTTGTCGGATCTACTTTGGCAGCGATAGCAGCATTGATAGCTGCTTGCTTGCTTTGGGCAAAACCAACTTTAGCTGCAGCGAATGGGTCAGCTGCGCTGGTTGGCGAAGAATCAACGTCCAGTACTGTCAAAGCTGCTGCTGGCAAGCCTTTAGCCTGGAAGAAGCCTGCTGTTGCCTGGGTGCTGGCAAAGAACACCGTAGGATCACCATTACCACCGCACAGCATGACTGGTACGTTAGGTACATAGTTACGCAAGTCATTTCTCACGCCAGCCTTACGGAAAGGATTGGCAGGAGTGCAGCTCAAAGGATCTGCTGGATTGACGTTGCAAGGATTTTTCTGTGCATCAGCCAGATAGGTATTGCGATAGCTGGTTTTCACCAGGTTACCGTCACCAAAGAAAGCCGCAAATGCAGGAGAAGATGGACCTGGCAGAGAATCTTTGGCAAACATGGCGTATGCAGGCAATTTACCAGTCGTGAACAGGTCATTGAAAGTCAGCGCACCTGGCAACAGAGTTTCTATGCCGGTTGCGTATTTGTCTTCATACACTTCGTTCGGGCTGGAGTACAGACCACCGTAGGATTTTTGCCAGCTGGTTGTGATCAGCGGGATAAACACTGTGCCCCCTGCGTTAGGGCTACCAGCAAAAGTTGCGTCACCCAGCAAGGACATCGCATAAGGGCCAGACATGCCAGCCAACGCGCTTACCTTGAATTCAGATGCATAGGTTGTTTGCATGGCGCGTTGCGTTGCCATGGCAACGTGACCGCCTTGTGAATAACCACTGATGACCAGCTTGCCAGAATCCTGCGCGCCGATAGTCGCGAAAGCCTTGCGTGCAGCACGCAGGGAATCGACCATGTCATTGGCTTGCTGTTCAGCGTTCAGGTAAGGATGATAAGTCAATGCAGAAGTATCGTAGCCTGCGTAGTTAGGTGCAACAACGATGAAACCTTGCGCTGCATACATGGCTGCCATCAGGATGGCTTCCGAGTTGTCACGCAGGTTGGCCATGTTGAAAGATTTTTCTACTGTCGTGCCATGGGCATACAGGATGACCGGACGTGGGCCGGTACAGGCCGGGTCGCTACCAGATGGAACCATGATGGCACCAGTCGCATCAGTCGCTTCATTAGCGCCGCCGACCGTAATGTACTTCATGTAGTAGGTACTGATTTCGCACTTGGGTGCACCGGTGATTTGTGTCAAACCAGGTTTGGCGGCATCCAGGGAAGCTTTAAAGACAACCGGATCAAGCTTGGTCAATGCAGGACCACTTGCCTGGGGAATAGGCACCAGTACAGGTGGATTGGCGACCAGTGTGCCGCGGGCAGGTGTGTTATCGATGACTGGACCAGCACTACCGCCGCCACCGCAAGCCGTTAAAACGGCAGCAGAAAGCAGACCCAGTGCTATGTGAGTTTGACGCATTGTTGTCTCCTGTTAAGTATTTTTTTGCAAGTCAGTAGATTTAACCAGCACCATATAAAATGGAACGAGCGTTCTAAAACTTAGCAAGTAGTATGTCATTTACGCAATTTGATGAATAGCGAAAATTTCACATCTAGAGTAAACACTCTTAAAAAATCAGCCTGAACTTGCCCCAGGGATTTTCCATGCGGGGCAAATACAACACTCTTAAAATTTCAAGAAAAAAGAGACCAGAACAGCGTCTCTTTTTCCGGGCGGCAAGTATACCTTTTCCTATATCTAAACGAGCTTTTTTATTATAGTTATTTTTATGAATTAATCTCTGGCGACCACACCCACATCATTAATCATCGCTGCAGGCGGGCTGACCTCTGGCTCATGATAAGCAAAATAAGCTTTCGCCTTTTTACCCAGATTATCCAGATAAGTATAGGCAATCGGCACGACGAGTAAAGTCAGCAACGTCGAGGTGATGATGCCGCCTATGACGGCCCTGCCCATCGGTGCCTGGGTTTCTGCCCCATCGCTGATACCCATGGCCATGGGCAGCATGCCAAAGATCATAGCCAGCGTCGTCATCATGATGGGGCGTAAGCGTACCTGCCCGGCAGCCAGCACGGCATCAAACTGGCTCATGCCCTGCTTTTGCGCCTGATTGATGAAATCAACCAGCAAAATCGCATTCTTGGTCACCAGGCCCATGAGCATGATGAACCCGATGATAGAGAAAATATTCAGCGTGCTACCGGTAATCAGCAAAGCCAGCAACACACCGATCAATGAAAACGGCAAGGCCGTCATGATCGCCAGTGGTTGCAGGAAGCTGCCGAATTGTGAAGCCAGAATCAGGTAAATAAAAATCACCGCTATGCCCAGCGCTGCCACGGCCGCACTGAAAGACTCTTGCATTTCCCTGGTCTGTCCGCCGATATCAAAACGGTAGCCGGGCGGCAGTTCTATGGTCTTGACCAGGTTTTGTACTTCAGTACCAACATCACCTGCCGGGCGCCCTTCGACGTTGGCATATATCGCTGCCCTGCGTTGCAAATCCTGGCGTTTGATGACGCGTGGACTGGTGCTTGGAACAAATTGCACAACCTGACGCAAAGGCACCATCATGGGTTTGCCATTTGCATCTATCTTGCTACTGGCCAGAGACAGGTCTGCCAGATCAGAAATTTTTTGCCTGCCAGACTTGGGTAACTGCACATTGATTTCATAATTCTGGCCGTCCGGTGCCAGCCACTGCCCCAGAGTATCGCCTGCAACAAAGGGACGCAGAGCCGAGCCTATTTGCTGCACAGACAGGCCCAGGTCATTCGCCAGTTCATTATTGACCTTGACGAGGACAGTGGGATTAGCACCGGTCAAACTACTCTCAAGGTCAGCGATGCCTTTGATGCCTGCCATTTTTTTCATGACGCTATCGATAACATCTTGCAGCTTGTCAGCATCCGGGCCGAGTATCGCTACATAGATGGGCTTGTCAAAACCCACAGCCATTTCTATGCCGGGTATGCTTTTCAAACGTTCACGAATTTGTATCTCCATCTGCTTTTGCGACTTGCGATGCGTGACACGCTTTTCGCTGAGCTTCATATTGATTTGCGCGGTGTTTCGTTCATTCTCGATACCGACCGAAGTGTTGATGGTCTGGATATCTTTCATCTCCTTGAGGACAGCTTCCACCTGCCGGGTTTTATCATCGGTATATTGCAGGCTGGATCCAACCGGAGTTTTCAGATTGATAGTGATCTGGCCCTCATCAGCCTCAGGTACAAATTCCGTTCCTATCATAGGCACCAGAAAGAAACTGCCGACAAAAAGTGAGGTCGCCAGCAACAAGGTAGTTTTCCGCTTGCGCAAAACCAGTTGCAATAACTTGCCATAGATGATGTGCAGCTTGTCTATGCCATGCTCTATGCCGCCCATGAACTTGGCCAGCCACGGCAGGCGCTTGAAGCGGTTTTCTTCAGGATCACGCCATACCGATGACAGCATGGGGTCGAGGGTAAAACTAACGAACAGCGACACCAGCACCGCCACGGTTACCGTAATGCCGAACTGAAAAAAGAATTTACCTATCATGCCCTGCATGAAAGCCACAGGCACAAACACGGCAACGATGGCAAAGGTCGTGGCCATCACAGCCAGGCCAATTTCATTGGTGCCGTCTTCTGCCGCCTGCTTGTGCCCCTTGCCCATGCCCAGATGCCGCACGATATTTTCACGTACCACAATGGCATCATCAATCAACAAACCTATGCACAGCGACAGCGCCATCATGGTCAGGAAGTTCAGGGTAAAACCAAAAGCCTTCAACGCAATGAAAGTGGCAATCACTGAAATAGGCAAAGTCAGGCCAGTGATGATGGTGCTGCGCCACGAATGCAGGAACAGGAAGACAATCAACACAGTCAGGCCCGCGCCTTCGAGTATGGTTTCTTTCACGCCGTCGAGAGAGTGTCTGACAAAATCAGCATTGTTTTCACTGACCGTCATCTGCACATCCTTGGGCAAGCGTGTTTTGAGATCAGCAATTGCTTCTATGATGCCATCCCCCACCTCAACGATATTCGCATCCTGTATCTTGCTGACAGCGATGGCGACTGACCGTTGTCCGTTCACGCGTGAGATGGAATATTCTTCCCTTTCACCGTCCTGCACTTCAGCAATCTGCTCCAGATAGACTGGCGCACCGGCGCGGCGGGCGACGATGATTTTATTGAAGCCACGGGTATCAGCTATCTTGGCTTCCAGTCTGACCAGTTGATCTTGCGAGCCACGCGTGATCAAACCGGCAGGCATGTTTTGATTGGTGGTCTGTATCGCAGTCAACACTTCATTGACGCCGATATGATTGGCCGCCATACGGTCAGGCAAGAGCTTGACCTGCACCTGGCGCACCACTGCACCACGTACATCAACGCGACCCACACCCGGCACGCTTTGTAATTTCTTGACGATGATCTGGTCTGTCATATTCGACAGATCACGCAAGCTGCGCTCACCAGAACTTATCGCCATTTGCACGACCGGGCGACCATTACCGTCACCACCCTTGACGATGAACGGGTCTTTCACATCACGTGGGAAACCGGGGCGTATCTGCGCAACTTTGTCACGCACTTCCTGCAAGACCTTGTCACCATTGACTGACAACTGGAACTCTATCCAGATACCGGCACGGCCCTCATAAGAACTGGCCATGATGCGCTTGACGCCGCTGATAGTATTGACGACATTTTCTACCGGCTTGGTGATATCGTTCTCGACGATCTCTGGTGAAGCGCCGGGATACATCACTTCCATCCAGACACCGGGCGACTCCACATTGGGCATGTTTTCCAGGCCCAGGCCCTTATACGAGAAAATACCCAGCACCATCAGGCCCACCATGATCATGGTGGCAAACACCGGATTTTGTATACTTACTTTGGTCATCCACATGGCTTAGACTTTCGACGCTGCATTGGACTTGGGCATCTTCACCTTGCTACCGGCTTTTACGCCATCCAGACGGGAAGAAATCAGCACGGCACCAGCTTCCAGCCCCTGCACAATCTGCACCTTGCCTTCGTCATCGCTGCGCAATCCCAGCTTGACGGTTTGCATCTTCACCTGCTCATTGATGATTTGATAGACGACATCATTACCATTAACTTGCCGCACCGCTGTCAGCGGCACTGTCGTGGCTGCCGCTGATTTTTCCAATACCAGACTGCCTTTGGCGAACATGCCGCCGCGTAATGCAGCATCCGCATTGTCCACGGCTACATATACCATCATGGAACGTGAACCTGCTTCAGTCGCAGGGTTAATGCGCGCCACCTTGCCGACAAATTCACGGCCACCAAAACCATCAACCTGAAACACCACTTTTTGCCCCGCCTTTACCCTGGGTATTTCACTGGCGGGCACTTGCGCCTCCAGCGTCATATGGCTGAGGTTGACTATGCTATACAGTGCTGTATCTGGCGATACTTTTTCACCCGGCTGTACATGACGCTTGCTGATGAAACCATCCAGCGGTGAGCGCACCTGGGTATCTGCCAATGCCAGTTGCGCAACCTGTTTTTGTGACATTGCCGACTTCAGACTGGCTTGCGCCAGCTCCAGTCCATTATGAGTAGTGTCATAAGCATTTTGCGAAATATAGTTTTGCTTCAGCAAAGTTTCGTTCGACAGGCGGTTCTTTTGCGCCAGCGCCAGCCTGGCCTGTGCTTCATCCACTGCAGCTTCTTGCGTGGTCAGACGTGCATGTAAATCAGCGGCAGTAAAACGGGCAATGATTTGCCCTTTTTGTACTGCCACGCCTTCTTGCAAGGGTGCTTCTGCCACTTCGGCAATGACTTTGGCACGCACGGTGACCTGACTTTCTGGCACCAGCGAACCCGAGATGGGCAATTGCGCCGATAACTCCTTGAGTTCAGCGCTGGTGATGTCGGCTGCAGCCAACTCATAGATTACTTCCTTGTCTGCCTGTTTTTTTTCATTGGTGCTGGCCTGTGCAGTCATCTTGCTGGAATAAACCATCCAAAGTGCACTGCAAATTGCCACGGCAACAACTGTTATGACGGGAGTACGCCATTGAATTTGGCCCTGGGCATTACGAAAGCGAAATTTGTTTTGCATGATGAAGATATTCCAGTGTGAGTGCGCTATATCCGCGCTGCCGCCAGGCAGGCCAGACTTTGTTTTGCGGTTTGACTGAAATGTAGACGATAAGTTCATCAATTAATAGTCAAAAAAAGGCCTGCATCCGCAGGCCTGTTCGAAACTCGATTTTGCATGAGCAGTCAGCTCAATCAACTCACTTCAAGCGGTTGTCCTGCTTGCCAGCATTCAGCCACGCATCCAGTGATAATTTACCAGGCCCAAAACTTACCAGTACCAGCAATAATATGCCCCAGTAAAAATGCGAATTGACTGCTGCCGGGCATTCCAGCTCAAACAACTGCGGATAAGAAACCACGGCCATCAGGTTCACAGCAAACAAAGCCAGGGCTGCGGGGCGGGAAAAAATACCCAGTACCAGCAAGACAGGTAAAACCAGTTCCCCACCTGCCCCCATCCAGGCTGCCAGTTCGGGCGGTATGATGGGTACCATATATTCTTCACGGAACAAGGACAAAGTCGATTGCCAGTCAGCGATTTTTACCAGGCCAGCCTTAAAAAACTGCCATCCGACAAATAACCTGAGCGCCAAACTAAGGGCCGAACCGCCCCAGGCACTGAGCTTGTCATCAAAACGGGTACTCAGGCCATGAAAGTATTGCAGGGTGTCATACATAGAAATTCTCCAATTAGTCTCCTGCAACTTAGTCAGTTGGCTGATGGATTCCTTACAGCTGATTGTCAGGAAATTTGAACTTGGCAAATAATCCAGCGGCAAACCAGGACTGCAACTGAGCATTGATATCAAATCCGCCATCTGCATCCAGCGCCATTTCCAGGGCTGCACCCAGGCTGTTCCCCTGCTGCAAGGCAGCCAGGGCCAGCCAGGCGGGTTTGCTGATCGCCAATAGTTCGACTGACCAATTACTTCTATAGATGAGTCCATGGCAAGTCTGCCGGATATTTTCTGGCAGGCTTGCTACAGTATCCGCTTCGGCATCTGCTTGATGGGCAAGCCAGATGGCGACACTGTCCCATTCAGCAATATATAGACTGACTGCGGGGTGAAATTCCAATTGCACCACCTGCACGTCCTGCCCGGTAGTGGCCACCGCCTGCAACAAATCAGGCAGGCTGATGGCATCTGCATCAGCGGCATAATAAGCCGCATGTATCTGCCATTCCAGCGCGGCGACATCAGGAAAGTAAGGATAATCTGCAACGTCCGGTATGGTTTTCAGGAACTCTGCCAATTTTGCGCCGAACTGGTTCAGGTCGCCGGATTCTGACGGGCAGGCGCGGCCAAACGCGCGCGCCACTTGCTCGAAATAATCATCACCCACTAATTGATGAAGCACAGGGTAGGTATTCTTTAATGCCGATGTCCATATCGCCGTCAGGTTGCCGCGATACAAGGCGAGCCTGTCATCTTGAAATGGATGTGTATGAAATAAAGTGGAAGCCTGCGCTGTGCTGGATGGCTGCAGCACTGCCTGGGCAAACTGCTCCTGCATTTCAGCCAAGGTGGGTGAATCTTTCATTACATCCATCATGCAATGGCTACTTCTTTAGCAGTCAGCGTTGCCAGAACTTGCCTGGCCTTATACGCTTCATTTAGCAACACTGGTAATTCTGGAATAGCCGTATCCCACTCTATCAAAACAGGGATGCCAGCAGGCAGCATAACCCCTGCCTGCGTAAACAATTCCCACACGGGATCAGCAACCTGGCTGCCATGATCGTCAACCAGGCAGATATCGGTTTGCAAGTGCCCTGCCAGATGAATTTCACCTATCGCACCAACTGGCAAGTTAGCCATGATACGCAAGGCCTGCAGCGCATCTTCGCCATGATTATGTTGATTCACATACAGATTGTTAATGTCGAGCAGGATGCCGCAACCGGTGCGCTTGACAAGTGCAGCAAGGAATTCGGCTTCCGACATATCGTCCCTGGCAAAGCGCAGATAAGTCGAGACGTTTTCTATCAAGACCTGTCTTTGCAAGCGCGATTGCAATTCATCGACACGCTGACATATTAAATCAAGGGCGCTTTGCATCAACGGTAAAGGCAAAAGGTCATTCAAATGTCTGCCTGCGATAGCTCCCCAGCACAGATGCTCAGAAACCAGGGCTGGCTCGGTACGCTCTATCAAACGCTGCAAGCGGGTAATATGGTCATCAGAAAAGCCTGATGCTGACCCCAGCCCCATACCAACGCCATGCAGGCTTAAGGGGTAATCACGGCGCAATGTTTGCAGTACATGCAAATCATAGCCGCCATCACCAAAATAATTTTCTGAATGCACCTCCAGCCAGTCGGCAGATGCCGACGCGGATTCCATAGCAGATGCATGCAGAAAATCACGATAGTGTTGAGTGCGCAAACCCACGCCCACCCCTTGCAGGGCGGACGCGGGTTGACAGTTAGCTCGAGCCGTATCAGTCAAAATAAATCAGTCAAAAAAACGGGCTCGTCAAAAAATTAAATCCTGGCTCAGGACTTAGGGGCTTCCAGCTTGCCACCCATTTTTTCGCAAGAGCCGGCCGGGACTTTTTTCCATTCAGCTGGATCATTGTCTTTCTTGGATTGACCAGCGCAAGAATGGGAACCAGATTTAGTAGCGCAGTCATTTTGACCAGCTTTGGAAATACCAAAGCATTTCTCAGTCTTGACTGGATCAGCAGCCATTGCCATGCTGGAACCCAACAAACCTGCCAGTGCGACTGCAACCATTGCTTTATTACTCATGTTCATCTCCTGTTAAAAGTGCAAAACATCCCACATGGGAAAATTTAAAACTACAGCCTATAGTCGGTGCAGATAAAGCAAACTTACAAAATTTCGTAAAATATTTTCAGTTACGCTACCCGCACTATCTTCTACGCAGCACATTTTCGATTGGATTCAGGCAGCGATCAGATTATCCTACTAGCTTATGACATTTTTTCAAGCTAAAAGTTTCTATATGCTCAACTTGACACAAGAATTGCGACAAAGTATTCAGGATTTATCTATGGAACAAATCAATATCAGCCGTTTTTGCCAAATCTGGCGAGGCCAGACTCAGCTATTGGCCGCCCTGCCACCCCAGTTTGGCGAGGTTATGGAAAATCTCTTGAGCCGACTGGAATCAGGTAGTTTGTTTACGGAGGAGAGTTGCTCATTCAGCCAGGCAGACCTGATCGCCCAGTTGGGGATGTGGCTGGAGAAAGCAAATGCACGCCTTGCAGCTAACAAAATAGTGTAAGCTGCGTCCCTTTTATTGCAGGATAGAGGAATTTATATGCAAAGCCTGAGTTTTAGCCTGGAAGGCGAATATGTAGAACTGAATCAGTTATTGAAACTGGTTGGTTTGTGTGAAAGTGGCGGCGCTGGCAAAGCTATCGTTGCCAGCGGTGACGTCAGTGTTGACGGTGAGCAGGAATTGCGCAAAACCGCAAAAATCCGTGCCGGCCAGGTGGTCAGCCTGGGCGATATAGAAATCCGGGTTCAGGCTGGTTGAACCTGGGCAGTATTGACAGCAGCATCGGCAAGCTTTTCAGGATTGCTTGCCATGAAGCGTGCCAGCATATTATCCATGGTATCGACATGATGCTCGAACCATAATGGCAACTCTTCTGCCAGGCGCGTAGCAAGATCAGTTTCCCCCAATTCCACCCTGCGTCTGACTTCTTGCATGACCTCTAACACGGCGTCATGCTCCTGTCTGTGGCAACCAGCAGGTGGAAAGGCAGTTTCGGTCATCCACTGGTTTTCTTGCTCAAAATGGGCGATGGAATGCACGATCAGGGCATCCAGCCTGGCCACGAAAGTAGCAGGATTATCTTCAGACAATGCCGCACAGAGCTCGACAAACTCCTTGTGGGTTTCGTCCATAGGTTCATAGCTGAGGCTGAGGCGGTCAGACCAGCCCCATGAATTTTGTTCCATGCTTAATCCAGATATTGGGAAATGGCAAGATTATCGCTGATAGTCGGGCAACTTGCTTGCGCATGATCATATGTCATGCCTCATCAAAAACAAAAAAGCGCGCCATCAGCGCGCTTCTTGAACATCTGTTTGAATATCTGCTTACATATACAGACACACCCGCTAATAAATAATCAAGCCGTGGTGTTGATATTCCTGCCCAGATTTGGTGGCAGATTGGCGACAGATTTATTATCCGACACTGCTTCTATCAATGCGGTTGCACTTTCAGCCGTAATATCATTGGCTTTTTTCAAAACAGCAATACTCACTGCTTGACTAGTACCTACATCAGCCAATGTCGTTGCCACGCTGGCAATACCGGTTACATCCATGACAATTCTCCTTATCTGTCTACTTAAGATAACGGCGGCTTAAGTAAAGTCTTTAGGAGATTTTCAGATTTTTTTTAATATCTTGTTTTGCATCGCAACAAGAATCCAATCCAGCACCAGGTGCGGCTGATTTAAATCCAGCCATTGCAAGCCAGGACGCAAATCAACGGGAGCAGTAACATCAGAAGCGACCAATACTATATGAGCGTCATCCGGGTAAATTGCAGCCTTACCAAGAGATGGGCGAAAGACCTCAATCTTGGGCATGGCTTCCCATTTATAACCTTCTACCAGCGTCAGGTCTGCTGGTGACAGACGTGCCAGGAGTTCATCCAGTGATGGTTCAGCCTCTTGCCGCAATTCATGGGCAATCACATAACGATAAGGCGACGCCAGCAAGACATCTTGCGCACCCGCAAGACGCAGGCGCGAACTGTCTTTTTGCGGCGGTTCTATCGTGACATCATGATGGCTGTGCTTGACGATATTAATTTTATGCCCTGCTACCGTCAGTTGCCTGACCAGGTATTCAAGCAAACTGGTTTTACCACTGCCCGACCATCCTATTACGCCCAGTATTTGCCCCGCCTTATTCGCATCATTCTTTTCACCGCTAGTCACAACGCTCTCCAAATCTTCAAAATCAGCATATGCATATAACTTACGAGTATGAACCAGTTACAGCCTCGTCATTCCATAGTCATATTTGAATGTAACAATTGTTACATTGCAATATTTCACAGGTTATCAGAATGCGTTTTCCCCTCAGGCTCTGGTCTTTTTGCTTCGCCCTGCTCTGCTTTTTGTTTGCCCTGAATGTACAGGCGCAAGGCAATGTCATCGTCGTTGGTCAGGCAATAGACTTGTCCGGACCGAATGGTAGCATTGGCCGCGACTATGTGGCAGGCATTACGACCTACTTTGACAGTATCAATATAAATGGCGGCATAGGCGGTAAACGAATTAAATATCTGGTACGTGATGACCAGGGTAACCCGGCAGTGTCAGCGCAGGCCGTCAGCGACTTGCTCGAAAAAGACAAGGCAGATTACCTGCTGGGTGGCATAGGTGCGGCAGTAACAGATGCAGTGCTGGCCAATGCCAGGTTTTCACAAAGCGGACAAACCTTGTTCGCCCCTCTGGTGGCTTCGGTTAAAACTTATAATTCACGCGTACTGTTCTGGCGCCCCAGCCCTGAACAAGAGATGCAATACATCTTCTCTTACTTCGACAAACTGGGCATCAAGAGCGTAGGTATCGCTTATCAGGAAAACGCCCTGAATCAGGACATGTACCAGTATGTTGTCGCCGAATTGCGCAAACGCAATATGCTCATGAGTGGCCTGGTACGCATAGGTGCCTCAGCGGCTGATATGGAAAGGGAATCTGCGGTGCTGGCCAGATCCGCTCCTGGTATCGTGATTGCCATTGCAGATACACTTGGCACCGGTATTTTTTTGAAAGAATTCAGAAAACAGGCACCACGCACCTTTGTCGCTGGCATGTCACTCATCAATCTTGATACCCTGGCAGAAGTCGCTGGCCCCAAAGCATTGGAATGGACAGTGTTTTCGCAGGTTGTACCTAACCCCTTAAGCAAGAAATCCCTGATACAGATAGATCATAGCAATATGATGAAAAAATTCAGGGATGAAGACCTCTCTGCCCTGACGTTTGAAGGCTTCATGGTCGCCAAAACCCTGGTCAAAGCCATACAGACCGGCAAACCAGGACGCGATGCCCTGCAAGCCCTTGCTACGCAAAAAAGCGTCATCGACCTGGGTGGTGTTACCCTGAACCCATCAGATACTACACATCGCATGTCTAACTATGTTGACATGGCCCTCTTCAGAAAGGGTGGCGGATTGCTGTTTTAAATGCGTTTAAAACACTTTGATTATCAATAATATATTCATACAAAAAACGGCATATATAGACGCAAATAGATAAGGTTTTTTGACATAGTCATGGTTTTAGAATAAAGTGCTGCACTGCAACAAAAGAATTTCAGGTTTGTTTGTCCAGCAAATAGAGAAATCTCGTTGCATTATTCAAAAATCAATCAGGTACAACATGTTTAATAAAAAAATTATCGCCGCTGCTCTGGCAATTTCCGGTTTGTTTATCGGCACAACTGCACATGCAGAGTTTTATGCTGGCGCCACTGTAGGCCAGGCTCGCTGGAATATGGATTGCGCAGGTACATCCAGCTGCAAAACCAATGACACATCCTTCAATGTTCTGGGTGGTTACAACTTCAACCCTCACTGGGGTATTGAAGGTAGCTACTACAATCTGGGTACAGTCAAAGCCAATGTCTATGGTATCGCTGCAGAAATGAAAGCAACCGGCATTGATCTGGCTGGCACATACCGCGCCCAACTTGGCAATAACTGGGGTCTGTTCACTAAACTGGGTCTGGCTTATTCCAAAGGCGAAGCAACTGCTGCTTTCAATAATGTCCGTGGCTCTACCAACAAAAATTCTGCACAAGTCATGGTCGGTGTAGGTGCAACATATGCATTCACGCCTAACTTCGCTGCACGTGCTGAAATCGCCAGCCGTAAAGTTGACTTTGTTGGCGGCGACGGCAACATCACTAACTTCAACGTTGGTGTCCAGGCATCGTTCTGATATTGCGCTTAATAAGGCAATATCTGAAACAAGTCGTTCGGGCGCAGTATTGATTTAATGATTTAATAGTTTTACAAAAACTCAGTTAATCTTGCGCCAAATTGTCAGCAGCAAATTCATCGTTTGCTGCTGACAAAAATGTTTTACTCCCTTGCTCTGGACACAGTCTAACCGACAAGCATCCCTCTCCCCGCCTTTCCCCGCAGTTTTCAAATTCTTTTCAGCTGGCTTGTTCAGGTCTCTTACGGAGTCCTTACGGTCGATATTTACAATCAGCTATTTGCTTGCCCGATTGTCAGTATTGCTGAATGTGTCATGAAGCGTATCAAGGACTTCATTGCCGCGGCATTACTGCTGTGCCTGCATTCGCCCTTCATCCTGGAAATTGTTTGTTATGACTCTGCATGGCCCTACCTTTTTACAAGAAGCAAAACCTGTCAACAATGCCCCTCTGACCTCTCCCGCCAATGCATCAGCATCGAATCTGAACCAGCCATCTGAACAGATACCAGCGCAAAAGGCCATGGTTTTCATTGACAGCCGCCTGCCAGATTTTCAGCAAATCGTAAATGCAGTAAAACCTGGTACTACAGTGGTCGTGCTGGATAAAGACCAGGATGGCGTTCAGCAGATCGCCGATGCACTCAAAAATTGCAGTAACCTGGATTCCATTTCCATCATCTCCCATGGCGACAATGGCGTGATGCTCCTCGGTAGCGCTGTCTTGCATGACGGTGATATGGCAATCTATCAAGGCCAGTTGCAAGCCATAGGTGCATCCCTGAAGCCTGGCGGCGACCTCTTGCTATATGGTTGCAATATAGGCACTGGCGTGGCAGGCGCACGGTTTATCAATGACCTTGCGAGCATGACAGGTGTTGATGTTGCGGCATCTACTAATGACACAGGTACCGCAACACAAAACGGCGACTGGCAACTGGAAATCTCGACTGGCAAGATCGAGGCAGGCTGCGCACTGAATATCCAGCAATTGACTGGCTGGAACCATCTCGCAGCTACTCTTTCAGCCTCTGATCTGGCCAGCCTGCAAGCAGCCATGGCAACGGCAAATTCCAACGGCAGGGACGACACCCTGACATTGACAGGTGACATCCTTTTCACAGCAAGCAACAACACCATCAGCATCACGGCTGATTCCGGCCATGCATTGACTATCATAGGCAGCAAAAACAACGCTGGCGGTGTGGTAACCATCAGTGGCGAAAACCTGACCCGCGTCATTGATGTAGCAGCGGGAGCGGCCGTCAGCCTGGAAAACCTGGTCATTACCAATGGCCTGGCAGCAGGGAATGGTGGAGATAATACTGGCAATCTGGCAGGTGATGGCAGGTCCGGCTCCGATGGTGCAGGTGGCGGAATACGTAATGCTGGCACATTAACAATTAGCAATAGTACGGTCACTGCAAACAAAGCATCTGGCGGCGGCGGCACAGGTGGCGGGTTCCCCAAGGGTGGAGGAGGAGGTGGTGGTGGTGGCTATGGATCTGGCTTGGGTGGTACTGGCGGAATGGACCGGATTGGCGAAACACCCACAGCACCGACAGCAGGTCATGGAGGTAACGGTTCAGGTACATCAGGTGGCCAGCGCGGTGGCTACGGAGGCAGTACCACTGGCGGTGCTGGCGGTGGTGCACACGTGCAATTTCTTGGTCAAAGCTATTCAGTGGGTGGAGCGGGTGCGACAGCCAGCAACGGCACAATCTCCATCGGCGGCGGCGGTGGCGGCAGTGGTGGTTTTTTTATAGGTGGCACTGGAGGAAATGCAGTCGGCGGCATCTTTAACAGTGGAACATTGAAGATAACAAATAGTGTCATCTCCAATAACGTTGCTGCAGGCGGTGGTGGCGGTGGCGGTGCAGCAGCGAATTATTCAAATAGCGGTAATGGTGGTGCTGGTGGCCAAGGCATAGGCGGTATCTGGTCAACGGGCACTCTATTGATGGATGCAGCATCGGTCGCCACTTTGAGCACTGGAAACAAAGGTGCTGGTGGCTTTGGCGGCACGACTTCTGGAACTGGCAATATTGCTGGCACCAATGGCAGCAGCATTGATACCAGTTTGGGCACGATTACTGCCTATAGTACTCCCGCGATTGTGAATATAGCTTTGTCCAAATCCACCCTGAAGGCTGGTGATACGCAAGATGTGACATTTACATTCTCCGAAGCCGTCTCTGACTTTGGAACTGCCGATATATATATTGCCAACGGCATACTGTCAAGCTTGCAAACCGCCGACAACATCACTTTCACGGCGACTTTTACACCGAATACCAATTTTGAAAGCGCCAGCAATGTCATTTCAGTCAATTTGCCTGGTACCTATAATTCGACTCATACGCCAGGTGTAGGCATCACCAGCAGCAGCAATTTCGTTGTAGACACCAAGGCACCAACGCTTACGATCAGCAGCAACGTCAGCACTCTCAAAGCAGGCGAAACGGCAACGATGAGCTTCGCCTTCAGCGAAGTTCCAACTGGATTTACTGCGGCTGACATTTCGGTTACAGGCGGTAGCTTAGGCAGTCTCACTGGTTCAGGCACAACGCGCACTGCGACATTCACACCAGATCCGGCAACCAACGCTGGCTCAGCCAGTATCGCCGTTGCGTCTGGCAGCTACACTGATGCGGCAGGCAATAGCGGTGGTGCTGGCAACAGCCCTGCCCTGACTTTTGACACAGGAACACCTGCTATCAGCACGGTCAGTGTCCCAGCAAATGCCACCTATGCGACAGCACAAAATCTACACTTCACCGTTAATTTTAGTGAAGCAGTGATTGTGACTGGCACACCCAACATCCCAGTCACGCTGGACACTGGTGGCACCGTTGCAGCTACTTATATCAGCGGCAGCGGCAGCACCTCACTTCTATTTGGCTATACCATCGTTGATGGCAATCAGGACAGCAACGGTATTTCTGTCGGCGGCAGCGTCACCCTCAATGGCGGTACCATCAAAGATGGTGCAGGCAATAATGCCAGTCTTAACTTGAACGGAGTAGCCAGCACAGCCGCAGTCAACGTTGATGGCATTGCCCCTGCGGTCAGTACTGTCACAGCTCCCGCCAACGCCACTTATATGCCAGGACAAGGTCTGAATTTTACAGTTAATTTTAATGAAGTCGTCAACGTTACAGGAACACCAACAATTCCAGTGACACTCGATACCGGTGGCACCGTAGCAGCTTCTTACGTAAGCGGAAGTGGCACTTCCGCACTCATATTCAGCTATACGGTTGTCAGCGGCAACCTCGATACCAATGGCATCAGTCTGGGTAGCAGTATTACTTTGAATAGTGGCAGCATCAAAGACACTGTAGGAAATAATGCTGTTCTCAATCTGAATGGTGTCGGCAGTACGACTGCTGTCATGGTGGATGGCGTTGTGCCTACCATCACCAGCATCAACCGTGCGTCAGCCAGCCCCAGCAACAGCAGCTTTGTTGATTTCCAGGTGACTTTCTCGGAGAGCCTGGCAAATGGTGGATTGGATATTTCCGATTTTGCGCTGGTAACGACAGGTACAGCCAGCGGAAACATTGCCTCACTATCGGGCCCCGTTGGCAACGTCTGGACCGTGCGGGTCAACACTGTCAGTGGTGACGGCACCTTAAGACTGGATTTCAAGAACAGCGGCACTGGCGTCGCCGACGTGGCGGGCAACGCCATCGTTGGCGGGCATACTGGCGACGAGCTATATACACTGGATAACAGTGGCCCTGCGGTAACGAATGTCAGCTCAAGCACATCCAATGCCACCTATGCTGCGGGTACAGTCATACCGGTTACCATCACCTTCAATGAAACTGTCAATGTCACCGGAACACCACAACTGACACTGGAAACTGGCACCATAGATCGGGTAATTAATTATGTCAGCGGTTCGGGCACTAACACGATCACTTTTAATTACACTGTACAGCCAAGTGATGTCAGCGTAGATCTCGATTACCAGAACAGCACAGCTTTGCGCTTGAATGGCGGTACTATCAAGGATTCGCTGGGTAATAATGCCACATTGACGCTGGCTGCGCCGGGTGCTGCCAACTCGCTGGGCAGCAACAAAGCCATCGTCATTTATACTAATTCTCCCCCCGTCATTGGCAGTATTGTCGCTGGCCAAACCGTGACAGAAACCACCACGGTTTCACCTTTCGCAGGCGTGACTATCACCGATCCTGATGTGGGTGCTTCAGAAACCATCATCATCACTCTCGATCTGGCAGCCAAAGGTGCTTTTACTGCTGCCTCACTGGCAGCGACTGGCTTCTCGACGGCAGATGGTGGTTTGACCTATACCCATGCTGCCGGTACCCCGGCTGCCGTACAGGCTGCCATCCGTGGCCTGGTATTCCAGCCTGCTGCTGGTCGTGTGCCTGTCGGTAGTACGGAAACCACGACCTTCACCATCAGTGCCAATGATGGCATTGCTTCTGCGGTACTCAACAACACCACCACTGTGATTGCGACGGGTGTCAATGCCGCACCGACCAATATCACGCTGTCAAATGCTGCTGTCCAGCAGGGCTCTGCTGACAATACGACGGTTGGTACGCTGATTGCTGTTGATCCTAATCCGGGTGATACCGCCAGCTTCACCCTGGTGACCGGCAATGGTACGAATGACAAGGACAATAGCAAGTTCACCAACTCGGGCAATACCCTGGTAGCCAAGAATCCTGCCGGTATGACACCGGGCAATTACAGTATCTTTGTCAGGGCCACCGATGCCATGGGTTCTGCCTATGAAAAGAACTTCATCATCGCCGTTGGTGACAACGTCGCGCCGATTGCCACTGGCATTACCCGCATCCAGTCTGAGAATACCAATCTGGGTGCGGTGGATTACAAGGTCACGTTCAGTGAAGCTGTCACGGGTGTGAATGCGGCAGCCTTTGCGCTTGCAACCACAGGCACGGTAGCAGGCACGATCAGCAGTGTGACCCAGCTTGATCCATCGACTTACAATGTCAGGATCACTGGGCTCACTGGTGATGGGACGCTGGGGCTGAATCTGAAGAATGCGGGAACCGGGATTGTGGATACCGCCAGCCTGGCCTTGAATGACGGCTTTACCGGGCAGTTGTATCAGGTCGATCATACGGCACCAACGACCACCATAACGAATCTGAAGTTCTCCAATGACGACGGCATCAGCGGCACTGATTTCATTACTACCGCGACCCAACAAACCATCAGCGGCACATTAAGTACCGGTTTGCTCACAGGTGAAACAGTACAAGTCTCGCTCGACAATGGTACGAACTGGATCAATGCAACAGCAGCATTGGGTAGTAGTAATTGGACATTACAAAATCAGACTGTCAGTGGCAACAATACCCTTAAGGTCAGAGTCGCTGACCTTGCCGGTAATAGTGGGACTACTCTACAGCAAGGTTATTCCATCCTGAACTATGACAACAACAATACAGGTACCAAACCTTCTGACACGACCATTCCTGTCACCGATCCTGATGTGGATGGTGACGGCATACTGCAAGCCATAGAAGCAGAAGTGCCAAACTGGCTAGGTAGTGGGAAGGGTGACGGCAATGGTGATGGCAAAGCTGACCAGTCACAGAAAGAAGTAGGTTCCTTGCCTTGGAATAATGGCAGTCTGGTTAATACTCACTACGCGACCTTGAGCATCGATCAGTCACTCGCCCTGTCTCAAACGACGACCTCAGCCAGCCCGCTCAATCTGCCAAATGATTTGCAATTGCAATATGGTCTGATCAGCAGTCAGGTCAATGGAGTAGGTATGGGCAAGGACGTCAGTCTGTCCATTTATACCGATAAGCTTGGTTCGGTAAATGGCTACTGGGTACAGGACAAAGCTGGCAACTGGACTAACATCGCCAGCAATATCACAAATGTGGATGGCAAGTTGAAGGTAGACTTCAAGATCACAGATGGTGGCGTGTTTGATGCGGATGGCAAGGTCGATGGCAAGATCAGCTTTAGTGGCGGGCTGGGCTTTAAAACCAGTTCATTGCCAGGTGACAAAGACGGTGATGGTATCCCGGATGCAATCGAAGTTAAAGTCGGTACCAAGCTGGATGTCAAAGACAATGATGTGTTGCACCGCTCTGACTTGTTTGCCATGCAGCTCTACCGTGATGTGCTGTTCCGTGAAGCCGATAAGGCAGGGGTACAGTACTGGCAGGGGCAGATAGACAGCGGCAAGATGAGCCGTGCCCAGGTAGCGGCATCCTTCATGGAGTCGGCTGAATTCCAGGGCGGTATCGGTGGTATCACGCGTCTGTACTTTGGTGCCTTCGACCGCTTGCCTGACCGTGAAGGTCTGGCTTACTGGATGCAGGCGCAAAAAGATGGCATGAACCTCTCCAAGATCAGTGCTTCCTTTGTGTCCAGTGCAGAGTTCCAGAAAACCTATGGCGCATTGGATAGCACGGCCTTTGTAGACCGGGTCTATCAGAATGTCTTGCACCGTAGTTCAGATGCAGCAGGCAAGGCTTACTGGCTGGGGCAACTGGGTAATGGTCTGTCTCGTGGCGATATGCTGGCGGGCTTTACCGAGTCGACCGAGTTCAAGGCGAATTCGCAATCCAAAGTATCACTGACGCTGGATTGCATCGGTCTCTTGGGTCATGCGCCGGATCAGGTGACGTTTGATGCATTACTCAGTCAATCGGGTATGGATATGGTCACCCTGATTGGGCAGTTTATTAATTCACCTGAGTACCTGGCGAGATTTATGGCTTGATTTACTGATACCCTACTGCAGCAAAGCATGCTTTTGCTGCAGTAGCTCGCTATCTGCCATTGACTGCCTGATTGCATCAATCAATCCCACAGCTCCTTGTGCTGTTGCCATCTGCAAGGCCTGCTCAAGTGTTTCACTGGCGAGTCCGATATCACCCTCTTGCATGTGACACAAACTGCTCAAACGCAGCAAGTCCGCATGACAGTAATAATCCTCGTATTTGTCAATTTCGTTTAGCGTCTTTGCCAGCAAAGATTTTGCTTCATCCCAGCATTGCAGTTTGATTAGCGTGCTTGCCAAAACCCAACTGGCCGTGGTGGTGCCAGCCCGATAGGCACTGTGCAAATTTTCTGCGGCTTGCAGGGCAGGCATGATGTCTTTGAGTTTGTTGCTATTGGTATGTGCAGAAAGATAAAACAGGCTATTCATGCTTTGCCATAACGGAAATCCAAATTGTGTCCCCAGTTGCACACCCTCTCCTGCCAGCTTGGCAGCTTCATCCATTTGACCAGCAGTCCAGCACATGGCAGTATTGAAAGTCAGCATAAAGCATAAGGCATGGCTTTTTTTGCGCTCCCTGGCCAGCAAGGTACTTTCCGTTGCCAGTTCATGGGCATAGGCATCGCCCAAAAACCATAGGTTCCAGCACAGGAAGGCGCGTATCAGTATCTCAAGATCTTCACCCCAATAGCACTGCCGCTCTTCAAGGCTGAGTGTCTTGGCGATAGACAATCCTTCCTGTTGATAGCGCAATGCCTCTACAAACAGCCCACGCCAGAACAATGAATTACCAAGCGAAAAACAGGCCATCAGGCGCTTGGCTGGCGTATTTGCCAACTCCTCCAGGCGTCGCGCTATACCCAGGCCATCGCTCTTGCCTTGAGAACTTCCTCCCATGTACAAACCACTTAAAGCACGGAACAATGACTCTGTTTCTTCATGATCTGGTGCTGGTAAGTCATTCAAACTATCACAGACAGCCCGGAACTGCTGATGCCCCAACTGGGATCCATACCCCTGACACAACAGGGCGGCATTACCCATGGATAAACGCAGGGAAATTTGCAAATGCGCCAACCCGGACTGTGGCTGCAAGGCGATATCCAGTGCCTTGCCAAAATCATGCAAGGCATCCATGGCGAATTCACTCGCCAATGCTTTCTGGCCGCTGATGGTCCACATGGCGGCTGCCTGTTGAAAGTCATGTGCTTCTTCAAAATGCCGGGCAATTTCTGCACTCGCTATGCCAGGCTCATTGAGCAAATGCTCTGCGACACGCAGATGTGCAGTCCGCCTCTGTTTTTCAGGAAAACTCTGGTACGCCGCATCGGCAATCAAGGCATGTTGAAAGCGATAGTGCCCATGCTGTGCGCCTGCTTGTATCAGGCGATAGCTAATGGCCAGTTGCAGTGGACCAGCTACATCTTCGTCGGGCAACAAACCACTGAGTATACGCGCATTAAAGTTGTTCCCTATGACGGCTGCCATTTGCAAAATATTCTTGTATGGCCCGAGCTTATCCAACTCGCTCTGCAACAATTCCTTAACCGGTATCAGATGATGCTGTCCGTCTTCTGTACGGCTGCGGGTAAGCCTTTCAATAAACAGGGGAACACCACCACAATCATGCGCTATGCGCGTTTGTTCTTGTGCTGACAAAATATGGCGGTGATCACAGGCCGCGACCATTTGCTCCGCAGCAGCAAAGGCAAGCGGGCTCAGTTCAATGACAACGGGCGAGGCACCCGCATGTTCCAGTGGAGCGTCTGGTCTTGTTGTTACCAATAGCAATAGCTGTTGTTGTTCCAGGCTGCCCGCATAACGGGCCAGAAATTCGCGGGTAGCGAAATCTGACCAGTGAAAATCATCAATCAATACAAGGCAAGTCTTTTGCCTGGACAATTGATCAAACAAAGTGCCCAGCGCTGCAAATACCTGGTTCTTGCTATCCGTTTCCACTTGCATGCTCTGGTCAAACAGAGAAATAAGCGCATGGAGCGTCGCTTCTTCTGGCTCATAAGCCGGTACCAGTTCCCGCAAACATGCCCTTATTCTGCGCGGATATTCATCCGCTTTCAAAGGCGATAAGGCAAACAACTCAGCCAGTGCTTGTCGTAAGGCTGCCAAGGATTGATGCTGGTATTCAAGCGTGCAATAAATACGGATGACATGGTTTTCTGCAGTATCGAGCAGGCGGCTCACTTCGGTAGCCAGCCTGGTCTTGCCCATGCCAGCATTGCCGCACAATATCAGCCATTGTGGTTGCGCCTGCTTTGCCAACTGCCAGTGGCGCCATACAGCCTGTAACTCTTCACCGCGCCCCACCAGAGGAAATTCCTGTTGCCCCCCTGTGCTCATGAGTTGCCTTGCCAGCCTGTACTTGATTACGTCATTTGCATAGCGGTCATTTGCCAGCACTTCCATGGCATCGTTTGTCAGCTTACTACTGATTTGCTCTGCGACCATACGGTCAAACACAATTTCACCCACCGAAGCAGACCAGCACATCTCTTGCACTTTTCTTGGCAATGCTCCAAGAAAGCGCATTTCATCAACAGTACACTGGACATTGCCAGCGCAAATACCAATGCGCAGATGCTGCCGCGCTTCATCTGCAAGCATGATTTCTTGTGCAGCGTAAATACTCCTGAGGGCAGCTTGCTCGGGTTCAGTGTGCATACCAAAACTCGCATGAAAACCCTGACCAAATACTTGTTTGCAAGTCCCGCCCCACAGGCTGATTTTATCTTGCGCTGCGCAAAGTAATTGATCCATACGCAAAACCGCGTCTGCCTCATCAGCTCCCGGATGCGGCGAAAGATCAAATTCCACATAGGCAATCGTGAGCCAGCGGATTTCGGTAACAGCCCGGCTAATGGTCGAAACCTGCTTTTCCCCTGTAACTTTCTGGTCAACGACAGTTGACATGGAATCCTGTTGCAATAATCTTCTGGTCGAGGCAGACGCGCGCGTACCAAAGGCAGAAAGTAAATTCTGCTCCAGCGTATTCAACACAAAATTGGCACGCTTGAAATCACCACAGGACAACAACAGGCGTATCAGCTTTGCGGCAGTATTTTCGTTCAAGCTGTCCTGCTCCCATAGCTGATTGGCTATTGCAACAGCAGAGGCGATACGTCCAGTCTTTTCCTGCTCTCGGCAAAGTCTTGCAGCCAAATCACGCCAGCGTTCCCGCAATTGCTTGCGCAACTGGTGTATCCAAGCTTGCAGATCAGTACCGACATTGAGTTCCATGCGTTCAAGGAAATCATGATTGAGCTGGCTTAGCCGTGGTTCAAAGCTTTCTGTCAGCCACGAGCAAAACAGACTGCCCGGGTCATCGGCCTGCCATTCATTAAGCAGGCTAGCAATATCCACATGTACTCGCGTATCTGAAAAATAAGCAATACTGTCGCGCCTGCTTTGTATGACCTCCGCACCGATGGACGTATTGATGACTTTGCTGAGGTTGTTGAGTACCTGGCGCAGGTTCGTCAACGCGGAGGCACCGGGCAAGTCAGGCCACAGCAGCTCTGCCAAATGCTCTCTGGCTATCCAGCGACCACTCGCTGTTGCCAGATAGGCCAACAGATAAATGGCTTTCCGGTATTTGAGCTTACCAGCGATATCCTGACCGTCCAGTTTCAACTGGAAACTACCTAGCAAGGAAATATCAAGTTGAGAGATCGATTGATCTGGCGATGCTGAGGTGTGCATATTCTTTGAAAGTAGATACTTTTCGCTGGCGAACCTGATTGCAGACTGCAAGGGCATGAATAATAAAAACACATATACTTGTAGCCGGATAGCAATATTATAACCGGGTCACCTATTCCTCTCTTTGAATCAGCGCAAGCAAAAGCATAACTTGCATTATTAAAAATAAAAAACCCTCCCTGATAATCAAGGGAAGGTTTTATAAGTGACAAGAAATAAAAGAATCAGCCGCTATTACGCAAACCCGCAGCAATACCGTTGATGGACAAATGTATGCCACGGCGCACGCGCTCGTCTTCATCGCCCTTACGGTAGCGTTCCAGCAATTCTACCTGCACGTGATTCAATGGCGACAGATAAGGGAAGCGGTTGCGTATCGAACGTGCGAGCAAAGGATTTGCTGCCAGCAATTCATCCTGACCGGAGATAGCCTTGAGTATTGCTATCGTTGCTTCATGCTCAGCCTGTATGCGCGGGAAGATGCGGTTACGCAAGGATTCATCCTTGACCAGTTGCGCATAACGACTGGCAATGCCGATATCGCTCTTGGCCAGCACCATCTCCATATTCGACAACACAGTACTGAAAAAAGACCAGTCCTTGAACATCTCCTGCAAAGTTTGCAAACCGGTATCAGGATGTGCCTTCAGATAAGTTTGTACCGCAGAGCCAAAACCAAACCAGCCCGGCAACATCAAGCGGCACTGCGACCAGCTGAATACCCAGGGGATGGCACGCAAATCCTCTATCGCTGTCGATTTTTTACGCGATGCGGGGCGACTGCCTATGTTCAGGCCAGCGATCTCGGAAATGACTGTCGATTCCCAGAAATACTGCTCGAAACCTTCTGTTTCATAAACCAGATTACGGTAAGCTTTAAAGGCATGGTCAGACAATTCTTCCATGACTGATAAAAATTCAGGACGTGGTGCCGGTTCAGTATGTGCCAGCAAACTGGCTTCCATGGTGGCCGCAGCCAATACTTCCAGATTACGCCGTCCTACTTCAGGATTACCATATTTTGCGGTAATCACTTCACCTTGTTCAGTCAAACGGATTTGCCCCTGCACAGCACCAGCAGGTTGCGCCAGAATAGCCTGATAGCTGGGGCCGCCACCGCGACCTACTGAACCACCACGACCATGGAACAGGCGCAAACGCACCTGATGTTTAGCGAATACTTCTATCAGATCAAGCTCGGCCTTGTACAGCTCCCAGCCAGAGGTCAGGAAGCCGCCATCCTTGTTACTGTCTGAGTACCCAAGCATCACTTCTTGCGCATTGCTGCGGCTGGCGAGCAGACGTGCATAAGCAGGTATGCCAAACAGTCTGTCCATGACAGGTGCGCTGTTTTGCAAATCGCCTATGGTTTCAAACAATGGAATGATATTCACATCCACACGCCCTTCAGCAGGATGCAGCAGGCCAGATTCTTTCAAGAGCAAGGCCAGTTCCAGCATGTCAGACACACCATCGGTCTTGGAAATGATGCAGTTAGGCACGGCACCTTTACCATAGCGCTTTTGCGCGGTGCAGGCAGCACGGTAGATTGCCAGCTCAGACTGGGTTTCTTCTGAATAGCTCAGGTAAGGCGAAGCCAGTGGACGGGCCGAACTGATCTCTTTGATCAAGACTTCTATGCGCTGATCTTCATTCAAGTCCAGGTACTTCAATTCAGGATTAGCCGCTTGCAATAACTCATGCACTACACGCTCGTGCACATCTGAATTCTGGCGCAAATCCACAGGTGCCAGATAAAAACCAAAAACCTTGACTGCACGGCGTAAATGACGCAAACGGCCACGCGTGATCGCAGCAGAGCCATGGTCATACAAGGAGTGGTGGACTATATCCAGATCAGCAGCCAGTTCTTCTGCTGTCGCATATGGCTCGGCGATACCGCTAGGGTGGATGACAGGTTCCAGGCCCAGCAATTGTTTGTAGGTTGCTGACAGGCGCGCATACACACCGCTGATGGCCAGACGATAAGGTTCGTCAGAGCGGTGCGGAGAATGATCTGGTGAGCGTTCAGCCAAGGCCAGCAAGTCGTCAGAGACTTTCACCAGCAGGTTCGCCATTGACAGTTGCGAACCCAGGGTATGCAATTCTTCAAGATAGAATTTAAAGGCGCGGGTAGCCTGCATGGCCAGGGTTTTTTCCAGCACAGTGGCTGTGACGAAAGGATTACCGTCACGGTCACCGCCTATCCAGCTACCCATCTTCATGAAGCTGGGCAGTTCTGTCTGCGTCAATGCAGCGTCTTTGCTTGCCAGCAAATCTTCCAGGCCCGCATACAGATGTGGTAATTCACGCAGGAAGGTGTAGTCGTAAAAACTCAGGCCGTTTTCTACTTCATCGAGCACTGATAATTTGGAAGTGCGCAGCATGCGTGTCTGCCATAGGGTTAGCACGGCACGACTCAGGGCTTCATCATTGGCGGCCGATTCTTCCGGCGTCAGTTGCATGCGGTCACGCTCATCCAGCAGGCGGGTAATCACCATCTGACAATTCAGAATACTCTTGCGCTGCACTTCCGTAGGGTGTGCAGTCAATACCGGGAACACTTGAGCAGTCTCAAAAAAGTCCAGCAACTGCTGGCTGTTGTGACCGGTGTTGTACAGGGCTTCTATGGTGTGTGCAAGGCTACCTTGGCGCGGTGCAGAACCTGCGATCAAATGCGCACGGGTGCGGCGTATATGATGCTGGTCTTCTGCCAGGTTCACCAGATGTGAAAAATAACTGAAAGCGCGTATGACTTGCGTGGTCTGGTCATTAGTCAGCGTATCCAGCGTGGTTTCCAGCTCGGCACGTGCCGCTTCATCGGCATCACGGCGAAAGCGTATGGAATTCTGACGTACCTGTTCGATGAGGTCGAATACTTCATCACCATGCTGGTTTCTTACCGTATCGCCTAATATGCGGCCCAGCCTGCGTATGTCTTCACGCAGGCTCTGGTCTTTGTCGTCGCTGATATCGTTCATTTTTAATTGCGGGTGTAGGTGGGCGTTCATGCTGACAAATTCTACGGTAAGGATAAAAACAGATCGATGAAAATTCTTGTGCGTCTGGCTGCAGCAATATATTTACAGCGTCAAAGACGCAACTTCGTAGAGTAAGCAGCTGCCTTGACAGCATGCTTACACCACAATTTGCGACTTGATATATCAAACTGGCTGAGGCTAAGTTACAACAACTTGGTTTGAATAAGTGAGCTAAGCAGCTTTTTTCAATTTATGACTGCGACCAACTGCCATTAACAAACCCTTGGTTGAGCTGTCGTAATCTTCTTTGACTGCACTCGGATCAAGGCTGATCAATTGCTGCGCCAGTGATTTACCCAGCTCTACACCCCATTGATCAAAGGCATTGATATCCCAGATCACGGATTGCACAAAGACCTTGTGCTCATATAGTGCAATCAATGCGCCCAAAGAACGTGGCGTCAGAGAATCCAGCAAGACGGTTGAGGTCGGGCGATTGCCTTCAAACACACGGGGTGCCAGTACCTTCTCTGGCAAATCACCAAGTTCAGCGCGTACTTCTGCCATGCTCTTACCCCAGGCCATGGCCTTGGATTGCGCAAAGCAATTTGCCAGCAATGCCTGATTGTGACCGGGCAAACCTGCATCATCATCAGCCACTACGATAAAGTCGGTAGGGATAATTGTTGCACCCTGATGCAATAACTGGAAGTAAGCATGCTGACCATTGGTACCTGCTTCACCAAACAAAATAGGCGAAGTGGTGTAATCAACCCGCTGGCCTTCACGCGTGACGGACTTGCCATTGCTTTCCATTTCCAGTTGCTGCAAATAGGCAGGCAAGCGCGTCATGCGCTGGTGGTAAGGTGCAATCGACAGGGCTTGCAAACCAAGGAAATTGATATTCCACACACCTATCAAGGCCATCAACACGGGCAGATTTTGTTCCAGCGGTGCCTGGGCAAAATGCAGATCCATTTCATGCGCACCAGCCAGCATTTCTTCAAAGCGGTCAGCGCCTACATACAGGGCAATCGACAAGCCGATGGCACTCCACATCGAATAACGGCCACCAGCCCAGTTCCAGAATGGGAATACATTTTCAGGCGCAATACCAAAATCAGCAGCAGCTTTTACATTCGTACTGAGTGCCACGAAATGCTGGCGTATCTGATCGACCGGGCAGCCGTGCGACAACATCCATTCGCGCGCAGTGCGGGCATTGGTCAAAGTCTCCATGGTCGAGAAAGTCTTGGATGCCACCACGAACAAGGTGGTTTCAGGATCAGCATTAGCCAGCGCATCAGCGACATGACGGCCATCGACGTTAGAGACAAAATGCAGGGACAGGTTTTTTTGTGACCACGGTGCCAAAGCGATGCAAGCCATTTGCGGGCCAAGGTCAGAACCACCTATGCCGATATTGACGATAGTGCGTATGGATTTGCCGGTATATCCCTGCCAGCGCCCTTCCCTGACTGCATCGCTGAACGTCCGCATTTGCGCCAGCACCTGATGCACATCGGCAGCAATGTTCTCACCATTCAGATCAAAGGACTCGCCTTTCGGCAAGCGCAGTACGGTGTGCAAGACAGCGCGGTTTTCCGTCTGGTTGATCGCTTCACCGCGTAACATCGCGTCGCGGCGTGACTCTACATCCTGCTGCCTGGCCAGCGCCAACAAATTCAGCTTTGCTGTCGTGTCTATGCGCTGCTTGGAGTAATCAAGCATGATGCCGCAGGCAGACGCTGAAAAATGCGCAAAGCGCTGTGGATCAGCACGAAACAAATCTTTCAGGTTGGGCATGTTGGTGGCACGTTGCTGCAACAAACCCCAGATAGGAGTACGCGATACGGAAGTGACCATAATCTTGCTTATAGACGAAAAGTGATTAGTGAGAGTGCTAAAAATATTATTCCAACCTGTATTTACTTCTTGCCTGCTGCGGCCGCAGCTGCCGCCAGTGCACCAATCGCCGCCCAGTCGCCTGCATTGATGAGCGAGGCTGGACACATCCACGAACCACCCACGCACAGGATGTTTGATTGTTGCAATAGTGCTGGAGTCGCCTCCACTGTGACACCACCAGTCAGGCAAAATTTCACATCTGGGAAAGGGCCGCCCAGCGCCTTTGCCATCTTGGTGGCACCGACGATATCGGAAGGGAAAAGTTTGACTACATTGAAACCATGTTCCAGTGCCAGCATCAGGTCACTGGCACCGCCAACGCCAGGGAAATAAGGCAGGCCAGAATCAGCGGCGGCTTTGGCAAGCACGGGTGTGATGCCAGGGCTGATACCAAACGCTGCGCCTGTCTCTTTGACTGCATCCAGCTGCGCCTGCGTCAGGATCGTACCGGCACCCACAGTCACTGTCGGGCAAGCCTTGACTACTTCACGCAAGACTGTCATTGCATTTGGTGTACGCAAGGTGATTTCCACCGCTGGCAAGCCATTTTCTGCCAGCGTAGTGACGCAGCGTATAGCCTGATCGACATCATCAGTAACGAGGATAGGCAATACGCGTATTTGTTCCAGTTGGGCGACGATGTTTCGCTTGCTCATACTGATATTCATGCTCATGATGGGTTTCGCTTTTAGAAAATTAATCAATGAAAAGAGTGGACGCGCCATGCTCAGGCGCAGTCACTACTCGACGCTGTGCGGCAAACAAGTCACGACCATAGCCAAAAGTGATTTCCTTGCTGAGCTCACGCACGGCGCGTTGTGACCATGTATCAGCATCCACCAGGGCACGCAATTCGCCAGTATGGACATTGAGCTCAATCACATCACCATCACGCACTTTACCCAGTGGGCCGCCTTGTGCCACTTCCGGGCTGACATGCAGAGCCGCAGGTACTTTTCCGGATGCACCCGACATGCGGCCATCCGTCACCAGCGCAACCTTATAACCAGCCGACATCAGGCTGCCCAGCACAGGGGTGAACTGATGTAGCTCAGGCATACCATTCGCTTGCGGGCCCTGGAAGATGACGACGGCGACGAAGTCCATATTCAATTCGCCTGCTTTATACGCCTTGACGAGGGCATCCTGCGATTCAAATACTTTGGCCGGTGCCTTGATGATCCAGGCATCTTCAGGTACGGCAGATGCCTTGACGATGGCACGACCCAGGTTGCCGTGTAATAAGCGCAGGCCGCCGGTAGGTGCGAAAGGATCAGCCACATTGCGTACTACCGTAGTGTCGGTCGACTCTGCTGGCAATGCTTCCCATTTGACCTTGCCATCTTCAGCCAATACCGGGCGGCTGGTGTGTGAGTTCAAACCATCATTGCCATACACTGTCATGACATCTGCATGCATGAGCCCGGCAGACAAGAGCTCACGTATCACGAATACCGGGCCACCTGCATCTTCAAAGGCATTGACGTCAGCAGTACCGTTAGGATAAACACGCGTCAGCAAAGGGATGACGGATGACAGCTCGTCAAAGTCCTGCCAGTCGATGATGATGCCAGCCGCGCGGGCTACGGCAATCCAGTGGATAGTGTGGTTGGTGGAACCACCCGTCGCCAGTAAGGCGATGACGGCATTGACGATGGTTTTTTCATTGACCAACTGACCTATGGGTTTGTAATTGCCACTTTGCTCGGTCAATTGCAGGACGCGCTCTACTGCCGCATCCGTCAGCACACTGCGCAAAGGGTCGCCAGGATGGACAAAGGCAGCACCAGGCAAATGCAGGCCCATGGCTTCCAGCAGCATCTGATTGCTGTTGGCTGTGCCATAGAATGTACAGGTGCCTGCGCTATGGTAGGCAGCGCTTTCTGCTGCGAGCAATTCTTCCTTGGTCGCCTTGCCCTGTGCATAGCGTTCACGCACTGCAGCTTTTTCTTTATTTGACAAGCCAGAACCCATGGGGCCTGCTGGTATGAAGATAGTAGGCAGATGGCCAAAGGCCAGCGCACCTATCAGCAGGCCAGGCACGATCTTGTCGCAAATACCGAGGCAGAGCGTCGCATCAAAAGCATCATGAGTCAGCGCCACGGCGGTCGCCTGGGCAATCACATCACGTGAGAACAGCGAGAGCTCCATACCGGGGCGGCCCTGTGTCACGCCATCACACATGGCAGGCACGGCACCAGCTACCTGGGCAGTACCGCCAAAGCGCAGAGCAGTCTGACGTATTTGCGCCGGATAATGTTCATAGGGCTGATGTGCCGACAACATATCGTTGTAGGCAGTAACGATGCCGATATTTGGTTTTTGCGCCTGGTTGAGCCAGATCTTGGTGCCGCTGTCCATGGCCGCATTGGCATGCGCCTGATTAGCACAGGACAGACTGGCACGACGCGGGCCGCGACCACGCATTTGCTCCAGATGGGAAAGATAAGTACTGCGCAAGGTTTTGCTGCGCTCGGTAATGCGCTGTGTGACCTTGTCGATAACAGGGTGCAACGCAGTGGATGGGGATGTCGTCATATAAACACCTGTAACCCTTTGGGGCGAAAATAAGAAAGCTGTAGCAATACTGAATCAATGCCAGCAAAGATAGCATAAATCCCCTCATTTCTGTAACAAACTTTCAGTATTTTGGTATTTAGCTGTTTTTTTTGGCAAAAACTTCAAATTTATCGTAATGAAACTACATTTCTGAATATTTTCTGGCATAATCAAGATAAATCACTATCATCAATGTAGTACATCTTTTGCAATGCACGAGAAAGCAATGCAAAAAAATAGCAAGCTCACGTAGCACCCCGCAACACAGAACATACGGGAACATACACCTGCCGTCTGTGTTGCGCCCAACATAACAATCGACACAACACGGAGTCAGCATGACCACATTTGTCTTATTTGGCGGCACTGGCGATCTTGCCAAGCGCAAGATCATCCCTGCTTTGTATAGCGCATTTGTGAATGGCAGGCTGGATAAGGATTTCAAATTCATCGGTGCAGCACGCGAAAAACTGACGGATGAAGAATTCCGTGTGCGTGTCGCTACCGCCATAGAATCTTATGCGTCTGATGTAGATGGGGCGACAGAGGAAAAACGCGCAGCCTTTTTGGCGACCACGCATTATTCAAAAATCGACGCACGCATTCCTGAAGATTTTGCTGCGCTCAAAGACAGCCTGCAAACCAGCGAAACCAATGCCACCCTGTTTTACCTGGCGACTGGCCCGGATATCTTTATCCCCGTGGTCGAGCAATTATCGAAGCACGGCCTGGTTGAAGGCAATGCCCGTGTGGTGGTAGAAAAACCGCTGGGCCGTGATGCACAGTCTGCCAAAGAAATCAATCAGTCCCTGCGTTCTTACCTGAACGAAAACCAGATTTACCGTATTGATCATTACCTCGGTAAAGAGATGGTGCAAAATCTGCTGGCACTGCGCTTTGCTAATTCCTTCCTTGAGCCTTTGTGGAACCGCAAATGGATACAGGATGTGCAAATTTCCATCTCTGAACAAGTTGGCGTAGAGTCACGTGGTGATTTCTATGACCACACTGGCGCCCTGCGTGATATGGTGCAAAACCATTTACTACAACTGGTCTCCATCGTCGCCATGGAACCACCGGTGAATGCCAACCCGGATGCGATACGTGACGAGAAAGTCAAAGTCTTGCGCGCCCTGCACAAGTTCACGCCGGATGAAGTCAGCAAGAAAACCGTACGCGGCCAATACCGTGCCGGTGCCGTTGATGGCAAACCGGTTATCGCTTACCAGAATGAACCTGGTGTGCCGCCGTCTTCACGCACAGAAACCTTTGTTGCCATCCGCGCAGAGATAGATAACTGGCGCTGGGCTGGTGTGCCTTTCTACCTGCGTACAGGCAAGCGCATGGCGAGCCGCAGTGCAGAGATCACGATCAATTTCAAACCTATCCCGTATTCTATTTTCGGAAAATCGCAAGGACCTTTGCGTTCTAACCGACTGGTAATTTCCCTGCAGCCAGAAGAAAGCGTGCAGCTGTATATGAAGGCCAAGGAACCGGGCGAAGGCATACGTCTGTCTGACGTTGCCCTGAACCTGGATTTTGCTGAAGTATCCAATTCACGCCGCGTCGAATCCTACGAGCGCCTCTTGCTTGATGCCATGCACGGTGACCTGACCCTGTTCGTGCGCGATGACGAACTGAGCGCAGCATGGGCCTGGATAGACCCTATCATGAGCGCCTGGCAAAACGACAGTGAAGGTCTCAAGTCATATATCGCTGGCAGTTGGGGTCCCTCTGCCGCCAGTTACTTGCTGGCACAGCATGGGGCAGCCTGGGGTGAAGAATTCGTTGAAAGCTAAGCGATAAAATGACCATGAAATACCATACATTTGAAAACTTCACGGCACTGACCGAAGCCCTGGGCCAGCAATGGCTGGATGTTATCCAGACCACACCTGACGGCAGCAGCTTTGCCCTGGCCGGCGGTTCTACGCCTGCGCCTGTGTACCAGCGCCTGGATCAGTTGCTGTCGAATATAGATGCGCATAATCCCATCAAGCTCGTCGCCACTGATGAACGCTGGGTGCCGGACCAGGACGCGCAGAGCAATGAAGGCCTGTTCCGCCGCTGCCTGTCTGGCTCTGCTGCAGACAAGCGCTGGCAGCTGGTGTCCCTGAAAAATGCATCGAGCACGCCAGAAGTAGCGACAGAAGCCATCAACGTGCGTCTGAATGAGCAATTGCCGCAAGCCTTCAGTGCCGTCTTGCTGGGTATGGGTGCGGATGGGCATATTGCCTCCCTCTTCCCTGGCGCGCCTACCCAGCATGATGACCTGGCCTGCCTGGCGGCTGTACATCCGCAAACCCGCCAGAGCCGCATGTCACTGTCCTTGCCGCGGCTGCTCAATACCAAGCGCATCTGGCTGGTGATCACTGGTGCAGAAAAACGTCAGGTATTGGAACAGGCGATAGAAAATAATCTGCCGGTTGCGTCCCTGCTGCGTGAAGCAGGCTGTACCATAGATGTTTTCTGGTGTCCGTAAAACTCATGTATATGGCCAATCCGTTTTCTGACAATAAACCCAACACGCCTCCTGAAAAAGGCTTGCTGGCACGCATACGCACTGCCAGCACAGCCTTGAGCCGTGCCGAGCGCCAGGTAGCAGAATTTTTGCTGCAAAAGCCGCATGATGCGCTGGAGATGTCGATACGGGTTTTGGCCCAGGCTTGTGATGTCAGCGAACCCACGGTGGCCCGCTTTGCCCAGAGCATGGGCTTTGATGGTTTCAAGACCTTCAAGCTGGCGTTTGCCAAGAGCCTCGCCACCGGCATCCCTTTCCTGCATCTGGATGTGAACCAGGCTGACCATGTACGCGATGTCTTGCCCAAGGTATTTGACCGTACTATCGCCGCCCTGATGGAGGCACGGAATAATGCCAATACGGCGACCTTTGAAGCGGCAGTCAGCCTGCTGGCGCGGGCACGCCGCATAGAATGTTATGGCCTGGGTTATTCCGGTGCACTGGCTATTGATGCGCAGTTGAAATTTTTCCGTTTTGGCATACCAACCACGGTATTTTGCGATGCCCACTTGCAGGCACAATCGGCCACTTTATTGAATAGCGATTGTGTCGTCGTCGCATTTTCACGCACAGGCCGTACCCGCGACCTGATCGACAGCGTACAACTGGCGAAGCAGGCTGGTGCCAAGATACTGGTGCTGTGTGCCAGCGGCGGCCCGCTAGCAGAACTGGCCGATGTGCATATCGGCGTGGACGTGGAAGAAGACCCGGACATCTATACGCCCATGACTTCACGCCTTGCGCATCTGACTTATATCGATGCACTGGCAGTGGCTGTCACCCTGCTGCGCGGCCCTGCGGCCATCGACATGCTGGAAAGAGCCAAAGCCAGTATCAGTGAAAAACGGCTGGTGCCCAAGATTAGCTGAAGATAAGCTGAAGCAAAGAAAATCAAATCGGCTGGATTGCGACGACTACTCTTGCACGTCGCTTTCTCATCCAGATAATCACGCCGGTGACGCTCAGCATGGCCACCACCAGGCCCAGCAATGAAATCATGATACGCCCGGTCAAGCCGAGTATGCGGCCTGAATGCAAAGGGAATTGCGCCTGCAGGAAAATATCGCCAGCAGATCCGGTACCGGGAATTTTTCCTCCCAGCGCACTGCCATCCTTGCCATCAAAATACAACCAGGCATTACCAAGGCCGACATCTCCATGATCATTGCCAGGTTCAAAAAATCCCACACCATACACACCAAATGCGGGTGAATAAAATATGCCGCCAGCAGGCAAAGTCCAGCCGCGTTTTTGCGCTTCCTGTTTCGCCAATTCAGTAACCTGCTCACGGCTGATGACAGGTATCAGAGGCTTGTCCGGGGCTTGCGGCACGCGGCTGGCAAATACGTCAGCACTCAGCGGTGAAAATAATGAAACCACGGGGCGTACCACCTGGGCATTCAAGTTCATTGATACCGAAGTAATCGCCAGCAGCAGCATGAACAGCCATAACCAGACACCACTGGAACGGTGCAAGTCAAAATTAAGTTTATGCCCACCCTGACGCCAGCGAAAAGCGAAGGACTTTCGCCAGCTACGCCAGTTAGGGAAAGACAGCCATAGCGCGATAAAGCAATCAAGCGCCCACACTATGCCTATGATGCCCATGAACAGAATCCCCAGCTCTATACCAGACACCTCGGGTATATGCATGGTGTAATGCAGCTTGTATAAAAACGGCAACAGGTTTTCACGGCTCAGGGATATCTCACCCCATTGTCGCTTTCCCTGTACATCACCAGTAACAGGGTCGACTGCAATCTGGTTAAAGCCCAGCGGATAAGCCTTGCCGGTTGCCGGATCAATCCTGCCCTCTACCGACATCTGGCTGGTATGCCCTGACTCTGCCTCGTTCAGTACATAGGTCACCCAGATACGGGGGTCGCGTGCTTCCACCCTGTTGGCCAGTTCCAGTCCTGACATGGCTTTGCCAGCCCTGCCTTGCGACTGGCTGTGCGCCTGGAACAAATGCGGATTGAGCAAAGCATCAAGCTCATGGTCCCAGGAGATGAAAGCACCCGTCAGGCCAGAGATGAACAGAAATACCGCCACCGCCAGCCCAAACCAGCGGTGCAGCAAAACAAAGACAGGACGCATCAGCATAAACTTCCCGGCTTATCAATATTTCCAGTTGACCGCAACGCTGCCGTTTCTTGGCGCAGCGTAATAGCCCTGGCTCCAGTAAAGACTGGTCAGATATTTTTGATCACTGACGTTGTTCAGGTTGGCCGATATGCTGAGGTTCTGATTCACGTCATAGCGCGCCATCAGGTTCAGCGTTGCATAACTGCCCTGGCGTATGATGTTGCCCGAGCCCTCATCACGGAAAGTATCTGATTGCCAGTTCAGGCTGCCACCAACTTTAGCCTGCGGCATGAAAGGCAGTTGATAAGTGGTCGACAGACGGAACAATTTGCGAGGCACATAAGTTTTGACATCCTGATCATTGCTCCCCTTGAGACTCAACTGTGTATAGCCTGCGCTGAGGTTCCAGCCTTTTGCCAGTTCACCACTGGCGTCAAGTTCAAAGCCCTGTGATTGCGCATCTATGCCACGGTAAAAACTCTTGGTGCCGATATAACCAGCCTGTTCTGCTGCATTGTTTTGCTGTATCTTGAAAACGGCTGCAGACAGGTTGAGCTTGCGGTCAAACAGTTCGAGCTTGATACCCAGTTCATCACCCTTGCCTTTGACGGGGTCCAGGGTTTTACCACTCGCATCCACTTCGCTTTGCGGATTGAAGATTTCTGTGTGGCTGGCGTACACAGAAGCATATGGTGTCAGATCATAGACCAGGCCCAGATAAGGTGAGGTATTGCTGGCATTCTTGCGACTGCTGACACCATAGGCATAGCCGGTGCTTTCGGCCTTGGTATGGTTTGCTCCGGCGATGAATTTGAATTGATCTGCCAGGTTGAAACGTGATGCAATAAATATTGTCTTGCGCGTGTCTTCATACGCACTGCCATCGGTATACGCATTGAACGCAGGTTGCGGATAATTACCTGTCCAGTTACTGATATCTGGCAAAGCGGTACCTATGCCTACGCCATAGTGGGAGATGTCATCCATCTTCGACTTCGACCAGTTGATACCAAAACTCAGGTCGTGCTTGCGTCCTGCCAATGTGAATTTGCCACTGGCAGACAAATCAAACAGTGTCTGGGTGTTGACATCGTTGTACAGCGAAGGATAGCTATACAAGCCCAGACCGGTCTTGCGGTCTGGCGTACCATAGGCATAAAACAGTTTGGAGTCTGCAGTTGATCTGTTGCGGCTCAATGTCGTCTTGATTTGCCAGTCATTGTTCAGTTGATGACTCAGTTCGACAAAGCTGCGGTCGTCTTGCGTGAGCCAGTGTGACCAGTCTGCAGCGGTACTGGTGGAAGTCCTGTAATTGGTCGGGCTGCCGTCGGTGTAATACAGGGGCAAGGCGCCCCACATGCCACCTTTGGCATCACTCTTTTGATGTGAATGCCCCAGTGTCAGCACTGTAGCTTCGCCGAGATTGGCTTCAACCACGCCATATACCACGGTTTTTTCAGGCGAATAACGGTCGAGATAAGAATCACCAGCCTGTTTCGCGACCACTATACGACCAGCTACTGTGCCTGCGGCATTCAGGGTACCAGATACATCTGCATCCAGCCTGCGCGTGTTCCAGGAACCCAGCGTCAGCCCGGCAGAAGCCTGGAACTGGTAGGCCGGACGCTTGCGGATAAAGTTGACTGTTGCAGACGGATTGCCAGTCGCTGACATCAGGCCATTCGCGCCGCGCACGATATCCACCCTGTCGTAAATCGCGGTATCAATATCGCCTGCCACATTACCAGAGGTGAATGGCAAACCGACGCCATCGTACTGGAAATTGGTAATATCAAAACCGCGTGCCATGTAATAAGTGCGGTCGGTCTCTACTTTTTCTACCGACACACCAGTGGTATTAGCCAGCACATCATTCACATTGACTTGTTTGAAGTCATCCATCTTGGCGCGCGTAACAACTGATACTGATTGCGGTGTTTCGCGCAAAGACAAATCGAGTTTGGTTGCCGAACTGCTTCTCCTTTTTGTATATGCACCCGTCTTTTCTGTACTCGGTTCATTGCCTGAAACACCAGTTACCAAGACCTCAGGCAATTCTGATTGGCTTGCCTTGGCTGGAGCAGCTTCTTCTGCAAAAGCAGATGCTGCCAGCAGCATGGAAAGCGCCAATGCAATTGGACTCAGAGGGTTTAGGGGGCTCAGCGAACTGGCAGGACGTAAATTTTTCTGCAGCGAGGCGGGATTGTTGCAGGGCAAAACGGAGTAACTGGACGAGCGGAATGAGCGAAAAGTCATAATAAGCCTGGAAATTGACTGCCTATACAGAGAATTGCCTCTGATAGCGTTAGAAGTAAAAACTTCAGCTTATTTTACTTAGATACAAATGCAATTGCAAATCATTCTCATTTATATTTAACTATTTAAATAAATTCAAGACACACTCCACGCCTCCAGGAGAACTTGCGCGTCTCGTACTGCACTTATCCGCGCCTGAACATCTCTTGTGACAAATACATCAATCACAGGCACCCACTGCACTACAAGCCGGATAAATCTTTTGCTTTTTCTGCGATGCGCACTTACCAAGCCTGGCGTCACAGCTAATGGTATAGGTCGTTTCCAGCACATCTACCCAGCTACCTATTTCACATTGCTGCATGTCCTTTTCCTTGCCTTTGAAATCTGTTTCGCTATGCGTCAATAATTGAATTGTGCCGGGCTTCACAGGCCTTACTTCAAAGCTTTGTACCTCATCCTGGAATTTTTCGCTGAAATAGGTTTTGCCATTTTGTTTCAAGTCAAAAATTGCATAGCCTTCACCAGCCGCGTCGCCCATGCAGCTTTGCTGGCTACCGATGGCAATGCGCATGCTGGTATCCGGCATGGCCTGACTTTTCGTGGCAATATCTGCCAGCAATTTCATGTCGCTCTTATTGAAAAAGACAGAACGAAACTGATCCGTACCTCCATCAATATCGTCGCTATGTGCAGTCAGCACTTCGCGCAATTGCAACAAGACTTGCTCACCCAGGTCTTCGAATTCAATTTGCACTACGCCTGCAGGCAATGGCGGCAAATCCTCACCGGCTTTTACTACGCCATGCAATATCAGCTGCCGGGTATTAAACTCATCTATCCACTTGCGCAGAACAGCCTCGTCATAAGATTTCATTTTCGCCTGCAGGCTTGCCATAAAACTGTCTGCAGTATCTGCAAGGCCAGGCTTTGCAGGCTGGCTGCTTATTGCTGCACTGGTGACAATGGGATTAGCAAGGACTGCTGATGCAGGTGATTCCGGTTTGCTTTCCGCCTGCTGTTTGCCGCATGCCCAAAGTGCTGCGCAAATCAGGGCGATACAACTGAATCTGGCGATCCGGGATGTGTCGTGATCAAACATTTATTGAACCAAATGAAAACAAAGGAGGCGATTCTAAAGCTAGCCTGACTTTAAGCACATAGAAATATTGGCCCATCGTTGCAGCAAGTGCACGCTGATGATAAAAATTCAAGTCAGCCCGAGTTATTTCTGGCAAGCTGTGCAATATACCCGTCATCTTATCGTGGAGCTTTTGAATGAATCCCATCTCTCTTGCCCAGATCATAGACAGCGTTCAAGATTTACCGACCTTGCCAGCTATTGTCATGGAGTTACTCAACAACATAGACAAGGAAGAACTCAATGTGCAGGAACTGGCACAAAAAGTCAGCCTGGACCTGGCACTCACGGCTAAGACTCTGCGCTACGCCAATTCTGCGTATTACTCGACCATGATCAAGGTCACTACCGTACAACAAGCAATTTCGCTACTGGGTTTGAGTACAGTCAGGCAAATCGTCATGACGGCTGCCCTGTCAGGCTGCTTCCCGGACAATAACTGCAAGGGCTTTAGTCACAAGGATTTCTGGCGGCATTCGAACGCTGTCGCTATCGCCGCCAGGATATTGGCACGACGTCTGAACCTCAATACCGATGTTGCTTTTACTGCTGGATTGCTGCATGACATAGGAGCATTGGTGTTGGCGACTTGTTATACCCAATCTTATGAGCAAGTATTGCTGTACAGGCAGGAGCAGGAAGCGACTCAGTTTGAAGCCGAAAGACAACTGATCCATATTGATCATGCAGCCATAGGTGAAGCGCTGGCAAGGCAGTGGAATTTTTCAGACATGATGATCAAGGCGATTGCCGGTCACCACCAGCCAGAAAAACCTGGCCTGGGATTTCTGGCAACCATCATCCATGTTGCTGACGGCATAGCACACGCCTTGGGGGCGACGATGACACCCGACCTGGTGCCGCCAGAAATTACCGGACAATCCTGGGAAAACCTGGGCCTGGACCAGGCGTTACTAGATGAAGTATTGGCTGAAGCCGCAAAGGAATTTGAAAAGCTGCAGGATATGGTCGAAGTCTGAACCAAAGCCCATTCATATAAACTCAAACACTCGGTGTTACAAATCTGGCTGTATTAAATGCCCCAGCTTGGTGGCCTTGGTACTCAGATAGCGCTCATTATAGGGATTGCGCTTGACGATCAGGGGCACATGCTCCTGCACCCTGACGTTCATGCCTTCCATCGCAGAAATCTTGCGCGGGTTATTGGTCATCAGGCGTACAGACTCTATGCCCAGATGTTTGAGCATGGGGTCGCACAGGCTATAGTCGCGCAGGTCTGCTGCAAAGCCGAGCTTTTGGTTGGCTTCAACTGTATCGGCACCCTCGTCTTGCAAATGATAGGCACGCACCTTGTTGAGCAGACCTATGCCACGCCCTTCCTGGCGCAAATACAGCAAGGCACCACGCCCTTCCTGGGCGATTTTTTGCAGGGCCAGTTCCAGTTGCGGTCCACAGTCACAGCGTTTACTGAACAAGGCGTCACCGGTCAGGCACTCTGAATGTATGCGCGCAAGCACGGGCTGGCCATCAGCCACATCACCGAGAGTCAGGGCAATGTGCTCCTTGCCAGTTGCCGTTTCGACAAAAGCATGCATGCGGAAAGTTGCCCAGGTCGTGGGCAGGTTACAGGAATCAACATATTCCAAGGCCTGTTCATCTAATTTGACAGGCTGGTCATTGCTTAACATACAATTCTCGCGGATTCTTTTTATGGATTATTGCCTGGCATAGCGCCATCAGTGGCGTTGATAACATCGGCCAAGGCTAGAGTATAAACGAGACAGGCATTTTCTACCTGCCGCTGCGAACGGGCGTTTTATTCTTAATCAAAGCTAACCAGATCTAATTAAAGCTATATAGGGTCTGCATCCCGAAAAGCAAGTAGTTGCCGGAGTAGAGGGTTTCCCCGAAAAAAAAGAGCACCTGCTTTTGCAAGGTGCTCTCTTCCTCATGGCTTCGCAAGCAGACCAGCTACCTACGCCAGATTCTTATCTACGCTGCAACTGCGTAATATCCCTGACCGCGCCACGGTCGGCCGAAGTTGCCAAAGCAGCATAAGCCTGCAAGGCTTGTGAAACATAGCGCTCACGGTCTACTGGCTGCCAGGCTTGCGGGCCGCGTGCTTCCATTGCTGCCCTGCGCTGTGCCAGGTCGCCGTCGCTGACTTTGAGATTAATAGTGCGGGCCGGGATATCAATTTCTATGATATCGCCTTCTTCCACCAAACCAATAGTTCCACCTTCGGCAGCTTCTGGTGATGCATGGCCTATTACCAGGCCGGAAGAACCACCAGAGAAACGACCATCAGTGAACAGAGCACAGGCTTTGCCCAGGCCTTTGGACTTGATATAGGAAGTTGGATACAGCATTTCCTGCATACCGGGGCCGCCTTTGGGGCCTTCATAACGGATGATGACGACATCGCCTTCATGTACGGTATCGCCGAGGATGGCTTCTACCGCAGAATCCTGGCTTTCAAACACACGGGCCTTGCCGGTGAATTTCAAGATGCTTTCATCGACGCCCGCGGTTTTGACGATGCAGCCTTTTTCTGCCAGATTGCCGTATAAGACCGCCAGGCCACCATCTTGCGAATAGGCATGCGCCTTATCGCGTATGCAGCCAGCTTCGCGGTCGGTATCGAGGCTGTCAAAACGTTTGTCTTGCGAGAAGGCCGTCTGGGTAGGCACGCCACCCGGTGCAGCGCTGAACAGTTTGCGGATTGCCGCATTGTCAGTCACCGCGATATCATTTTGCGCAATCGCATCTGCCATGGTCGGGCTATGCACGGTCGGGCGCGTGGTATCAAGCAGACCAGCGCGTGCCAGTTCACCCAGGATAGAGATAATGCCTCCAGCACGGTGCACGTCTTCGATATGGTATTTATCGGTCATCGGTGCGACCTTGCACAGACAAGGTACTTTGCGTGAGATGCGGTCAATATCTGCCATCTTGAAATCCACGCCCGCTTCATGCGCAGCAGCCAGCAAATGCAAGACGGTATTGGTAGAACCACCCATGGATACATCAAGTGCCATAGCGTTTTCAAAGGTTGCCTTGTTGGCGATGGAGCGTGGCAGGATGGAATAATCATCTTGCTCATAATGGCGCTTGGCCAGCTCAACCACCAGACGGCCTGCGCGCAGGAACAATTCCTTGCGGTCTGCATGGGTCGCCAGGATCGTGCCATTACCTGGTAAGGACAGGCCCAGTGCTTCTGTCAGGCAATTCATTGAGTTTGCCGTGAACATGCCAGAACATGAACCACAGGTAGGACAGGCGGAACGCTCTATGCGGCCTATCTCTTCATCCGACACATTGCTGTCACCAGCCTTGATCATGGCATCGACCAGATCAATCTTCATGATTCTTTGCTCACCAGTCTGTTTGGGATGCAAAGTCTCCAGCACCTTGCCCGCTTCCATAGGGCCGCCAGAAACGAACACGACAGGGATATTCAAACGCATGGCAGCCATCAGCATGCCGGGCGTGATTTTATCGCAGTTGGAAATGCAGACCATGGCGTCAGCACAGTGGGCATTGACCATGTATTCAACAGAGTCAGCAATCAGTTCGCGTGAGGGCAGTGAATACAACATGCCGCCATGGCCCATGGCAATGCCATCGTCCACGGCTATCGTATTGAATTCTTTGGCCACACCACCAGCCGCCTCAATCTCACGCGCCACCATCTGGCCCAGGTCTTTCAGATGCACATGGCCAGGCACGAACTGGGTAAAGGAATTGACGACGGCAACGATAGGCTTATCGAAATCACCATCTTTCATGCCAGTCGCACGCCACAGAGCGCGGGCACCGGCCATATTGCGGCCATGGGTGGTGGTACGGGAACGGTATGCGGGCATGTCTGACTCCAGGCTGGCGATAAAATGAAAATGTTATATCAGCATGCGCTTCGTATAATCATATGTCAAATATGGAATTTATTGGGAATTAGGTCGAATTAAGTATTAAACCAAAAACTCACGGCAGAGGCATCGAGACGCAGAGGTGCACAGAGAAAACCAAAACTCTTTTTAAAAAGTATTTAGATTTTCTCTTGCATTTCTCTGTGTCTCGGTGCCTCTGTGTTGAGAGGTCTTTACTAAAATCACGAACGAACATAAAAAAACGCGAAGCTCACACTTCGCGTTTTTAAGGATCATGACCCCATCATTCCTGATGGTATTGCGTCACTCTTTCCACTTCATTTTTGGAGCCCAGGAACACCGCAACACGCTGGTGCAGTTTTTCTGGCTGGATATCCAGCATACGGCGCTTGCCGTCGGTCGATGCGCCGCCAGCCTGTTCGACGATGAAGGACATGGGATTGGCTTCGTACATCAGGCGCAACTTACCTGCCTTGTCTGGTTCGCGCTTGTCGGCCGGGTACATGAAGATGCCGCCGCGATTCAGGATGCGGTGTACGTCGGCGACCATGGAGGCGATCCAGCGCATATTGAATTCTTTGCCGCGTGGGCCAGTGCTGCCTGCCAGCATTTCATCAACATAACGCGTGACTGGCGGATACCAGTGGCGGGTGTTCGAGGCGTTGATGGCAAATTCCTTGGTGTCTGCCGGGATTTGCATATTACGCTGCGTCAGTACCCAGGAACCCATTTCGCGGTCAAGGGTGAAGCAATTGACGCCATTGCCTGTGGTCAGTACCAGCACGGTCTGTGGGCCATACACTGCATAACCTGCGGCAACTTGCTTACTACCTGGCTGCAAGAAGTCTTGCTCAGTTGGTTTGCCCATGCCGTCTGGTGCTTTCAATACCGAGAAGATGGTACCGATGGAGACGTTGACGTCGATATTGCTGGAACCATCGAGTGGATCAAACAAGAGCATGTATTCGCCCTGCGGATAGCGGTTCGGTATCGGGTGTATGCTTTCCATTTCTTCCGATGCCATGGCTGCCAGATGGCCGCCCCATTCATTGGCTTCAAGCAGGATTTCATTCGACAGGATGTCGAGTTTCTTTTGCACTTCGCCCTGGATGTTTTCGCTACCAGCTGTGCCCAGCACTTCACCTAATGCGCCCTTGCCTACTGCATGGCTGATAGTTTTGCAGGCACGTGCGACGACTTCGATCAGCAGGCGCAATTCTGCCGGTATCGAATTATTCAGGCGCTGCTCTTCGACCAGGTACTGGGTCAGACTTACACGTTTCATGTTGATCTCTCGATTCTTTCAGTAATTCTTGTCAATAGCTTGTTTAGGAAGCCAAGGCTTTGCTGACTACTTCCAGCACGTCTTTCGACAGCTTCTTGGTATCAGCCACTTTTTGCAGTGCCGCTTTCATATGCGCCTGCAGGCTTTCTGGATATTTCTTCCAGCGATCCATGCTGCGTGCCAAACGTGCTGCGACTTGTGGATTGAGCTTGTTGAGCGCAATCACCAGTTCTGCCCATAAGGCATAGCCACTGCCATCAGCGGCGTGGAAGCGGGATGGATTGGCATTGCAGAAAGCAAACGTCAAACTGCGCGCACGGTTGGGGTTATTCAGTGTAAATGCTGGATGCGTCATCAATTCACGCACCTTGGCGACATCGGTGGTTCGTGCAGTTGCCTGCAACATGAACCATTTGTCGATGACCAGGGCTTCTTTCTTGAAGTCTTTATAGAAAGCTTTCAAGGACTTGGCTGCCGATTTGGCTTGCTTGTCATTGCCACTGAAATTAGTCAGTGCAGTCAGAGCTGCCAGGCGGTCAGTCATGTTTTCTGCTTCATCGAACTGGGTTTTCGCCAGATCAAAAGTAGATTCATCTGACCATTCAAGCAGATAAGACAGGGCCAGGTTTTTCAAGCCACGTTTAGCCATGGATTGTGCATCCGGGCTGTATTTGCCTGGGGTCAGATGGCCTTCGTAAGCACTCAGCAAATCAGCGCGCAAATGTTCTGTGATGGTGGCACGGGCAAACTGACGAGCGGTATGGATGGCTTGTGGATCAACGACCTTGAATTCTTCAGCAATCATGGCTTCAGATGGCAGTGTCAGCACCAGTTCACGGAAGGCCGGATCGAGGCTGGCATCGTTCAGGGTAGCGCGCAGGGCTTCGATGAACATACTGTCCAGGCTCAGCTCTTCACCTTGCTGCACTGCAGTCGTCAGTTTGACAAGGCGGCGTGTGGCCAGACGCTGACCAGCTTCCCAGCGGTTGAACGGGTCACTGTCATTGGCCAGCAAGAGGCCCAGTTCTTCATCGCTGTAGTCGATTTCCAGCACGACTGGTGCAGAGAAATTGCGCAACAATGACGGTACTGGTTTGCTGCTAACACCCGTAAATACAAAAGTCTGACTGGCTTCTGTCAGTTCCAGCACCAGACTGGTCGCACCAGCCTGTGCTTCGTACGCGGCGCTATGCAAAGGTATATCTTTACCATCTGCACCCAGCAAGCCCATGGCAACCGGGATGTGGAAAGGCAGTTTTTCTGCCTGGCCTGGTGTAGCCGGGCAAGATTGGCTCAGGGTGATGGAATAAGTCTGCGCCTGCTCATCGTAAGTCGCGTCCACCTTCACGCGTGGCGTACCAGCCTGGCTATACCAGCGTTCAAACTGGGTCAGGTCACGGCCACTGGAATCCGCCATCGCAGCGCGGAAGTCATCACATTCAACCGCCTGGCCATCATGGCGCTCGAAGTACAGATCCATGCCCTTGCGGAAGCCATCATGACCCAGCAAGGTGTAATACATGCGCACGACTTCTGAACCTTTTTCATAAATCGTGACGGTGTAGAAGTTATTGATTTCTACAAAAGAATCAGGACGTACAGGATGGGCCATAGGGCCTGCATCTTCAGAGAATTGTACCTGGCGCAGCAAACGTACATCTTCTATGCGCTTGACGGCACGGCCAGTGGCTGTGCCTACCAGGTCGGCAGAAAATTCCTGGTCACGGAAAACTGTCAGGCCTTCTTTCAAGGACAACTGGAACCAGTCGCGGCAAGTGACGCGGTTACCTGTCCAGTTATGGAAGTATTCATGACCAACCACAGATTCTATGCCTGCATAGTCAACGTCAGTAGCGATAGATGGATTGGCCAGCACGAACTTGGTATTAAAAATATTCAAGCCCTTGTTTTCCATGGCGCCCATATTGAAGTCGCCTGTGGCAACGATCATGAAGCGGTCAAGGTCCAACTCCAGGCCAAAGCGCTCTTCATCCCAGCGTATGCTGTTTTTGAGAGAGTCCATGGCATGCTGGGTTTTATCCAGATTGCCGTCTTCTACCCAGACTTGCAGCAAGGCTTTGCGGCCGGATTTGAGCTTGTAGTTTTCTTCCTGGCAAACAAGCTTGCCAGCCACCAGAGCGAACAGGTAAGAAGGCTTTTTGAACGGGTCTTCCCATTTTGCGAAATGGCGGCCGTCACCCAGATCACCTTCTTCGATCAAGTTGCCATTGCTCAGCAATACAGGGAATTTTTTCTTGTCGGCACGCAGCATGACGGTGTATTTCGCCATGACATCAGGACGGTCAGGGAACCAGGTGATCTTGCGGAAACCTTCTGCCTCGCACTGAGTAATGAAGTTACCGTTGGACGCATACAGACCTGACAAAGAGGTGTTCTTGAGCGGATTGATCAGGGTTTCAATTTCCAGCGTGACTTCGTCCGGGGCATTGGCAATGCGCAGGGTCTCGCCTTCTATCTTGTAGGCAGACTTCTTCAAGTTCACGCCATTCATGCGCAGTTGCAGCAATTTCAGGGATTCGCCAAACAAGACCAGGTCTTTTTCGCTGCTGTCATGATTGCGGCGCAAGGTCATGCGGGTGGCGACATGGGTGGCTTGCAGATCAAGGTCGAAACCCATTTCTACTGTGTCTACCCAAAACCCCGGGGCTATATAGTCTTTACGAAAAATTGTCTCTGGTTTGCTGGCAGTATCGTTACGCATGGATGGAGTATCTCGCGAAAATAAGTTGAATAACAAAGTCTTATGAACCCTGCAAAGACCGCCATTTTACCAAGCTGTGTCAGTACGGGGATAAAAGTCTATTGAATAGAGTCAAATTTAGGCAGAAAGTTTGTTAAAACCGTGAAATTCTTACAGATTCATCCTAGCCACCTGCACAAAACATGTAGCGTGCCCAGTTTCAGTCAAATCAGCGATCATTCGCTTTTCTCAACTAAACTCACATAGTTAGGACTTACGCAAAATTGCCCCAGCAAGGCTATCGCTTTAGGAAACCTCCCTTGCAAGGGAGGTTCGTTACATTGGCAGACAACATGTTGTCTGAAACCCCGACTACACCGTCAGCGACGAAGACAGTACTTCAGTACGGCCAGGAGCTGCAACGCAGCTGGGGCGGTTTTGCGTAAGTCCTAATCGTAACAAGGTCGATACAACACGTTACAGTAAGAGCAACAAGTTTTTGTAATCAGGCATATCATGGAACTATAGTAAAAATATGTTTGAAGGAGCAGTAAAATGAAGAAGTTCACCTTATTATTAGCGCTGGCCTGCAGTTTGCTGCTGGGCGGATGCGCAACGACGTTTACCAGCCAGGTCAGTGTCTTTCACGAATGGCCAGGCACCACGCAAGACAAATCTTATATCTTTGAACGTGCGCCAGGGCAGGAAAACAACCCTGAACATAAGCTATATGAAGACTTGCTAAGAACCCGCCTGCAAACCTTGGGCTTTAAGGAAATCAACGCAGGTGCTACGCCCGCCCTGAAGGTGGAGTTGCGTTATGCCACCACCATCAGGGAAGTCAAGCCCAGCTTGTTCTGGCAACCAAGCATTTATGATCCGTACTGGGGTCTGCATTTCAGCCGTGGTATTTATCGTCGCAATTACCTTTACTACCCAACTTTTTCGACCTGGCCATACTACCCCAGAGGCCCGATAGATATGTATATACGCAGCACCTATCTGCATCAGTTACAAATACGTATTTCTGAAATGGGGAAAAATAAAGTATTGGCTGACATCAAAACCAGCTCCGAGCAAGACAACGAGGAAATTTCACTTTACATGCCCTACCTGATGGATAGTGCGCTGAAGGACTTCCCGGGCAAAAACGGCAGCACCAGCAAAGTACAGTTTAAAGTGGAAAATTAGTTGCCTGACGTGTGCAACAGGCAGGTGACCATAAAAAAGTGGCAGGCAAACCGCCTGCCACTTTAGCATTCGTGTCATTAGGACTTACGCAAAACTACCCCAGCTAGGCTAACGCTTTCAGGAACCATCCCTTGCAAGGGATGTTCGTTTCGTCGGCAGACAACATGTTGCCTGGAACCCCCGACTACACAGTAGCGACAAAGGCTGTACTTTAGTACGCGGCTCCCAGGAGAAGAGCTGCAACGCAGCTGGGCGGTTTTGCGTAAGTCCTATTCATTTACGTTGCCGGTGGATCACGCAAAGCCTCGACCAGCGCACGGTCAACCACAGATTCAGCAACTATCTGTATCGCCCTGCCCTCACGGAACTGGGTAATCAATTCTTCGCTAGACACTGAAAAAGCATCATGCCCCTGGCGATTGGTGAAGATGTAGCGTGTACGCTTGGGGCTGACCCAGGCCAATTTGAAACGGGTAGTGACACCATTTGGCCGGGTGAAATCAACCCAGATGCCGCGCTCCATGGTTTCTATGACGCGCGCCCACTCATCGACTGGCTGTTCTATCTGGTCCTGTACATGGCGGTTCAGGCGTTTTTCACTGGCTCGCTGGGCGATATTGACGGCAATTTCCAATTGGCGACGCGGTGAAAATTCAAGAGGTGCACGGGCGATACCAGCATGGCGTTCAGCCAGTTTGGAAAAGAAGATAACGCGTTCAGGCTCATCCCATTTGATCGCATTCAGCCAGGCATTCAGCAAAGACAGCATGGCTGGCAGCTTGCTGACCAGCTCTTTGCGCTCTTCAGCACTATTCTTGGGTTTCAGGCTCCAGATCAGGTCATCCATCGTCCGCAGGGCATTTTCCAGGGCGTTGGGCTTTTCTTCCTTGACGTTATGCGAGATCGTCAAAATCCTGATCCATTGCTCCTTGAGGAAGGTTTCCAGGAAACCGGCAACCTCGCCCGTTTCTACCCGGATAGCAACATCGTTTTCGGCAAACTCGCGCGCGAGGCGCATTTTTTCTTGCTTCAGCGCGACGGCGACTGGCTCGCTGATGGCGACTTCGGTTTGCTGTTCTTCATCCTTGAGGAAGGCTTCCAGGTCAGCAACAACGTCAGAGAACAACTCTATTTGCTGATCAAAATCCTGCTGCACCCTTTCGACGATGCCTTCTATCATTTGATAGAGCGGGTCTTCCGCCGAGGCGTCGCTATTCAACAAGACGCTGGATTTAGCCAGTGTGTCTATCAATACCCGCGCTGGATGGTTTTCCTTGAAAAAGAAATCCTTGTCGAGCAAAGCCACCTTTAAGGTTGGTATCTGCAACTGGCTGATGAGATTTTTGATGTCTGCAGGTATGCTGTTGTCGTTAAAGACATAGTCAAAAATACGTGCCAGCAACTCGATCGTGCTTTGATCTATATGGGTCAGGCCACCGGCATTTGGCTGCTGCGATAATTGCCGCAGATGTGCCGTATCTGTCGGCATGGGATTGGCAGAGAAATCTCTCTGCACACTGGTCAGGTAGTCAAAAAATTGCCTGTCTATGGTGACCATGTCTGGCGCATTACTGCCGCCACCACCACTACCTCCTCCACCACCGCTGCCACCTGAGTGGCCACCACCAAAGCCGCCGCCAGCATCTTGCCCACCCGTGAATGGCATGCCTCCGCCATCCATGGTAGTGCTACCACCACCGCCCCCACCACTGCCACCAGTAACTGTATTGCCAAACGTACCTGTCGGCGCATTACCAGAAAAAATATTACGCAGCTTATTTTCCAGATAAGGGTCGCGGTTACTGATATCGTCAGATCCTGACATCATGTTCTTTTTTTGTTTATTACGGTAACCATCATTCAGGTCGGGCAAGATACCTCGCTCAACCAAAGCCAGATTCAGCTCACGGTAAATTGTGCCCAATTGCAGGAACAATTCTGGTCGCAACAATCGCAATATCAGGTGATGGGTTTCAGGGTTGGGCTCCAGTTCCATCCATGCCTGATGGACAGCTTTGACAAATAACTCTGGACGAAATGGGTTTTGCGAAACACTGATAGGGGTACGGCGCAATACATGGCCTATGCGCACATTCAAAGAGACCAGTTGCTCTGCATTAGTCACTTCCAGCGATTGGCTCAGATTGCGGCTAAGTACCTTGCTTTCCATCTCTTCAAAACTGACAAGAGAAAAATCCTGCTTGCCTTCATCCGTCCTGGCGCGTTTGCGGGTATTGACAACGCTGACTTCTTTGGCGAGAGCGGCATTGACCTGCCCGGCAACCAGACGATAAAAGGTTGTACCATTGCGTTTCAGTTGCTGGTAAGCAGCAAAGCTGGTGGCAACCTCCTCTGGCCTGATGGTCTGGTCAGACAGCTTGAACAAAGCTTCGGTCAGGCGCCCGGTAAATGCCTCAATTTGCGAAGAAACCAGATTGGTGGCGATAGGCACCAGACTTTGCAATATCAGCAAACGGCTAGAGCTGGAAAATTCGCTCGTCTTGGCAGTATTAAGTGGAATGGTATCCATCGCTCTTTTTTATTATGGTCAGGTTATCAATAAAACTCAGACGCCAGCGTTCGCGCCCAAAAACTTGCATTCTGCCAAGCCAGGCAGGCTTGCGCAATGCCAGAATCTTACGGAACAGTGCAGTAAAACAACAAAGCTGCAAAACAGCTCTGTCAAATGTTCAAACGCCCTTAATTAGTATAGTAAGCCTCAGAGCCTAAGGTAATAACAACAATCAGCATGACTGCAAAAATAAGAACCAGCAGCAGTCGCCCAAATTTAGGGCTACCGTTATCTTTGTCTGAAGGTGTTTTCGATGGTGGTGTTATTTGCGTCATATTTTTTGCGTCATATTTTCTTGCTTCAGGGAATTAATATACTGGAGCCCGTGGTTTTCCTGGTTTCCAGCTCACGGTGTGCTTGTGCCACAGCACTTAAAGGATAGCGTTGGCGTATGTCTATTTTAACTTTGCCGCCTTCCACCATGGAAAATAAGTGGGCAGCCATTTGTTCCAGGTCATCACGTTTGGCCGTATAGCTCATCAAACTGGGCCTGGTAATGAACAGGGAACCACGTGAAGCAAGCTCACTCAGGCTAAATGCAGGCACAGGACCAGACGCATTACCAAAACTGACCATCATGCCCAAGGGAGCCAGACAATCCAGTGAAGGAATGAAAGTATCCTTGCCGATGGAATCATAAACAACCGGCACCCCTTTTCCATCCGTAATTTCACGGACACGCTGAACAAAATTTTCCGTGTTGTAGTTGATGATATGGGCGCAGCCATGGGCTTTGGCCAATTCGCCTTTCTCGTCCGAGCCTACCGTGCCTATCATGGTGACACCTATGGCACGTGCCCATTGACAGGCAATCAGGCCAACACCACCTGCGGCAGCATGAAACAATATTGTTTCCCCACCTTGCAAAGGGAAGGTGCGGTGAAACAGATATTGCACAGTCAAACCCTGCAGCATCATGGCGGCTGCGGTCTCAAAACTGATGCTGTCAGGCAGGCGCACCAGATTATCGGCAGGCATGATGCGGGCCTCTGCATAAGCACCCGTTGGTCTTCCAGCGTAGGCAACCCTGTCACCCACCTGCACGTATTTGACGTCAGCACCGATTGCTTCAACAATGCCAGCACCTTCCATGCCCAAACCACCGGGCAATGCTTGCGGATACAGGCCGGTACGAAAATACACATCGATAAAATTCAGACCGCAGGCTTTTTGGCGTACCAACACTTCACCCGGGCCAGGTGCGCCCAGTTCGACGTCAACATATTCCATGACTTCCGGACCACCCGTCTGCTGTATGCGAATTGCCTTGACCATTTATATCTCCTGAATGAATTCTCTAACTTTAAGTCTTTTTCACAGACAGCAAATACATGCCGCCCATGACCAATACTGTCCCGGCCATTTGCCAGCCCGTAATGGGCTCACCGAGGAAATAAGCACCAAGGAACAAAGTCGATACCGGGCCTATCATGCCTGCTTGCGAAGCTGTCGCCGCGCCGATGCGCTTTACCGCTATCATGGTCAGAAACACTGGCAATACAGTGCACATGATGGCATTCACTATAGACAATGAATATACAGCAAGCGGCTGCACCAGCATGCTGGCAGGACGCAAAATAAAAAATTGGCCTATGCAGGCAGCACTGGAAACACACATTGCATAGGACACCAACCTCAAAGAGCCCAGCCTTTGCACCAGTTGACCCGACTGTATCAGATAGATGGCATAAGAAATCGCCGCCCCCAGCACCAGGGCAGAGCCCAGCATGACATAGTCACCACCAAGCTTGAGGTCATGGAAGAAGACCAGGACTATACCCAGGTAAGACACCAGCAAAGCTACCCATTCAAGCATGCTGACGGCACGTTTCAAGAAGAAAGCGGATATCAGCAAGACAAAGGAAGGCGTCAGGAACAAAATCAGGCGCTCAAGACCAGCACTGATATATTGCAGACCGAGAAAATCCAGGAAAGATGACAGGTAATAACCTACCAGACCCAGGCCCACCAGACGCCAGCGGTCGGCACTGCTCAGGCTGCCGGCCTTGTGCATTTGCCAGACTGCAATCGCAGCGAAAATGGGGAGGGAAAATGCCATGCGAAAACAGATCAGTGTCACTGCATCGACGTTGTAACGATAAATCAGTTTGGCAACAATAGCCTTGGTAGAAAAGAGGATGGCACCAATCAAGGCAATGGCGAGACCTGTGAGGTAATGGCGGCGGGCAATTAATTTTGATTGTTCAGTAAGCATAAATTTCTAAGGGCAGACCGGACTGTTACACGGCCTAAAACAATAACTTCACATATAAATTGCCAGGTAGAAAGCAAATAATTCCCACATGGAAAAGAACTAACAATCTTTCACATGGAATTTTACATTTACTTGCCAAATTTGACTTTGTCTAACTATTAACTAATGCATATTTCATTACACTTCTTGTTATGAACCACATCGCAGGAGAAAACCAGATGTACACGCCACGCTTACAATATGCTGATCAACCGGTACTCCGTCCAAAACGTGCATTACCGGATATGCCTGAAAGACAGACGAAAAAAGTATCTCCAAAGCAAAATGATAGTTCCCTGAACAGTATCTTCAGGCGTCTGGCTAATAGCAGCAGCCAGGGTCAGGAATAGTTCTTTCGATCAGCAGAGCATCCAGGCTCTACTGATCTTCTGCTGGCCTCCTGCTGCGCCGTGCATGCATTCTGGTGCAAACAAGCTTATTTCTTCAGAATAGAGCCCAGTACCCCGCGTATTATCTCGCGCCCTACCTGAGAACCCATGGTCCTGACTGTAGACTTGATCATGGTCTCGACCACATTATCCTTGCGTCGTAAACCACCACCACCGAGCAGGTTGCCGAACACGCTTTTCAACGTATCACCGACACCACCGCTACTTTCCTGCGCAGGCGCAGGCGCTGGCTGAGCTGTGCGTCCTGAATTGAGTACAGGCCGGCCGGGTACGGATGGTGCAGACGCTGCCGAGGGCGCATTACCCCAGCCATTGGCGTCTGCCGCCGCAGGCTCTTCCCTGCTACCGGGTTGCAGATTATCTTCTTTATCTGTGGTAGCAGCACGGGCTGCCACCCTGCCTGTCAGTTTTTCATAGGCAGATTCACGGTCTATGTGCTTCTCATACACACCGGCGACGATGGAAGTTTGCATGACTTGCTTGCGTTCATCTGCCGTTATCGCTCCTATCTGTGACGATGGAGGTACGATCAGGGCGCGTTGCACGATGTTGGGCCTGCCTTTATCGTCAAGGAAGGAAATCAGCGCCTCACCGACACCGAGTTCGGCAATCACCGCTGCGGTATCCAGCTTGGGATTGGGACGGAAAGTTTCTGCTGCGGCCTGCACTGCTTTTTGATCCCTGGGCGTATAGGCACGCAAGGCATGCTGGACACGGTTGCCGAGTTGCCCCAGTACAGTATCAGGGATGTCCAGCGGGTTTTGCGTAACGAAATACACGCCCACACCCTTGGAACGTATCAAACGCACCACCTGCTCTATCTTTTGCAGCAAGACCTTGGGTGCCTCGTCAAACAACAGATGGGCCTCATCAAAGAAGAAAACCATCTTGGGCTGATCGACATCGCCAACTTCTGGCAGGTGTTCATACAATTCAGACAGCATCCATAGCAAAAAGGTGGAATACAGGCGTGGTGATTGCAGCAATTGATCTGCCGCCAGGATATTCACAAAACCACGGCCATCGCCGTCAGTTTGCATCATGTCGTCCAGGTTCAGCATGGGTTCGCCAAAGAATTGCTCACCGCCCTGCTCCGAGATGGTCAGCAATGAGCGCTGGATAGCGCCGACACTGGCTGCCGAGATATTGCCGTATTCGGTCTGGAATTCAGAGGCATTCTCGGCCAGGTATTGCAGCATAGCGCGCAAATCCTTGGTATCCAACAGCAGCAGACCATGGTCGTCGGCGATCTTGAAGGCCAGTTGCAAGACACCTTCCTGAGTATCATTCAAATTCAACATACGCCCCAGCAGCAAGGGGCCAAGGTCTGATACTGTGGCACGTACCGGGTGGCCCTGTTTGCCAAACACGTCCCAGAACGTGACCGGGCAAGCCTGCCACTTGGGTTCATCCAATTGCAGGGCTTGCAGCCTCTGCTGGATTTTGCCCGTTGCACTACCTTCTTTGGCCATGCCAGACAGGTCGCCTTTGACGTCTGCCATGAACACCGGCACACCAATGGCAGAAAATGCCTGCGCCAGGGTTTGCAGGGTAACAGTCTTGCCGGTACCTGTAGCACCGGTGATACAACCATGGCGATTGGCCCAGTCTGACAATAAATTCAAGTCGAATTCGGTGTTTTTAGCGATCAACAAAGGTTTTGACATAGTTTTGGAGGGTGATTTGGAGAAGTCGGTCGGTGCCACTATGGTAAAATACTGGTCTTCATTATAAAACCAAGCCAGGCAAAATTGCCGCCCTCAGGGTGAGCTATTGTCAATTCAGGAAAGAGCGATCATGGCAGGACATAGTAAATGGGCCAATATCAAGCATAAAAAAGCAGCAACCGATGCCAAACGCGGCAAGATATGGACGCGTCTGATCAAGGAGATCACGGTTGCAGCACGCATGGGTGGTGAGGATGTCGATTCCAACCCGCGCCTGCGTCTGGCAGTAGACAAGGCGGCTGACGCCAATATGCCAAAAGAAAACGTCACGCGTGCGATACAACGCGGCGCGGGCACACTGGAAGGCGCAAATTACGAAGAAGTACGTTATGAGGGTTATGGCATAGGTGGTGCCGCCATCGTGGTTGACTGCATGACCGACAACCGCGTACGCACCGTGGCTGAAGTACGCCATGCCTTCAACAAATACGGTGGCAATATGGGTACTGAAGGCTCGGTCGCCTTTTTGTTCCAGCATTGCGGCCAGATGTTCTTTGCACCAGGCACGAATGAAGATGCCCTGATGGAAGCTGCCCTGGAAGCCGGCGCTGACGATGTGGTCACCGATGAAGAAGGCGGCATCGAAGTGCTGTGCGCGCCATTCAGCCTGTCTGACCTGCGTGCCAGCCTGGAAAAAGCCGGTTTTAAGGCAGAAGTCGCTGAAGTCGTCATGAAACCAAATACTGAAACTGTATTTTCCGGTGATGAAGGTATCAAGATGCAAAAACTGCTGGATGCACTGGAAAACCTCGACGATGTACAAGAAGTATTCACCAACGCCATCATAGAAGATTAAGATGAAATTACTCGTAGTCGGCTCTGGTGGCCGTGAACATGCCCTCGCCTGGAAACTGGCGCAATCTGAACGCGTACAAACCATTTTTGTCGCCCCCGGCAATGGTGGTACCGCTGCTGACAGCCGTCTGAAAAACATCAACATCACAGACCCGGCAGCACTGGCAGACTTTGCCGAGCAAGAAAACATAGGCATTACCGTAGTCGGCCCTGAAGTGCCGCTGGCTGCCGGTATCGTCAATATTTTCCGTGACCGTGGCCTGAAAATCTTTGGCCCGAGCAAAGAAGCTGCACAACTGGAAAGCTCCAAGGATTTCGCCAAGGCTTTCATGCACAGGCATGCCATTCCTACGGCTGAATACCAGACCTTCTCTGAGCTGGCACCTGCGCATGAGTACATCAATGCAAAAGGCGCGCCTATCGTCATCAAGGCTGATGGCTTGGCGGCGGGCAAAGGTGTAGTCGTTGCCATGACGGCTGAAGAAGCGCATGCAGCAATCGATATGATGTTGTCTGACAATAAGCTCGGTGATGCTGGTGCACGCGTCGTGATTGAAGAGTTTTTGGCGGGTGAAGAGGCCAGTTTCATCGTCATGGTTGATGGCAAGAATATTCTGCCACTGGCAACCAGCCAGGATCATAAACGTCTGCTCGACAATGACGAAGGCCCGAATACAGGCGGCATGGGTGCCTACTCCCCAGCCCCTATCGTAACGCCACAACTGCACGCCCGCGTCATGCGTGAAATTATCGTGCCTACGGTACAAGGCATGGCCAAGGATGGCATCATATTTACCGGCTTTTTGTATGCCGGTCTGATGATCGATGACCAGGGCAATCCAAAAACCCTGGAATTCAACTGCCGCATGGGCGACCCAGAAACCCAGCCTATCATGGCGCGCCTGAAAACAGATTTGCTGCATGTGGTTGAACACGCAGTCAATGGCACGCTCGATACGGTAGAACTGGAATGGGACAGGCGTACCGCCATGGGTGTCGTCATGGCCGCTGCTGGTTACCCTGATGCGCCACGCAAAGGTGACAAAATCACCGGTATCCCGGCAGAAACTGCGGACACCGTGACCTTCCATGCGGGTACATCGCTCAATGAAAAGACCTTGCATGTGACCGGTGGTCGTGCGTTGTGTGTGGTTGGACTGGGCGACACCGTCAAACTGGCGCAAAAACATGCGTATGACGTGGTGGAAAAAATCCATTTCGACGGCATGCAATACCGCCGTGACATAGGCTGGCGTGCGCTGAACCGCAAACATTAAATCCTTGGGTCTGGTCAGGCGTACATTTCGATGTGCGCCATAGATCTTTTAAAGCGGGTTGAGAATAGTCCAAAGACTAGTCCAGCCCCTTGCGTTTTTTAGAGTAGATAGCAGAATGACAGATACACTCGCGGTTAAAAACTACTTCCTGGGCTTGCAGGCTGGTATAGTCGCGGCTCTCGAAGAAGTTGATGGCCATACTTTTATTACAGATAGCTGGGAACGCCCTGAAGGCGGTGGCGGTATCTCCCGTGTCATAGAAGAAGGCAAGGTATTTGAACGTGGCGGCGTCAATTTCTCCCATGTCATGGGTAAAAGCCTGCCACCATCTGCCGCTGCCGCCCGTCCTGAGCTGGCTGGCCGTCAGTGGGAAGCCATGGGTGTCTCGCTGGTTCTGCATCCACGTAACCCGTATGCACCTACCGTGCACATGAATGTACGCTTTTTCACCACTCGCGCCGAAGGCCAGGAAGATGTCTGGTGGTTTGGTGGTGGCATGGATTTGACGCCGTATTACGGTTTTACGGAAGATGCTGTGCATTTTCACCAAACCTGTAAAATGGCGGTCCAGCCTTTTGGTGCAGACTTGCATGTCCGCTTCAAGAAATGGTGTGACGAGTATTTTTACCTGAAACACCGTAAAGAAGCGCGTGGCGTAGGCGGCATCTTCTTTGATGATTTCAATGAGCAGGATTTTGCCAGCAGTTTTGCCATGATGCGCAGCGTCGGTGACGCCTTTATTCCGGCTTACCGTCCTATCCTGGAACGTCGCAAAGGCCAGGAATATGGCGAACGTGAGCGCGATTTCCAGGCTTATCGCCGTGGTCGTTATGTAGAATTCAATCTGGTATTTGACCGTGGCACGCATTTTGGCCTGCAATCTGGCGGCAGGACAGAGTCCATACTTATGTCCATGCCCCCCATCGTCAAATGGCGCTATGATTGGAAACCAGAGGCTGGCAGCCCGGAAGCAGCACTGGCAACAGACTTTCTGGTACACCGGGAATGGGCATAGAAACTGTAACACCACCTTGTATCCTGGTACTGGGTGGCAGCTTTGATCCTGTGCATCTGGGCCATATTGCCCTTGCCCATAGTCTGGCGACGATATTGCAACCGGGTGAATTGCGCATCATTCCTGTAGGCCAGCAATGGCAAAAGAATGAGTTGCAAGCCACCTCGACACAAAGACTGGCCATGCTGAAGCTGGCCTTTGAAGACTGGCAACTCTGCCCTGTCAGGATAGATGAGCAAGAAATCATCCGCGCAGAACAGGGTAAAAGTAATTACACCATCGATACCTTGCACCAGCTACGCAGAGAAGTTGGCGATGAGGCATCACTGGTATTTGCCATGGGTGCAGATCAGTTGCAAAATTTGCACACCTGGCGCAATTGGCAGGACTTGCTTGAAGTAGCGCATTTGTGTGCTGCATCACGCCCGGGTTTCAGCCTCGATATCAGCAGCCCCGACATTGCTGACATCTGGAAGAAAAATGCCATCAGCGCCCTGGAAATGCGCTCACGGCCAGCCGGTGGTACTTATCTGGAGAGAAATCTGGCGCAAGATGTATCTGCGACCCAACTACGTACTGAATTAAAACAGCATAACCCGACAACAAGATTGCTAGTCCCGCACAAGGTGCTAGACTACCTACAACAACAAACTATCTACCAATAAAAATATGGATATTAAAAAACTGCAAACCCTGGTCATTGACGCTCTGGAAGACGTCAAGGCGCAAGACATACAATTGTTTGAAACCACACACCTGACCAGCCTGTTTGACCGCGTTTGTATCGCCTCTGGTACATCCAACCGTCAAACCAAGGCTCTGGCCGCGTCCGTACGCGACAAAGTCAAGGAAAACGGTGGCACTATCGTCAGCATGGAGGGTGAAGCAACGGGTGAATGGGTACTGGTCGATCTGGGTGACATCGTCGTCCACATCATGCAGCCAGCCATCCGCGCTTACTACCGTCTGGAAGAGCTGTGGGGCGACAAGCCTGTCAAATTCGGCGCGGCCAAGCGTACTTCTGCTAAAAAAGTTGAAGCAGAAGAAGACAGCGACAAGCCTAAGCGCGTCCGCAAAGTGGCTGGCAAAGCTGCCCCGCTGGAAGTCACGCATGACATGATGGCTATCCAGACCACGCTGGACGATGAAAAGAAACCAGCGCGCAAACCACGCGTCACCAAGACTACTGGTGATGCTGAAGGCAAACCAGCACGCAAACCGGCAACCCGCAAAGCTGCTGATGGCACTACTGCGGCCAAACCAGCCAAGATACCAACTGGTGGCCGCGTTAAAGTAGCAGCAACTAAAACTGCTGTTGCCTCTGCCAAGCAAGCCGCAGAAAAACGCACTGCCGCTGCAGCGCCAGCAAAACGCGCTCCTGCACGCAAGAAAGCAACAGAGGAATAATTCTCTGTTTCGTTTTAATCCAAATGGCTGCCTGGTGCAGCCATTTGTTTAAGAGAAGGACTTAAGCAAAACCGCCACAGCTGCGTTGTAGCTCCCGTATTTAGCAAGATTCGGTACTAAAGTACTGTCTTCGTCGCTACGGTAAAGTCGGGGTTTCAGACAATATATTGTCTGCCGACGCAACGAACCTCCCTTACAAGGGAGGTTTCCTGAAGCGACAGCCTTGCTGTGACAATTTTGCTTAAGTCCCGAAGTACTCGGTTTCAAGACCTAATACGCAGCAAACAGACACAAACATGCAATTGATCATCGCCGCCGTCGGCCACAAAATGCCCTCCTGGATAGAAACAGGCTTTCAGGAGTATGCCAAACGCATGCCGCCAGAATGCCGCATAATCCTCAAGGAAATCAAACCGGTAGAACGCTCAGGCAGTAAAACGGCTGAAACCGTCATGGCACTGGAACGTACCAGGATAGAAGCAGTGATACCCAAGAATGCCCGTATCATCGCCCTGGATGAACGCGGCAAGGACTGGACCAGCGTCGCCCTGTCGCAAAACCTCACGCAGTGGCAGCAGGATGGCCGTGATGTGGTCTTCATCATCGGCGGTGCTGATGGCCTGGACGCAGAATTCAAGTCCAAAGCCGATACCCTGATACGTATTTCCAGCCTGACCCTGCCACATGGCATGGTGAGAGTACTGCTGGCCGAACAGCTATACCGTGCCTGGTCAATTACCCAGAACCACCCTTATCACCGGGTATAAGTTATACCAAGGAGACCGCCATGCTAAAAGAAAATAAAATCTACCTGGCATCAAAAAGTCCAAGACGCCGCGAACTGCTGCACCAGGCAGGCATAGAGTTTGATCTCTTGCTGCTACGCGATGCTGCACCACGCGGGCCGGATGTGACCGAGATCGTCTTGCCCGGCGAAGCACCAGAAGCCTATGTCAGCCGCGTCACCCAGGAAAAAGCAGACAAGGCTTGGGAAATCATGCATCTGCGCAAAATGCTGCCACGCCCCGTGCTCGCCGCCGACACTACCGTGGTACTCGGCAAGCAAATTCTGGGCAAACCCACCGACCGGCAAGAAGCCATACAAATGCTGAGCATGCTGGCAGGCCAGACGCATCAGGTACTGACCAGCATCGCCGTACATTCGGCACTGGGCAGTGCCGCTGTCACACAATGTTCAGAAGTCAGTTTTGCGAATCTCGATGAACAACAGATACTGGCCTACTGCAATAGCAATGAACCCTATGACAAAGCCGGTGGCTATGGCATACAGGGCGCGGCAGCCCGTTTTATTTCACACATCAAAGGGAGTTATTCTGGCATCATGGGATTACCCTTATTTGAAACCTGCCAGTTGCTGCGTCAGGCAGGTATCTTTATTCCCTAAATTGAAGTATCAGAGAAGCTTATGAGCGAAAACCTCCTCATCAATATCACCCCTCAAGAAACCCGCGTTGCCCTGATGTTCCAGGGCGCGGTACAAGAACTCCATATAGAACGTACATTGTCACGCGGCCTGGTCGGCAATATCTACCTGGGCAAAGTCGTGCGCGTCTTGCCAGGCATGCAGTCTGCCTTTATCGACATAGGCCTGGAACGCGCCGCTTTTTTGCATGTGGCTGATATCTGGGACGCCCGCTCGCAAGATGCGAATGGCAATACCAATGCGCCGCTGACACCGATAGAAAAATTGCTGTTCGATGGCCAGTCCGTCACCGTGCAAGTCGTCAAAGACCCGATAGGCACCAAGGGCGCACGCCTCTCTACACAGATTTCCATCGCAGGCCGCATGCTGGTCTACCTGCCGCAAGATTCACACATAGGCATTTCGCAAAAAATAGAAAACGAAGCTGAACGCGAAGCCCTGCGCACCAAGGTACAAAACCTGCAGCAGCCAGAAGAAAAAGGTGGTTTCATCGTCCGCACCATGGCAGAAGATGCCTCCGATGAAGACTTGAAGGCCGACGTTGATTACCTGCGCCGCACCTGGTCCACCATACTGCAACTGGCCAAGACCCAGCCACCGACTACCCTGCTGTATCAGGATCTTAATCTGGCACAACGCGTCTTGCGTGACTTCGTCAATGAAGAAACTGACAGCATACAAGTCGACTCGCGTGAAAATTACATCATGCTGCAAGAGTTCGCGACGCATTACATGCCGTCAGTGCTCGGCAAGCTGCAACACTATATAGGTGAACGCCCCCTGTTTGACCTGCATGGCGTGGAAGAAGAAATAGAACGCGCCCTGGGCCGCCGCGTCGACCTGAAATCTGGCGGTTACCTCATCGTCGACCAGACCGAGGCCATGACCACCATCGACGTCAATACCGGCAGCTTTGTCGCTGGCCGCAATTTCGATGACACCATCTTCAAAACCAACCTCGAAGCCGCCCACGCCATCGCCCGTCAGCTAAGATTACGTAACCTCGGCGGCATCATCATTCTCGACATCATCGACATGGAGAATGAAGAACACAAGACTGCCGTGCTGGCTGAACTCAACAAGGCTTTGTCACGTGACCGCACCAAACTATCTGTCTCCGGCTTCTCGGCCCTCGGCCTGGTAGAAGTCACCCGCAAACGCACCCGCGAATCACTCGCCCATGTCTTATGCGAACCCTGCCCTGCCTGCAGCGGCAAAGGCCAGGTCAAAACCGCCCGCACCATCTGCTACGAAATCCTGCGCGAACTTCTGCGCGAAGCCAAACAATTCAATCCCAGAGAATTCCGCATCATGGCCTCGCAAGTCGTGGTCGACATGTTCCTCGAAGAAGAATCGCAACATCTTGCCATGCTCGGCGACTTCATTGGCAAACCGATTTCACTGCAAGTGGAGAGTGTGTTTCATCAGGAGCAGTACGATATTATTTTAATGTGACCGTGTTTATGACGCCGGGTATATTTAAGCTTAAACAAGCCCCCTAAAAAATGTCGGCAATGTGCCGGCATTTTTTTTGGACAGCTCATGGATAGCTTCAGATCAGGGCGAAGGAGTTCTTATCCATTCTGAAATCATGTCAACAGCCTCCTTCTCCATACCGATAAAACCATGCCAGTGCAGCGCTGCGCACGCATCGCCGGTAGGATTGGAGCCACCATCTGCCAGTATCATTTTTTTTGCCGGCGCGTTTTTCAGCCCACGCAAGATTGCCGATACCTCATGTGGCTGACAATGCATGCAGGCGTCCTTGTTATGATGGAGTATCAAGGTAGGTATCGTAATTGCAGCTAAGTCCTGCTTGGGCACAGCCCCTGGCTTTTTGTAGTTCACAATGCTGGAAGTCAGGACCAAACCGGCTATCGCGGGGTCCTGAATTTTGATCGCCATTGCAGTTGTAGAAATCGTGCCACGACTAGTGCCGACAATCCAGATTGGTGCAGCGCTTTGCTTTTTCACCTCATCCAGCACTGCGCGAATATCTGACAAATGCGTGTCACTGATGCGGTCGGCAAAATCCAGGTCCTCGGAATCACTGGGTCTTCCGAAAATAGCGACATTAAAGCCATTCGCCAAAAAGTATGGCATAGCCCGTACCAGAAAATTATTACTGCCAGGCTTACCATCTACAAGCTTGCCAAACCCGCCGCCCCCACCCGGAAAAATAAAAACCGTTGCCTTTGCACCATCCACAGCCTGCCAAAACAGAGTGGTACTCACGTCTGTACGAGTCGGCACTTGAAAAATCTGGCCCTGAATTTGAACTTGTGCCTGAGTCATATGGGCCGTCGTGAGCAAGATTGCCGCCAGGAATTTTCTCATCGTGCGCCCCTCTTTTTATTTTGATTTGATGATTGCATGTTATCCTGATAAATGATAATTTTTATACAACTTCAAATAATACCATTCATTAGCTTTTGTAGAATCTGACTTAGTTTTCTTCAGGCATTATTTCAGGATAATCTTGTTCGTCCTCACTTTTTGCTATCTGCATGTTTCATCAAAACAAGGAGCTATCATGTATCCATGGTTATGGGTCTGGTCACCACAAGTTCACTTCCCGTGGAGTGGAAGTGTCGCGCAAAGCATAGAGCCAAATACGACCTGGTTCTACAATATGATTCCTCCTGTTTCTGGGGATGCAGGAATAGAAGCACAGGTATTTCAACTTGCATCGTACGGTACGCAACTAGGTCAGATCACTGATGTGCTATTGGACATCGTGAAGGACTCAGAAAATCTGTCTCCCAAAGCAACTGAATCACTGAAAGAATTGCGTAGCTTGAAAGCCAGGATAGAAGTCATCAAGAAAAGGTCTGCGCAACAGGCAAAACTAGAATGAGTATCTTGTTTCGGTACCACCGAAATCATTACTCACTCCCTATCGCCTGCTTGTAGGCTCTCACTCCCAGTGCCCTTTATGGCTAAACATATCTCTGATTTGCTGTACACAAATGGCGTTTGCATAAGCTTCAGGCAATGCTAGTAAGCTTAATTAACAGTATTTAGAACTTGCTCAAAGAGCATAAGGAGTAGAATATTTTTTGATATAGCGATTGTTGATCACTATGCACGGCTAAATTGCGGGGAAATCACAACGATGATATTTAAAAAATCACATCAACTCAGAAGGTATCTTTTGAGTGTTCTTCCCCTGATCTTTTCCCCAGCAACTTGGGCGATAGAATTACGCAAGCAAGTTTTTTTGATCGTAGAGTCAAATGCCACCAATACGCCACAAATCCCCTTTAACCCAATCTTTCAGCAGTGCGTAGCGTATGTAGAAAAAGAATTACAGCTACGGTTTGAGTACCGGCGCTATCCATGGAACCGCTTGCTGCAAAGTCTGAATGAAGGAGAAGGCCTGGCTTTTGGTTTGTCCAAGACAAAAGAACGTGCGCAAACCCTGCACTTTTCCATCCCGGCTTTTGGTACTTTTATCTGGCTGGTGGTCAGGAGTGACCAAACCTTTCCATTTTCCCGCATTGCTGACTTGCAAGGAAAAACTGTCAGCATGATACGTGGCTCTACTTATGGCGATGAATTTGACAAAGCCAGGGCAAACTTGCTGGTGATAGAAGATGATGTGTATTCCCTGCCCTCACGCCTGAAAAAACTACTCAGCAAGCGCACGGATGTCATGCTGTTCAGCCATTATGATCCCGATCCGCGCAAGGTCGAGGCCATGCTCAATAAGACCATGCCTGAGATTGCGCCAGATACCCCCATGCCACCTGGCGTAAGCTTCAAGGTACTTGACCATTACCTGTTCGTGGATCACATCCACTTTGCGATCCTCGCGTCCGAAGACAAAGGCATCATTGAGCAAATCAACAAGGCGATCAGGAAGGGGCAACAAGATGGCTCACTGCCTGCTGTCAATGTGCCCAGGAAATAAATCAGGTTGCTGAAGCGCTAAGTATCGGCTGCAAGGGCTGCCACACCATCTGACTATCAAGCTTGTTCATGCAGTCATGATGCCCGAGAGGACATTCCCTTTGCTTGCAGGGTGCGCAGGCCAGGCGCAGCGATAGCGAATGCGCGATGTCAGAAAATGGCGGGGCGTGATCAGGATCAGTCGGGCCATAAATGGCAATGACAGGTCTGTTGAATGCCGAGGCAATGTGCAGCAAGCCAGAATCATTCGACACCATGGCGTTACTCGCGGCGATCAACGCCAGCGCCTGATCCAGCCTGGTCTTGCCGGCGAATTGATGTACTGCAGGACAAGCTGCCTCAATCTGCTGACAAACTTCAACATCCTTGGGGGAACCCAGTAAAACAATTTGTGCCTCAGGATGTGCTTGCAGGATAGTCTTTGCCAGTTCTGCGAAATGGCTGACGGGCCAGCGTTTGGCATTACCGAATTCTGCGCCGGGGGCAAAGCAGATCAAAGGCTGCTGAGCCGACAAGCCCATCTCCTGCAAGACAGTATTTGTCTGTGCAGAAGTGATTTGCAAGCGTGGCTTGGGGAAGCTCTGTGCGAGATCAGTTACTGGTTCGCTGGCCAGCGCTGCATAAAATGCCACCATGGCACGCGGCACGGGTTTGCTGTCATGGTGCATGACATTGATGAGGCCATAACGGCTTTCGCCCTTGTAACCTACCCGCTTTTTGATGCCAGCCATCCACGGCAGCAGTGCAAATTTCAAGGTATTGGGTAAAACGTAGGCGGCTGCATAGCCACGCTGTCGCAATATCTGTGCATAGCGCCAGCGTTCACGTAACTGCAGAGAACCATGCTTGAATGGCGTTTCCAGGACTGTATCCACTTCCACCATGGCGTGCAAAACCGGTGCTACCCAGGCGGGTGCCAGCACATCTATCGCAGCATCTGGATGATCGCGCTTCAGCAATTGCAGCAAAGGCTGCGCCATGACGGCATCACCTATCCAGTTGGGCGCAATGACGAGAATACGGCTCGCAGGACTTTGCACAACGACGCTCATCTTGGCGTGCGCCCCATGAGGAAGAACTCATCATTCGGGCGCATGGAAATCACATTCGCCATGCGGTTGGACAAGCCAAAGAATGCAGTAATAGCTGCTATATCCCAGATATCTTCATCATCAAACCCATGGGTGTGCAACAAGGCATAGTCTGCATCGTTGACGCTTTGCGAATCCAGGCAGACCTTGATGGCGAAATCCAGCATGGCGCTTTGGCGCGGGGTGATATCTGCCTTCAAATGATTGACGGCGACCTGATCAGCCACCAGAGTATTTTTTGCATAGATGCGCAAGATAGCGCCATGGGCGACCACGCAATACAGGCAATTGTTTTTGGCGCTGGTGGCGGTGACTATCATCTCGCGCTCGGCCTTGTTCAAGTTACCTGTAGTTTTCAGCATCAGGGCGTCATGATAGGCAAAGAAGGCACGAAATTCATCTGGCCTGTGCGCCAGCGTCAGGAATACGTTCGGTACAAAACCGGCTTTTTCCTGCACGGCCAATACCTTTTCGCGTATATCGTCAGGTAAGTCTTTTATTTCTGGAACAGGGAAACGGGAAATCGCGGTAGTCATGAGTTTTCCTTTTGAATCACAATGAAGCGAACAGCGTCATGCTGCAAATTGAAGGCGATGCAGATTGGCATACGTGCCGCCATTATCCAGCAATTCTGCATGCGTACCCATTTCGATTATCTTGCCATCGACCAGCACGGCAATACGGCTGGCGCGTTCTATGGTGGATAAACGATGAGCAATGACCAGCGTGGTACGACCCAGCATCAGTTCATCCAAGGCCGCCTGTACAGCGCGTTCAGATTCACTGTCCAGCGCAGAAGTGGCTTCATCGAGTATCAATATCGGTGCATTTTTATAAATGGCGCGGGCGATGGCCAGGCGTTGTCTTTGACCACCGGACAGACGCATGCCATTGTCACCTATCATGGTATTCAAGCCATCGGGCAAATCACGCACCACATCAGTCAGGTGTGCTGCCTGCACTGCCGCTGCCACTCGTGCGGGGTCTGGATTGGAATCACCGTAGGCAATATTTGACACCAGGGTGTCATCAAACAACACCACATTCTGGCTGACCATGGCGATTTGTTCACGCAGGCTGGTCAAGGAAATGTCATGCAATGAAATGCCATCGAGCAGGATGTCGCCAGAATCTGGTGTGTAAAAACGCGGCACCAGGTTCACCAGCGAAGTTTTGCCACCGCCAGACATGCCGACCAGGGCGATGGTTTCACCCGGTGCTATGCTGAGGTTGATATCTTTCAGAGCTTCCTGCTCCTGACCAGGATAAGAGAAACTGGTGTGTACAAATTCCAATTTGCCTTGCGCGCGGGCTGGCAAGGCTTTGCCGCTATCGGTTTCTGGCAAAGTATCAATGAGGGCAAATACCGATTCTGCCGCCGCCATACCACGTTGCATGGGACCATTCAGGTCTGCCAGACGTTTCAGGGGCGTCAGCAATAGCATCATGAGACTGACAAATTCGATGAAGCGGCCTGCCGTGGTTGAGTCTTGCGCTGCCTGCGACACCGCAAACATGATGACCACCGCCACCGCAATCGCAGCCGCCAATTGTGTCAACGGCGTAGTGGATGCGACAGCGATAGTCGTACGCATGGCGTAGCCACGCAGTTTTTCATTCTTGGCTTCGAACCGTTCTTGCTCATATTTTTGACCACCAAAGATGCGTATGACCTGGCTGGCGCGGGTAGCTTCTTCTATGACCTGGGTCAGTTCATTGCTGACATCCAGCTGGCTTTGATTGAGTTTGCGCAAGCGCTTGCTGACACCGCGCACCAGAAACGCCATGACAGGCATCATGACCAGGGCAATGATGGTCAACTGCCAGTTACGCCACAACAAGGCGGCCAGCAACACCATTACCGTCAATGAATCGCGGAACAGCGTGGTCATCGAGACCTTGAGCATCTCCACGATTTGCTGGGCCTCAAACATAATGGTATTGATGATGCGGCCACTGGACTCACTCTGGTAAAAGCTGATGGGCACATTCAGGATGCGGTCAAATACCTTGGCACGCAATTGATTCAGCAACCTGGTGGACACCCAGGTCATGAGGTAACTGGTGGTGAAGGTACAAATGCCACGGAACAAAAAAATGGCAATGATAGCCGTTGGCACCATCCATAAAGCCAGTTTTTTGGCATCGGCATTAAAGCCATGGTCAAGGATGTAACCCAACACTTTGGGGAACATGACTTCAGTCGAAGCCGTACCCAGCATGGTCAGCAATGCCCACCATACCCTTGAACGGTAAGGCGTGATGGCAAGCCACAAGCGCCGGAAAACATCGATGGTTTCTTTATTGATCAAACTCATAGCGTGAAATTCATATCCTGTCTTGATGCCAGCCAGTCACACTGGCCCGCACATAAATCATTTACTGTCTGATGATCAGTTTTTATTCCGCATGCCAGCCAGCGGTATCGCCAGCAAAATCATGAAAGCCATGCCAAACACACCATCACGTAATATCGCATTGAACATACCTCCCAGCATCATGGCGATTGTCAGCATCAGCAAGGGCATGGCCATTTCCCTGGTTGCGGGATTTTCATGCAAGGTCATTCGGTAAGCCACCCAGTACTGCGTCACCCAGATCAACAGCAAAGCGGATAAACCAAGTACACCCACCTCGGTCAGGTACAAAAGATAATCATTGTGCGGCGTGGTCATGGTGGCGCTGATCAAGCCTTTGGCTTTTTGCTGGTAGAGATACATCCAGGTAGCAATGCCGTGTCCAGCCAAAGGCTTGTCTGCAATGATCTCGCTGGTAATCTTGTAAAGCTCCAGCCGCATGCCATCGTCATTGACCTTGCGCCCCTGAGAAAAATCATGCAACTGATGCACGGTGCACAGGCTGCGCAATTTGAAAATTTCCCATGGGCCGGCTTGCACCAGGCGCACTTCACAAGTCGTTGGTGGTGGCAGGCTCAAGGCGTATTTCCAGGCACCACCCATTGCTGCCAGCAAGATCAAAGGCAAGGCTACAGTGCGCCATGACCATCCCATCTGACGCAAGATCAGCACGCCACATAACAGGAAAAACAGCAGGCTGGCAGTCCTGGTTTTTGCCAGCAAGACCAGCGCTGCGGCTACATATACAATCGCCAGCACACGCCAGAGAAAATGATCACGATGCATGCGCAAGTCATGCAACATCCAGGCGGCAGCAACCGCCATCAGTATCCCCAGTAAAATGGATTTATTACCTTCATAAATCACATAGCTGCGAAACAAGGTATTGACGGGCAAGAGGTGGAAGAAATTTGCCACAAACAGCGTAGCTGCCAATATCGCACCAGCAAAAAATACATACGCGGCCCGTCTTTGCCACAAACCCGCAGTCACAGTCAGGAAAGGCAAGAGAAACAAATAAGTCTGATAATGCAAAATACCTGGCCAGAATTCCTTGCTGATTTCTGGTGGCACATCCTGTACCGCAGCCAGGACTATGCTGACCAGGCTCAGACCCAATATGGGTAACAGCATAGGACTTTGCCTGATCCTGTGTATCTTTTTCAGGTAACTGCCAGATACCAGCAAACTGATATAAAACAGCAACACACCGCCATACATGACACCGACGGGGAAAAATAACGTCAATGGCAAACCGGTCAATATCTGATGTGGCAAAGACTGACGCCAGCCAGTCTGCGGCTCCATCTGCATGGAACCGCCACCCGTTGGTAATACACTGGCTGCACTCATGGCGTCAGGCGTATTCAATTTTGACGTTTTTCATGGATAGCCACTCACCCAGGTTCTGCCGCAAGACATCATCCGGATTCACGCGCCACTGGTCTGACAAATACAGCTCGGCGCTCGCATTGGCATTTTGGTAGCGTATCAATACCGGACAACCATCGGCGTTCAGATGTGGTTTCAGCAAATCCTGCAGCTTTTTGGTATCTGCGCTGGATGTCAAAGTCAGGCGCAAACCCTGTGAGAACTGCACGCGGGCGCGGCCTATATCCATGACTTTTTCTGTCGAAATACGCAAGCCGCCAGAGAACCTGTCTTCAGACACCTTGCCCAGCACCGCCAGGAATTCATCTTCCTTGAACAAGGATTTGAATTCTTCCATGATTTCGCTATACACCGTCACTTCGACCACGGCAGTGCCGTCATCAAGGCTGACGATGAGCAGCTTGCCGCGCTGTGTCATCTGCGTGCGCACACCGGTAATGATGCCGCAAATCAGACGCAAGTCGCGTGATGGTTCCAGCTTGGCCAGGGTAGTCTTGATGAATTGGCGCACTTCTGGCGCATAGGAATCAAACAGATGACCGGACAGGTAAAAACCCAGTGCCAGTTTTTCTTCGGTCAGGCGCTTCTTGTCTGTCCACGGCGGCACATCCAGGTAATCTGGTGGCGCGATCAAATCATCATCGTCGCCAAACAGGCTGACCTGGTTTGCTGCGGCTTCTGCCTGTACTGCTGCTTCCAGAGCAAAATCGACGGTAGCCAGCAAGACGCCACGGTCTTTGCCCAGGCAATCCATGGCACCGGCGCGTATCAGCGACTCCACAGTACGGCGATTGACCTGGCGTTTATCAACACGTTTGCAGAAGTCAAACAAATCTGTAAACGGACCACCTTCTTTTCTGGCGGTGATGATGCTTTCTATCGCATTCTGGCCCGAGCCTTTGACAGCACCCATGCCATAGCGTATCTGGCTGGACTTTTTACCTGGCTCTGCAACCGGCATGAAGCGGTATTCAGATTGGTTGATATCTGGCGGCAGCATTTTGAGCTTGCAGATATCAATCGCATCTTCCACCAGTATCTTGACCTTGTCAGTATCATCCATGGCCAGCGACATATTGGCTGCCATGAACGCAGCGGCATGATGAGCCTTCAGATAAGCGGTGTGATAAGACAGCAAGGCATATGCGGCGGCGTGGGATTTATTAAAACCATAGCCTGCGAATTTTTCCATCAAATCGAAAATCTCGTCGGCTTTTTCTTGCGGCAAACCATCCTTCGCAGCACCGTCACGGAAAATCTGGCGATGCTCGGCCATCTCTTCTGCTTTTTTCTTACCCATGGCACGACGCAGCAAATCGGCGCCGCCGAGTGAATAGCCACCGACCACCTGGGCCATCTGCATAACCTGTTCTTGATACACCATGATGCCGTAGGTTTCAGACAAAATGCCTTCGGTACGTGGATCAGGATAATCGAAGCGTTCACCGTGCTTACGTTTACAGAAATCCGGGATCAAGTCCATAGGACCAGGGCGGTACAAAGCCACCAGCGCGATAATGTCTTCAAAACGATCCGGACGCGCATCTTTCAGCATGCCTTGCATGCCGCGGCTTTCCAGCTGGAACACGGCCACGGTCTTGGCCTTGGTCAGCAATTCATAAGATGGCCTGTCATCGAGCGGCAATTTGGCCAGATCAAAATCTGCCATGGCCGGGTCCATCATCTTGATATAGCGCACTGCCCTGTCAAGGATGGTCAATGTGGTCAAACCCAAGAAGTCGAACTTGACCAGGCCAACGGCCTCGACGTCGTCTTTATCGTATTGAGATACCACACCAGAATCACCACCCTGGGTATACAGCGGGCAAAAATCTGTCAGCTTGCCTGGTGCAATCAACACACCACCGGCATGCATGCCGATATTGCGGGTGATGCCTTCTACCTGTTGTGCCAGGTCGAGCAGGGTTTTGACTTCTTCTTCGTTTTCCTGACGCTCCGCCAGCAAGGGTTCTTCAACAATCGCCTCGGCTATCGTCACCTGCTTGCCCGGCTTGAATGGGATCAGTTTGGAGACACCATCGCAGAACATATAGCCAAAGTCCAGCACGCGACCCACGTCGCGTATTGCGCCCTTGGCAGCCATGGTACCGAAGGTGGCAATCTGTGACACCGCTTCTTTACCGTAACGGTCTTTCACGTACTGAATAACCTTGTCACGACCTTCCTGGCAAAAATCAATATCAAAGTCGGGCATGGATACCCGCTCAGGATTGAGGAAGCGCTCAAACAGCAGGTTGTACTGCAAAGGATCAAGATCAGTAATCAGCAGTGAATATGCGACCAGAGAACCGGCACCAGAACCACGGCCAGGTCCTACCGGCACACCATTATTTTTTGCCCACTGAATAAAGTCAGCAACGATGAGGAAGTAACCAGGGAAACCCATCTTGATGATGGTGTCGGTTTCAAACTTCAGGCGGGCCTCATAACGAGCGCGCTCTTTCTCGCGCTTTTCTTCATTTGGGAACAGGTGCTGGAGGCGGAACTCAAGACCACGCCGGGATTCATGCTCCAAAAAGTCATTGATGGTCATGCCTTCAGGCGTAGGGAAATCAGGCAGCTTGGGCTTGCCCAGCTCCAGCATCAGGTTACAGCGCTTGGCTATTTCGACTGAATTACGCAAGGCTGCTGGCAGGTCGGCAAACAGTTCTGCCATCTCGGCCTGGGTCTTGAAGCATTGTTGCTCATTGAACCTGCGCACACGACGGCCATTGGCCAGCATATCGCCTTCGGCAATACAGACCCGCGCTTCGTGGGCAGTGTAGTCATCCTTGCTGATGAATTGCACAGGGTGGGTTGCCACCACCGGCAATTTGAGCCTGCCAGCCAGGGCCACGGCAGCGCGCACATGGTTATCCATATTCGCCTGGCCTGCCCTTTGTATTTCTATATAAAAATGGTCGGGGAAAATGCTGGACCAGCGTCTGGCGTTTTGTTCTGCCAATTCAAGATTGCCATTATCAATAGCGACACCGACATCACCAAAATGTGCGCCAGAAATAGCGATGAGTCCACCGCCCTTGCCTTCTTCAAAAATACTCTGCAACCATTCATAACGGATTTCGGCACGGCCTTTATGCTGGTTAGTCAGCCAGGCTTGCGCCAGCAATTCGCATAACTGCAAATAGCCAAGCTTGTTCTTGACCAGCAGGAGCAATCTGGATGGCTTGTCGCGATCTGCATCATTGCTGATCCAGACATCGCAGCCGGCAATAGGCTTCATACCCTTGCCACGTGCGGCTTTATAAAATTTCACCATGGCGAACAAATTCGCCAGGTCAGTAATGGCCAATGCTGGCTGTTTGTCTTTTACTGCTGCCTTAATGACATCATCAATACGCACCAAGCCATCGACAATCGAATATTCAGAGTGGATGCGCAGGTGGACAAAGGCAGGCTCGTAGGGCTTGCTCACGACAACTTCATTGGTCGTTTCAGGGGAGGTAATTAATTCTGTAGTCATACCGCTATTCTACCCGTTGCCCAAGCTGTTCAGAAGCTTTGCCTTACTGAAGTTTTCAAATATGCAATTTATATTAATTTAACTTTAATTTTCTAACGGCCAGTGCCGGTTAATTCATCATGCCGTCAATAATTTGCGTTTTAATTTGTCTATTGTACAAATTTCAAATAAAGCATCATGCTCTCAAACCTGCGCCATAAAAACAACAATTCAAGAGATGCAAAGGACAGTTCTGGCTACAGTCTTTGCATTTAGGCTACATTCGCACTCCTGTGCTGTGTTACTCTAAATCAATGCATTTTCTGGCTCTGGGGCATATCTTGATAGCAGAAAAAAAACGCACTACCCGCATTCACTTGTCTGGCATACGCCATCGCAAACGTTTACCCAGACTGCTGTCCAGACGCGCAGCTTGTGCTGCCCTGCTGCTTTCCCTGCTTCCTCAATTGGCAACGGCGGGTGGCGGTGAAGAATCGATATTCCTGGATGACATGCCGGTCGTCCTGTCTGCATCTCGTCTTTCACAACCCATTAATGAAGCCCCTGTTGCCGTCACCATCATAGACAGGCAAATGATCAAGGATTCTGGTGCCTGGGACCTGTCCGAGATTTTCCGCCTGGTGCCTGGCATGTATGTGGCTTACCATGCCGACCCCTATTATTCAGCAGACAGCACGGTGGCCTATCATGGCATGGTCACCACCACCACGTCAGACCGCATGCAGGTCCTGATAGATGGCAGGTCTGTTTATGCCAGCCTGTTTGGCGGCGTGAACTGGAGCGACCTGCCCATCGTCCTCGATGACATAGAGCGCATAGAAGTCATACGTGGCCCGGATTCTGCCAGCTACGGTGCCAACTCTTATTCTGGCGTCATCAATATCATTACCCGCCACCCGGCTGAGACGCAGGGCAAGACCGTTTCCATGGCATTTGGCAATGGCCGCAAGGAAGGCATCTTCCGTTATGGCGGCAAGAATGGTGCACTAAGCTATCGCCTGACAGCCAGTATCAGGGAAGATCAGGGTGAGGATGACCGCATCAAAAAGCCAACATCTGTTTTCACTTTCTGGAACCTGAACAAGTTCGACAACAAGACTATCCACAATCTGAATCTGCGCGCCGATTACCAGGTCAATTCTGCCGACACGCTGGAATTCCAGTTCGGTTATAACGGCGGGCCGCGTGAAGTGGGTGAATACAATAATGTCTCAGCCATCACCAGGCGGGCAGAAAATCATTTTGAAATGCTGCACTGGCGCCGGGCGCTGGAAGGTGGTGGCGAATTATCCGTCCAGGCATTTCATACCGTGGAAAGAGTGTATGCCCGCCTGAAAGATTCAGATGGTGTCAGTGATGGCGATGCCATCTTGCGGCGCTATGATCTGGAAGTGCAGCATACTTTTTCACCATTCAAGAATGCCCGCCTGGTCTGGGGTGGCAGCATACGCTACGACCAGACTTATGCCCCTTATTATCTAGGCGTAGGCGACAACCAGTATCTGTATGGTGATTTCCCTTATCATCTGCGCCGCTTTTTTGGCAACCTTGAATGGCGCGCCCGCCCTGACCTGGTCTTCAATGTCGGCGGCATGATAGAAAACAATACCTATACCGGCACTGACACCACGCCCAGGGCTGCTGTCAACTGGCATATGCAACCCGGCCATACCCTGCGCCTGAGTCATTCACGTGCCACACGTTCGCCTTCTGTCTACGAAAAAACCTATGACAGCTATTGGCGCAGTGCAGAGTTTTACCCTGGCTTGCCAGAGATGCAGACCGAGAGAGTGAAATCGACAGAGATAGGCTACATAGGCAAATACGGCAACCTTGATGTGGATTTTCGCCTGTTCTATGATGACTACAGCCAGCTGATCGATGTCAGGAACAAGCGCTCGCCTGCTGGCGGCAACCTGAATGCAGGTACAGCCATCATGCGTGGTTATGAATTGCAATTGAAGGCGCAACTGACGGACAAGACCAGGCTTATCTATGGCCTGTCTGGTGGTGGCGTGAAAAGTGATAATGTGAATGGCGTCGTGTATAGCGACTCTCTCCCCAAATACAACCACAACCTGCTGCTCAGCCATAAAATCAATGAGCAATGGAGCGCCAGCCTGGCCGCCTATCAAGTCGCAAAAACCAAGTTTAATTCCACCGATTTTAATCCGCGCGAAAACCGTGGCTACTTCATAGATGGTAACCGGCGTTTTGATGGCAGGCTCAATTACCAGTTTAAAGTTGGTGGCAAATCAGCGGAGTGTTCTCTGATTGCCCAAAACATTGCTGATGCACGATATTTTGAATACCGGCACGATAATGAATTGCCAGGACGCGCGCTGAGGCTGAATTTCAGACTGGACCTTTAAACATGTATTGGCAGTCAACCAGGCACCTGCGGCATCTGAAATATATAGCGAATTGCATAGGTTTGATCCTGAGTTTGCTGTACGCACAAACTGTTCTGGCAGTAGACAATATTACCATCTTGCTTAGTGAAGAAGGCTCTGCCTATACTGAGTTCTCCAACCATTTGAACACCCTGCTCAGTAGCCAGCCAACACAAGGCAGCACGGCAAAAAATACCATCAAGGTCTTGAGTCTCAACAACTACAAAAGTGAAGATTTGTCGCGCAGTGCCAACAATCAGTTACTGATTGCCGTTGGCACACCCGCCATGACAGCGATGGCACAAAAACCGCCCGCCATGGCTGTCTTGAATGTACTGGTACCACGCAATACTTTTCAAAAAATAGCAAAGCAATATGGCCGTCATCAAGACCCACATCATTTCTCTGCAATTTATTTTGACCAGCCCTGGCACAGGCAATTAGGGCTGATACGCATCAGCATGTCAGGGCGGAATCGCATAGGATTATTGCTCAGCAAAGACTCAAACGACATGCTGGTGGGCTTGCCTGCCGCCGCCAAAGAAATGGACATGCAAATCAATGTCGAAACCGTCAATGATGATTCTGAATTATTGCCTGCCCTGCGCCGCTTGCTGAGTAATAGTGACAGTCTGCTGGCCTTGCCTGATGCCGCCATTTATAACCGCAATAATATCCCCAGTATCTTGCTGACCAGTTACCGGCAAAAAGTGCCTTTGTTCGGTTTTTCTGCCGCCTATGTCAAGGCTGGTGCTTTGGCTGGCGTGTATAGTTCCGCCGCCCAGATCGCCCAGCAAGTGGCAGAGATCATACAGACGCAGCCCAATAGTGCATACCTGCCCCAGCCCCAATATCCGCGCTACTTCAGTGTCAATGTAAATACCCAGGTCAGCCGTTCACTGAGTATGGAAATCGATGATGAAGTAAGCCTGACGCGTAAATTAAAATCACTGCCGGAGCGTGCCCAATGAAGAACTGGCCACTCGCCCATCGCATATTATTCCTGGCACTGGCACCGGTCTGGATCATTTCTGCCCTGCTGGTATTGTTGGTCGTCATTGTCGGCATTACTGAAATTGACGGCGCCATCAAGGCGCGCGGTACTGTCATCACCCGTCAATTGGCACCAGCCAGTGAATATGGTGCATTTTCTGGCAACCGCGAAGTCTTGCAGGCTTTGACACAATCAGTCATGAAAGAAGACGACGCCAAAGCCGTAGTCATCACCGATGCAGACAACAAAGTACTGGCAGTCAGTGGCAAACCCAGCAAACTGGGGCCTGAGCATGCACGTGCTGCCGACAGCGGCAAGATATTGCGCGGTGATCATGAGTCCCTGATCTTTGCTGCCCCCATTTATCAGGGCAAATCTGAAGCAGATGCATTCGACCTGTTTGACCGCGTCCCCAGCGACAAGACTGGCAAACAAAAGCTGCTGGGCCGCGTCTACCTGGAGCTGAGCACCCATGCCAGTCACCAGTCCAAGAATGTCTTCGTCGCCCTCAGCATACTGATAGGCCTGGTAGGTACGGTCTGCGCATCGATACTGGCGCTGCGTATGAGCCGCGACCTGACCCGCCCGTTGTCACGCTTGCTGGATGGCGTACACCGCATGGAAAAAGGCGCTCTTGATACCCGCATCACGGCAAATTCTGGGGGTGAATTGCAGGAGCTGGAAGCCGGTTTCAACCAGATGGCTGAAAAGCTAGAAGGCAGCCATAAATCCATGATGGAAGTCAACGCCAACCTCGAAAACCTGGTCATCGCCCGCACCCGCGAACTGGAATTGCGCAACCATGACCTTGAACTCTTATCAAGCACAGACAGGCTCACCGGCCTGTATAACCGCCTGAAGCTGGAACAGATACTGGATGAAGAACACCAGCGCAGCCAGCGCTACGGCACCAGCTTTTCTCTCGCCATTGTCGATATTGATTTATTCAAGCAAGTCAATGACACGCATGGGCATCAAACCGGCGACCAGGTCCTCATCAATATTGCGCGCATCCTGCAAGACCATGTACGCAGCATGGATGCCGTAGGCCGGTGGGGTGGCGAAGAATTCCTGGTCATCTTCCGCGAGACTACTATCCATGCAGCGATAGCCACAGCAGAAAAGCTGCGTTGCGCCATTGCCAATCATGAATTTGAGGTGGTCGGCAAGAAGACCGCCAGCTTTGGGGTCACCAGCTATTACCATCCCGACAATATCAATGACATGATGAAACGCGCTGACAATGCCCTGTATCACGCCAAGAAGTGTGGGCGCAATCGCGTTGAATCCAGCGAGATGTAAATTTGGCCTTGCCAGATCAACCATTTTTTAGGGTAGACTACCCCTGATACCTCCTTCAGGCTGGCATTCCAGCCCCATGCATGAGCAAACTTCGCGCCATCCATGCTGCGCTACGGTAAAATGCTTGTCATCTCCCTATTTACAAAGTGCCTTACAAGGTTCACAACAGTCATTAGCTATGAGCAAAGATATAAAAAATAACGATAATGCAACACCTGCACCCATTTCCAACTTCCTGCGCGCCATCATCGACAATGACCAGGCCTCTGGCAAATATGCACGTGACGGCTTGCCCACGGTTATCACCCGCTTCCCGCCTGAACCGAATGGCTACCTGCATATCGGTCATGCCAAATCCATCTGCCTGAACTTTGGCCTGGCACGCGATTACGCTGGCCGTTGCCACCTGCGCTTTGATGACACCAATCCTGAGAAAGAAGACCAGGAATATGTCGATACCATCATGGACAGCGTCAAATGGCTGGGCTTTGACTGGAACAACAAAGGCGCAGAACACCTGCACTACGCCAGTGATTATTTTGACCGCCTGTATGAAATCGCTGAATACCTGATCGGCGCAGGCCATGCCTACGTCGATAGCCAAAGCGCTGCCGACATGGCCGCCAATCGTGGAGATTTTTCCAAACCGGGTGTGAACTCGCCTTTCCGCGACCGTGCACCAGCCGAGTCGCTGGACTTGTTGCGTCGCATGAAGGCGGGCGAATTCAAGGATGGCGAGCACATCCTGCGCGCAAAAATAGACATGGCTTCACCGAACATGAATTTGCGCGACCCGGCCATCTACCGCATACGCCACGCCCACCATCACCGTACCGGTGACAACTGGTGCATCTACCCCATGTATGACTACACGCACCCACTGTCAGATGCGATAGAAAACATTACCCATTCGATTTGCACGCTGGAATTCCAGGATCACCGCCCTTTCTATGACTGGATCATAGAACGCGCCGCCGAAGGTGGTTTCTTCAAAAAACCAGTACCGCAACAATATGAATTTGCCCGCCTGAACCTGACCTATGTCGTCACCAGCAAACGCAAACTGCGCCAACTGGTAGAACAAAATATCGTCAATGGCTGGGACGACCCACGCATGCCTACCATCGTTGGCATCCGCCGCCGTGGTTACACGCCAGAATCATTGCAACTGTTCTGCGAACGCATAGGCGTGACCCGCTCTGACGGCTGGATCGATTACAGCACGCTGGAAGGCTGCCTGCGCGAAGACCTTGACCCCAAAGCACCACGCGCCACTGCCGTGCTGCGCCCGCTTAAACTCATCATCGACAACTTCCCTGAAGGCGAAAACATCGCCTGTACCGCACCTATCCATCCGCACCACCCTGAGCTGGGCAACCGCGAATTCACCATAGGCAAAGAACTGTGGATAGAACAGGAAGACTTCATGGAAGAACCCGTCAAAGGCTACTTCCGCCTCTTCCCCGGCAACAAGGTGCGCCTGCGCTATGGCTATGTCGTTGAATGCACAGGCTGCGACAAGGATGAAAACGGCAAGGTCATCGCCGTTCATTGCAACTACTTCGCCGACAGCAAATCCGGTACAGAAGGCAGCGCCAACTACAAAGTCAAAGGCAACCTGCACTGGGTCAACGCCGCAGATGCGCTGGAAGCAGAAGTCCGCCTGTACGACCGTCTGTTCACTGACGCAAACCCCGATGCCGGCGGCAAAGACTTTATGGCCTTGCTGAACCCGAATGCACTGGAAGTAGTAGGCGCCTACGTGGAACCTGGTCTGGCAACGATCACACCGGATACACGTTTGCAGTTTGAACGCCATGGTTATTTTGTGGCGGACCGCGTGGACTCTGTTGTTGGGAAGCCGGTGTTTAATCGGGTGACGACTTTGAAGGATAGTTGGGGAAAATAATATTGTTATTTTCAAATTAATTCTTTACACTCGATCTTGTGTTAAAAATAACTGAACACTTCTGAGAAAAGGATGCATATGCCAGGCATAGCAATACATAATTTCAGGGGATTTAAAAAAACACTTATACCATTGAGTCAAGTTAATTTTTTTGTGGGCGAAAACAGTACAGGTAAAACAACTGTCGTGTCGCTCATTGAGATTTTGTCGAGCCCTAGGTTTTATTACTCTGAAGAACTTGCTTCTGAGTACTGTGATTTTTCGTCATCTTGTGATGTTTGTGATGTTTTTGATCTAAATGCAGTCTCAGAACTATTTTCGATTGGTTATTTCAGGAATTCATACACGAAACAGTTAGGTCTCATTGATTCTATTTCATTTCATTTTGGGAACAATGATGGTGCTGTAGTCCTTAAAAAAGTTACTTATTTGTGCAACGGTTTCTTAGTTAATGCTAATTTTAGGCACGACAAGGTTTTAATATCGATTTGCAATGCACAAATTGATCTATCAAATCGCCCATCTCATGTAACTGCCGAATTAATGTGGGGCAAGAAAAAGAATATTGAAGGCTCAGTTGTAAAAAAACTTGTATACAAGCATTCAAGTTTACCGATGCCATCACCCCTAATTTGCGCAATGAATGTTTTAGCATTAGAGTCCATTAAGAAAGATCCTTCTGATCAAAATATTAAAACCAGATTAAATCCATCTCCATTTAGAAGACCCACATGGATCGCACCAATCAGAGCAAAAGCTGAGCCAATACATGTAAAACAGGCTCTAAAATTTACCCCTGAAGGCAGTCATATCCCCTCAATTATTAGGAATGCTTTTAGTAAAAAATACATTCCTGAACTGAGAACAAGGTTAGAAAAAATAGTATCGACCTTTGGGAAAGAGTCGCACTTATTTGATGAACTAAATGTCAAAGAATACGGCAACAATCAATCATCACCATTTGAATTGTTGATCAAATTCAAAGGGATAGAATACAAATCGTCAAATGTTGGATATGGTGTATCGCAAGCGCTTCCAGTCTTAATTGAAATTGCATTTGCGGACAATCAGGATCATTTCATTATTCAGCAACCTGAAGTCCATCTTCACCCTCGAGCGCAAGCTGCATTTGGAGATTTTTTCTTTCAAATGGCCGACGAACGAAAGCATATGCTAAATATCGAGACTCACAGCGACTTCTTAATTGATCGATTCAGATTAAAGCTTAGTAAATCAAAAAAGAGAATAAAACCATCTGCACAAATTCTGTTTTTCTCAAAAGGTATAAATAATACTAACGTCGTCGCCAGAATTGAAATCAAGAAAGATGGTAGCTATCCAATAGAACTGGTTCGAGAATTTAAGGATTTTTTTATCAAAGAAGAGTTGCAACTTTTATCTATATAAAAATGTGCATAATTATCGACACTTGTGTTTTATCTGCGGTATTTAAAAGCAACGAAAAAACACACAGCAACTTTAGAGTTGTTTCAAATTGGATCCTTGAAGGTGACGGTAAGCTTGTCTACGGCGGAACGAAATTTACTGCTGAGATAATTGAGCACCACCTTTGGTTTTTGAAATTTCTGCGATTACTAAAAGAGGTTGGAAAGGTTGTTGAAGTAGATAAGAAAAAAGTCGATCAAAGACAAAAAGTTATAGAGGGTATCGAAAGTGATCCAGATTTTGATGACCCTCATTTGATTGCAATTATTGGTGTCACCGGTTGCAAATTAATTTGCACTAAGGATAAAAGAGCAATTAAATTCTTAACTAATCCATTGCTATACCCTAAGAATATTAGTCCACCTTCAATATTTCAAAACGCAAAATCCCACTCTCAACTTCTCTCTGCTAACTACATAGGGAAATGTTGTTGTCCAAAGAAAAAATTAAGCAAAAATCAAAGAACCCAAATCGGTTTACCTACCTCTTAACGTTAAGACAGGGCATCTTAGACGATGTAGGACTCGATCAATTATAAAATGGCAGACTCCGTACAGATTGAACCTGCTGTTACGAACTCGATTGACTTTAGGCGACACAGAGTTGAATGCTGAGGATAACGAAATCGGGTACCGTCAGTTTGTGGATTAGCGAGCAAGTTTGGCAAAGCTTCAACAGCAGATTACAAAATTTTCGTCATTTGTATTTGCCTTTGGCTGATAAATAGAGCATTCGACAATTCTGAATTGGCTGATCCAAAATTGATTGCTGAAGGTGACAGCCAAAAATCTATTGCTATTATTGAGGAAAAATCATGGAACAAAATACTGGCGACCTGACAAAGGGGCATGACCCGATTGCAGAAAAATTGCTTGATAGAGCAGCTTTAAACAAGGTTGTTCAGCAGGCGGTTAAAGAGGCTGTAGACAAGGCACAGCGACTGGGTTTTTTGCCATTACCAACATCGCCCAAATAAAACTACTGGCATGTGCACATAGTTTTTGCCAGCCCATCAGCGAGTTACTTTATTTCATCAATAAGCCCTGCCACCAACAGCCTTGGCACGCTGACCAGAAAATTGCCCTCTTCCAAAACCCGTCAAATTCCAGTGACCGGACACGGCACCTGTCTTGAGATTAATTTTGCCATCGAAACTGGCTGAGCCAGCCAGACCTTTTCCTTTCATTTGTACGACGCCATCTGTCGATACTTTACCGGTGATCGTCAAACTGCTATGGGTTGTGCGTGAATCGGCAGAGCCAAAGATATTGCCAGTGTGATCGACGTGGATATAAAACGTACCTGTATCGGCACCGTTATAGCTGCCGTAGTAATCACCGAGAATACCCGTATAACCAGCTTCACTGCCCTCAGCTTGTGCCGACTCCTGGCTAACAATGTTGCCTGTGAGCGAAGCTGGCTAAGATTGACTCCTGTTTTGCCAGGCATATCTGTTCCAATATCGGCTGTTATGTCGGCAAATGATTTTGCTGTTGCCGGAGGTGCGGGCAATTTCTCGACTGATGCTGGATTCGTTGTCACCCTGGGTAAATGTGCAGACTCTTTTTTGGCAACAGGCTGCGGCTTTTGATGCTCTGCTTTTTCATGTTCAATTCTTGACGTCAATGGATCTGCTTGCGGTATAACTGGCGTAAGGAAAGTTACGACTGTTCCAGATTCGTCTTTGTCTTTCCGGGGAGCATAGCTGTGAAATAAAACCAGGAAGAACAAGATGTGCATCATCAGGATGAAGAGGAGAGGCCACATCCTGATATGGATAGTTCCATGCAATGCTTGCTGTATTGATGCCATTCACATATCCACTATCTTGCATGTCGTCCATCAATCATGACGACGCCATACCTTCATGTTTCTGTTGCGGTTTTTCATTCCGCTGACGGCTGCAGGCGCATCTGCCTGCAGCCGTCAACTTATTGCGCCAGCGGGAACTCGGTATTGATAATCTTGTTGCCGATATCTGCCACGCTGACATCGGCATTCGACAAGATCACAACTCCTTTGCCTGCTTTTTTATCGAAGGCAATATAGCTGCTGTAGCCGCCGGTCTTGCCTTCCAGGCCGAGGATGGAACTGTCGAATTTATTGTTATAGCCACCCCAGACAAACAAGAGACGGTTGCCTGCCTCAAATGGTACCTGCAGCTTGTGCATGGTACTGTTCAAGGGTGTCTTGGCCTGGTCCATGTTTGCGGCAACAAATTTGAGCATGTCATTGGCGGATGAGCGCAAGCCACCTGCGCCTTCAAATGATGTGAAGTTCCATGCTGGTGCCGTGGCAAATTGTGCCTTGCTGCTATAGCCTGTTGCCATGCGTTTTTGCATGTCTGCGTTAAGGTTGACGCCAGTGGCTGTCATGCCCAGAGGCGTCGTGACGCGGTTTTTGATCAGGGTGTCATAGTCGGTACCGGCGCGCTGACTGAGTGCCAGGCCCAGCAGGCCATTGCCAAAACTTGAATAGACAAAACGGGTGCCGACATCGTATTTCATGTCGTAGCTGGACAGGAATTCATAAGCCTTATTGGCGTTGAAGCCTGAATATGGGTTATCGCCACCAGAGTTAGCAGGCAAGGCAGGCAAGCCAGAGCGGTGTGAAGACAGGTCAGCCAGTGTGATTTTCCTCTCGTCATAGTAAGGTACCTTGACGTTACCTGGCAGGTAAGTGGCGAGCGGATCTTTTAATCTGATTTCGTTTTTTTCTGCCATGTCCATCATGGCCACGCCAGTAAATGCGCTGGTGATAGAACCAATTTCAAACAGGGTATCGGCATCGACAGGGCGGCGTTCTGCGAGATTGGCATAGCCGTAGCTGATGACCCTGCTACCTTTTTCATCGACAATGCCGACTACCAGGCCGACGCCTTTCTTGTCAGTATCGACGCGCTGTTTGAGGATGTTCAAGATGTCTGCGTCTGACATGGATGTTGCTGCATGCGCTTGAATTGCACCCAGTGCCAGCATTGCCATCAGTAATTTTGCAGGGAGAAGGCGGTAAGTTTTTTTCATGTTCGTTGTGCTTTCTGATTCAGGATTAAGAAACCCAGACCCACTCATGGAGAGATCTGCAAACTGGTAAGACTATGCAAAGGCAAGTTTGTTCCTTCGCCGGTGCTGCTTGATTGCATGCACATGGCGCAATATAGGCAATACCTGCTTTTCAAGTTGGCAGATTGAGACGGAAGCGCAATATATGGGATTGAAAGTGAAATTTTGAGGAACCAAATGCGTTAAGGCTTACGCAAAACCGCCCCCGCTGCGTTGCAGCTCCCGCAGTTTGCAAATTCGGTGCTAGAGCACTGTCTTCGTCGCTGGCGGTGTAGTCGGAGTTTCAGACAATATATTGTCTGCCGACGTAACAAACCGTCCTTGCAAGGACGACTCTTAAAGCGATAGCCTTGCTGGGACAATTTTGCGTAAACCCTATAAAAGACATGACCTACTGCACCCAATGCTTTGAGAGTTGACGGCTTTAACGTGGCAGTGTGAGCGGTAGCAGCAAACCGCTTTGCTGCAATACTTCACGGGCCATGGTAACGAGCTTGCCATCCGCCAGCCCTTGTTCCTGGCGCAAGTAAGAAACGTAGTACATCAACGGATTCAATGGCGGCTTTACTGTCAATGTACGGATGATGCCACTTTTGATTTCTGCATCAACCACTGCACGCGGCAGCACGGCAATGGCGTGGCCTGCGGCGACCAGTTTGATCATCATCGCCATGGAATTGCAGATGCTGAGATTTTCTGGTTCATGCCCTGCCAGCCTGAACCATTCCATGACGACATTGCAGATTGTAGTTGGTGATGGCATGGCAACGACAGGCAATGCCGCCATGCCTGCGGGGTGCAGCGCTTGCTCGTTCAGTACGGTTTGGGTGGATGCCACCCAGGCCAGGTCGACATGGCCTATCGCAACGTCAACGACATGGGGTGCAGAGACGGGGTCGCTGAGGATGGCGATATCAAGTTCGCGCGCATTCAGTTTGCGGCTCAGGTTGGCACCTACATCTATGGTCAGCTCTATGCGCACGTCAGGGTATTGGGCTTTTAAGCGCCCCAACAATTCTATCAGGCCAGACATGGCAGTGGATTCGTTTGCGCCCAGACGCAGCAGACCACGCATGGGGTTGCGCCGTTTGCTGATTTGTTCGAGGTCGTCAGACAGGCGCAGCATTTTTTCTGCCTGTGCCAGCACGTCGCGTCCGACTGGCGTGATGACGGCGCGGTGACCGCCACGTTCAAACAGCTTCAGGCCGAGGTTATCTTCTAGCTCCTGGATTCTGGCAGTAATCGTAGGCTGGGTCAGGTGCAGATGCTTGGCGGCAGCATGAAAACCACCCAGCCGGGCTATCCAGTAAAAGGTTTCAAGTTGCTGTAGTGAAGGTCGCATGATAGATAAATCTTATCAACTATTGGCAATAACTTCAATTATCTTCTATCAAAATCACATTTTATACTGATTGCAATACTTATCCGGTCGTCATGACTCATTGATAAAACTCTCACTATCCACATGCTATGGAGAAGCCCATGTCCTCATCTTCTGTTATATCCCAGTCACCTGCAGAACTGCGCCTTGCCATACGTCAAGGTTTATGGCGTAAAGAAACCTCGGGGCTGGCACCTGGTTATGTGCAAGTGAATCTGGTGATCTTGCCTGCCAAAGATGCCAGCGATTTTCACCGCTTTTGTCAAAAAAACCCCAAGCCCTGTCCCTTGATTGCTGTGTCAGAGATTGGTGACCCTTTCCTGCCTTTCCTCGGGGTTGATCTTGATATCCGTAGCGATGTACCTAGCTATCGTGTCTTCCGCAATGGTGAGCTTGTGACTGAGCCTTTTGACATCAGTGACATCTGGCGTGATGACCTGGTGACCTTTGCCCTGGGTTGCTCTTTCACGTTCGAGCATTCATTGATGGAAAATGGCATAGGCATACGCCATATAGAACAAGGGCGCAATGTGCCCATGTATCGCACTGCCATACCAACCTCGCCTGCAGGCGCATTCCAGGGGCCTCAGGTAGTCACAATGCGCCCCATGAAGGCGGCAGATGCGATACGGGCGATACAGATCACTTCGCGTTTCCCTGGCGTTCATGGCGCACCGGTGCATATAGGTGACCCGGCGCTGATAGGCATTACCGACCTTGCCCAGCCTGATTATGGTGACGCGGTAACGATCAATGAGGGTGAACTACCCGTATTCTGGGCTTGTGGTGTCACACCCCAAGCAGCACTGATTCATGCAAAACCTGAACTATGCATTACCCACGCGCCTGGTCACATGCTATTGACGGATTTGCGCAATAGCGATTATTCGGTGCTTTGAAAAAATTACACTCTGTAGAGGATGTGCGCAATGGGGTTAATGGGTTTAGTTTATGGCTTGCTGGTAGCATTGATCTGGGGTGCACAGCCGGTGGTTGCCAGTTTTGGTTACCGCGCATCGCTGGATATTTTTGACCTGACCGTATTACGTTTTGCCGTCAGCGGCGTGGTGATGCTGCCCTTCTTTCTCAAGGCTGGCGTCAAGAACGCCGCTGGCATAGGCTGGCCAAAAGCCTTGATCCTGTTGTTACTGGCTGGCCCCTTGTACAACATGGTACTGGTAGGCGGTCTGCATTGGGCACCTGCTTCGCATAGTTCACTTATCTATCCTGCTTTTACGCCCTTGTTCACATCCTTGCTGGCAAAGATGATGCTGGACAAGCGCGACGGTATCCCTATGCTGGGACTAGGCCTGCTGCTGGTTGGTGTCGTCATCGTCAAGGCGGGCAGTATTTTGCAGCCACAATCGGCCGCTCATGCCCAGGCCTGGCGTGGTGATTTGCTGTTCATGCTCGCTGCCCTGATGTGGTCGTTTTATACGGTGCTGATGCGGCGCTGGAATACCAATCCGCTATCGGTGGTCAGCGTGATACAGGTAGGTGGTCTGCTATATGTACCAGTGTATTTCTTCTTTGCTGGTACAGCCTTGTTCCAGCTAGATGCCGGTGCTATCGCTGTGCAGGCGGTTTATCAGGGCTTGCTGGTGAGTGTGGTATCGGTCTTGTTGTTTAATCTGGCCGTAAAGCAGTTGGGCGCAAAAGCATCGATGTTCACAGCCTTGATGCCTATCGTCGGTGTATCACTGGCCATCATCGTACTGGGTGAAACCTTGACTTTATCCCTGTTACTTGGCGCAGTGTTAATATCAGGAGGATTGTTTTTGTCACTCAAGCCTGTTGGCAAGTGAAAAAACTGAATTTAAAATTCCAGCATGGCATAGCACCACTAACCGGTACTCATACACATTTTATGGAAAGACAAATTACTGACCAACAGATTGCTAACAAAAATGAACCCTGCCTTGATTGCGGAGCCTGCTGTGCCAGCTACCGGGTTTCGTTTTACTGGGCCGAGGCAGATGCAAATGGCATTGCTGATTCCATGGTCGAAGCATTGACACCAGTGTATTCTTGTTTGAGCGGCACCAATCAATCCAGGCCGCACTGTCAGGCTTTGGTGGGTGAAGTTGGCAAAGTCGTCAAATGCAGCATATACGAGCAGAGGCCATCCCCCTGCCGTGAGGTGCAGCCTGGCGATGACAAATGCCTGAATGCCCGCGCCAAACACGGTTTGGCTGCTCTGCCTGTTCTAAGGTCGGTTCTAAGCAAGAAGGATTCAGACAAACTGGCCGCTTGAGTGTAGGATGTGCAGCCTGAAGAAATAAACCGGGAACAGCTTTGACGAACGATAACGAATACACATCAGAAGATAACATTCCTCAGGAAGAGGACAACAAAATCCATGAGCCACGCCTGTGGCGCGACAAGGGCTGGACAGCCCAGGTCATCAAGAACGACGATGATGAGGGTTGGGCAGTTGCCATGATCAAGGATGGTGAGCCTGAACCAGCTCTGGTTGGCCCATGGACCATGGGGCGCGATAAAAAGAATCCCAAGCCATTGGATGCCAATGCGTTTGGCACGCTGGTGAAAACCGCATCTGAAGTGATACGCCGTCATGAACAGCAATTGCATGCAACGCTGCACAAGAGTCTGATGGTTGCGACTGATGAAGCTGACTTCAAGATCATGCTAGACATCGTGCCTGATGAAGATGATCCCTATGCCTGGCTCAGCGCCCAGGATGCAGGTAATACTGAGTTAGCCAGGGTCAGGGTTGCACCTAACTATAAGTTAAATCAGCAAAATGCCAGGGCCTGGATAGCTGACGATTTTCGCCGTCCTGACTGAAATTAAATTTTTCAGAATAAAATCATGGGATCACAAGCAAGCTTTGTAGAATTTATTCTCGATCAGTTAAGTAGATGTGAAGACGTGGTCGCGAAAAAAATGTTTGGTGAATATGCACTTTATATGTCGGGCAAGATGTTTGCGTTGATCTGTGATGATCAACTCTTCATCAAGCCGACCGCGGTGGGTCAGCAACTGTTAACGCAATTATCAGCCACGATCCCCCAAGCACAGCCCTACCCTCAAGCCAAACCCTGGTACCTCATCGACAGCGACTTACTGGAAGACCGGGATGGTTTGACTACACTGGCGCGTGCCACAGCGGATGCTTTGCCTGTGCCAGTCAAAAAAATCAGCAAAGTCGGTAAGAAAAGCCTTGCCTGAGACAAAACCAAACCCCAGTCAAGGCTCATCATCTCATCGTCAGAGTCGTGAGCGTTGATGGAATCCATCCATCAACGCCACCAGCGACAATCAATTAAAAATTGTATTGCAAACCAGCCGACAGATTGCTTCCGGAAGTGCCGCTATTGGAGAAAGTGCGGGCATTGTATTTCTCGAATTCTGCGCGGACAGCAAGGTTAGGATTGATTTTGTACGATACACCCACGCCAAGCAGGGCCTGGTTGCCCGTATTCGAAGCGGAATAAGAAGGCAGGCCTGAAGTGTCGTAAGTCGTTTCTGCTTTCACGCGCGCAATCCCGAGTTTGGCAAAACCGGCAAAAGCCTCGTTGAATTCATAGTTATACACTCCGGCCAGACTGAAGCCGGTTTTCTTTTGTTCGCTATGACCAAGCGCCACGCCTGAATTGATTGAGGTTTTGCCGCCGGAAAAATAACTGCTTTCCACTGCAAAATTCTTGTTGAAGTTATAGCCACCAAACAGCTTGTAGCTGGTGGCCTTGGAATCGCAAGTTGTGGCGTAGTTGCAGTAGTTGCTGTTATCGCTCTGACCCACAGAAGCACCAAGATAGGTCTGTGCAGTAGCGAAAGAGCTGGCGAGCATACCTACCGCCGCGCACGCGATGATGGTAAGTTTTTTGATCAGCATAAGTATCCTTTGTTCACTTGTTTACGTATCTGAGTAAGCCCAAATACCTGGCCTGAAGCATCAAAACACATCGCCAAACAGGCATTCAGCTGTTTCGTTGCCCAGGAAGCAATCTAAGGGTACACAAAAGCTTGCAAAAATTAAATCAAAAATGCCCAAGTACTGTTTCAGTGTCTTATTGGTATCATCTGACTAGACTCTGATAATGAATATTGAACAAGATGTTTTTGCCCCAATAAGGCTCAATAGGGCTACTGGCCTTGAAATTTCCCCGGATGACATCAAATACATGGAACTCATTTCATAAATAGGGGTGAGTGCGAACAAGACGATTTGGGATGTAGTGCAAGGCCTAAGGTGTGTACCCTGTGCAGCTAAGGCTGGTGCCTTTGCAAGCGCGAGGTGGCACACTACGCGCTGCAATGCGCCCAAATTGTCAGTTCACTAAGGGTTTGCCTCATAACGCGTACTGGACTGCAGGTGTCGACAACTCGACTCGTTGTCAATAGGCAAAGCTATTGACTGCCTCGTCCATAGTTTGACCATTGACCACCCCAGGTTATGAGGCAAACGCATCTCATCCCTATTGATGAAATGAGTTTTTACCAAGCTTAGTCACCGGAGAAAAGATGGCGTTTGACCCACTGAATCTGAAACAGGCATCGTCTGCTTTTGAACAGAGTCTGAACCGTGTCATTGATGAACGGGTAGCACCATTGGTGGACAGATCCATCCACCAGGTCAGCAATGAATTATCGGAAGTGATACGCCAGGCTGGCGAGCAGGTGGACAGGAATATCGCCCTGCTATCCGACGAAATCCACAGCCAGCGCAGCATGACCAAGGATGACATCAGGGAACTGATAGATTATTCCACGGCGCAGATAGGTGCAGCAATAGACCAGCGCATACTCGCCATCAAGCATGAAACCTCCACACTGATTAATGAAAAAGTCGACTTGCTCAAGTGTGAGCTGGAAGACGCCGCCGTTAACAGCCGCAAGACCATGTACGCCAACGTCGCCATTTCTATCGGTGCGGCAGTGCTGATGGCGCTCGTCGGTCTGGCCTATAAAAAAATATCCCTGGGCGAATTAAATCTCTTGAATGTGTTCAGGGTGACTTTACTGTCTTGCGCGACGTTTACCTTTGTCCTCTCCATGCTGAAATTCATACAACGCTGGCGCAGCATGAAGCGGGTCAAGAAAGGAGTGACTACGGTGGCGATTGGTTACCTGGGCATCTTGCGGCCAAATGGGGCAACTGGCTTGCTCCTGCTCAGCGTCTGCCTGATGGCAGGCTGGACCTGGTTGTATCTGGGAAAAATCTAAACGCTTGGCAATGATGTACAAACCGGGTTTGCAGCATATTGCGACCCGGCAACAGAGTTTCAAAATTAGGCGTACAATTTAAAGCATATTTGATTTGCGCATATCAATGAACTTTTTATGTTGAGCAGCATCACAACATAAGTTCATGCATGTCACATGCCGATCAGCATTTCATGCCATTCCTGCTTTAAGTATCCATAGCGCCGCCCAGGCGCTTACGCCCTGACCTATGCAAACCAAGAAATTCAATCCTGTATTCAATTCCTATCTGATTTATATTGGTGTCGCAATTGCGTCTGGTGGCGTCGCCTTATACACGCCCATCATTGTTTCTGAAACCGGCAAGGCTTTCTCGGGATTCTGGGCAGCATCGATTTTATTTGGCTTGAATCTGGGCCGGGTACTGGGCTCTTATATGGGCAGCAGGTTTTCACAGATGGCAAACCACCCGCTGGCAATTTCTGGCAACATCCTGCTGGAAGGCATAGCCCTGTATTTCATGGCTTACCTGAATCAGGCCTGGGCACTAGCCTTGTTTGCCTTGCTGGCAGGCTTGGGTAGCGGTCTGTCATTCCCCGGTTTAAAAAATTATTTATTGAAGCTCAAGGGGCTGGACCAGACTTCCATCTTCAGCAAGCTGGCTTTCGCAATACGCATGGGTCTGGTTGGTGGTTACCTCACAGCCAGTTTTGTGCCGCATAACCAGCTAAAGCTGGTATTTCTGATCGTGCTGATCACCTTCATCGTGTACGGGCTATTCATGCTGATTGCCATGCGTGCCATCAGCGAGCATGAGCAAGAAGGCCTGGCACTGGAACAAAAGGCACTGGCAGTTGACACATCCAGTACAACTGCAGTAGTGGCTGCGGAATCAGACAAGCCTGTCGAATTACCACTGATGTTTTATTTGTCGAATTCAGTATTCTGGTGTTTTGCCGTGCAACCGATGATAGGTTTCAGCCTGCATATCCCCAAATTCACCCCTGAGATACCGGTGTCCACACCTTTCTGGTTGGCGGCTCTGGTGATTATCTTTTTCCAGATACCAATTTCCAAGCGCGCGGTGCGCACGCTGGATCATTTCCGCTTCCTGAAAATAGGTTATGCCTGCCTGTTCGTCAGTTTCGCCATCATGGTGGTGTTTACCCATAGTGCAGCAGCCGTCATCATTTCTGCCATCCTGCTGTCTTTTGGGCAGGTATTTTATGGCCCTTCGCTGGACGTGCTGATAGCCCGTTTTGCCAACAAATCAGCTGCTGATACCGGCAGATTGATGTCGCAGCAAATGTTTTATCAGAGCATGGGCACCATGGTGGGCAGCCTGGCTGGTGGTGTCTTGTTTGACCTGGCACAGGATATGAAGATGCCAGGATTAAACTGGTTCATGCTGGCAGTTGCCAGCCTGGGCATGATGATGCTCAGCAAGAAAAAAATCCCGGCACTTTATTACAATGCTGGTCAAAGAATCCCTGGCACCAGCTAAGTCGGTACTTTGCTGCAAGCCAGCCAGGCAAGTGCAGGTATTTTAAAAATGCCAGTACTTGCCTCGCTCCCCCATCACTGCTGACAGAAACTGACACTACTGCATCCTAAGATGTCTTTGCCTTGAACAATACATCAACGCAAACAACACCATCTCTTTTAGGAGCAAACACCATGATGACCCCAAGCTATGTACTTTTGTATGTTGACAGCCCGGAAGCCAGCGCAGCGTTTTACAGCAACATCCTGGGCCTGACACCCGTAGAAGCATCGCCTACTTTTTATTTGTTCATACTGGACTCTGGCCACAAACTGGGTTTGTGGTCAAAACACACGGTAGAACCAGCGGCCACCTCCTCTGGCGGTAGTGAGCTGGCTTTTGCAGTAAGCGACAATGCGACGGTAGACAGCACCTATGACAGCTGGGCTACACGTGGCATGACGATAGCCCAAACACCTTGCAGCATGGATTTTGGCTATACCTTCGTAGCACAAGACCCTGATGGCCACCGTCTGCGCGTTTTCGCACCAGCCTGATCATGACTACGCAACAGTACCGTAACTGGATCGCTGTTGCCTCTGCCGACCACGTGCAGCGTGGTCAGGCAGATGGCTTCATGCAAGTCTGCCATGGCAAGGCAGCGCCTTTGCGCCGCTTGCAAGCTGGTGACAGGGTTGTGTATTACTCGCCCAGCCAGGTCTTTGGCAGCAAGATCAGATTGCAGACATTCACTGCCATAGGCCGGGTCAAGCCGCGGGACGCCTATCAGACTGACATGGGCGGTGGTTTTCATCCTTACCGCCGTGACGTAGTGTGGACAGCATCGCAGCAAGCCAGCATCCTGCCCCTGCTGCAAATGCTGGAATTTTCTGCTGGCATAAAGAACTGGGGCTATCAATTCCGCTTCGGCCTGTTTGCCATCAGCGAACATGATATGCGGGTAATTGCTGCTGCCATGGGCGTTGCAAGAGACTTGTTTGATACTGACCAAGACTGTACAGAATTATATGCAGAAGCAAATTTACAACTCAACCTGTGCTTAAGCTGATACTGTCTATGACCTGGAACAAGTCAGGCGTTACAATGTCGCCTGATATTTCCGCAGACATAGAGAGCAAGCTTGCCAGGACACATACAACCCCCGATCCATCATCAAGCAGTGTGCAAGTTGGCAGCGTCAATGCTGCTCTTGCTCGCGGCTGGATGCATGCTGGGCTGTGACAAGCAGGGAGAAGGCAAAGTCTTGCAACTGACAGACTGGCTAAGGGTAAGCAAGATCGCGACAGATGCACAACAACCCGGCTCCGGTGATCAATCTCTGCAATATGCCCTACGCAAACCGCAAAGATTCTGGTTCATTGCCTATGATGATTGGCCAGACCTGAGCTACGATCTGGTGAATGTGATCGATGACAAAAACATCCTGGTTGCCAGAAGCAGCAAGTACGCCAAAACCCAGGCGGCCAAAGATGGCAAGGCAGCAGACACGCAAGTCAGGCTGATGAGCAACTACGGTGAACGTGAAGACGTGCTTTGCCCATCGCCAGATTTGATCAATGCGCCTGCCAATAGCGATTTTATCGATTGCGTGGAAATCAGCAAGCTCAACAAATTGACAGTCAAGCGCACGGATTTTCACGGCAAGTTACTGCAAACCGTTAGCATGGTCGCGAACGAATGGGATGACCTGAGCACACAAAAGAATGTAGCCTATTACGATGAGCAGCAACAAGCTTATATCCTGGAAATTGGCAAGGACAACACCTACTGTCGCCTGATCATGCCTGGCAAGGAAAAAAGCCAGAACTTTGCCTTGAACCTTATGGATACCACAAACAAGTGCGATGATATGGCCACCTGGGCAGCCATCACTCGCAAGAAATTGAGCAAGGCTCAGTCTTTTGGTGAACTGGGCAAAAATGCCGCAATCTGGAAAAAACTGGAAGCGTCCAATCCGGGATGGATGCCGGTCAAAGTCATCGCTACAGATAAAAGGCCGCAAGCCCTGCCCACCAAATAAGTCTGAAGCTCACTAGACTTAAAATCTGCAAGACATTTGACACTTGTTATCACTTCAGCAGTCTTGCCGCAGTATGCAACGAGTAAAATTTCGCCAAGCATGGCAAAAACACTCCATCCCCACTTACACAAAACGGTAACCCAAGATCGCCACACATGATAGTCAGAACCTTAGTCGTCATTTGTGCCATCATCTCGATTTATTTTGGCATAGACAATCTGCAAAAACTCAATGCCATGCGTATTCCGGTGAGCGAGTTTGAGCAGGTTGACGGCAGTCTTGTCCTCCTGGTGCATGACGTAGACAATAACCCCGGCTATGTTGTGAATGGCAGTTTCAACAAGCAATTACTGCAACTGACCTACAGCTATAACCTGAACGGTGTGGAAAGAACCACCGACACCATATCCCCTATCTGCACCCGTTGCGAAGCCAAGCATGTCTTGAGGATGACAGGATTAAAACCAGCTGAGCTGGTTCCCGGTGCCCAGCTCAAGGTCTATGTATCCTTAACTGACCCGACCAAAGCCTACCTTGCCCTGCCGACTTCTGGTGAACAGCAGTCGCAAATGTGGACGGTATTCTTGTGGCTGATCTTTGCACCAGCCATGTGCCTGTTGTTTTACAAGCTGGAAGGCAGTGGCAAGGGGCCGGATGAAGGTTCAGCCAAGGCAACTTAGAATTTTGAACTACGCCAGCATTCATCAACTGCGTCTGCCATCCCATCAAGTTTAATCCTTTGTTTTTAAATTTAGTTGCGTTTGACAACAATGGCATTTTACGCCTATGATTGTTGCGTAAAGCAACCAATATTTAAAATGAACGACAATTCCAGCACTGGCACCCTGATCAGGGAATTTGCCCGACTCTATGTACGAGACCAGCGCAACCATGCTTGCGGGGATGCCGCATCAACAGTGCAATGTCATTTGATGACTGAATTATTGCGCGAGGACGGGCTGACTCAGCAGGCCCTGGTGAAACGCCTGGGCCTGGATAAAAGCTGGATCAGCCGTGCCACAGATGCCCTGGTTGCCGATGGCACCATCAAAAAAACCACCAATCCTGATAATCGCAGGAGCGTCAACCTGAGCCTGACCCCGGCTGGCCAGCAGCGCGCCAGCCAGCTGGATGCACAATTGAACAGGCACGCCGACCAGTTACTGTCTGCCGCGAGTGCAGAACAAATAGCCCTGGTGCGGGCCGCCATGCAGCTATTGCTGCCTGCAGTACAAAACCGCACAGCAAGCACTTGTACACCTGTCAAAACCAGACCTGCCAACAACCGCAAGAGATTGCATTTACCTGCCAGTGAGTTGCAGATTGCTCCAGCCAGCCAAACAGAATGGCCCGCTATTGCCAGCCTGCTGCAAGATCTGGGCTTGCCGCTGGATGGCGCACAGGAACATATCAACAACTTTCAGTTGATATACGCTGGTGACAATTTCCTGGGCTGCGCCGGTCTGGAGATATATGGCAAATCCGCCCTCTTGCGCTCACTCGCCATCAAACCTGAGGCGCAAGGCCAGCAATGCGGTACACGACTGTTACAACACATGATCAACACAGCAGGCGCAGCTGGTGTGAAACATTTGTATTTATTGACGACAGATGCAGATGCTTACTTTCACAAACTGGGGTTTGAAAAAATCGACGCTGGCAAATTGCCCACATCTTTACAAGCTTCGCGACAGCTACAAGGTGCCTGCCCTGCATCAGCAATAGCCATGCTGTTGAAAATCAAAATAACAAACTAATCAAAAGCTGCCCAGACAATGAAGCATACGCCGCACGCCTACCAGACCATCGCCATACTCGCTGTCACGCAAATCCTGTCCTGGGGTTCCTTGTATTACGCGATCGCCATCCTGGCACCAGAAATCCAGCGCGAGATGGCCTGGCGTGCGGAACTGGTGTTCGCGGCATTTTCATGGAGCCTGCTGGTGGCTGGCATGATTGCCACCTACATCGGTATTTTGCTCGACCGTCACGGCGGCAAGTTCGTCATGGGCATGGGTTCACTGACTTGTGGCACAGGCTTGATCATACTCAGTCAGGCACAAAACCTGGCCATGTATTATTTTGCCTGGAGCATACTGGGCATGGCCATGGCAATGACTTTATATGAAGCCGCTTTTGCCACCCTGACCCAGCAATTCAAAGAACACAGCCGTCAGGCGATTTCTACCCTGACCCTGTTTGGCGGTTTTGCCAGCACGGTATTCTGGCCACTGACCCAGCAATTGAATACTTTACTGGGCTGGCGGCATACTTATCTGGCCTATGGCCTGGCGCAAATCCTGCTGTGCCTGCCCTTGCATTTGCTACTACAGAAAAAAAGCAAAGCGCAAGACAGCGTCACACCTGTCATAAAACAAAAAAAACACTTCAGCCTGCAAGAAGCGGTACGCCACCCTACCTTCTGGAAACTGGCCCTCGCTTTCGCTGCCAACAGTTTTGTTTTTTCTGCCTTGTCAGTACATCTGATCCCCTTGCTAAAGGAAATGAATCATCCCGCCACACTGGCGGTGTTGATGGCGGCCCTGATCGGCCCCATGCAGGTGGTGGGTCGCATAGGAGAAATGACGATAGCCAGAAATGCCTTGCCACAAACCGTGGGTAAATTCACTTTTGCAGCCTTGCCCGCAGCCTTGCTGGTACTCATCTTCATCGGTACACAAGCCTGGGCAGTTGCGCTGTTTTGCATACTGTATGGCCTCAGCAATGGCATACTGACCATCGTACGCGGTACGATACCGCAAACCCTGTTTGGCACAGAAAACTATGGTGCCATATCTGGTGCCATGTCTGGCCCTGCCTTGTTTTCAAAAGCGGCTGGGCCGCTGCTAATCGCCAGCCTGATTCATCACACGACATCGCCCTATCCTATCCTGGCTTGCTTGTTACTGTTTGCTCTGACGTCACTGACATTTTATTTTGCCGCCTTGCGTAGTGCGCAGCATTAGGACATGTCTGTTTTCTTGTCGGTGTCGTAGGCGGTGTATTTCCTGGCATCGCCTTTCACTTGCCCTACCGGATATTTGATCGCGTTCAGGACGATTTTTTCCATACTGGCAGCGAACAAATCCACTTCCAGTGCATCAGCCAGCATGACCAGGTAATTCAGCACATCGGCCATCTCATGACGGATGGCTTTCTTGGCCTGTTCATCGAGCTCTTCTGCCCTGCCGGTTGGCAGCCATTGAAAAATCTCGAGTAACTCTGCCGCCTCAACAGTCAGCGCACTGGCCAGGTTTTTGGGTGTATGAAACTGCGCCCAATCGCGCTCAGCAACAAACTGGCGCAAACGATCGCGGATATCTGTGTATTGAACTTCAGGTGCTATAGTTGTCTGTGACATGGTTGAATGAAGTAAGCTGCAGAAAAAGATGACTGAGTCTGTCATCAGCGCGGACGGTATTGTACATGGCCAGACCAGACAGCCCCTCAGTTTCACTCAAGCCCCACCTGCATCAAGTACTGTCGTTATTTCAATTACCCGCAGACACCAGCTTTTCACCGATAAAAATGCGATAATTTTTGATACGCCCGGTAACCTCATCACTGCCCTGGCGTGGGGTATAGCGGAAACCGCTAATTCCAGGCTTGCTACCCAGATCAACGACCAGCCTGTGCGGATGTGGCAATGCAATTTTGCCATTCAAGGCCGTGTGCCAATGATCAGATGCCTGGCCGTTAATCGCATTCAGGGCAGAACCATCTTCGCGCACGCTTTCTTCACTATCGGCATAGGCAATGGTCCAGGTCGCCTGGCTCATGATTTTTCCATCGAGGTCTAATAATTCAATTTCCGCGATTGCGGCAAAGCCTTTGCCATCAAAATCATCCAGGGATTCGAGACAGAACTGTGTGCCAAAGACTGTTTTGGCGAAACGGATTTCCTGCTGTGCAGGTCCAGCTGAAAAACTGCCTCCATGAACCGGCAGCAAACCAGCCAGCATAAGCTGCCCCCGATTATTACGTGGGAAGAAGTCCTTCTCTGGCCGTAGTTGATCAAGTACAGGCAATTTGAGCCCTGTGATCTCGTTTCTGTCTGGTCCAGACAAGTCCAGCACAATAATTTCATTGCGGCCAGGCTTCAACCATGGGCCGGGCAAATACATGGTCTGGGTAGGCCCTATATTCCAGAAACGCCCGAGGCAAATACCATTCATCCAGACTGCACCCATGCCCCAGTTGGAGACATCCAGGAATGTATCGCCAACAGTAGTGAGGGAAAAACTGCCACGCCAGAATGCAGGTTTCATCACATCTGTAGAAGCAAACTTGTCAGACACAAGAGGCTGCCAATCCAACACAGGCAGTTGTGCATCGGCACCAAAGTCCAACGCACGTATTTCCCAATTATTGATGAGTTGTTTTTCAGGGTTTGAACTGCTGTCAGTCCTGGGAATGAAATAGACGGGGCCGTGCAGGCCCTTGCGGTCATGCACCTCTATACCAAAATTCACCCGCGCAATGGTGTACAGCAAAATCTCCAGCTTAACTTGCCTGGTGCGCGCTGGCAAATTGACGCGGAAGCGACGGCTGCGCGCGTCCATCACGCCTGCAGCTTTACCATCAATAAATACCCAGGCCAGGTCGCGTACCAGAGCAGCATCAAGCACGCCTTCAGGGCCAGCAGATAAAGTGGTGGCATAAGCAATCAGGCCGCGACTGATATCGTAGTGTTCAATCGCCTGTGGCGATACAGCGTGGATGACTGCACCTGGCAGATTTGCCATGACTGCGGCAGTTTCTGTCAGCTTGAATGTGGGGATGGCAATCACAGGGTTTGCTGCAGGTGCTACTGTCATGCTTTCACCGGGTAACAAATACGGTGCAATCGTCGCACGGAATTGCGCGAATTTATCGCCCATCCATCCCGCTTCGCTGATCGGTGCGTCATAGTCATAGCTGCTGGTATCGGGCCGCATGGGACGGTCACATCCAGCCCACAGACCAAAGGAAGTTCCGCCATGTGCCATATACAAACTGAACGAGCCATTGGCTTTAAGCATATAGTCCAGATCGCGAATGACCTTGCCCATGTCACCACGCTTATGTGGCGTACCCCAGGTATCAAACCAGCCGGGGTAAAATTCACCACACATCAATGGGCCTTTTTGCACCTCAGCCAGCACCTTAAAGCCCTGCTCAGGATTAGCCCCAAAATTGGCAACGGAAAACAGCTCGGGTATGTGTGAGCGGACGACGGCATTAGTAGGATTGCAGGCAAACAGCGGCACATCAAAACCGGCATTCAGCATGATTTTGCGCATCAAACGCATATAGGCTAAATCACTGCCAAAGAAGCCATATTCGTTTTCCACCTGCACCATCAGGATGGGGCCGCCCCGGGTAATCTGCAGAGGGCCCAGGATGCGCCCTACTTCACGCAGCCAACGGGCGGCTGGTTCAATAAAACGCGCATCACTGCTACGCAAAAAGTTACCCTCATTCTTGAGCAACCACCAGGGCAAGCCACCCATTTCCCATTCCGCACAGGCATAAGGCCCTGGTCGTAAAATAACCCATAAACCTTCTTGCTGTGCCAGGCGACAAAATTCTGCAGCATCACGCTGGCCTTGCCAGTCATATTGCCCTTCATGCCATTCGTGATAATTCCAGAACAGATAGGCACACACCACATTCAAGCCCATAGCCTTGATGGCTTTGAGCCTGTGCAGCCAATATTCCCTTGGCACGCGCGCAAAATGAATCTCGCCACAGCGTATCTGAAGGCGTTTTCCATCCAGTAAAAAATCTGTCTCGCCAATTGCAAAATGATGCGTAGCACCAGCATTGCTTCTGGCATCTGCGGCTTGCGAAATCGGGCTCAGCGCGCTGGTAGCAAAAGCTGTTGCGATAGTTTGCAGAACACAGCGGCGGGAGATGTGATTTTTCACTGAGCCAAGAGTCGGACTATTTATAAAATAGTCTAGTCTCGCAAATTTCCCTGCCTCCAGGTTCGCAAGTTGATGATTGTTTTCACTTTATCGCTTCAAGTTTATTCCTGATCAGTTTTCCAGGAAGCGTTGTGCATCCAGTGCTGCCATACAACCTGTACCTGCGCTGGTGATGGCCTGGCGATAGATATGATCCTGTACGTCACCAGCAGCAAACACGCCCGGTACATTGGTGGCTGTTGCCATGCCTTCAGTACCGGTACGGGTTTTGATATAACCGTTTTTCATGTCCAGTTGACCATCAAAAATGCTGGTATTCGGTTTGTGACCAATCGCAATGAATACGCCATGCAGTGTAATAGGGGTAATTGTTCCGTCAGCCGCTTTGACATTGATGCCGGTTACACCAGATTCATCACCGATGACTTCGTCGAGCGTATGGTTCCATTTGACTTCGATCTTGCCTTCAGCAACCTTGGCCATCAGGCGGTCTATCAAGATTGCCTCTGCGCGGAACTTGTCACGACGGTGGATGACCGTGACCTTGCTGGCGATATTTGACAGGTACAGGGCTTCTTCCACAGCGGTGTTGCCACCACCAACCACAGCCACTTCCTTGCCACGGTAAAAGAATCCATCGCAAGTGGCACAAGCAGAGACCCCTTTGCCCATGAAGGCTTGCTCAGACGGCAGGCCCAGGTATTGTGCAGATGCACCAGTAGCGATAATCAGGGAATCACAAGTGTATTGCGCCTGGTCGCCGATCAGGCGTATCGGTTTTTCGTCAAGCTTGGCAGTGTGGATGTAATCAAAAATGATTTCTGTATTAAAGCATTCTGCATGCTGCAAAAAGCGTTGCATCAGTTCCGGGCCTTGTACGCCCATAGGGTCAGCTGGCCAGTTTTCTACATCTGTTGTGGTCATCAACTGGCCGCCTTGTTCTACACCGGTGATCAGTACAGGTTTCAGATTGGCACGGGCAGCGTACACAGCTGCGGAATAACCTGCGGGGCCAGAGCCAAGAATTAATACGCGGGCATGTTTGGGTGTGGACATAGTAGTGAATAGATATTGTGGCGATACTGTATTAGAGCGCAAAATGACGCGACAGATGCTGGACAAAGCGCTCAGGCTCCAGGTAGCCGATAATGCGGCTGTTTGGCACTTCCTTGCCGTTGCGATCAAACAGGATGATGCCCGGTGGCCCGAACAGGGAGAAGCGCTTCATCAGTGCTTTTTGCATATCGCTATTGGCGGTCACATCAATTTGCAACAAGCGCAATTGCTTGAGCTGGGCGCTGACTTTGGGTTCAGAGAAGGTAAACCTCTCCATCTCCTTGCAGGACACGCACCAGTCGGCATAAAAATCCAGCAATACTGGAGCGTCTGCCTTGGCAAGAGTGGCCTCAAGTTCAGCTACACTTTGTATGCGTGTGAATTTATTCTCTGCATGGTTCTTTGCATCGCCAGTAGCCAGTTGTGTCCCACTATTTTCTGTAGCGCGCAAATGTGCCAAAGGCTGCAAGGCATCCTTGCCATTGCTGGCAGCACCGATCAACTCAAACATCCCCACCAGCATGAAAGTGACACCCAGAGCCCGCGCAACATAAAGACGCAATTTGGCACCTGCTGGTATAGGGTCAAACACATGCAGGAAGACCGCGCACAGGATGGCGAAAGCACCCCAGGCAGCCATCATCACCGTCACAGGGAATACTGGCGACACCATCCAGATAGCGACTGCAATCAGCAGCAAACCAAACAGTTTCTTGACATGGTTCATCCAGGCCCCGGCTCGTGGCAGCAGGCTACCGGCAGAAATGCCCGTCAACAGCAAAGGTACACTCATGCCTGCTGCCATGGAAAACAGCGCCCAGGCACCGATCATGACATTACGGGTCTGGCTGATATACAGCAAGGCACCCGCCAGTGGCCCGGCCACACAGGGGCCGACGATCAATGCAGACAAAGCCCCCATGACAAACACACCCAGGAATTTGCCACCACTGAAACTGCCACTGGTTTGACTCAGACGGCTTTGCAAGCCACCAGGCAATTGCAATTGATAGACATCGAACATCGACAAAGCCAGGCCAACCAACAAAGCACCAAATGTCAGTAAGACCCAGGGTTTTTGCAAGGCTCCGGCCAAGCCTTCACCAGCCAGGCCTGCAGCCACGCCCAGCAGGGTATAAACCATGGCCATGCCCAGGCAGTATGACAACGCCAGCATGAAACCGCGGCCACGCGATACATTGCCCTCACCCACGATGATGGATGACAGGATAGGCACCATAGGTAATACGCAGGGAGTAAAAGACAGCAGCAAACCAAATACCAGGAAGGCCAGGCCTATGCGCCACAGGCTGCCGCTTTGCAAGGTGCGCTGCGCCAGAGAACTGTCATCTTCAGTATGTGCGGTATCCTTGGCAGGCGCAGGCGAAGCAGATATGCTGGCTGCTGCGACTTGCGTAAGCTGCTCTGCGGGCACCACACTCAACTTACCCGGTACAGAAGTATCCACCTTGTAGTGTTGTTCTGCAGGCGGATAACACAAGCCTGCATCAGCACAGCCCTGATAGCCCACCTTCAAAGTGAAGACCTTGTCCGCTTTGGTGACGGGCAATTCCACCACCAGTTTATCCTGGTAGGTTTCAACTTCCTTATTGAAGGTGGTGTCGAATTTGCGTATGCCATCCGGCAAGCGAGGCTCAGCAAGAGCGATACCTTGCTCTACTGCATTGAAACTCAGGCGCTCTTTGTAGAGATGGTAGTCCTTGGCGATAGCCCACGAGAGCACCAGAGTTTTTGCTCCATTGACATCATTCAACTGTGCCTGCAGCTGGAATGCGCGTTCTGGCTCCAGAAAATCATCGGCATGGGCAAGCGGATGCAATAAGCTCGCTACCAACAATATCGGCAATAGCGACAACAGCCGCAATGCAGAAAACCATTTATAAAAATACTGCTTCATATGAACTCCTGTTTTTAGCAGCAAAGCTGCTACCACTGTTTGCTGATACCCAGTTGTATACTCTGCGCCGTCAATGCTGCCAGGCCTGGACTACCTTTGTGGAATAGTCGCCAGCTACCGCGCTGCTCATAGTTTTCCAGCTTGATGTCTACTGTCCAGTCACTCGTCAGTTGTTTGCTGACCTTGAAGCCAAAGCTCAGTGCGCCAAAGCCGGACAAACGCTGATCGGCAGAACTAGGCTGTGTAGAAGCAAACTGGTAGCCTGGCGGGAATGGCGCGCCGAGTTGCGCATCATAGACGGGGTCAAAATAAAAACTGGCTGCACTTTGGGTATACACGCGCAACGATGGCGTCACTGTCCAGCCTTGTGCCAGCGGTTGTACATATTCTGCCGTCAGGGTATGCGCCTTGACATCGTAAGTGTCGCTGTAATAGCGATAGCTGAAACGGCCCGTGCCACCCGTGCCAAGAAAGTGGTGATTCCAGCGGGCTAACAGCGTGGTCTGATTCCGCTCCCTTGGTCTGCGATCCAGCGCCTTGTATGGGTCAGAGAAATATCCCTCACCTCTGCTATGACTAAGCGTCAATTGGACGATGTCTTCCGCAGTGAGAATCTGCGTGACGCCTGCCATGATGCTCGTGGTCTTCTTGGTTTCGTTCTTGACGATCAGATTGGTGGGATTGATGCGGTCATGGCTGCCACCCAGACCGACAGTCCAGGTAGTATTTTTATCTTCTGAAGAAAAATTCCCGGTTAAAGACAAGGCACGTGACTCGTAATCATGCTCAGTTGAATATGCAGTACCGACTGTCAGACTGGCGCGTGGGAAATAGCGAGTGAACGCCACGTCACCGGCAGTACGCTGGTCATTCATGCGCGATGCACCAGAGATCGCTGTATGGTAGCGTGGCGAAGCACCCGATACATCATCCGAAGTCAGGGTAGCATCGAGTGACCAGTCTGCCCCCAGGGGCGTAATCAGCGACAGCGAAGGCGAGTTTGCTGTAATGCGTTTCAGACCCGCCTGTTTTTCTTCATAGTTCAGATACTTGAGGCTGAGGCTGGCATGCTCGGGTGGCGTTTCGGCCTTGACGACACCAGGTAGTAACAAGGCGGCAGTCAGCAGTGCTGCGCCTATGGTTTGCATGTCAGGTGAAGCAGACAAGGTTTCAGATACGGTCGACGCAATAAGGGGGACCGAAGTTTTTTCAATAATTTTAGTCATGTCGAAATTCTCTGATTAATTGCAACCACAACCGCCACCACCCACGCCAGCACCACCAGACGCTGATTCGCGGCTGGTGTAAATATGTTCACCGTAACGGGATTCGAGCCTGTCGTTTTCAAAGGTCATGGCAGATTTCGCCAGATTGCCTTTTTCCCAGGGCTGTACAGATTTGATCGTGCTGCAGCCAGACAGCGTAAATGCAGCACCGGCTATCAGTAACAGGGACGTGGTTTTCTTTACTATGATCTTCATTTGATTGCTCCCAATGAAGATTTTATTTTTTCTTCCAGCGCAGCCCTGTCGGCCTCCTTGAAGCCTGCATGCTCAAAGATGATTTTTCCATCCGGGCCTATCAGCACGCTGCTGGGCATGCCTTTCACACCATAGCTGCGGGGAGTGGCACCAGCCGGATCAAACGCCACCAAAAAACGGGCTGGCGTGGTCGCCAGAAACTGGCGGGCATCTTCATTTTTCTGATCCAGGTTGACACCAATGATTTGCAAACCCTGGGCACCATATCTGGATTGCAGCTCATTCATCCACGGGAAAGACTGGCGACAAGGACCACACCATGAAGCCCAAAAATCGAGATACACCAACTTGCCCTGATACTTGGCCAAATTGATATTACCTTCCACACCCTTGAGATCAAATGCCGGAGCATTGCTGCCTTTATCCAGCGCCATTGCCGACGATGCCATGACTAGTGCAGCAATACCCAACGCAAAGTGTTTTTTGTATATATTCATAGAGAATTTCATATTCACATCCCATATCCTGTAACTTAATATCCTGAAACCTGAAAACCGGACCGCAGTCCGGCTTTACTGATTAATCCTGCGCTCTGACCTGACGGGCCTGTTTTCTGCGCCAGATGATGACTGCAGCAGCCAGTATCACGAGAACAGGCAGCATGGGATCATTGCCATTACGGGCAACCGAACAGCCACCGCCACCTTCATTTCTTGGTGCATTGACTGTCACAGACGGGGCGACGGCATTCACGGCAGTACCTGAGAAGGCTATGCTCCAGGTCGTGCTGGTGTCAGAAGAACTGATGACGACGCTGCCATTATTGGTACCTGCAGTTGTTGGTGCGTAACTAACCACCAGTTCGCAAGAGGTATTTGCCTGCAGGCTGAACGGGAAGCGTGGGCAGGATGAGCTATCCACCACCGCTGCATACGCACCACTAAAAGCAGCATTTGTCAGCGCTATCGCGGTATTGCCTGAGTTGGTCAGCGTGAAGCGTTTCACCAGATTCGCACTACCTATCGTGGTCGAACCAAAATCAAAGGATTGCGGATTGATATTCAACGTAACAGTCTTGACAGGGATCGCTACACCAGTGCCTGCCAGACCCAGACTGAGTTGCGCGCCACCATCGGTCACCAGCAGAACATTTGCTGCCTTGCTACCAGCGCTGCCAGGCTTGAAGCTGGTATCAATGGTGCAACTGGCTGCCGGGCTCAGTGTGCCGTTCACGCTGCATGTACCAGCCAATATAAAGTCATTGAGCTGGCTGCCATTCAAGACCAGGCTGATGATCTTCAGTGCCGCAGTACCGGTATTACTCAGCGTGGTCGTATGCTTGGCAGAAGTGGTGCCAACCTGTGTATCGCTGAACTGTACAGTGCTGGTATCTGACAAGACTGGTTTGGCAACCGCCTGTTTAGTCGCAGTGCCAGTAATAGCTACTTGCAATGGCGCGGCATTTGATGTCACGGCCAGGCTGGCACTGACATCACCCTCGACCGTTGGTGTGAATACCACAGGCACATTGCAGCTCGCGCCAACTGCGAGGTTGCTGCCGCAAGTGTTACCTGCACCCAGCGTAATTGCTGATGCGCCGCTGATCTTGATCGCTGTGAATGTCAAGGCAACGTTGCCGGTATTGGACAAACTGATCTGTTGTGTCAATGGTGAACCAGCTACTGTCTGAGCACCAAAGGCAAGCACGCTGGGTGTTGCGGTAATGGCTGGCGTTGCTGCTGCTGCATTACCTGCCAGGCTGATGACGGCATTGCCGTTCGAGGCATTGCTGACGATATTCAATGCTGCCGCAAAAGCACCAGCAGTGGCCGGTGTTGCCTGCAAGGTGATGGTGCACTGACCACCTGCGGCAACTGCAGTCTGTGTACTACAGGTACCGCCAACGACAAAGATGCCTGCATTTGCACCACTCAAAGCGATGGAACTAAAATTCAATGCTGCCTGACCGCTATTGCTGATCGTAACTGTCTGCGAAGCAGAAGCAGCGTTCACCAGCAGCGTACCAAAGTTCAGACTGCTGGCTGACACTGTCAGGCCAGCCTGGGCAGCGGCATTACCAGTGCCACTCAGCGTAACCAGGCTAACGCCGCCTGTCGCATTGTGGTTGATGCTGATGTTGGCAGTACGGTTACCCTGTGCTGTCGGTTTGAACGTGGACAGCACGGTACAACTGGCACTTGGTGCCAGTGAGCTGCCACCCGCACAGCTGCCGCCAGCCAAATTAAAGTCGCTGGCTGAGCCACCTGTCAACGCAATTGAGGTGATATTCAAGGCTGCCGATCCAGTATTGCTGAGTGTTGTACTCAGGGCAGTGCTGGTCTGGCCTATGGTCGTTCCGGTGAATACCAAGCTGGCTGGCGACACTGTGGCGATAGGCCCGGCCACGACACTGGGGTTGCCGATAAATGCTGCAAGGTCAGCGATTTCATCTGCAGTGAATTTATTCCGGTACAGGTTTCCCATACCGCCTTTGTTTTGTGCAAAAGCATTGCTGATTTCCGTGGGATTATTCGCTCCGCGCAAAATGCCGTTGACGTTATTGGCCGGGCTGGCACCATGGCAGGCAGTACAGCTGGTGCCGCCAGCAGTCGGGCCATTCAGGTACAGGCTTTTGCCATTCAGGGCGTCAGCGGCATGAGCTGTCGACATGCCGGTAGCCAGTAGTACCAATGTACCGCCCAGCACACCAGCCTGCTGCAGCAAGCGCGTAAAACGAAAATGCAAGTTCATCATAGTTTCCCTTCAATGATTAAAATTTTTTACTGCATGCAAACACCAAGAGCCATTCCATTGAATACAGCATGGGTCAACGCACATAGTCGCCAGTCACGCGTAGCTTGGTACATCATCGCCAACAGCAGCCCAGGCAAAAAAACTGCCAGTACTACACTCCGTCCTGATGCCATATGCAAAACGCTGAACGCCGTTGCAGATATCAGCACCGGCATTAACTTCGCACTGATACCCGAGTGATAAAACCGGCCTATCACGTATTGCTGCAAACCGGCACGCACGACCAATTCTTCAAGAACCGGTGCCAGCAACAAGAGCCGTAGCAGAGTCATCGCATCTACTGTCCACAACTGATTTCCACACATCGCTTGCTGAACAAAAAGAGGAGAGATAAGGTTCATCGATAAGCAATGCTGGTGAATTAAAAGAGGTTTTTCTTCACATAAAAAAATAGACCTCTCCGTTTGTTTCAAGCGGTTAATGCGCCAATCATCCAAATTGGTTCAAAGAAAAATTAAATATTTTTTTTGACGTGAGAAAAAGCATCGGCAGCTTGTGAACTTGCAGGGGATTTTTGTAATGGAAATTTGAAGAGGAAATATGATGAGAGAAGATAAAAAATTTCATCATGGCGATGCGCTACAATCATTTACGAACACTTGTACTTGGCAAAATCTGGCAGACGTCACGCCAACCTATAAATAATGCAATCTACACAACAAATTCTCATCAAGCTGATGCCAAATATTTTTTACGCCCACATGAACCTTTTCCACCTGAACAGGTATTAACAGCTAATCGAGGAGAGTGCAGGCATGTTTGAGAATTGGGGATGGCGAGGTAAAACAGACAAGAAACGTCCAAATACCCCGGAAGCGCAGGAAGTTGAATTGATCACGTTGATTGCAAACGCCGATCGCCAGGCGTTTGAGGCTTTGTATCGCGTGTACTTTGGCAGGCTGGCCAGATTTCTGGACAAGATGACACGTGATACGCATTTGATAGAAGAAATAGTTAACGATACGATGTTGGTAGTCTGGCAAAAGGCATCCAGCTTTAACCATACTTCCCGCGTATCCACCTGGATATTTGCGATAGCCTATCGCCAGGCTTTAAAGGCCATACATCATTTTGACGAAGCAGTCGAATCCAATTTTGAACATCATGCAGCGGAAACCCAGTATGAACCAGAGCAGCAGATGTCAGCCCAGCAACTTGACGCTGATCTGAACCGGGCCTTGCGTGCCCTGCCCATGGAACAACGCGTTGTCGTCAGTCTGACTTATTATCATGAGATGGGATACAAGGAAATCGCTGAAACCATGGAATGCCCGGTCAATACCGTCAAGACCAGGATGTTCCACGCCAGACAGCGTTTGAGATTCATGCTTTCCGACAGCATGGAGGAAATATTATGAACACGAAAACCACGCAGGTTCATCCATCAGATGAATCTACCCATAGCCAAGTGCAGGACTTGCTGCCCTGGTATGTCGTCAATACCCTGCAGCCAGATGAAAAGCAACTGGTGCAAGCGCATTTGCAAACCTGCACTGCATGTCAGGATGATCTGCAATGGCAGCTGAAGCTGAAGAGCAGTGAACCGGCAGCAAGCACAGTCCCAGATGTGGATCGCGCCCTCGCCCGCCTGTTACCCAGGCTGGATACGCAGATACAAGCTATCAGGACTAAAGATAATAATTTGCTGACACGCTTGCAGTCCATGTTCAAGTCAGATGGCAAGGCTCCCATGCGCTGGGGAATGGCAGTAATGGCAGCACAAACCGCCATCATCGTTGGGCTGCTTGCGCATATGGCCCTACCCGGACAGGACGACAGCAGTTATCGCGTACTCGGCAGCGGTGAACGTTCTTCCGGTAATATTGTGGTCGTATTCAAACCAGAAACCACAGTCAAAGATATACAGCGCATCATGTCTATGAACGACGCCCGCATCATTGATGGCCCCACGGTCACCAATGCCTACCTGCTCAATGTTGCCGATACCAGGCTGACACAAAGCATCAAAGAGTTGCGCGCTGAGGCAGGGATAGAGCTGGTTGAATCTCTGGGTTCGGGAGATGCAAAATGAGACCACGCTGGAATATAAGTTGGACCAATAGCCTCAATAAATTCAGCCTTTGTCTTTTCCTCGCATTGACGGCAGCGTCAGGCTCTACGTTGGCCAACACTGACACTGTCGTTGATCAGGAACAGAACACAGCAAAAGAACCTGAAGCCAAACGCCGGATACTGGTCATGCTACATTTGCCAGCACCGCATTTTCGCCCGGATGTCAGCTATAGCGGCGGTTACAGCAATGATGTCAGCCGCACTGCCCGTCGCCGCATCGCAGAAGAGCTGGCACGCGCCCATGGACTGAAACTGCTGGAAGACTGGCCCATGCCAGTGCTGAATGTGGATTGCTTTGTCATGGAAGAAAGCGACACCATTTCTGAAGAGCAGACCATCGCCAGCCTGAGCAAGGATGCCCGCGTGGCGTGGGTGCAGACCATCAATACCTTTGATGCACAGGCAAAAAGTGATCCCTTATTCCCGGTCCAGCCTGCGAACAAATACTGGCAACTTGATGAGATACGCAAGATTGCAACTGGCCGCAATGTGGTAGTCGCCGTCATCGACAGTGGTGTAGAAATCAAGCACCCTGATCTGGCGGGGCAAATCTCGCTTAATCAAAATTTCATCGATGGCAATCCCTATGTGGGTGAGAACCATGGAACAGGCGTGGCGGGCGTGATCGCTGCGCGCGCTGGCAATGGCGTGGGTATAGAGGGCATCGCCCCCAATACCCATGTCATGGCCCTGAGAGCCTGCTGGCAAGAGCCTGAAAACAAAACCCGGTGTAATAGCTTCACTTTGGGCAAAGCGCTTAATTTCGCCCTGACACAGGGTGTGCAGGTGATTAATATGAGTTTGTCTGGCCCGCCAGACCGCTTGCTGAAGCAATTGCTGGACGCTGCCATATCCCGCAACATCAAGATAGTTGGTGCCATGGACCCCAACCGTGCAGATGGCGGCTTCCCGGCTTCACATCCTGGCGTGTTCGCAGTGGCGGACAGCAAAACGAAGCTGCTGGCGAATGAGATACTGGTAGCACCAGGTCGTGACATACCAACGACAGCGCCGGGCGCACGCTGGAGCTTTGTCTCTGGCTCGTCTTACTCAGCCGCGCATATCTCGGGCATGATGGCCTTGCTCAGTGAGCTGAAGCCGTCAGCCAGTCTCGCGCAAATCCGGGCTGATCTGGTGGTTAATCCAGTGAACCTTAGTGATGCCAATACCAGCGGGCAAGTCAACCTGTGCGCCACCCTCAACAGACTGACCAATAAATGCGCCTGTTCTTGCCAGTTGAGCGCACCGTCAGCAAAAGCGGCGGCAACGGCAAATCAGTAATAACAACATAAAATGCATATCGTGTATGCGAACTCATTAAGGAATGGTATTGCTTAAATTTTGCGTGATTCTGATCTTTTCTATCTTTGCTGTTACTGGCAAGGCATATGCACAAGTCAGTGGCAGTATCACGCTTGCATCAGACTATAGCTATCGCGGCATCTCGCTGAGCAACGAGCAGCCCGTGGTGCAATTAAACCTGGTATATGACGCCCCGGAGGGCTGGTATGCTGGCGCCTTCGGTTCAAAAGTAAAACTCAATAGCAATAGTAGTGAGGGTGAACAAATCTTGCTGTATTCGGGGTTTTCTCAACGGCTGCGCTCAGGCATGATCTGGGAGGCTGGTGCTACTGCTGCTATTTTCCCAAAATCTACCGACCTTAATTACGGCGAAGTGTTTACCGGCCTGATGTTCGACAATCTCAGCGCCAGAATTTATTATTCCCCCAATTACATAGGGCTCAATAGCAAGACCCTGTATCTGGAAGCCAATGCAGACTACCAGTTGCAAGAGCGCTTAGACGTGTTTTCCCATATAGGCTGGCTGGTTTATCCTGATGGTAAAGTCGGTCAAATCAACCGTAATCGCGTGGACCTGCGCGTAGGTGTGGGTGGCAATTTTTCTTCCTGGAAGCTGCAACTGGCTTACGGAATCACCAGGCCACAGCACAGTTACAACACAGGAAAGTACCAGAACAACTCCCGCAACAACCTGGTATTCAGCGCCAGTTATTTATTCTGATCGCCTTTCAATTTGACAGGTGTGTAAAGCAGACTAGAATAGACAATCCCTCCTTAATTTTTCGTCAATAAAGCAATATCTTCCAAACAAATATTGCAATGCAAAAATAATGCTTACAAATTAGGCAGGCTAGCGATAGAATACGTTGTTAACAAATAATGCTGCATTGCGCCATTTTTACTGCGATATGCTGCTTCAATGCTATCTATCTTCTTGATGCTTCACCCCACTCTGGAGAGTTTCATGTCTTTGCTTACTGAACAATTATCATCTGCTGCCCAGAATCAATTGGCAAAACAAATTGCCGTTTTTCAAGCCTGGTCACAACTTGCCTTTGGCGGCCTGGAAAAACTGATCGCCCTGAATTTCAATACTGCCAAACAATCACTGGAAAATGCGAATAGCGTGACCCATGAATTGTTTGCCGTCAAACAAGCGCAAGAATTGCTGGACTTAAGCCGCTCGCAAGCTCAGCCCCAATTGGAAAAAATCCTGTCCTATGGTCGCGAACTGGCCAACATCAGCAGCGATACCAGGGCAGAATTGTGGCAAATCGTCAGCAAACAAGGTACTGTCGCCACAACAGTAACAGCGGCTGCAACTACTGTCGCAACACCAGCACCTAAAGCTATTCCCGCTTCTGCCGCAAAACCTGCTGCAAAAAAACTCGCAGCCAAACCAATCGCAGCGACCAAACAATTGACCCTGCTGGCTGAGCCAGAAGCCAAAGCGGCAAAAGCACCAGCAAAAACCAAGACAGTCGCTAAAGTTGCAGAAAAACCAGTAGCCAAAGTCGCAGCCAAGCCTGCGGCCAAAGCCCCGCTTGCAAAGACTGAAATCAAACCAGCCCCCGCAAAAACGGAAACAGCAAAAAAACCTTTGAAAACCAGTGCACCGGCAGTTGAAGTTGCACCTGCTGCACCCGCTAAACCTGTGCCGGTGATTACACCAGTTGCGCCATTGCCAGCAGCAACAATAACTACAATAGAAAAAACTTTGGAAAAGAAAACCACTCCGGCTAAAAAGCCAGCTGCAAAAACTGTCACTCCAGACAGTGCAGAAGTAACTGCAGCAGACAGCAAACCTGCTGCCAGCACAGAGAAAAAATCTGCAGTGAAATTCCCATTTCCAGCCACACCAAATTTGAAGAAAGCACCTGGGTTTCCTGCAAATAACGGCAAACCAGCCTACAAGGCCAAATCTAGCGCCGCCACAGGTGCCAAGAAGCCTGTTCGTCAGTAATTACAATAGGTAGTAAAACCTAAGCCGCAGTGCAGATCAGCTTTGATCTGCACTGCGGCTTTGTAACATCTGCAGCCTTTCTCCCATCTTCACTCATCCAGACGACTGCCCTTTCGATAGTCAGAAGGGCTGCTGCCAGTCCAATGTTTAAAGGCACGGCAAAAACCCGTGGCATCGAAAAAGCCAAGATCGAAGGCCAGCGATGCTACTGCCGTGTTCGAGTTTGTCAGCCTGTGAACGGCAATATCCCGTCGCAGCCCGTCTTTCACGGCCTGGAAATGCGTTCCCTCTTCTGCAAATCGACGATTCAATGTACGTACAGAAGTGTGCAATGCCCTTGCGAGATCCTGTATCGTCACTGGTTGTGCAATGTGCAGCTCAAGATACTCACGCGTTTTGGCCACAACCGAAGCGCGATGAAATGCACTGAAGGTCCAGTCTTCCGGCGCACGTTTCAGGAATGCCCATAGCTCGTGCTTCTCGCGCTTGAACAGCTCAGCACAATCCTGGTATGAAAAATAAATACTCGTCATGCCAGCATCGAAGCACAGCTCGCCGGGATACAGGAAGGCATAATCCTCCACATGCCTGGGCCTGGCAAAGCAGAACTCGATCCGGTGCAGGTTGATCTCCCTGCCAAGCAACCAGGATGTAATGCCGTGTATCAGCTTCATCATCAACTCATGTCCGAGTGGAGTGACCTGTGCACCGGGCGCTCTTTCCACCAGAGCCAGCCTTACCAGATTATTTTTGGTTGAAATCTGCAGCCGGTAATCATCCAGCAGCAGATTCCAGAAACGGACAAAACGATTCAAAGCGACCAGCACGGTTGGTGCATCCAGCAGGCTGAGCATGAGGTACTTCAGGGTCCCAGTGCGAATAGGCCGGGACCACAAGCCCAGCATCTCGTCATCCAGTGTCGCCGCAACTGTCCTGTACAGCGCGACGTATTGCTGACGCGTCAACCGTGCATCAGGCTGGTGGAGCAGGGACTGGGGGATAGCTGCACTCGCCAGTACCTGCGCGGCCACTTTTTCTCCATGATGGGTGCGCACGAAGTGCAACATGCCGTGCAGGAAGTGGGCCGAAACAGTAAGAGTGCTTTGCCAGGATAAGGTCATAGTTCTTTCATTATGGCGCATTTTGCATATCCATTGGCGTGATGTGCCGATTTTTCCTTCATCGCCGCCCTATACTTATTCATAATTTCTACGACGACTGTGACGTACGTTTGGCCGCTGCATGGCGTATTTTGCTTATCGCTACCTGCACACTTTCATTGATCAAAAGAGGAGCATGATTTGAATACAAGACGAATTGTCGTGACTGGCATGGGTATAGTGTCCCCCCTGGGTTGTGGGGTCGAGGCTGTATGGCAGCGTCTCTTGAATGGCCATTCAGGCTTGGCTTTACTGCCTGAAGAAGTCACTGAAGGGATAGCAGCCAAAGTTGCTGGCGTTGTGCCCGACTTGTCGCCAGATCGCCCATGGGGATTCGACCCTGCCCTCACTGTGGAACCCAAGGACCACAAGAAAATGGACAGGTTCAGCCTGTTTGCCCTGGCCGCAGCGCAGGAGGCCTTGAACCAGGCCCGCTGGCAGCCCGGCACCAACGGCGAACGCGAAAGAACGGCAACCATCGTGGGCTCAGGCGTGGGCGGGTTCGGCGCTATTGTCGATGCTGTGAGAACCACTGATGGCCGCGGCCCCAAACGACTGTCCCCATTTACCGTCCCCAGTTTTCTGGCCAATATGGCAGCTGGACACATTTCCATTCGCCATGGCTTTCGTGGCCCGCTAGGTGCACCTGTCACCGCATGCGCCGCCAGTGCACAGGCCATTGGCGACGCAGCACGCCTGATACGCGCTGGCGAAGCGGATATTGCCTTGTGTGGTGGGGCCGAGGCCTGCATTGATCGTGTCAGCTTTGGCGCATTCGCTGCCGCAAGAACCATGTCCACCAGCTTCAATGAGCATCCCACGCAGGCATCGCGCCCCTTCGATATTGAGCGTGATGGCTTTGTCATGGGAGAAGGAGCAGGCATGTTGGTCATCGAAGAGCTGGAACATGCCTTGCGCCGCGGTGCCACGCCAATCGCTGAACTACTAGGCTATGGCACCAGCGCCGACGCGTACCACATGACGTCCCCACCCGCCGACGGCGACGGCGGGCGACGCGCCATGGAATTGGCGATACGGCAAGCAGGGCTAGTGCCCGGACAGATCGGGCATTTGAACGCCCATGCGACATCGACACCGGTCGGCGATATCAGCGAGCTGGCTGCCATCAAGGCGATATTCGGAACAGGTCGCGGACCTGCCGTATCTGCTACCAAATCCTCGACAGGCCATTTGCTAGGGGCTGCTGGCGGTGTGGAAGCGATTTTCACCGTGCTTGCCCTGCGCGATCAGATGGCACCTCCGACACTGAACCTGGCCCAACCCGACCCGGCAGCGGAGGGCATAGACATAGTCACCGGAATGGCCCGCAAAATAGCAACGGACTATGCCATCTCCAATGGCTTCGGTTTTGGCGGCGTCAACGCCAGCCTTGTATTCCGTCGATTTTGATCTTTGTTGTGAGCTGAAAGAAGAGTTGAAATACAGGTCCCCGCATCATTGAGCAAGTCACTCACTGACGTCAATGAGTAGCGCTGGGGTCTGCAAGTATCGCAGGCCCCATGAAAAATGTATCTCTGAAGCAAAAATTACACTTATTCCCCGTCTTTTAGGCCTGAAATTCCCTTGTAAGGCCATTTGATCGCTTAGAATGAATTAAACATTCAGCGATAATAAAATGAATCTTTACCAGTTAGCAGGCACTGTGTGCACAGCGGGCATATTAATAGTAAGTCAAGGTGCGCTGAGTCAAAGTGCATATGCACAAGAAGCCATCACTGTAGCCTGGCGTATCAAGCCACCTCATCAATACCTCGAGAATGGTGTGGAGAAAGGCGTATTGCTGGAACGTGCCAAGCAGGTTTTTAGCAATGCCCAAATCCCTCACCGCTTCGTAGAAGAGCCGGCAAAACGTATCTGGAGTAATTTTTCTGGCGGTGCCAGAAATTATTGTTCATTTGGCTGGTACAGAATCGCCGAGCGAGAAGCGCTGGTACAGTTTTCCGAGATATTTCATACTGACCCGCCACATACCTTATTGGTCAGCCCGGCTGCCACAAAACAGATTGCCGCACATCGTACCCTGAAGTCCTTGATGTCTGATCCCAACCTGACGCTGGGTGTGGTCGATGCAGTTTCATATGGCCCGGAACTGGATGCCATGTTCACGACCACTAAAAACAAGGTCGAGCGCAGCACTACCCTGCCCATGATCATGGCCCGCATGGTTGCCGCCAACCGTGCGTCCTATATGCTGATAGACAGGGAAGACTGGGAATATCTGAAGGACAAGGAAGAAAGCCTGAGCCAGACCACGCAAATGGATTTGCAAGGCATGCCTGCAGGCTTGAACCGTTATATCGTTTGCAGCAAGGATGTCAGTGCCGAGCAAATGCGCAAGATCAATACGGCTTTGCTCAAGATTTATCCGTTGAAGAAATGAGTGCTAATAAACCAGGCTGGCTAGGTCAGCTTTTCCCACTCATCCCTGAGCAGGGCATACATGGCGATATCGCGGTGTTTGCCGCGCGAGAATGTGGCACCTCGTGCAACCCCTTCTTTCTGGAAGCCACAATTGATCGCCACTTTTTCTGAAGCGATATTATCTGTGTTCATGTGAATTTCCAGGCGATTGATCAGCATGGTATTGAACAGGTAATTCCTGAGCAATTTCACAGCTTCGGTCATGATGCCTTTGCCGTGCAGGTTTTTGACAAACATGCCATAGCCGATTTCGCGGGAATTGAAATACGGCACGGTCTTGAAATGAAACACACGCCCTATCATTTTTTCATTTTCGTCGATGATCAAAAAAGTCTCGAACTGCTCTTTGGAGCGTGATTCATCTTCGAATTTTTTCTCTGCCACACCTGGCAACATTAATTCCTGGGATAAAAAATCACCCTTGGCATCAGGGTGATTCATTAACTCCAGCATGGGCAGTACATCTTCTTTTCTGACGTGGCGCAGGTGAAAACAACTTCCTTTGATCATGCAGATTCTCCTGTACTAAACAATTGTGTGACTGATACACCAGTGTTCAGGATGGACAAAGACTGTTGGCAAGAGTTCCCCGGAGTCACAAGAAATGTACAAGAACGCCTAGGTTTCCAGCAAACGCCTTTGCCTTTCTTTTTCTTCAAAGATGGCAGACTCGATTTCTTCCATGACAGCCCCCAGATCAACCGGGCGGGTATCTTGTGCAACGATGCCAGTCAATACGGTTTCCGGCGACAGCAAGCCTGCTGTGAACAACTTCCAGATTTCCTTACCAAACTTTGTACCGTTGAGCTCTGGTGCAAACTGGCCGAAGTAGGTCGCCAGATTGTTCACGTCTCTTTCCAGCAAGACACCCGCTTCGGTATTGCTGGCGGCATCTATCGCCTGCGGCAAATCGATGATGACAGGTCCCTCTTCATCGACGAGGATATTGAATTCAGACAGATCGCCATGGATGACCCCGGCGCACAACATCAGGACAACCTGATGCAATAACTGGGCGTGATATTTCCGCGCCAGCTCAGGCGTCAATTCCACATCGTTGAGACGGGGTGCGGCATTGCCATCAGCATCTGTCACCAGATCCATCAGCAATACACCTTCATGGCAGATATAAGGCCTGGGGACTTTGACACCAGCCGCTGCCAGGCGATACAAGGCATCGACCTCGGCATTTTGCCAGACTTCTTCCTGCATCTTGCGGCCATAGCGTGTGCCTTTTTCCATGGCGCGGGCCTGGCGGCTGTTCTTGACTTTACGGCCTTCCTGGTAAGACGCCGCATTTTTAAAACTGCGTTGACTGGCTTCTTTATAGACTTTGGCACAACGAATTTCTTCGCCGCAGCGCACGACATACACAGTGGCTTCCTTGCCACTCATGAGCTGGCGCATGACTTCGTCGATCAAACCTTCTTCCTGCAGGGGCTGCAGTCGTTTTGGTGTTTTCATCCGGTCAGCGTGCTCAGGCTTTACGTGGCTTGCCGCCAGTTTTTACCAGCTTGACTGGCGCATGGCCACGCGACTTGTTACGCATGTCGTAAATCGTCTTGGCATCCTGCTCTGCCCGCTCTTGCGTGCGCATTTCGGGAATGTCATCGTGCAGGGTAAAGAAATCAGCGGCCTGGGCGCGCATCACGTGCTTGATGGCTTCATCATCGCTGAGGTCAAATCTCTCTGTCATTAAAGTCGTGACTTCATCCAGATATTCTTCATAGGTCATCATGCTGGTTTTTCCTGTCTGTCATGAAGTGCGTTTGAAAACTGCGGCTGTAGATGCATTGCATCCATGGCAATCTTTGTAACGAATATGGTCTATAAAATAAGCGTACTTAGTGGGCGTACTCTACGGGGCAGGTTGCGCCTGAAAGATTACGCCGAAAGACCAGTATTGTACACGTGCTACCCGCTGACAACGGTGTTGCGCCTGTTCTCGGCTACAATGCCGCCTTCCCCGAAAAATTCCAGCCTGGATATTATTGTATGAGTATCATCATCCATGAGGCCTTGCGCGCCTATATAGACCCCCTGACCGAGCACGAATTTACTGCTCTGGAGCGTAGTATCCTGACCGAAGGCTGCCGTGATGCCCTGGTTTGCTGGGGTGAAATCCTGATAGACGGGCATAACCGCTATGCGATTTGTCAGCGCCATAATCTGCCCTACAATATTGTTCAAAACGACAACTTCAGCAATATCGAAGACGTGCAACTGTGGATGATAGACAATCATCTGGGTCGCCGCAGCGTGACCGACTTCCAGCGCGGCATGCTGGCCTTGCGCAAAAAGGAAATCGTCCTCGCCCGCATGAAGGCACAGGAAGAACAGGCACCATCAGACAATGCGGAAAGCGAAGTCGCCGTCCCTGTCGTCAAACCCACGCAAAGCCGCCAGGAGATCGCCCGTCTGGCAGGCATCAGCAGCAACGCCGTGGTACAGATAGAAAAAATCCAGAAAGCAGCAGCACCTGAACTGGTACAGGCGGTGCGCGATGGCACTATCTCCATCAGTGCAGCAGCAGCGATTGCCTCCCTGCCCAATGAAGATCAAGTCGCCGCTGTAGCCGGTGGCCGCAAGGAATTGCAACAAGCCGCCCGCCAGGTCAGGGAAAAAGTACGTGAACAAAAAACCCCGGCCAAGGCGGTTGCAGCCGAAACCGCTGCGCCTGCATTGATGGAAGGTAGACAAGACAGCGCCAGCAGCAGCGGTGTCGATGAACTCAGCAGTCTGCGCCAGCAAGTCTTGCATCTGCAGACTGAGAACAGTGAATTGCTGAGCCAGATTGCGGCGCTGAAGGCCCAACTGGCAGGTTAAACAGAAACTTAAAGGTGGCGAATATGAAGAAACCCCGGCAAAGCCTGTCCAGCCTGTTCCTGAAGCAGGTGCCAGCAGCTGAGCGCGAACATATCCGCCATCTGGAAGAAATACAAAAAACGCACGAGGGCCGCCCTTTTCATTTCGATGACGGCAATCTGCGCATCATGTACCTGAACCCCAAATGCATGCAAAGTGCAATGAAGCTGGATGCGCCGGATGAACTGGTGTGCGCCTACTCACGCACAGTCATGGGCTTGCTCATGTTCCGCCCGCAGCCTCGCCATATCTTGCTGATAGGTCTGGGGGGTGGCTCACTGGTCAAATACTGCTATCGCCATTTGCCAGACTGCCGCATCACCGTGCTGGAGATCAATGCCGACGTGATCGCGATGCGTGAGTTGTTCATGTTGCCACCAGATGATGAACGTTTGAAAGTCATCCATTGCGATGCAGTCACACATTTGCAGACAAACACTTATGATGCCGATGTCTTGCTGCTGGATGCCTACGATGAAAATGGCCTGGTAGCTGACTTGAATACAGCCGAGTTTTATGCGATCTGCCATGCCAATCTGGTGAAAAACGGCGTCATGGTCGCCAATGTCTGGGGCAAACCCAGTGCCCTGGCTGGCATGTTGAGCCGCCTGCGCCTACAGTTTGCGCGCCAGCTCAGCTGGACGCGTTCGCCTGATAGCTATAACCTCATCGTGTATGCCATCAAGGGGCTATTGAGTCAGGCCGATGAGCATGCGATAAAGATTTTGTCAGACCAGCATCCAGCATTGCAATTCCATGAACTACAAGGCCGATTGTTAAGCCTGCCCCTCTCTGTCAATTACACTGATCCAGAAGAAGAACTGACTGCACTCAAACAAAGTCTGGCGACTATCATGGTGCCTGATGCCAATGTCCCGCAAAACTATGCGGACTGGAAAAAGCAGATAGGTGAATAAACAAGCATCAAGATGTAAGCAAAACAGTTTAAGTACGACTAATGGACATCCATACGATGAGGATAGCCATGAAAGCCCTGATCTTGCTTAGCTTGTTTGCTTATGCCACCAGCAACGCACAAGCCGCCGAAATCTGTAGCAAATCCAGCCCCGCACATACCGTCGCCCTGCTGGAGCTGTACACCTCCGAGGGTTGCGACAGTTGCCCGCCTGCCGATAAAACCATCAGCCGCCTCTATCAAAGCACCGGACTGAACAGTGAGCAGGTCATTCTCGTTTCTTTGCATGTCGATTACTGGGATTATCTGGGCTGGAAAGATGTATTTGCCAAAAAGACTTACACCGACAGGCAAAGGACTTTGGCTGATCTGGCGAATAACCGCACTGTCTATACGCCGGAAATCTTCATCGCTGGCAAAGAACTGCGTAGCTGGCGCAATGGTATGACAGATGACATTCGCCGTATCAATCAAAAACCTGCCACGGCATCCTTGCGCCTGGGCATAGAAAAACTGGCGGATAACAAATTGTTTTTCAATCTGCAAGGCAATAGCATGCAAGACGCCAAACTGCATTTTGCCCTGGTCGAGCAAGGCCTGGTCAGCAAAGTGCAGGCAGGTGAAAACCGCGGTGCCACTTTGCAGCATGATTTTGTCGCCAGGGAATGGGGTGACGCTTATCAACTCACGGCTGGCAAGGCAGCCAACTTTGCCGCCCAACTGAATTTACCAGCCAATGCCAAACGTAAAAACCTGTCAGTACTGGCGTTTGCCCAGGATAAGCAGGGCAATATCCTGCAAGCCCTGAGCCTGCCCTTCTGCGAGGCATTACAGCAATAAGCTGCTGTTCACGCCGGATTTTGGCTGGTTGACGACAAAATTCACGGCCCTGGTCTTATTTTTTAAGCAAGCAGAGTGCAAATGGCTTAGACTTTCCGCACTTCCCTGCTTAAAACGATTACAGGAGCTGTCACCGTGAATATACTCGTCGCCTTGCTGCACCATATCGCAGCCTTTACCCTGGTTGGCACTTTACTGGCAGAGCTCGTGCTGATACGCCAGCCACTTACTGTGTCATCAGCCCGGAGCCTGCGCTTCATCGACAGTATTTATGGCATGAGCGCCATACTCATCATTGTGCTGGGTGTTCTGCGCGTCCTGTATTTTGAAAAAGGTCAGGATTATTACCTGCACAACCATGCCTTCATGCTTAAGATGACGGCTTTCATCATCGTGGGCTTGCTATCTGTCTACCCGACCATGGTATTCCTGCGCTGGGGCAAGGCAGTCAAACAAAACCAGTTGCCTGAACTTCCCCAAAGGCAAGCCAAAACCATACAAACGCTTTTGAAGCTGGAATTGGCCGGTGTCGTTTTCATTTTGGCCGGTGCGGTGCTCATGGCCAAGGGACATACCATATAAGGTTGATATAAGGCCGCTTTGTTTTAACACCTGCCCCTATAAGAAAAGTTGTATAAATGGCTGATTTCTGGCAATCTTTCCACATCATATAGCGCTGCCATCGCGCGTGGTGGCATAAAATCCGGGACATTGCCATGTACGATGAAAACGACTTCACTGCAGTATCCAAGTTCCTGAAACTGGGCATTAAAATCACGTTCAGGAACCCCATGGGGCAAAACCCGATGTTTCAATCGACTTTCCCTACACCCAAGGGAACGACAGTTACCCTGGATGAAAAAAGCCTTTACGATGTCGAGCGCAAACTGCGTGCCCTGATAGGCAGTGATGTACCCGTCAAGACCAAGCTGGCACCGTTCACCTACCTGGGTACGAATTTCCGTGGTTTGCTGTACTGCACCAAGGGCTCCAATGAATATATCGTGCAAGAGACGCACGATGTCTTTGGCACTGAATCCAAGCGCATAGTGCGTACTGCCGAGCATTTCATACAGTTATTGAGCTAGAACCATATTGACACAGCTCTTTGCTCAAGCTGCCATTCCACCTGTTTTTGCCCTGTCCTCACCGGCTTTCGTCAGTCACCGACGAAGCACCGTCATTCGCCGAAATTGGCACGACAAGCATCTGCGTTTTCAGTATCTTTAATCACGGAACAAAAACACAGAAGTTTTTGGCGAATGAAAGGATAAGATATGTCTGGCAATTCTGAAGCTCAGCGTCACAGCAAGGGTAATTTGTTTTTTGGCCTGACCCTGATCGTCGCGGGTAGCGCCTTTTTGATGGATCGCATGGACATGATTCATGCGTTTGACTATTGGTTTCTACTGCCAGCCATGATCGCCATCGGCGGCGTGGTTGATATTGTCAGCCCCGGCAAGCCTGAGCATATCGCTAAAGGCTGCTTCAGCCTGGTATTTGCACTATGGCTGTATGTATCCATAGAACAGCTGTGGGGCTGGAACTTCCGCACCAGTTGGCCTTTGCTGCTGATTGCCTTTGGCGTTCAGCATCTGGTAGGTGGTTTGCTGGCAGCCAGAGAAGCACAGAAATAAAAATTAACGCTCACAATTTTTGGATCACTATCATGAAAAACGATAATCCCCAGGGCCGTATCCTGATCGGAGCCATGCTCCTGATTTTTGGTGCACTGGCACTGCTAGACAACTTGAATCTGTTTAACGCCCGTGAAATCTTTCACTTCTGGCCCATGGTCTTCATTTTCGTTGGTGCATTGAAGATATCAAAAAGCGATACTACTGCTGGCTATATCATAGGCTGCGGCTTTGTCGGCCTTGGCTCTTTGCTGATCCTGCATCACATGGGCATCATCTATTTCCGCATGCGTGACTGGTGGCCGGTTTTCCTGATCTTTGCTGGTCTGATGGTGATATTCAAGGGCAAGATCGGCGACGAGGAAAAACTGATCAACAATGGTACGAACCAGGATTCTGTCTGCAATATTGTCGCCGTCATGAGTGGTAACAAGCTGCAAAACAGTTCCCAGGAATTTCGCGGTGGCGAAATCAATTGCATCATGGGTGGCGTGGAATTGGATTTACGTACTGCGTCCATGCAATCAGAAGCGACTTTGAATGTATTTGCCATGTGGGGTGGTATCGTCTTGAAAGTGCCAAATGACTGGACTGTGGTTTCACACGGCTCGCCCATACTTGGTGGTTTCGATGATAAAACTGTCCCGCCCATGCTGAATACGAAAAAGCTTTACATCAAGGGCTATGCCGTCATGGGCGGTGTTGAAATCATCAACTGACGATAGCAATCAATGCACCCTATTTTGTCGGATCGTCGCCGCTTTCTGGTCTATATCACTGCCTGGATGATGACAGGCGTGCTGATCGCCAGATTGCTGGTGGCGGCTGATCTGGTCAACTGGTCGTTTGCCTTGGTCTTCTCGCTGCCGCTGGCTCTGTTTGGCAGTTTCCTGACTTCTTCTGCTTATTTTGTTTGTCGTTCACTACCCTTTAATCGCCGCAGTTTCAGCATAGCCGCCCTGGTCTTTGCCAGTGCATCCATGATTTCCGGGATAAGCTGGCTGGGACTTTGCTATGGCTGGAACAAGGTCTTGGTACTGGCATCAGATGAAGTAGAAGTGCTGCATCTGAGCAGCCATTTATCGGTACTGTTCTTCATCACCGGTTTTGCTGTTTACCTGCTGGCATTACTGGCTTTTGATGTGTATATCGCCTTCGACAATATACGTGAGGCTGAAAGGCGCGAAGCTGCATCGCGCCTGCTGGCCAGGGATGCAGAACTGCAAGTCTTGCGCTCACAAATTGACCCTCACTTCTTATTCAATAGTCTCAACTCTATCAGTGCCCTGACTGCCATTGATGCAGTCGCCGCACGCACCATGACGATAGCGCTTGCTGATTTTTTCCGGCAAACCCTGGCGATAGCCGAGAAAGAAAAAATCAGCCTGAAGGAAGAGTTACTTTTATGCGAAAATTTTTTGGCAGTGGAAAAAATCCGCTTTGGCAAAAAACTGGGCATGGAATTTGAAGTCACAGCAGAAGCAGAAAATGCATTGATCCCGCCCATGATATTGCAACCCTTGCTGGAAAATGCCATCAAGCATGGCATACGCAATTTACCCAAGGGCGGCATCATCAAGGTCACGATATTTGAACGCGACCGCTGGCTGCATATCGCAGTAGAAAACCCTGTCAGCACCGACCCAGGCAACAGCACGGGCAATGGCCTGGGCCTCGTCAATCTGCGCCAGCGTTTTTTTGCCTTGTATGGCGAACAGGCACGCGTCAGCTGGCAGCGGTCAGACGAAAAATTTACACTGGAAATGGCTTTGCCTTTTGAGCAGAATAATCATGAGCAGGTATAAATAAATATGAATAAGCGCCTACAAGTCTTGATCGTCGATGACGAAGAACTGGCCCGAAAATTATCGCTGGAATATCTGCGTTCTCACCCTGATATCGAAGTCATAGGTGAATGCGAAACAGGCTTGGAAGCTGTGGATGCCATCAGCAAACTCAATCCTGACCTGGTCTTGCTGGATATACAGATGCCGCAATTGTCCGGGCTGGAGGTGCTGGAATTAACCGGCAGGCGCAGTGGCGTGATCTTCACTACAGCCTATGATCAATACGCATTAAAAGCGTTTGATCTGCATGCGGTCGATTATTTATTGAAACCTTTTTCGCAACAGCGCTTTGATGAAGCACTGAACAAGGCACGCAAGCTGCTCACAGAGCAAACCCCGTCGTCAGCGCAAGCCATACAAACGCTGGTGACACAGCAAAGTGAAAAACTGCAACGCCTGCTGATACGTGACCGTGGCCAGGTGCATGTGGTGCCACTGGAAAACATAGACTATGTTGAAGCGCAGGATGACTACATCCTTATCCATGCTGCAGGCAAGTCGTATATGAAAACCCAGAGCCTGTCTGATCTGGAAGCACAATTGGACGCTAGTAAGTTCGTGCGTGTGCACCGCTCTTTCCTGTTACAGATCAGTGCATTGCAAGCGATGGAGAAAACCAGCAAAGACAGCCAGGTTGCGGTCCTGAAGAGTGGTGCGCAAGTACCAGTCAGCCGGGCTGGCAACGAACGTATACGAGCCTTGCTAAATTAGGGCCTTGCTGAATCAGTAGCTTAATTGATCGCCTTCAACACCAAAGCCAATTCAGTCCTGGTTTCCTGCATCAGGGCATCGATATTATCTTTATCGATATTCAGCACTTTGAAACTGGCTGGTACGGTATTCCAGTCCATTTCGGCTATGCTTTCATTGACGAAATGCGCATCCAGAAAGTCTGCTACAGTCACTACGTCTATCAGCCCGGCTTTGTGAGTGGGGCCAGGTTGGTGATCACGGTGATCAAGCACAGCGACGCGGATATCCTCAGAAATTTCCCAGTCTTCCAGTATCGCGCTGCCTATGCTGGCATGCCAGTGATCGATCAAATCCCATAGCACCTGTTCTGAACTGAACAATTCCTGATAATGATTGGCGCGGTTCAAAATATAGAATTTGCCTATATCGTGCAACAAACCAGCCAGCATGGCCTTGTCGGCACTCAGGCGGGTATAGCTTCTGGCAATCACCATGGCCAGTGCTGCCACACGCAGGCTGCGCCGCCACAAGCCATCCATCTGGGCAGACAGACTGCCATTGTATTTATTCTCCGCCAGTTGCTTCATGCCTATGGAAATGGCCAGATTGCGTACTGCAGAAAACCCCAGCAAATTGGTCGCGGCCCGCAAGTCTGTAATTTTTTTACCCTGGGGATTAAAGCTGGCAGAATTACTCAGGTGCAGCACTTTGGCGGACAAAACCGGCTCGGTACCTATGATGCGCGTCACCATGTCGATAGAAATATCGGCCTGGCTCAGAGCCTTCCTGATTTTCATGGTTGCCCCCAAAGAAGTGGGGAATACCAGCTTTTTGGCAGACAGTTCCGCAGTGAAAGCTTCAAGGAAAGCGAATTCGGTATTTTTTTGGTCTGTCATGATAGCAATAAGAATGCTGACGATTTTTTATTGTACCTTGGCAAACTAATTTACGCAGGTTTGGCAATGACTACTTACATGAATTATCAATTGTATCAATTAGCCTGTGCCAAAGAGGGTACTGGCAAACCCTTTGACAAGCTTTAGCCACCTCTTGATCCCGTATTCAGGCATTTCGTCGCAAAGCTGCTGCATGCCAGTTAGCCTGGGCGTATTCTGAACCATCGCAGCAACTTCACAAAACCAGAAAACAAGGGAAATCAAATGAAATCTGCTCAAACCGAACAATTATTCGTGCTGATGCGCCAGGCAGCCCATGAATTTTATTATTTTTGCCGTAAGGCGTTCCTGGCCATGATGGCCTTGCCACTGCCACATTTGCTGGTAATCTGCGTGGCAATCGCTGTTGTCCTGATGATCTTGCCGCTGGCTTTGAGTATCTTCATTGCCTTCATGATCTTCAAGCTCATTGTTGTCTTGCTGGCCATCAATCTCAAAAAGAACCAGAAGCAAGTCAGGCAATTGCACCAGGACCAGTAAAATAACGGCCTATCCCCCACGCAGACAAACACTGCCGTGGGGATAGGAGAGTTGCTACAAGGACGTCGCCGCCCTGGCCGCCTGTTCATACAAGCCAGACAATACCCGCAGGAAGCGCGCCAACTCGCTTAACTCAAAACTCTCGGTACCGTCACCAGTCAGGGCAGATACCAGTACCTGCTCACGGACTTCAGAATAGCGGCGGCAGATATCACGGCCTGCCTCATTGGTTGAATACAGGATTTCCTTGCCGCGTTTTTCTGTCTGTACCAGCTTCAGGGCTTGTAGTTTCTTGAGAGAATAATTGACGATATGGGTGTCTTCAATATTCAGGATAAAGGCGATATCGGCCAGCTTTTTCTCACGCGCCCGGTGGTTGATATGGTGCAGCACCAGAACATCGGTAATGGTCATGTCTTTCATGCCCACCGCAGCCATGCACCTGACCGCCCAGCGGTTGAAGGCATTGCTGGCAATAATCATTCCAAACTCAAATTCACTCAATTCTGCACTCCTGCCCTCAGCCAAATGGGAAGAGGAGACGATAGGCACCCTGGGTGTAGCGGTGGAAGCGGCCGGGCTAAGACCGGCTTTCGTGACATTCTTGACAGGCTTGGTTGTGGACATAGTGACTCTTTAAAGATAAATTGAATAAAAGACTGGCATAACTCATAGCCTGATTTTATCTTCTTTGAAAAAAAAGTCAGTCTTTTCGCATTGATTTATCAATAAAAAATCGATATTTTATGTTTTTATCCACAGCGTACGCAGCCTGGCATCCAGCTCGCTTCAGCCATTTACGGCCTTGTTACTCCTGGAAATCGCCAATACCGGCACCGCCCTGGCCTGCGCTGGCGCAGCTTGTATGGTTTTTTCCAGCTTGAAGACTGCCACCGTATCCACCAGTAATTCTGCTTCATCCTGCATGCTCCTGGCCGCGGCAGCCGCCTGCTCTACCAGTGCAGCATTCTGTTGCGTCATCTGATCCATCATGCTGATGGCCTGGTTGACTTGCACTATGCCGGTATTTTGTTCACGGCTGGCCGCACTGATTTCGCTGATGATTTCTGCCACATGCTGGACTGAGCTGACAATATCGCGCATGGTCAGGCTGGCTTCATTGACGAGCTTGCCACCGGCATCCACCTGTCCCACCGAATCAGCAATCAAAGTCTTGATCTCTTTCGCTGCACTGGCTGATCTTTGCGACAGATTGCGTACTTCTGCCGCCACCACTGCAAAGCCACGCCCGTTTTCACCGGCACGTGCGGCCTCCACTGCTGCATTCAAGGCCAGGATATTGGTTTGAAAAGCGATGCCATCAATGACACCGATGATATCGACTATCTTGTTGGAACTGGCTTTGATCGCGCCCATGGTGAGCTCTACCTGATCGATCACCTTCCCGCCCTTGCCCGCATGCTGGTAAGCCTTGCCCGCCAACTCATGCGCCTGGGCAGCGTTCTCTGCATTTTGGCCTACCGTGGCGGTCAGTTGCTCCATTGATGCGGCTGTTTCTTCCAGGCCTGATGCCTGCTGCTCAGTACGGTTAGACAAATCCATATTGCCATCGGCGATTTCGCGCGAGGCTATGCCAATTTTTTCCGAGCTTTGCCTGACCTGGCCTACGGTACTGATCAGGCTCTGACTCATCTGATTCAGTGATGCCAGCAATTTACCTGTTTCATCATTACTCCTGACTTCTATATCAGCACGCAAATCACCGCTGGCAACCGATTCGGCAAGCAGGATGGCGGCCTTCAGCGAAGAGGTAATCGCCCTGGTCGTAAAGATGGCGATCAGGATCGCCACCACACCGGCAAAAGCCAGCAAGATTATCATCAACACTTGCGCTGCACCAGAGACATAAGCCGCGTCACTACCACTGCGTTCCATCTGGCTGGCTTGCAATCCCACCAGTTGATCGAGTGCCGCAAAGTACTGATCCTGCAAAGGAGCGATCTCGGGCAAGACCAGATCCTTGGCCTGCTCAACCTCATTGTCTGCCACCAGCTTGAGAAACTTGTCGAGTACAGGCTGGTAACGCTGCTTTGCTGCCAGAACAGCCTGCAAAAGTTTTTTCTCTTCAGCAGAGCTGGCCAATTTGCCAAACTGTGCAAGATCCAGCTCTATCTGTCTGGCTGATTTGTCTATCGCAGCCCGCTCCAGTTTTCGCTCATCCAGCGTAGACAGCAACAAGAGATTGCGCATGCTGCGGGCAATATGATCGAGATCAGATTTAATACGGTTGACTGTTGCCGTCTTTGGATAGACTTCCTTGACCACCAGATTCACCCCCTGATTCACCCGCCCCAGTTGCGTGTAACCCGTGACCGTCAGTGCCAGCATGAGCAAGATAACAAACGCAAAACCCAGACCCAGTTTGTGCCCTATCTTCCAGTTCCTGATGTACTTGTTCAGCATGGCTAGCCCCTAAAGAGTAAAACCTTGTTCCTGGCAAAATCAAGGACGCAACAGGCCAGCAGCAAGTGCTGCACTTGCTGGCTGTCCATCTAACACCGCTTGATGTCGATCAGATGCCCAATCAGACGCCTAAATACGCTTTCTTGACATCTTCGTTGTTGAGCAATTCCTGCCCCGTACCCTGCATGACGATACGGCCTGTCTGTATCACATAACCGTTGTGCGCAATTGCCAGCGCCTTGTGCAGGTTTTGTTCTACCAACAGTATTGACATGCCCTGTTGGTTGATTAGTTGTATGGTATCGAGCACCTTGGTGACGAACTTGGGTGCGATACCCCAGGACGGTTCGTCCAGCAACAACATTTTAGGTTTTGCCATCAGGCCACGCCCTATCGCCAGCATTTGCTGTTCACCACCACTCATGGTACCGGCGAGCTGATAGCGCCTTTCCTTGAGGATGGGGAATAGCGTGTACATGGTGTCTATGGATTCGGCCACTTCGTCGTTATCGCGGCGGGTATAGGCGCCCAGTTGCAGATTCCTTTCCACTGTCAGGCGGGCGAATATACGCCGGCCTTCAGGCACCAGCGACAGGCCCAGCCCCACCCGTTTGCTGGCCGGGATTTTATCCAATGGTTTGCCATCGAATACGATCTGGCCTGCATCAGCCGCATTCAAGCCGGCGATTGCCCGCAAGGTAGTGGACTTGCCATTGCCATTACCACCGACCAGGGCAACGATCTTGCCCTTTTCGACATCAATATCGACTTTGGACAAGGCCAGCACGCCGTCATAACTGACTCTCAGATTTCTTACTTGCAGCATCATTCATCTCCCAGGTAAGCAGCGATCACTTTGGGATCGTTAGATACTTGTTCAGGACTACCTTCGGCTATCTTCTTGCCGTAGTCGAGTACGACTATCGCATCAGCAATTGGCATGATGCCTTCCAGCACATGCTCAACGATCAGGCAGGAAATACCTTCTTCACGGATTTTCAAGACCACATCTACAGTCTCTCTTACTTCAGTCGGATTCAGGCCGGCCATGACTTCATCCATGAGCAAAAGGCGTGGTCTGACTGCCAGTGCACGTGCCACGGCCAGGCGGCGCTGTTCACTGATAGTCATGCTGCCTGCGGGCTTATCCTTGAATTGGCCCAGATTGACAAAGCTCAGCAATTTCGCGGCACTTTGCCTGGCATCAGATACATTCTTGTTGATCAGGAAGGCGCCAACCATGACGTTTTCCAGCGCTGTCATACTGGTGAAGGTGCGTGCCACCTGGAAGGTGCGGCCTATGCCAGCACGCGCGCATTGCTCAGGGCTCATGCCGGATACCTTGATGTCATTCATCCAGATCTCACCGGTAGTTGGTGGCGCATAACCGGCGATACAATTGAACATCGTCGTTTTGCCTGCACCATTCGGGCCTATCAGGCCAACGATCTTGCCTGCCCCCACTTCAAATGAGACATCCTGGTTGGCGGTAATACCGCCGAAGCGTTTGCTGACGCTTTCTACTCGTAATAAGCTCATGCTGCCTCCTTGCTGCCTTGTGCATCCTTGGTGTCTTGTACGTCCTGTGCTTTTTGTGCCTTGACTGCTTTTCTGCGTGCAAAAAAATGTTTGATCCAGCCCATCACACCTGTCGGATAGTAGACCGCAATCACCACGATCAATGCTGCATAAATCACCAGGTCAGTACCACGGCCAGAGCCACCAAACAAGGCACGTGTACCTTCTTCAATGAAAGTCAGCACACCGGCACCGATGACTGGCCCCAGCAAAGTGCCTACCCCACCGAGGATGGATACCAGCGCCATCTTGATCGACAAACCAGTATGCAAGACTGAGCCCGGGTCTATGTACAATTCCTTCTGCGCATACAGACTGCCACCGATGGCGGTAAAAAAACTGCTGACGGCAAAAGCAATTTGCTTGTAGCGGCTGAGGTTGATACCCAGGCTGCGTGCTGCATCGGGTTCATCCTTGATGGCGCGGAAGTAGTAACCGAGATAGCTGTGTTCTATCCAGTAATTCACCGCCAGCGTCACAAGTAAAAGACCGAGGGCAATGTAGTAATACGGTGCCTTGTCGGTAAATATCATGCTGCCCCAGCCTTGCTGGTCCATGGGTATGGTCAGGCCAACAGCAGCACCGGCATATTCCCAGTTGGTAAAAATGATCTGGATGATTTCAGCAACCGCAATGGTCGCCATGCCAAAGTAATGCCCGTTGAGGCGAAAGCATGACCAGCCAATGATGAGGCTGATCGCTGCCGACAATATGCCACCACACAACATGGCCACCCAGGCGTTGAAGCCCCATTGCGTTAGCAACAGTGTTGAGGTGTAGGCACCCAGCCCGTAAAAGGCAACATGCCCTAGCGATACCTGGCCCGCATAACCACCTACGATGTTCCAGGCCACACCCAGTTGTGCTGCCATCAAAATCAATATCGCCAGATTTTGATGTGACGGATCTTTGACCACCACGGGCACCAGTAATGCGGCAACCACGCACAGGGCCAGCAGTATGTATTTCACCGAGGAATTGCCATGTGAATCTGGCGCCAGCAACTCATGCGCCGAGATCACGGTTTTGTCTTGTATGTTCATATCTGTACCTTATTTTCTACGCTATTGCTTACCCATCAGCCCTTGCGGACGGAACATCAACACCGCCAGGAACAAGCCAAGCACCAAGGCCAATTTATATTGCGGCCCGATCAGGAAGCCGCCCATGACCTCAATGACGCCGACAATAATCCCGGCAAACAAGGCACCAATCACGCTACCAAAACCACCCAGGTTCACCACCACAAAAGCAATCAGGATGAAGTTCGCACCCACTTCAGGAAAGATAGGGAAAAAAGTAGACAGCAAGGCACCCGCCACACCAGCGCAAGCTGCACCTATGCCCCAGGCCATGGCAAACATTTTTTGCGAATCTATGCCCATCAGTTGTGCTGCTTCCTTGTCTGCTGCGGTCGCTTCCAGCGCAGCACCGGCACGGGTCTTGGTCAGAAACAGGTAAATCCCCATGGTCACCAGAATGGCACCCACACCTGCAGTGACCTGCGGCATACCCACCTGTATGCCAAATACCTGTACAGCACCTGTGACGATGGAATGATCAACCGTCCTGAAATCTGGCTTCCAGAAAAACTGTGCCAGGCCACGGAACAACATCATCAGGCCGAAGGTAGTAAAAATCTGCGACAGCATCGGCGCATTGGTGATCTTTTTGATGATCAGTTTGTAGAGCATCACCCCCAGAGCAAATAAAAACAAGGCCGTTAATGGCAGGGTAAACATGGGGTCCAATGCAAACAGCGAGTACATCCAGAAACTGGAATACATGCCGAACATCAGAAATTCACCATGAGAAAAATTGACGATATCCATGACGCCAAAGATCAGCGTCAAACCTATCGCCACCAGCGCATAGATCAATCCGATCAAGATCCCTGACGCCAGGGTTTGAATGATAATTTCAAGGGACATAAGTTCTCCTCGCACTTCCTATTATGTAAAACCATGTAAAACCGACGTCAGGTATTCGTCAGACAATTTACTGAGTATCTTTATGTCTCACCCAGCCAAAAGGCCGGGTGAGCGTGCTTCATTTTTTACTGCGCTTGTTACTTGCGTTGATCCCACTTCGGCATAGGCCAGACCACATCTTTTGTTGCCAGGTCGAATGGCCATACTGTGTTGTATTTGCCATCAATGATCTGCACCAGGATGCCGGAACCCAAAACGTTCTGGCCATGTTCATCAAACTTCACACCCTTCCACGGCATGATCAGTTTATTGGCAGGGATATTGGTTTCAGTCAGGGCTTTGCGGATAGCTTCTGGCTCGGTAGAACCGGCGCGGTTAATCGCATCAACCAGTGTCATCAGACCAGTAAAAGTGCGGGAAGAATTGCCGGTAAAGTCGGCCTTGTATTTGCTGTTATACAAATCATTGACTTGCTTGATCAGGGGATTATTTTTTGCCAGATCGGGCGACCAGACTTCGCGGGTGATGACGTAATCAGCATCCTTGCCCAGTGTGCGGCGGAACTCTGTGTCGGTAAAACCAGCATTGTTCGCCAAAATCATGTCAGGTGAAAAACCCAGTTCCTTATAGGTTTTCATTGCCATGATGGCGTCGCCCAGATAAGAGGACTGCATGACGACTTGCGGGCTGGATGATTTCAATTGCTGCACTTCAGAAGTCAGCTGCGTACTTTTCGCTGGATAGACGATAGTTTTCACCAGGTTGTAGCCTTTTTCTGCTGCCAGCTTGGTTTCCAGCTTGGTGGTTTCATTACCCCACAAAGTGTTTTCATTGAAGGTGGCCAACTGCTTGACCTTGATGCCTTTTTTGGCTTCCAGCTCTTTGAAGAATTCAAAGAAATTATGGACAAATAAATCATCATGCGCCGTTGTGCGGAAGAACCATTTGAAGCCGCGCTGCGTCAAAGTGGAAGAAGAAGATTCAGGATTCACATAAGGGATCTTGTATTTCTCGGCCACCTGGCTGGAGGTAGCAGTCACATTACTGAAATAGGCACCGACCACGGCAACCACTTTTTCCTGGGTGATCAGTCTCTCGGTTTCTGTCGCACCGATTTGCGGATTGCCCTGGTGGTCAGCAAACACCAGCTTGATTTTTGCACCCTTCAGGTTAGGCAAGCCACCGCCAGCAGAGAATGGCAGATTGGGTACACTTTTGGCACCGTTGTTGACGATGTCGGCAGCCAGTTCCAGTGCGTTTTTCATTTCACTGCCTGAGGATGCAGCCGCACCGGACAATGGATAGATAACACCTATCTTGATTTCTTGCTGCGCATAGGCAGAGTAGCAAAAACTGAGACCCAGGCTAACCAGAAGACCGGCGCGGGCAATTTTTTTGATGGTATTTGTAAACATTATTAAACGCTCCAATTTAATTAAATGTAAGCCCTCTGCTATTACTTTGATGAGAGCCCTTTCCTATGCTGCCACATCTGCCTTTGCCTGCACTCGCCAGGGAATTTCTGATTAAGTTACTGCGCGGCGCTTAATCAAAGATTCCTTGGTACTTGTCAGCCAAAGATTTACTTCATCGACCTTTCGGTCGTGTATTTCAATAAAATCGATACTTCTTCACTGCTTGCTGTTTTCAACCACTCCCTGACAAACTGTTCACCTAGCCTGTCGAGGTTATTTCTTAATAGTGCATCTACCCGGTCAACCTTGATCTTGTTGTTGCGTAACTGGTTTTCGAAGCCGGCATCACTATCTCGGCTCATGTTCCAGCCACGCTTTTCTGCGGCCTGGGCTGCCTCCATCATTTTCTGTTGCGTATCAGCAGCCAGTCTGGAAAACACTTTCTGGCTGATGAAGACGATATTTTTTGGTATCCATGCATTGGCCTGGTAGTAATACGCCATCTTGCTCCAGGCCTTGGTTTCTACCCCGGTCCAGCTTGAGGTAATCATCAAGTCCAGTTTATCGCTGGCTATCGCCTTTTCCAGGTCTATCACTTGTACTGGTACTGCAGTCGCCATTGCCAGCTCGGCAATACGTTCACTGGCCGGGTTATAACTGCGCATGCGCATACCCTTGAAATCTGCCAATGAACTCAGCGGCTTTTTCGAATACAGATTCTGCGGTGGCCACGGTACTGAATACAGTAACTTCAAACCACGCTTGGCCAGTGCTTTTTCCACTTCCGCTTTGGAAGCCATCCACAAATTATGAGCATCTTCATAACCCCTGACGGTGAATGGTAAAGAATCAAGACCAAATACCGGTATCTCTTTTGCCAGGCTGGACATGATGACTTCGCCAGCTTCAGCCTTTTCACTCACTACACCAGGAAATATTTCTGCCGGTTTTAATAAACTGCCTGCAGCAAACACCGTCATCTTCACCTGACCATTACTGGCACCTGCTACTTCTTTGGCGAACTGTTGCAAATTCATCGTCTGGAAGTTATCTGCAGCATAGGCGGTGGCGATACGTATATCCACTGCCTCAGCCTGTGCATTTGTAGTGATGACTGCTACCGCCAACATATAAATACCGGCAAATCTCTTGCGAGAAGGAGCAGATATGCAGGAAAAACTCAGCTTATTGCGAATTGAATCCAACATCATTTGTCTCCTCTATGTTTTATATCGTAAACGTTTTATCGATAAAACGTCAATAAAATATCTTACATTTAATCTCAATAACTACTACAATATCATCAAAGGAAAAATCTACAAGATGTTTATAAAGTTTTTTTCCTTGTCGTTATTAAGATGAAAACCAAGATGAAAAGAACTGCACCACGCTGTGGCGGCGATGCACAAGAACAGTGAACTTTTTTGCTTTTTTAATATTGGGTATCCATTACTTCTGATATTTCCGGGCATAAAATGCAAACAAATATTTTTGTCTGATTTTTGACACAAAGTTTGCAGGCCCGGCAGGAATGGCTCCAGACCGAGATAAGACTTTGCCGGCAAAACGGCGACATCTCTTTATGAAAGGTGGTTGCAAAATGAACGAACAGAAACAGGCACACAATGACTTCGTTGAAGATCAACGCTGGCAATTCTGGATAGATAGAGGTGGTACGTTTACCGATATCGTGGCACGCCGCCCGGATGGGAAATTACTCACCCATAAACTGCTGTCAGAAAACCCTGAACAATATAAAGATGCTGCCGTTGCTGGCATACAAGGTTTGCTGGGTTTGACAGCAGACCAGAATATCTCGCCTGAACTGGTGTCTGCCGTCAAGATGGGCACGACTGTCGCCACCAATGCCCTGCTGGAACGCAAGGGTGATCCGACTGCGCTCATTATTACCAAAGGTTTTCGTGATGCATTACGCATCGCTTATCAAAACCGCCCTCGCCTGTTTGACCGCCATATCATCTTGCCAGAACTCTTGTATGAAAAAGTCGTGGAAGTTGATGAACGCATTGACGCGCATGGCAATGTCTTGCAAGCCCTGGATGAAGGCGCAGTCAAAAAAGAACTCGCTGCTTTATATAAAGACGGTTACCGCGCACTGGCCATCGTGCTTATGCATGGCTACAGACATACCCAGCATGAAGACATCATAGGCAAACTCGCTGCTGAAGCTGGCTTCACCCAGATTTCGATTTCCAATCAGGTCAGCCCCATGATGAAGCTGATCTCGCGTGGTGACACGACCGTAGTGGATGCCTATCTGTCTCCTATCCTGCGTCGTTATGTTGACCAGGTTGCCAGCAAGATGGATGGTGTGCGTCTGTTCTTCATGCAAAGCAATGGCGGCTTGACAGATGCGCACCGCTTCCAGGGCAAGGACTCCATACTGTCGGGCCCGGCGGGCGGCATCGTCGGCATGGTACGTACTGCACAGACTGCAGGCTTTGATAAGATCATCGGCTTTGATATGGGCGGTACATCGACTGACGTTTCACATTACGCTGGCGAGTTTGAGCGTGAGTTTGAAACTCAGGTTGCCGGTGTCAGGATGCGCGCGCCGATGATGAGCATACATACCGTTGCTGCCGGTGGCGGTTCCATCCTGCATTTTGACGGTACCCGTTATCGCGTAGGCCCGGACAGTGCAGGTGCCAACCCCGGCCCCACCAGTTACCGGCGCGGCGGGCAGTTGGCAGTGACTGATTGCAATGTCATGCTGGGTAAAATACAGCCAACTTATTTCCCTAAAGTGTTTGGCCCCAAAGCTGACATGTCGCTGGACAGAGACGCTGTCGTCGAGAAATTTACGGCCATGGCAGCAGAAATAGAAAAAGCCACAGGCATACGCAAATCGCCAGAAGAGGTGGCTGAAGGCTTTATTGAAATTGCCGTCGGCAATATGGCCAACGCCATCAAATTCATCTCGGTACAACGCGGCCATGATGTGACTGACTATACCCTGACCACCTTCGGTGGTGCAGGCGGCCAGCATGCCTGCCTGGTCGCAGATGCACTGGGCATGACCAGGGTATTTGCCCACCCATTCTCAGGTGTCTTGTCTGCTTATGGCATGGGCCTGGCAGACCAGACTGCCATGCGCGAACTGGCGATGGAATTGCCACTCGCCCCCACGTCCATACCCGCGCTGGAAAAAGAACTGGCACGCCTGTCCGATGCAGCCAGCAATGATTTGCTGAGCCAGGGTGTGGCGCCGGAAAACCTGAGTGTCAAACAGCGTGTGCACTTGCGCTATGAAGGCACGGACTCTGTCATCGTCGTGGCGATGCAGGATATTGCCAGCATGATTTATCAGTTTGAATCTGCCTACAAAAAACGTTACTCCTTCCTGATGACTGCCAAGCAACTCGTCATAGAAGCGATTTCTGTCGAAGCCATAGGTAATTCTGGCGAAGGCAATGAAAGCGTGGACTACCTGCAGCCAAGAGAAAATGGCCAGTCTTTGCAACCAGTGGAAATCGTCCAGTTGTTCTCAGGTGGACAATGGCATGACACGGGCTTGTATGACCGTGATGACATGCGCCCCGGTGACCAGATCAAGGGCCCGGCCATCATTGCAGAAAAAAATGCCACCAACATCATAGAACCAGGCTGGGGCGCAGAAGTCACTGCATTGGACCACCTGGTATTCACCCGCCTGGAAGCACGCCCTAAACGCCAGGCCATAGGCACCAAGGCTGACCCAGTGATGCTGGAAGTGTTCAACAATCTGTTCATGAGCATCGCCGAACAAATGGGCTTGCGCCTGCAAAATACTGCTTTCTCGGTCAATATCAAGGAGCGCCTGGATTTCTCATGCGCCCTGTTTGATGCAGAAGGCAATCTGATTGCGAATGCGCCGCATATCCCAGTGCATCTGGGTTCTATGGGCGACAGTATCAAGACCATCATCCGCGCCAATGCAGGCAGCATGCAGCCAGGTGATGTGTATATGCTCAATGACCCCTACAATGGCGGTACACATTTGCCTGACGTTACTGTGATCACACCTGCCTTCAATGCAGAAGGCACCGAAGTGTTGTTCTATGTAGGTTCACGCGGCCACCATGCCGACATAGGTGGTATCACACCTGGCTCCATGCCGGCAGACAGCACAGTGGTCGAAGAAGAAGGTGTGCTGATCAATAACTTCAAACTGGTCAGCGCGGGCAAGTTCCTGGAAAAAGAAACCATAGCCCTGCTCTCTTCCGGCAAATACCCTTGCCGCAACATCCATCAAAACCTGGCTGACTTTCAGGCGCAAATTGCCGCCAATCAAAAAGGCGTCGATGAATTGCTGAAGATGGTGCAGCACTATGGCCTGGATGTCGTACAGGCCTATATGGGCCATGTACAGGACAATGCGGAAGAAGCGGTAAGACGTGTCATCACTGCCCTGCAGGACAGCCACTATGAATACAAGCTCGACAACGGTGCCATCATCAAGGTTGCCATTCGCGTTGATCATGCATCACGTTCTGCAGAAGTGGATTTCACCGGCACCTCACCGCAATTGAATAATAATTTCAATGCACCGAGTGCGATTTGCATGGCAGCCGTGCTGTATGTATTCAGGACCCTGATCGACGACGACATCCCACTCAATGCAGGTTGTCTCAAACCGCTGAAAGTCATCATCCCTGAAGGCTCCATGCTGAACCCGCGTTATCCGGCTGCCGTGGTATCAGGCAACGTGGAAACCTCGAGTTGCATCACCAATGCGCTGTACGGTGCGCTGGGTGTGGTGGCGTCTTCACCCGGCACCATGAATAACTTCACCTTTGGTAATGATGATTATCAATATTACGAAACCATCTCTGGTGGCTCTGGTGCGGGTGAAGGTTTCAATGGTACTGACGTAGTACAAACACATATGACGAATTCACGCCTGACTGATCCGGAGATACTGGAATGGCGCTACCCCGTCAGGCTGGAGAGCTATGAGATCAAGCCAGATTCAGGTGGTGCAGGCCGCTGGCATGGTGGCAATGGTGGCGTGCGCAAGATACGCTTCCTGGAAAACATGACGGCTTCGATACTCTCGAATAATCGCGTGTACGCACCGTTTGGTACAGCAGGTGGTGCCGATGGTGCCTGCGGTAAAAACTATGTCATCAGGAATGATGGCAGGACCGAAGAGCTGGGTTTTGTTGCCAGCACCGATATGCAGGCTGGTGACATCTTCGTCATTGAAACACCTGGTGGTGGTGGCTTTGGCAAGGCATGATTTTCATATGATTTATATGCTTTCTCATTCCTGCATTTACGGCAAAAACATGAGCTAAGGAAATTGGCCAGTGACGGCATGTCACTGGCTATTTTTTTAAACATATGCCTGAAAATTTTTAGGTAAAAATCCACATCACAAATATTTCCCCATACGCAATTTCAACTTTTTAACAACGCATCATCGATTTTTTATCAACGTTTTATAAATAAGTTATATGTAAACATCCAACTTTTCATCGATAATAAATTACCGGCTGCAATCACAGGAAATCCAGTTGGTAATCGCCCTTATCGCTCACCAGACAGCATGAGTGCACGCAGCATTCATGCACGCAGTGAAGCTATGCGGTGAAGTACGCAGCAAAGGCGATTCTTTTAACAGCGACATCGTTTCCTTATCTATTTTTTGAGAGAATCAAATGAAAAAGACTTTCCTTGCTTTAGCTGTATTTGGCGCTATTGGCACTTTTGCCGGTTCTGCTTCTGCCCAATCTTCTGTCACCATTTACGGTATCGTGGATACGGGCATCGCATTAGAAAGAGGCGGTAGCGCTGGTTCAGTCAGCAAGCTGACCAGTGGCATAGGTTCAGGCTCGCGTCTGGGTTTCAAAGGCACAGAAGATCTGGGCGGCGGCCTGTCTGCATTCTTTTTGCTGGAAAGCGGCATCAATGTGGATGCAGGTTCGCTGGGCCAGGGTGGCCTGATGTTTGGACGCCAGGCTTATGTCGGCGTCAAGGGTGACTTTGGTACGCTGACTGCTGGCCGTCAGTACACACCAGAATATTTGACACTGGCGTTTGCCGACCCTTTCGTTACCGGCTTTGCTGGCGATGCAGCCAATATCATGCCTAACTCTGGTGCTGGTTCCAGCCGCATGGACAATACACTGAAATACGTCACGCCTTCTTTTGATGGCCTGACTGGTGAAGTGGCTTATGGTTTTGGTGAAACTGCAGGTGATAATTCTGCCGGCCGACAAATCGGCGCTGCGATTGCCTACACTTCTGGCCCATTTGCGATACGTCTGGGCTACCACAATCGTAACAATGACACGGCCACATTGAAAAATACCGATGATGGCAAAACCACTTTACTGGCTGCCACCTACGACTTTGGTGTAGCCAAAGCGCATCTGGCTTATGGCGTCAACAAGGGTCTGAACAGCTCGCCCCTGCGCAATACGGCTAATCCTTTTGGCAGCCTGATTGCACCGACGGCATCCACAGATTCCAACGATTTTCTGCTGGGCGTGACGGTACCGTTTGGCAGCAGCAAGGTATTGGCTTCTTACATCCGCAAAGACGACAAGACCGTGAAAAACCAGGACGCCAGCCAACTGGCTGTGGCCTATATCTATTCATTGTCCAAGCGAACGGATTTGTATGCGGCCTACGCAAAGATAGACAACAAGAATGGTGCTGGCTACACAGTAGGCAGCGCCATTGAAGCCGGTTCCGGTGACAGTGCCCTGCACGTGGGCATACGTCACAGTTTTTAATGCAGATAACAATGCAAAATAAGCGCACATCATCAAGCGACACAATGAATTGACTTTGCAGCAGGCAATGGATTTACTTCTTCTGAGTAAATTCATTGCCATCCGAGCTTCCAACGCATTTTTTGTACGTCCACCTGATGAGTGTGGCATCTGAAAGAGGTTACAAGATGCGCACCATTTTCCACTCCCTGCTGGCAATCGTGCTGGCCCTGCTGCTCACTCCTGATAGTACTGCAGCCACTTTCAAACTGGCAAGCCTGAATTACCCGCCCTACGAGTACGTAGAACAAGGTGAAGTCAAAGGCATTGCAGTCGATATCGTTAAAGAAGCTTTCCGTCTGATGGGGCATCAGGTCGTCATCAACATCTACCCCATGCGGCGCAGTCTGGAAATGGTAAAAACCGGCGAGGTCGATGGCATCTTTACGGCTTTCAAAACACCTGAACGGGAAAAATTCATCACCTACACCAATGAACCGGTTTTACTGCTAACCATCAGTCTGTGGGCAAAAAATGACAGCAATATCAGCTTTGATGGCGACCTCAGCCGTCTCTCGCAATACAGGTTTGGTGCAGTGAGGGGTATCAGCTATGGCAGCAAGTTTGATGAGCTCGGCAAGAGCGGTTTGTTAAATGTCGAACTGGCCAGCGATCAGACCAATGCCATCAATATGGCGCTGGCAAACCGCTTTGACATACTGATCAGCAACCATTTTGGCGCGATTCATGAAATGAAAAAAATGGGCTTGCTGAATGATTTCAAGGTGCTCTACCCCGTCGTCCAGGAACAGGAAACCTTTTTTGGTTTTGCCAGGAAAGCACATCTTGAAGCACTCAGGGATGAACTGGATCAGGTCTTGAGATTGCTCAAGCAAAATGGCTACTACGATCAGATTCTGAAGAAATACCGGGATATCGTGATACCCCGGTGAACATCATTTAGTAGCGGTGTGCGTTGATGGCGTCACGTGTTTCCAGCGCCACACGGCGAACGGCACCAGCAGCACTTTCACCAGCAGTTGGCTTGGCATACAAAATGGCGCGTGAAGAATTAATCATCATGCCTGTGCCAACTGCTGTTTTACCAGCCTGTACAGTCGCGGCAATATCGCCGCCCTGGGCACCTATGCCCGGCACCAGCAAAGGCATGTCACCGATGACTGCGCGCACCTGCGCCAGCTCTTTTGGGAAGGTAGCACCAACCACCAGCGAACATTGGCCATTGGTATTCCATTTATCCGCCACCAGTTGCGCCACATGCTGATACAGGGGCTTGCCACCAACATCAAGGAATTGCAGATCAGAGCCACCCTCATTGGACGTACGGCACAGCACGATCGCACCACGGTCTTTCCATTCCAGGTAAGGTGCGACTGAATCAAAACCCATGTAGGGATTGACGGTCACCGCATCAGCGTCATAACGCTCGAAAGCTTCTCGCGCATATTGCTCAGCCGTTGCACCGATGTCGCCACGTTTGGCATCGAGTATCACAGGGATATGCGGATAAGCAGACTTGATATAACGGCAGATTTCTTCGAGCTGGTCTTCAGCACGCAGGGCAGCAAAGTAAGCAATTTGTGGCTTGAAGGAACATGCCAGGTCAGCGGTCGCATCAATCACGGTTTTGCAGAATGCATAAATGGCATCTGGCTTGCCCGCCAGCTCTGCCGGGAAGCGGCTGACATCAGGGTCAAGGCCTACACACAACAGGGAATTATTGGCTGTCCAGGCGGCGGAAAGTTTTTCTATGAAAGTCACGGTTTACCTCTTACAGTGGGGCGTGGCGGCGCACGCGCAATGGCCGACATTATACCTTGTGCGACTTGCCCGGCTGCGCAAAAGACGATACCCCAGACTTTGCAGAAGTGCCGCATTGCTGGCAAAAACTGTTTATCATGCCTGCATATCATCCATTCACGAATTTGCCAGAGTGCCAAAATGAAAACACCCGCAGAAACACCCATCAACATGCTGGCACTGGAAAATCAGTTTTGCTTTGCCCTGTATTCATCCTCACTGGCACTCACCAAGGCCTACAAGCCCATGCTTGACGCACTTGGACTGACCTATCCGCAATACCTGGTCATGCTGGTCTTGTGGGAGCAGGATGACGTGCTGGTCAAAGACATAGGCCATGCCCTGTTTCTTGACTCAGGCACTCTGACCCCCTTGTTGAAACGCCTGGAAGCCAATGGCATGTTGCAGCGTCATCGTGATGAGACGGATGAGCGCCAGGTCAGGATCACCCTGACACCGGCGGGCAAGGATTTGCGCAATGCCGCCCTTGATATACCACAAAAAATCCTCTGCGCCAGTGGGCAAAGCAAAGAGACGCTGATGCAATTGCGTAGCCAGCTCAGTGATTTACGCAATGAATTATTAAGCCCGTGAGTTTTCAAGCCATGGGCAAGCAAATCCATGAGTTAAAAAATTCTTAATATTTTCCTTTGTTTGTACTAAGCTGATGTTGGCATGCTATCGCGAAGATAGAAAAAAACAATCGCAATTTAGATTGCACACAATTAAATTGTTCGCTATAGTTCATCCATCGACTCAGTAGTCGTAAGAAAAACCCAGGAAACAAACGCAGCAAACCCCAAATAACCCAGCAAATTAAATCAGGAGTTCATCATGCAAGTACTTTACACAGCAAACGCAACAGCAACTGGCGGTCGTGATGGCCGTGCCGTTTCCAGCGACAATCAACTTTCCGTCAAATTGACGACACCAAAAGAACTCGGTGGTGCAGGTGGTGAAGGCACCAATCCTGAGCAATTGTTTGCTGCCGGTTATTCCGCCTGCTTTATCGGCGCGATGAAATTTGTTGCCGCCGCTGGCAAAATCGCCCTGCCTGCTGATGTATCCATCAATGGTCTGGTAGGTATAGGCCCGAATGGCAAAGGTGGCTTTGGTCTGGCAGTGACTTTGAACGTCAGTCTGCCTGGCATGGACCGCGCTGCTGCAGAAGCACTGGTACACAAGGCACATGAAGTTTGTCCATATTCCAACGCTACCCGCGGCAATATCGAAGTGACTTTGAATATCCTGTAATTCCAGCAGATATATGGGCTACATGCCCATATGAAATCAGGGCTCAGATCAGGCTTGCAGAATAATTTTCTGCAAGCCTTTTTATTTTGTCGGGCAAATTCCTTCAATCAAGTTTCATCTTGATGTAAAGCGTGCTTGACACGTCTGTTTTTTGATATATGATGACAAGCATGCTTTACATCCCTCTGGATAAACTGCTTGATTACATTTTAGTTCTTGCATACCGGCCTGGCTTCAAGGCAATTTTTTTTGCCCTGCCATGTAAAGCAAACTTTACTTACCCAAACGATATACAACAGGAGAACAACATGCTTGAGAAACAAGCCAAGGCTCTTTATTTTCGCGAGCTGTTTGCCACATTGGGCATGTATTGCCTGTTTGTCTTGACCAGCAGTATTTACGCGGATTCGGTTCCCGCCGGGCCACTACGCAGCCTGCTGATTGCCAGCCCCATCTTGCCTGCATTACTGATGGTGTGGACTATCATCCGCCAATTCCAGCGCATGGATGAATATGTACGCATCTGGTCGCTGGAAAACCTTGGCATGGCAGCAGCATTCACAGCCGCCTTCTCACTCAGCTATGGTTTCATGGAAATCACAGGTTTCCCCAAACTCAGCATGTTCGTCACCTGGTCTCTGGTCATGGGTTCATGGGGCTTGATTACCTGCCTGCGTAGCTGGAAAGAGAAGTTGCAATGAAAAACATCGTCAGGGAATTGCGCACCCAGCGCGAATGGAGCCAGGCCCAGTTGGCGGACCTGCTGGAAGTATCTCGTCAGACGGTGAATGCCATAGAAACCGGGCGCTATGACCCTAGCCTGCCACTGGCTTTCAGCATTGCCAAACTGTTCCAGCTACCGATAGAAAAAATATTCCAGACTGAATAAATCTCCGCTCACAAACAAGTCGTATTCACTTTTGAAAAAATTCAAGGGATCACCATGCACATCAAGCATCTCATCATGGCACTCGCTGTCAGTGTCGCCTGCGTATTTGGCATCACCTTACCATCCCACGCAGCAGACACAGACAATCACTTCCAGGTCGGCAGCATGCATGTCGAACATCATGGCAAGCAGGGCGCGCCCTTGATCCTTATACCTGGCCTCGCCAGCGGTGCCTGGGTGTGGGAGGGCACGGTCAAGCAACTGGAAAAAAATCACGTTTTGTATGTCGTCACCCTGGCCGGGTTTGATGGCAAGCCTGCTACCGAAGGCCCGCTGCTGGAAAAAGCCAAGGCATCCCTGCTAGAATTAATACAGAAACAAAAACTCGATAAACCAGTACTGGTCGGACATAGTATAGGTGCCACACTGGCGATCTGGTTTGCCCAGCAGCATAGTGAATTAATACGTGGCGTCATTGCTGTAGATGGCTTGCCAGTTTTCCCTGGTACAGAAAATACGCCAGCAGAGCAGCGCCCGGCCCTGGCGGCCCGCTTTAACGCGCAAATGACAGCGCCAACGCAGGAAATTTTCGCGGCGCGGCAATTGCAGTACATGCGCACCATGGGTGTCATCGATGAGCAACTTGCACAAAAGGTAGCCGTACATACCAGCAAGAGCGACCCTGGGGCCACCGCAAGCTATGCCAGTGAAATCGTCAGCATGGACTTGCGCAAGGATATGTCGAAAGTTCTGGTGCCTTTACTGGAAATATCACCTTACTACACTGCTGATTTTGCTGCGCGCAATATCAGTCTGGAAGCAAAAAATGCTTACTATCTATCCTTGCTGCAGGGTGCGCCCACATTGCAAGTCATTACCATCAATAATGCCCGCCACTTCCCTATGCTGGATCAACCTCAGGCATTTGCAGAAGTACTCAATAATTTCTTGAAAACCGTAGAGTGAACAGGTGTTCTTGATAAAAATCCCTTGCACCAAGAATAGTGCAAGGAATTTTTTTACGGCTATTGTATTAATGATGATGCGCAGCTTCTGTTTTTTCTAATATCTCCAATACTGGCGCCGGTGTTTTCAAACCCTTGGCAGCCTGGCCATCTGCCGGGATTTCTACCCAGTCCAGCCGACCTTTTTCACATAACTGTGTCACCTTGAAGTAGACCTTGCCCGCCTTCTCTGGCAACTTCACCTGTATCGAAAACTCATCGTAATAAGCATCAGGCAATGGGCCACCAGTCCAGCTTACTTCACGTACATCCTGGCTGATGGTTTTACCATGCGAGTTATACGGCACACTCAAGGGCTGTATGCTGGTATCGATTTGCCAGCCCGCTTTAGGCATGGGTTTGGCACCACTGACGTTTTCAGGGATGCTGACCTTTACCGTATTAGTTGCACTGCCCTCACAACCATGGCCGATTTTAAACGTCAGCTTATGGTATGCGCCCGCATTGGCTTTACCTTGTTCCAGCGTGACATGCGCATGGGCAGCATATGTCAACATATTGCCTGCGGCGAAGAAGCTGATAAGCAATAGTTTTTTCATGTGATTATCCTTGGAGTATTTTTCTGATGAGCAGGCTGGAATTGAAATTCAATCACTGCTGGCCTGGCCTGAAGCGATATCGCCTGATGAAGATAAAATGCATAGGCATGCCATACCGCCAGCGCACAAATCGCCGCAATATTGAAGCACTGCAGCAGCTTCATGAAACTAAATCCAGTCCTTTTGGTTTGACTCATATCGCCCCCATCAATGCTGCATTGCCTGGTTCAAGGGTTTTGCGATCGCTTTGACTTCTATGGTTTCGCGCTTCTTGTCTTTACCTTCTACCACCAGAGTCACAGGCACCACATCCCCTTCCTTGACCTGTGCCTTCAAATCCAGCAGCATGACATGGTAAGAACCCGGCTTGAGTTCTACTAGCTTGCCAGCAGGCAGGTCTATGCTATCGACAGCACGCATTTTCATCATATTGTCGGCCATTTCCATTTTATGGATTTCGACAACGCCAGCCACTGGTGAGCGCACTTCCAGCAAGCGGGTATCCTTGACCGATTTGATTTGCATGAAAGCACCCGTCGCTTTTTGCTGGATAACGGTAGCGCGTACCCAGGCTTCACTGACGGTAACTTGCGCCTGGGCAGAGATTGCCAAAACAGATGCAGCCAAAGCCATCGCGACTTTATCGATTGTATTCATTCTTTATTTCCTTTTTGCATTCTAAGTATTCATCAGTGCGCGCAAATCTGCTGCACATTGTTCTGCTGTTTGCTCATGTTTTAAAGCCAGACGTATCTTGCCCTGAGCATCAAACACATAACTGATCGCAGTATGGTCCATGGTATAAGAACTACCGCTGGGCACTTTTTGGTAAAACACCTTGAAGGCGGCAGCAACTTCCTGCGTTTGTTTCATATCGCCATACAAGCCCAAAAAGCCGGGGTCAAATGCTTTCATATATTGTGCCAGCAATTCGGGCGCATCTCTTTCCGGGTCTATGGTAATGAAAATGACCTGCAATTGCTCAGCTTTGTCTCCCAATAATTTGCGTATATGTACAGCACGGCTCAAGGCCGTAGGGCAAATATCCGGGCATTGGGTAAAGCCAAAGAATATCAGCAGACACTTGCCCTTGAAACTGGCCAGGCTGTAATCCTTGCCATCGTGCCCGCGCAGGTGAAAATCACTGGCATAGTTGGCACCGGTAATATCAATGCCATTGAAAGTTACAGGCGTGCGGCTGCAAGCCAGCAATGACATGCTGCCTAGCAGCGTCAATACAGAACGACGTTTCATTTCGATTTCTTTTCTTCATTCATCGTCATCAAAGATAATGAGATGATGGATTGATATCGTCTTACCCGCTCACAAACAAAGCGTCAGGTAAAACAGGAAGGAAATTCAACTCAGTCAGGCAGGTGGGCCACGCGGCTGCGCCGCCGTCCAGATGAATAAAGTATGTGGGGATTGATAAAACAGTAAGGGTGCAGCCTCAGCCAAGTTGCCCTGTGGTAGACAGGAAACAGACGCGGGCAACACAAAATCATGCCCCGCATGCGGCAAGCAATAAGCGCAATGCGCAGCCATATGCTGCTTGTCTTGCGCAGACTTGCCAGCGACAAGCTTGATCAGCTTGCCTGTCACAGCATCAATCAGTTTGACACCATCGACACTACAAACCTCAACGACACCAGGCTGGCTACCAACAGAAGCATTCCCTACCATCCCGCCAGCCATGGCTGGCAGCAAACCATTGAACAGCAATGCAAGACATGCAAGCCATATCGTCAGGTGTCGGAGTCGGAGAGAAATACGCATGGGTAGATTATAACAAAACCCGCGTCGTAACTATTCAGCACCCAAGCATGGCTGAGGGACGTTGCCAGAGAATGAGAGTACAAGGGCCTTGAACAAAGGCTGTTCTTGTTTGCGTAAAGTAGCAAGGTAAGAACGGATAGTGCAGAAGGCGGTAAAGCCATGCGCGGTACGGAAACAACCGGATATTTTCTGCTTTAGCTTGGGCATACGGATATCACGTTCGGCACGGTTATTGTCGAACGGTACACGGTGATCCGTCATGAACCGCCAGACATCATCAGAGTATCGAGCCAGGCGTGCCAACAGATTGTAGGTAAATGTTTGTTTGATACACCCACGCGTATCGATACGCGTGGGGTCTCGTTCTTGTTTTGGATTGAGTTTCCACGCCTGGTTGAGCAATATCTGATAACGACTCAGATAATGAGCGGTGCGTGTCTGTTCAAGGCTTTGCTTGCCCATCGCCAGGCTATGATCGGTTTCTTTTTTTGCTGCACGCAGCAAATCGATCATCTCCTTTGCCCAGGGCTGTTTGGTCGTTTCTTCAATGAAGATCAATTCCCGCAAATGATGTGCATTGCACAACGCATGCAGGCAGGTATAGTGGGCATAAGGTTTCCAGCCATCATGTACTGCCACTCCCGCAAATACGGGGAGAATACCAAAGCTGTCCAGGGCTTCTTTCCCTCGTTTGAGGTGGGCCCCATACCAGGTCAGTGTTACCGTCGATGCACTATGCAACCATTGCTGTGTACGTCCGACATGCATGCTGGTTTCGTCGAAATGGACAACAGGTGCGATTTGTATCGCCCGGTTAATACGTCCGACCATCGGCAGTAATCTTTTAGCGCCCTCGTTGATATGATTTTGAAGCGTCCCGGTACTCAGGTTCAATCCGAATAAATCATGTAATGCCTGCGCTGTCCGGTCAACAGGTAACTGCTGATACTGCGTCAGATAAACAGTCGCTGCTTTGACCTGTGCGCCATATTGCGCTGCTTGTGTCAGGTCAGCAGGAAACACCCCCGTATGAAGCTTGCCGCAACGACAAAGGGCGACTTCGACGCGATGTGCGGTGACTTCTAGCCGTATGGGAGGTAAATCAATGACTTGCCGTGTTTCGGCCGAGAGGGAAATGTCATCAAGTGGGATGTGATTTCCACAGGCATCACAGCGCGTTGCAATGGGATGAACGACAGTATGGTCACAATAGGCCAGGCGCTTGAGTGTTTTACCTGGATGCCCCGGCTGTCCGCCTACCTTGCCTCCTGTCTGGCGCAAGGATTTCGGCTTGCGTTGCAATCCATCTGTTGACGATGGCTTGCTGGAATTGTGGCTGTCTTTAATCAACCTCGCTTCCAAGGCATTGATGCGCACTGTCATCGCATTGAGCGTGCTAATTAATTCCACAATGAGCACATCTTTTTGCTCGTTACTTAGCTCTCTTAGGTCGGGAATTTTTATCATCCCTTGCACTATGCAGCAAGTCAGGAATGTTTACAACTGCTGAATAGTTACCCCGCGTCAATGAAAAAATATGCGGGCAAATGATATCCAAGCTTACGTGTCCACAAAAAAACAGGAGAGCTGGTCGCAAAACCGGCCCCCCTGTCTAACTCTTCATCCCTTGCTAGGGCAAGGATTGCATCAAGCTCACATCAACAACAAAGCCCCTGTTTCCAGTTGCGACCTGGCATGCAAAGTCTGCCCTGTATTTTTGTTAAAGTCATTAGCCGCCAGACTGGTCTGGACGACGCTGAGACCAATGCCAGTCAGGTTGCCATTCAAACCATACTGGTAATTGAGGTCACCACCAATGGCCACTGTGTTCGATCCATACAGATGTGCATCAAGCATGGATGTCATGACTGCCCATTGATTCAAGCCAGGGGTGGCTGCCAGGCTGGTGTCAAACTTCTGGACCAGTTTGCTGAAGTCAAATACTTCGACCTTGCTGTTTTTGGTCTTGTCAGTTGACGCTGCGTCATAATCGCCACCTTCGGTAATGAATTGCAGACGATCCACGCCACGCAGGCCCTGGTTGGTGTACCAGTCTTTGAGTGTGATGCTGTCTCCCTGGCCAAGGTTGAGCACCAGGTCCATACCTGATTTGCTCAGCGACAGGTCGGCATATTTGATGCCTTTGCCCAGAGAAATCGTATTGCCATTGACCTTGTTGTTTTTGTAGATGTCTGCACCATCACCACGGTTAAAGGCAAATACATTGAGACCCTGGCCGGGGTCTATGGTGTCATTGCCTTTGCCACCTGCATACCAGTGGTTGCCAACGTTCATGGTGATGACATCATCGCCGTCACCACCGTCAACCAACTTGTTGCCATAGTCACCGGTGATGCTGTCATTGCCTGCACCGCCTTGGGCTACGTCATTGCCATTGGCGAGGGTGATGCTGTCTATGCCACTGCCACCATTCACATAGTCATTGCCATACCCGGCGCTGATGGTGTCGTCGCCATTGCCGCCGTAGAGGGTGTCGTC
>NZ_JBWKQH010000003.1:0-223267 GCF_059418665.1 Undibacterium sp. GW821-FHT07F11
GGTGCGATCAACCTGGCCGGTGCACAACTGTCCAACATCGAAAACATCACTGCGAACTCTGCGGTTGTGATTACTGCTTCCCAGTATGCTGCTCTGGTCGCTGCCCGTGCTGCTCTGTCCCTGAGCACACCAGTGATCACTTTCACAGGCAATGTGCCACATCAACTGACTATCGTTGATGACATCGCTGGTGTAAACAACATCGATCTGTCCTTGATCTCTGTTACTAGCGGCACTTTGGTGATTGACACAACGTCTTCTTCCAATGCAACTGGCGGCGGCGTGAACAACACGACAACATCCAATGCAGTGACAGTGTCTGGTGGCGCAACAGTAACAACAGGTGTTGTTGGTACTAACCCAGTCAACGGCGGCGGTACAGCTTTGACTCCAACAGCATTGACAGCTGGCGGCACATTCAATAGCACATTGAACGTGAACGACAATTTCACAGGCTTGACTGCAACTTTGAATGGTACAACTGTCAACGGTAATGCTGCTGATACAGATATCATCACTCTGGGCGATGCAGCTACAGTTGCTATCGGCAACGGTACAGCTGGCGGTACTATCACCAACATCAAAACTCTGAACCTGGCTAACGCAACTAACGCCATCACTTTCGGTGCAACTACCACTGGTATCACTACAGTGAACGGCGGCACAGGTAATGACAGCGTTGACGTAACAGGTGCTGGTGCTTCCTTTGCAGCTGGTAATGTGAATCTGGGTACAGGTACTAACAACCTGACATTGGGTGCTTTCACTTACGCTGGTACTTTCAGTGCAGGTGCAGGTACAGATACGTTGACTTTGGCAGCTAATGCTAACATCGCTGGTTCAAATATCTCCGGCTTTGAAAACCTGACATTGGCAGCGACTGGTAACTACACCATGACTGCAGCGCAATACAATGGCTTCACAGGCACTGTAACTGCAGGCAATACAGAAACTATCACTCTGACTACAGCCGGCACTATCGTTGCTAACGCAGCGCTGGAACGCTTCACACTGGCTAACGGTACTAACACTTTCACTGCTGGTACTAACACAGTGAGCGTTGTTGGTGGCACAGGTGCAGATACATTCAACTACACAGCAACACAAATCGCCGGCGCAACAACGCTGGACGGCGGCTTGGGTGCAGACGTTCTGAACATCGGTGCTATCGGTGCTAACTTGAACATCTCTGCTCTGGTTACTGGCGTTGAAACACTGAACGTCACTGGCTCTGCAGCAACTGGCTACACTTTCACCAATGAAAACGGTGCTGGTGTTGTTCTGAACTACTCCAAAGGCGCAACTGGCGACGTAGTTGTTCTGGGTACAGGCGGCCAAACAGTTAATCTGTTGGGTACAGCTGCGACAGCAGTAACAGTCACAGGCGGTACAGGTGCTGATACGATCAATCTGTCTGCAACTGCAACTGGTGCTGAAACTATCACTACTGGTTCTGTTCTGGGCAATATCGATACAGTGGCAAACTTCAAAGTTGCTGGCGCTGACGTGTTCAAAACTGGCACTGCAGCAACAACATTGAACTTGTTGTCTATCGCTTCTGCTGACACAGCAACTCTGGCAGCAGCTATCGCTACAGCAGCAACTGCAGCTGGCGCGACTCTGGCAGCTAACACCCAGGCTTACGTCATCACTGTAACTGCAGGTACAGCAGCTGGTACTTATGCCTTCCAAAACATCGGTGGCACGGTAGGTACTGTTGATGCAACTGACTTTATCGTTAAAATCACTGGCGCAGGTTCTATCGTTGCCGGCGACTTCATCGCTTAATTCAGTAAGCTATGCAGGAAAATGGGTAGCTTGCTACCCATGCAGCAGGGAGAGAATATCCTCCCTGTTGTGTAAAAATAAAAACCCCACCTCTGGAAAGCGGTGGGTTTTTTGCAATGTGACTTGCAATTGTTTTAAAATTAAGCCGATATAGATCGGTAACAAGGCCGGGGTAAGATCCCTTCACAGCACGATAAGAACAGACAAGCCCGTCACTGTAAAGTGTCGGGCTTATCTGTCTTTATTAAATGCCATTTGAGCCTGACGTGCTATCTGAATTGTCCGGCTGAAGGTGGGGCAGAAAAATGCATGTGCCAAATACGTCTGAATTGTCTTGCTGAGCCAAAACCGGCTGCTTCAGCAATACGTTCTATTGACCAATCAGTATTAGCCAGGAATTTACTCGCCAGCGATAAACGGAGTGAAGTCAGATAGGTTTGTATTGAAACTTCTGCATGTAACTTGAAGAGCCGTGTGACATGGCGTGTGCTGCTACAGGCAATATTTGCCAGTTCAGTCAAGTTCCAGGGATAGGCAGGATCTTTGACCATGGCATCCTGTATTTTGTGAACGATGGGATGCAAATGGTTACGACATTTTAGCCACGGCGATAATTGTGGGTCATTGCCCGAGCGACGCATGTACACCACCAGATTGCGTGCTACCGCACTCGCTGCCAACGGGCCGGCTAGTTCGCTAACCAGGTGCAGCGCCAGGTCTATGCCTGCAGTAACGCCGGCACTGGTACTGATACGACCGTCTTCAACGAAGATGCGGTTTTCTTCTATCCTGATAGAGCTATCTATTTCAGCTAATTCATGACAATGATTATGATGTGTGGTTGCCTTATGGCCACTTAATAAGCCAGCGTGAGCTGCCAGTAAGGCACCAGAACAAATGCACACCACCCTGTGATCGGAGTGCACATGTTGTGACAGCCATGTGATGGCAATTTGTGCGTCTGGCAGCGCATAGACTTCATTGCCGCCTATCAGTCCGGGCAAGATCAGGATGGTATTTTCAGCAAGTTGTTCCGGCAAAGCTTGCAATGGTCCTAGTTGCAAGCCAACAGAAGAGTTGACGCTCTGCTTGGGGCTGATAAAGTGCATCTCAAAACGCACTGCATCCTGATAGCGATTAGCGAACAAGAGCGCATCTGCTGGCCCGGCGATATCCAGGAGCAGAGTGTCTGATAACAATAGAAAATAAATTGGCTGAATGCGGGGCATGGTCAGTCAGGCGAATATATTGCGTAAATTGTGAGCCAGTTTTGATCCGAATACATTAATGAGTAAGCCCGCCATTACAGTAACTGCACCTAATAGCTGGATTTGACTCAGTTTCTCATCAAGCATCAGCCATGCTGCTGTCAAGCCAACCACTGGCACTATCAGTGTCAACGGTGCAACCAGATGGGTGGGTAAGCTGGACAGTAGTTTTCCCCACAAGGTATAACCTATCAGAGTTGCTGCGACTGCCAGATAAACAATAGTCAGGCCAGATGACAAACTCATATTGCTCAAGCTATGCAGAATGACATCGCTACCTTCAAAAAAATAAGAGAGCAAAAGAAATGGCAGTATAGGCACCAAAGCGCTCCATGACACCAGGCTCAATACATTCGTCACACCTATCTTTTTATTGATGACATTACCACTCGCCCATGAAAATGCTGCGCATAAAGTCAGCATAAAACCTGCCAAGGTCACTTGACTGCCTGAGCTGGCAATACTTGCGCTGCCCAATAATATCAGACCAACGCTAGCTACCAGCATGCCAAGTAAATTACTGGTGCGCAGCTTATCGCCAAACACCATAGCAGATAAACCGACGGTAAAGAAAGCCTGAGCCTGCAAAACCAGCGACGCTACACCGGCCGGCATACCAACTGCCATCGCTGTAAATAGAAAAGCAAATTGTCCAAGGCTGATGAACATGGCATACGCCAATAATAATTTGAAAGGCACTTTTGGGCGTGGCAAAAAGAAAATTGCCGGGAATGCCACCAACATAAAGCGCAGCGCACCCATCAGGAAGGGAGGGATGCCTTTCAAGCCTATTTTTATCACCACAAAATTCATCCCCCACAGCAAAATGACAATGGCAGCGATCAGTATATGGCGTGTGCTAAGGACAGATTTGGACATGGATTAGTCAACTGACGTTAATTTGTTTTTGCATGTACGCGTTTGTTCGACGCAGGATTGTTGAGCAACTTATTTTGAGGTCTGATAGGCCTGGGGACAAAATTTCCACCACAATTCGGACACACGCCTTGCAACGGGCCTTCAACGCAATTGCTACAGAACGTGCATTCAAAAGTGCAGATGCGGGCTTTGTCAGAATCCGCTGGCAAATCGCAGTCACAACGCTCGCAATTTGGTCTGAGTTCAAGCATGATACATTTCCTTTCTGTTGTGGGTGAATATCAAGAAGAATATCAGTTTTAATGTTACATGCCAGTGTAGATCGCGACCTATATCGGTCATATCAGGACATCTATTAAATCCAAATTACAAAGCTGTATGTATTTCAATTTTACACATCAACAACTAATCAAGATTGCCACACGCAAAGAGCATGCACTTAGCCGCCAATTGGCAAGGCAGGAAAAACTGCAACCAGTGCAGGCGCTTTTTAATCTGCTGGAACAAGCAGCACAGAATGCAGGTTTGCAGGACATCGCAGAACTTGCATTACAGCGCGATGCAGTAAAAGCGACAGGTGCAGCTCATAGATTGGCAAAGAAAGCAGAAAAGAAGAGAGACAGAAAAATTCAGCAACTTACCGCTTTGCCCTTAAATACGTGGCAAGCCTGGTTCGATGGCTCGGCTGTCCCCAATCCTGGAAAGTGTCAGATTGCTTGCATATTTAAAGCCCCGGATGGCCAAAATTTTGAATACGTAGGTCATATGGAATATGGTGACAGCTGCGATGCAGAATATAGTGGTTTGATTTTGGTATTGCGTCAGGCGCAACAACTCCAGATTGTGAACTTGCTTGTGCGTGGAGACAGCCAGGTCGTCATCAATGACTTTAATCAGATCAAGGCTAGTGACTTGGCGCGTATGCAGCAATATCGACAGCGGGCACAACAATTGGCCTCAGCTTTTGAGCAATTGCAGGTATGTTGGGTTCCTCGACACAAAAATCAAATGGCTGATGCGCTTACTCAAATCCGCTCAAAATAGCAAAAATGAACTCGGCTATTGATCAGATGAAATTAGAGCCGGTCAGATCGGGACTTGATCTTCAATGATTGAGTTAACAGGTCCAACATCGCAGGCCGTGAATGTAAGGTTTTTCTGAGTAATACCAATTCGCGTGCATATGCCGGATCAGGTATGCTGGTTAATGCACAATGCCTGGCCAGTTGCTCAAGACCTGACCAATGCGGTATCAAGCTAACGCCTACATCATCTGCCACGAGCATAGCGATGGTTTCAAGTGCATCAAGGTCGCACATGGCTTGCAGCTTCAAACCCTGGTCTTTAAGGTACTTTTCAGCATAACGCCCACCCCATGCCATCGGGTCATAGCGCAGATACGGTTTTGATTGCAGTGTAGATTTAATATCACCCTGTGGCACATACCTGGAAAGCAAAACAAGGTTCTCTGTCTTGATGCGGTATGCTGTCAGGCTTTTGGGCAATTCAAACGCTGGAATAACCAGTATCGCTGCGTCTAACTCTTCATCCAGTACAGCCTGATACAAGGAGCGGGATGTACCAGGCACGATACCTGGCTTCAGATTCGGGGCGTGCCTGTTCAAATGGCGTAGTACTGCGGGCAGCATGCCTGTCATTGCGGTAGAAATGGCACCAATCTTTATCGTGCCGGTTAAACCATCCGTGTCTGCATCACCAGCCAACAAACTGACTTCGCGCACAATATTGCGTGCCCGTGGCAATAAATGCAAACAGGCCTCAGTCGGCCTTGCTGCATGCATGTGTCTCGATAATAAAGGAAAACCCAGTTCCCTTTCCAAAGCCTGAATTCTCTGGCTGATGGCGGCCGCAGTCAGGTTTTCAACTCTCGCGGCTTCGGCGATCGAACCATACTCTATCGTTGCGATCAGGCTTTGCAAATACCGGGTGTCCATAAAAAATTCTTTTGAACTTCATAAAAATAATATGCTATCTCTTTCGAATGAATGGCGCTAGCATTTCAAGCTTGCTGAATCGCTATGCGAGCAACAATAATTCAACAAGGAGTCAAATGTATGAAGGCCTTATTTCACCTTGCCTATCACGTACACGATCTTGATCAGGCCAGGCAATTTTATGCGGGCATACTGGGTTGTTGTGAAGGGCGTAGCACTACCACCTGGGTAGACTTTGATTTCTTTGGTCACCAAATTTCCCTGCATTTGGGTGCGCCCTTTGCCACGACTAACACTGGTAGGGTAGGGGATCATATGGTGCCCATGCCTCATTTAGGCGTGATTTTAACGATGGCTGATTGGCAGAAATTGGCTGAACGATTACGCAGTCATGAGCTGACATTTGTGATGGAACCAGCGATACGCTTTGCTGGTCAGCCAGGTGAGCAAGCAACCATGTTTTTTCTCGATCCTTCAGGTAATCCTATAGAAATCAAAGGTTTCAACAATCTTGAAAGTGTTTACGAAAAATGACATCAAATGTAATTCCATTCTTGGCTGCGCCTGGTTACTCTCATACTCAAGCTTGGGTAGATGCACTGCAAAAAGCCTTGCCTGATGAGCAGATTCTCGATTTTGATGCCATGAGTGATGAGGATAAGGCTACTTGTAAAGTCGCCATCGTCGCCAACCCCAATCCGGAACAATTAAAGCAATTGCCACAACTGCAATGGGTGCATAGTGTCTGGGCCGGGGTGGAGCGCCTGGTCGCCGACTTGGGTAATACAAAATTGAAAATAGTACGCCTGATTGATCCGCAACTTGCCAGTACCATGGCAGAAGCCGTGTTGACATGGGCGCTGTACCTGCATCGTGAAATACCTGCTTATGCGAGACAACAGGCGCAAGGACTATGGCTGCCACGCACTTATACGCCTGCCCAGCAAAGGACTGTAAGTCTGCTTGGCCTGGGAGCCTTGGGGGAAGCTGCAGCCCAAAGTTTGGTGAGGGCAGGGTTTACAGTTTGTGGCTGGAGCCGTAGTGAGAAATCTGTTGCTGACATTGAATGTTTTACTGGTGAAAGTGAATTGCCTGCTATGCTGGCGAAAACCAGTATCCTGGTTTGTCTGTTGCCCTTGACACCTGATACCAGGGGGCTTATCAATGCCAAGGTGCTGACACAATTGCCGCTTGGCGCATCCGTGATTAATTTTGCCCGCGGCGCTGTCATCAACGACGAAGATTTGCATGCAGCCCTTGATAATGGTCATGTTTCGCATGCAGTTCTTGATGTATTTGAAACGGAACCATTACCGACATCAGAATGGCATTGGCAACATCCGCATGTGTCAGTATTGCCACATTGTGCGGCACCAACAGATAGAGCGACCGCTTCGCTGATTGTTGCTGAAAATATACGGCGCTATCGGAATAGTGGCGAATTACCGCAGGCTGTGGATATTGTCAGAGGGTACTGATACGCTACAAATGCTATTCCTGCAAAATTGAGCTTACTTTCCAAGAGAGTATGCAGGAAGCAATGTCTTGAAACGAGCCCTTTCTTATGCAACGGGAGATAGGGAAAAATATCTGTTAATTGACGCTGTATTTTGTGGAGACTGTTCTGGACAGTCTTATTGTCCAACAATATACTGATTTTCCATATGAGCTTCTGATGCTATTCGTGTCTCATATTCATTTTAAGGGAATTGAAAATCTTCTTGATACCATAATTGCATATTCAAACCTACAGTTTCGACGTTCTCAAAAATAAATTTTATTTCTTAAGGAGACGCACCATGAGGAAACTTTTTTCACTGATTTTATTTGCATTTTTATCCTTGGCGCTACAAGGTTTTACGCATGCGGCCGAAAATAGCAGCAGCGACCAGGCCAAGGCGATGGTTAAAAAAGTGATTGCCTATTACAAGGCAAATGGCAAAGACAAGACCTTTGAAGCTGTGAACGACACTGCTGGTCCTTTCAATGAACGCGATCTGTACGTCGTCGCATATGATCTGACGGGTACAGTCGTTGCACATGGGGCTAACAAGAAACTGATAGGCAAAAATATCATTGATCTTAAAGATTCTGATGGTGTGATGATCATGAAAGAACAATTATTGGCAGCGAAGGGCAAGAATGCAGGTTGGGTTAATTATAAATGGCCGCACCCTTTGACCAAGGAAATGACGCAAAAATCCATGTATAACGAAATCGTTGATGATGTCATGTTTGCCAGCGGAGTTTACAAATAACGCTCTGCATATCTCCAAAAAAATGAAAACATAGTTTCCAAATGGCAAGAAATTATGCGTCTATTTTGTTGTTAAAGACGGGAGCAATCAATACTCCCGTCATGCCTGTTTTCAGTGAATTATTTCACTTGATATCACTGTAGTTCAAAATCCCAACAAGCCTTTCAAGACATCTGTTGCCTTGACCTTGGGTTCTTCTTTTGGCTCAGGTCTTTGCTGCTGTTCTGCTTGCGATGCATTGTTTGACCTGCGTCCGCCCATATCACCCATGCCGCCCAGAATAGAGCTGTAAGTCGACTTCATGCGCAGCTTGGTCTGCCAGTCAGGTTCCCAGGCTATTTTGGGATCACTTGGACGTGGTGGATATGCAAAATAAGCGTCTGAACCATACGCAATCATGCGCAGCATGCCAGCACCTTGTTCACCAAAAATGCCCTTGGGGACATCACATTTGGTCGTGCTGGCAGGCAGGACGACTTTTTCATTAAGCCATTTATCAACATCTGCATTCGCTTGATAATCTACCAGACCAAAACCAAAGTCTGGTAATTCACTGGATGTCCAGAGCACGACTTCAGGATTATCACCGCCACCAGACTGACCACCCATGACGCTAATGAAATAGCCGCGTGCACTTGGCACTGGTTTCCATTCCAGGCCAACGCCGCCGGTCTTCTTGGTTTGTACCAGTTCAATCGCCGCCATCAAATCATTGTTTGACGCCAGATTGAGTTTGAAACTTTCAGGTATGCCATTACCAACAAACTGATGTTGTCCTACCAGTGAGGCTGTATCCGGCACTTTTCTATCATCGTTCTTGTTAGGCCATGCCGGGTTGCCAGGCTGCGAACGCGCGCCCTTGGTGACTTTGCCACGCATGGCAAAGAATTTTGCATAGTCCTCTGGTGACGCCTTGGAAGCATCGAGTGTGCGAGGTTGGCCGGGTCTTATAGTTTCACCACAGCCCCAGTAAATCGAAATCTTACCTTTGGGTTTTTCATAATTGGGCTCTGATGGTGTTTCTTCAGATTGGGTGTATTGCACAGGCTTTTCTGGAGCGGGAGCTACCAGCTTCAAGCTATCACCCAGATTCATGCCAACGGGTATCATCTGGTTGGCATCTGTCAGCGAGGTATTCTTGTTTGTGAAAACTGACACATCCATAAATTTACCGCTGACAAAACCCATGGAATGAGTATTGCCGAACACGTTTCCCCTGTCATTGTTAGTTGTGCCGCCACGAGTCATACCGCCCAATGCACCGAAAAATCCACCAGACTGCGCGCCCTGCATGGCGCCACCCATCATGCCGCCAGGCATATCGCTGGCATTGGTCGCCAAGTCGATATACGCAAAAGCAATCGGGGGTTTAACCACTTGTGTTCCAGTTTTTGTAGTGGTGGTTTTGCTTTGTGCACTGGCGGCGGGTTTGGTTTGTGATGTTGCAATCAGAGGGGCGGCTAATAAACCGCAGGTAATGAGCGTTGTTTTTAGAAAAGGCACGCTGCTTTTCTTTGTCATCAAAGTCTTCATGGAATAACTCCTGTTATCGATCAGTTGCTGAAAGAGAAAAACCAGAAAATTTTTTGAGGCTGAGGATGTTCTGGCTCAAACCCTTGAAAGGATTATGTTAGCGCAAAAGAATCGCAACAATACGGATTTGATCCAAACATTTGCTGCAAGAATTTATCTTCCTTGCAATTTGAGGATACATATTTAATTTCCACGCAGATGTGGACGCGGAAAATTAAAACAAAGACAGAGTGCTTTTTTATTGGTGCTGCGTCAAAGAAAAAAATGAAAATTGAATTTGCCAAAAATGGCTATATTATTTTTGGTTCATCATTGTCGAAAGCAAAGGTTCCAGGGCGTTTGCCCAAATTTCGTATCCTTCAGTAGATAAATGCAGCTTGTCCTTGCTCATACCTTTCCAGTTGTCACCCAGAGGTGGAAGTTGCGCAGCGAGATCAAGGTAATAGATGTTTTTTTGATCGTCCAGCGGTGCTAGTAATGTGTTGGTCGCTGCCATTTTTTCTGTCGCTCGCGCATTAGGTAAAATACTTAACAAGACAATTTTGATCCCAGAGAATTTCTTTTGAGTTGCCGCAATGACGGCTTTTACACCATCAGCAATTTCTTCTGGCGTATCTTGTACATTATTTGTGCCAATAAGGATGATAGCGATCTGAGGCGCAAAGGCAGACAGATCGATATTTTCAAGGCGCCAGATCGTATGTTGAGTTCTGTCCGAACCTAGTCCGAAGTCGATAGCGCGTTCTTCAAAATGTTTTTTCCATACGGGGGAGCCAGCTCCCCAGCGCCATTGCTCTGTAATAGAGTCCCCGATGAAAATAAGATCAGCCGGGCGATCCTTTCTGAGCGTTATATAGTCATTGAAGTAGACTTGATAAGCCAATTTCGGACTGTAATTCTGATCGCTTGCAACAGTAGTTGGCTGCTTGACTGGCAGCGAACCTACTTGCGCATTGCAAAGGGATGTGAATAGAAGAGCAGAAAAAAGTAAGCGTTTCATGAGGCGATCAATGATGGTAGAAATTCGTCAAAAAAATCACTCAGGTTGCGGTGAGATTAGACCAGCCTTAAGTGAAAGATAGTTGTTCAAACCATTGCTTGAAAGACCCTTGATGCCTGCAATGACAGATTCTGCATTGATCCTCGCACCAGTAATGTTGGTATGGGTGCGCTGATCGCTAAATAAGGTATCGACTTTTTCTTTACCCAGGACCTCATATGTTTTACCAGTAATAGCTGTGACATCAATCAAGGCTACCTGCGTTTCGTTTGCTACAGTGCTCGCCAGTTTGCGATGCTCGGCGAAATCATTAACCCAGTCTTTGTGTGGAACAGGTGTGGCGATGATGATGGAAATACCTTTAGCCCTGGCATCTTGTATATATTTCTTCAAATACCAGCCATAGCTATGTACGATCTCAATACTGCCATCTGGTTTGTTGATGATTTCGGTATCTTCACCGGTACTGCGCAAGGAACCCCTGAATTTACCTCTGGCATCCACTGGGCCAACATCATTGTGTCCAAACTGTACAAGCAAAAAATCACCGGCTTTCATTTCACCCAATACCTTTTCCCAGCGACCTTCCTGGATATAGGTGCGACTACTGCGGCCGCCTATGGCGCGATTGATGACATTGATCTTGCTGAGGTCAAAGTAGGGTGCAATCTCATCAGCCCAGCCACGCATGGGGGCATCACTGCGAGCTGTGGAGTCACCAACGATAAAGAAAGAGGGCAGTTTTGGATCTATCGCCTGTTTGGCCACCTGTTTGCTTTCTTCCACGATAGGTCTGTCATCTTCCTTGGCAGTCTGTGCTGAGGCTATACCGGTAACCGCCAGGAGGAGAGCGATTTGTATGGCCTTGCGCCAGGAGAGAGTAATTGTGTCGTGTATGATCATGAAAAGTCCTGTGAGCGGTGCAATAATAACAATTGGCCAAACTGATTATAAGGTGCGCATCAATAAGAACTCAACTGCCATCTGGTTTCTTGGTGCTGACATTGGCAGGACTGGCCGGTACAAAAAACGATTCAGGAGCATCCGGTTTTGCAGGATCGAAACTCTCTGATTGAGAAAGAATGGATTTTGCCAGAGGTAATTTGGCTTGGCGTACACCCTCAACTACGCACTTTGCCAGCTCGTAAGCGCCATAGGCATTGTGATGCGTACCATCGCCCGGTTTGAAGGCAAGTAATGATTTCTCTGGCCCCAGCGCTTCATAAAAAACCTTGCTCATGGCGTGTAAATCGATCAGGGGCAAGCCTTCTTCTTTGGCTACTTCGCGTACGGCATCCGGATAGCCCTTGTGTGAATTGGTGATTATCTCCCCATCAAACGTACGACGTTGCACCTGCGTGACCAGAATCACTTGCACATGCTTTTCAGCCAGTGCTGCTGTATAGGTTTTCAGATTGTTTTTGTAGGTGGCTGCATCTATTGCCTTCATGTCATTGTGCCCAAATTGAATGAACGCATAATCGTTAGGCTTGACCAGACTGAGTACTTTGTCCAGTCGGCGTGCTGCTCTGGACGAGGCCAGGGATTCGCCAGATTGCGCATAATTGGCGACACTGATATCGGATGAAAAAAAGCGTGGCAACATCTGACCCCAACTGGCATAGGGTTCGCCGGGTTGATCGGTGACGGTGGAGTCCCCCAGCAAATAAAGAGTAGGGATGTTGTCGATACGTTCTATCTCGATTGCTTCAAGGCTGGGGTGAGTGCCGTTGAATTCCAGTGTCAGCTTCTCATCCCAGGTAAATTGTTCTTCTGCTGTTTCACGCGGCTTTAGTTTTACTTCACCACCACCTGCAATGGCTGGACGACGGACATTAACAACAAAGCTTCTGTCAACTCGCTCACCTTTTTGAGTAACCACTTTCTCCAGCATCAGACGGCGTGTCTCGGCCTTCACCGTGGTTTCGGATACGCTATCAGCATCACCCAGTGTGACTTTTACACGGTAATTTCCTTCCGGTACTGCCACCGAGAACAGGAAAGGTTTGGTGCTGCTGACGCCAGTGCGGGTGCTAAGGATTTGCGCGCCGTTTTCAAAGCCATATCCAGTATCGACCGTATAGATAGTGTCGGGTTTTATAGCCTGGGACTTAGCTGCTGGTTTGACATTGAAATCAAATGAATATGTCTGCGCATACAGCATGCAGCTAAATGCAGCGCCGTTAAGAAAAATAAATGCGTTTAAAAGAGACAGTATCTTCATAAGTGAATGTGGTAAATGAGTGCGTAGGAACTAAATATGAGCAAACAAATTATCAAGGTATTTTAGGGGGGCCACGTAGCAAAGTGCAGCATCCTGAAAAACAATCAAGCCTATGATTAACGGTATGAAATGCAAGTGGCCTGCTGATTGCTATCAGCAGGCCACTTCAATGCGAATGAATTTGGTTTTTAGCCTGACGGGCGGCGCATTTCAGGGCGATTATTGCCAGATCCAGCCGGAGTAAAGCCACCAAACCGATACGAGAGGCCAACATAGATCAGGCGGCCATCATACCGTCTGGTGTTGCGTTCCTTTAGCGTATCCGTATCGACTATCGTTTCTGTTTTGTTGGAGTTGAAGATGTCAGTGACATTCAAAACCAGATTCAGATTTTGTGTAATGTTGTGGCGCAGACTGAAATTAGCTGTCGAATTGGGTTGACGGTATCCTTCTCCTGACAGGGTTTTTCCCTGCGTATTCAAACTCAATTGCAGATGGTCTTGATCACTAAGCTGATAATTGAAGCGCCCGCGCAAGCTCAGTGAAGATGCTGAACGCTGTATCTCCTGGCCAGATGTGGTCAGGATTTTTTGTTCTGTGAATAAAAGATTGCCGCTGGTATTGATAGAGAACTTGGGTGTCACCTTGCCACTGAGCGTGAATTCTATACCGCTGGAATGATTGCCACCGCCATTGTCCAATGTAGTCAGTAATACCGTGTCAGTAATGAAGGTGCGGCGATACAGTATGCTGTCACTTTCTTTGCGATAGTATCCTCTGATATTCATGTCCAGGCCCATCGCCCGGGTTTCGTAAGCAAGTTCAAAAGAGTCCGTCTGGGTCGGCTTTAACTTGGGATTGCCGCTCGATACATTCAATTCATCGCGGTACACAACAAAGGGATTCAACTCATTCGCATTGGCGCGACGTATGCGATGGGCATAGCTAAAACGTATGGTGGCGTCGTCGCTGGCTTTGTAGCTGACAAAGAAACTGGGAATATAATTAATATAGTGATTGGTTGCTCCAATTTGCGCAGTCAATTGCTGAATATCGATATGCGTGTATTCAGTTCTCAACCCAGCCAGTACACCCCATTTTTCATTCAGGCGTAACTGATAGGAGCCATATAGTGCAATGTTTGCTTCATCCAGATTATAGCGATTGGTGCGCAATGGATTAATCGTTGCTATGCCGCTGGCGGGATCAACATTAAAATATCCTGTATCGAAATCGCTTTTGTTATTGGCTATTTTATAGCCCATCTTCAAAATTCCCCGATCATCTGGGCGCTCATAGTCACCGGTAAAATCGACGATTTTGATGTTGTTGACGTTATTTTGCTTGCTGTGTATGTCGTTGAAGAAACCAGGGTTAATGGCATACACATTCGAATAGTTATTTTCGCTGGCATTGTCAGACGCTGAAACACGCAAATCCAGGCGCATCAGTTCGCCATTGATATCGCCCTTATGGTCATAGCGCCCACCCCAGCTATAGTTGGTGCTTTCTCCACTGCGCAGGGTAGAACGCACATAGTCACTATAAGGATTATTGTTTTGATCAAGTGTGAAGTAATGATCGGTCGATTTTTGATCATTGCTGCGCCTGGCATAAGAAAAGTTGGCACCCAGGGTATCTTTGGTGCCAAGGTTATAAGTGACTGCCGCGTTGATGCCAGATGAATCATTCAGCCCTGCAGAGTTGGATGACTGGGTACTGTGTTGGCTAATGCCAGTGAAGCCATCTGTGCGGTCGCGAACTGCTTCACCCACTGAATTTCTGCCATCGTGACGGAAGTTGACACCACCCTGTATGCCAAATGGACCCTCATGATAACTACCGGATAATGCAGTGTTAAAGCGGCCTGCAGATCCGGCGTTGGCATTGATAACGCCAAAGCCACCTGGTTGACGATTGCGACGCATTACCAGATTGATGATAGGTCCGCCACCACCTTCATTACCGAATTGTGCGCCAGGATTGTTTATGACCTCTACCGACTCTATATCATGTGAAGGCATGGCATTCAACGCAGCGCCACGGTTGTCACCCTGCATCATGGCAGATGGTTTGCCGTCAATCAGAATTTGTACTTTTGTACTGCCTCGCAAACTGACCGTGCCATCGGGATCGACCGCTACTGAAGGGACATTATTGAGTGCATCTGCTGCTGTTCCGTTAGTGCTGGCAACATCTGATTTAACGTCATAAACCTGGCGGTCTATGCGATTGCTAGGGCGTTCTGCCTGCACCGTAACAGATGGAATATCAGCATTGCCGGGAGCAGCTTGTTCTGGTGTTGCGGGTTTGATTTCCGTTTTATTGACGGCACTCGTCTTGCTGTCAACTTCTTCTGGTTTGTTATCCCCAGTTTTTGCTGGGACCGTAGCATTGGGTACGTTGACAGCGGGAGTAGCAGGTGTAGTTGGTATTGCAGGTACAACTGGTTTTGCCGGAGGCTGCGCGTAAGCACTGTGTCCCATACACAAAATCTTGGTGATTAACACACCAAGTACCAGGTTTTGGTTTGTCTTGCCACCATGACGGATAAATTGCGTTACAGTTGAAGCGCATCTTTTTTTACTACGTGTAGTCATGATTTAGGTTTAGTTAAATACCATTGGATGAAATTGCCAACACTATGACGTAAAAAAGCTTGCGTGGTTCAACTTGCTTTGTATCAGTTTGTTGTCAAAAGATAGTTTTTCCATTTGTTCAGTCGTTGTCGGTAGCATCCATTTTTTTTAGGTCTGCGATCGAAGGAATATACTCACCGATTAGCGCCAGGTTTTGTATTGCTGCCAAACCCCATTGTGCCGTGTCATTGGTACTGATCCAGGGCACTTCATCGACCGGATTCAAACTATTAACACCCTGCACATGTACTGTCTTCAGCAATGGAGGTACACCACGGTTGCCAAAAAACTCGCGCCAGGCGCGTTGTGCCAATGCTGGATTTTTGTTTTTCCAGGCAACGTAGGCAGTGAGCCTGGAGTGACCGTTACGCAGGGCATTGCCAGCACCGTGCGGCATGCCCAGTGCATTGATCTGCTCCTGTTTGCCTGCATTAAAGAGCTCGCAATACTGCAGCCATGCTCGTACAAACCCGGGTTCGTCAGTCAGGGTCACCAGTTCGGCAAAGATTTCTACCGCACCAAAGACAGCATTCAAATGGCTGGCAGATGCGCGGTTGCCAAAGACGTTAATCAGATGGCTGGTGTCAGCGTCATAGGCAAAGCTGTTGCCATTGAAAAAACCATGGGGCATGCCAGCTATGTCGCGCATGCCGGTCAATATCTTGTTGCGGTATTTGGTGTCACCGCTGCGCTCCCATTCGGTCAGCCAGTTACCGGCGAGCGAGCCCCAGTCCGTGCCGAAACCAGCATGTGCCTTGATCTTGTTGATATCTTCTTTAGGCTTGAGTTTGCGTGCAGGATCGGTGGTTTCCAGTTTTTTGTCAGCGTCTATCAGTGAATGCATGATGTCACCTATACGCTCATCTGCCGTCAGGTAATAATAAAAGCGGCGATAGACGGCGGCACTGATGCGCAACTGCTTTGCACTGCAGCCCCAGTGCTGGACATTATGGCGTGAACCCAGACCGGCAAACTGGCCCAGGTGATAGGTATCAACTTCACTGGTATGCCTTACCATGGCTTCGGCAAAACGGAAGATGTCTGCCCGCCCGGTGCGTAGAAAGGAATACCAGAGCCATAGATCAGGGGAGAGTTCGGAATTATCCCATGCAAAACCACCCACGTCATAACGCCACTCATGCCGGTCCAGATCATAGGTATGGCGGATGTCACCGTAATCCCAGAAGCCATACCAGTGGCGTTGCTCTACCTGTTCCTTGTAAAAATTGAAGCGGAAATCAAGCTGATCTTCAAGCGCTGCTTTTACGGGATGCGAGCGATCAGGAAGGCTCCATAGCCCTCCGAAGACGCCAGTCGCCAGGATATGGCTGGGCTTCGCCATCAGTTGCGGCGGTGTCTGTATGGCATTGGCAAACTGCACCAGTTTTTCCCTTGAAGGAGTGGCGGCGCATACCCATAAAGTGATTTCGCTGCTGCGGGCCACACCCATAGGGCTGCCAAATCCTTTTTCATAATCTTCGTAGGTGATTTCCAGGCCTTCGCGTTCCTGATCATGGGTTTCCATACCCATGCCATCATGATAAAAACGCAGATCCATGGCCGGGGCATCAGGTGACCACATCCAGACGGTGACCTGGGCGGTATCGGTATGGGCCTGACGGATATCCAACTGGGTGGGATGACGTTGCCAGAAATCACGCAAGCCAAAAGCGACGCCGCCACTGACCCCGCCTATATAGCCGGTACCGGGTGATCTGTGTCCCCAGGCTGCTTCCACCCAGCCGTAACCGGATTTAGTGCGTTTGCGTATCTTGAAGCCGTCTGCTGATTGTTGTGACAGGGTGTAGTCACCCCATGCCGGCACCAGATGGATCAGGCGCTGTATCACGTCGGGAAATTGTGTCAATGGCGGACAGGCGAGACCTGCCAGTTGGGCATTCCGTACTGCGGGGCCAGGGTCACGGCGTAGGCCGGTCATATTACGCACACCTTCTGCCCACAAACCTGTGTTCTCACCGGCAAAGCGCACATGTCTGTCATACAGCGCGTCACGCATGGCGACATCGAAGCGTAAACCTATTCCGCGCAAGAAATCGCGCTGTTCATCACCATCATAAACAAAGCTGTGCATGATGCGTATTGTATCCGCGCCTGCATAGAAATACAGCCTGAGTACGAATGGCAACCAGGCCCGTTTGGCATCCTTGTGCATGCCTTCCACCTTCAGTACTGCACGTACCGGGCCATCTTGCTCTAGACTGACCTGGCTGATATTGCTGAGGTAATTGTGCTGACGGGTGGTACCGTTTTCGCCATCTGGCTGATCATCGTTGATGACGACCAGGTGGCCGTTGCACATGATGTCTTTTCCATCACGCTGCACGCTGCGGATAAACTGTGCCCCATGAGTGGCCACTTCGCACACCATCAGGCCGGTATCTATCAAATACCTATCTTTGCTTTGTTTGACGCTGACAATCTTTTCAGATGGCAGGTTAGTTTTTGCTACAGGCTTAACCTGCAATTCAGAGCCCAGGCTGACGCCAGCAGCGACTGCATGTGCAGTCCATTTCAAAGTGCCATCGGGCCAGTATGCCAAGGGCCAGCTTTGGGTAGGCAGGTCTTTGCCGTCCTGATTAATCAATTGAAACTGCTGGCTCTTGGTGATCTTGCCGCGTGGCCAGGGTACGCCTACTGTCGTACCTGTCAATATCTGTGGGGCTTTGGCTTCCAGCCAATTCAGACGTATGAACTCATCTGCTTTTACTGTAGCACCTGTGGTCCCCACATTGTCCGGAGACAGATTCTGTGCTTGTATGGATGGTATTTGGCTGGCAAATGCGGTAGCTGCCGTTGTCTTGATGAAACTGCGACGCGTTAATTTAAACATTATCCGTTGCTTTATAGGTCTGGAGATAGCTGTGCTTGTTGCTTACTCGCGCATTGAAAATCAGGGCGTATCAAGGTGTGTAAATGGGCTCTGGCTTGGTCACGGTCATACCGTCACCCAGGTAAAAACTCGGGTGAGGGGGCTGGTTGTAACCGGCATTTTGTCCCGCCACTTGCATCCTGTATTGCGGATTGTGCATCAGGCTGGTGATACGATGCGCTGTCGGTATGGTGGTACTGAATACCAACAGGGCAGTGCTGTCACTATTGCGCCAGACAACTTCTTCGCGCCAGTCACCGAACAAGTCTGCTGACAGTACAGGTGTAGATTTGGTGCCATTATTGGATGCAGCATTGTAAGTCGCACCATTCAGCAATCTCTCGAAGGCGAAGGCTTTTGGATTCCATTTTTCTATGAGGGTGCCGTCCAGTGATTCACGGAGCAGATCACCATCCCACCATACAGCGAAGTTGACGCGGCGTGGATGCTGGGGTGAAATTTCCACACCTGCGGCGCTCATCAGCCCACCGACTGATCCCCAGCATTCTTCACCGGGATAAGCAGGATCTATGTCCATGCAGACGCCTCGGCCAACATCGGCACCTTTGCCATCTATGCTCCAGAGTATTTTTCCGGTAGCAGCATCATGCATTTCCAGACCATGCGGGCCATAACAACTTGGTGTTTCATGCACCATGTAAATTTGTTGTCCCGGGCGATTGGGATCAAGCTTGCCTACATGCAGGGCATCACCGTGGCACAGGCCCGTGCTGTACAGCATCTTGCCGTTGCTGCCTACCGTGGCAGCGCCATAGATGAGGTCGTCTTTGCCATCGCCGTCCACATCAGCGACCGACATCCAGTGTGCGCCCTGGTGATTGACCGGACTGCCTTCGATATCGCTGTCAAATGTCCAACGGCTGGTGAGTTTGCCATCGCGCCAATCCCAGGCTGCAATGACTGCGCGTGTGTAATAGCCGCGCGAAAATACAGCGCTGGGACGTTCTCCATCCAGAAATGCCACCGTGCCAAGAAAGCGATCTACCCGGTTGCCATATGCATCACCCCAGGCAGCAACATCGCCACGTGCCGGGATATAGTTGGTGCTGGCCATGGCGGCACCGGTCATGCCATTGAATACAGTCAGGTATTCAGGGCCGGATAAAATGTATCCCTTGCTATTGCGATAGTCAGCAGCTGCATTGCCGATGACTTTGCCTTTGCCATCTATGGTGCCATCCGCAGTTTTCATCATGACTTCTGCCTTGCCATCACCATCGAAGTCGTACGCGAGGAAGGTGGTGTAATGTGCACCGGCACGGATGTTCTTGCCGAGATCGATGCGCCACAACAATTTACCATCGAGCTTGTAGGCATCCACATAGGTATTGCCGGTGTAGCCAGCCTGGGAATTATCCTTGGCATTAGTCGGTTGCCATTTGATGATGAGCTCATATTCGCCATCACCGTCTAGGTCCGCTGCAGAACCATCATTCAGCATATAGCTGTAACTTGATCCATCAGGGGTAATGCCATCGGCCGGTTTTTGTACAGGTATGGTTTTATATAAATTGCTCCATGTGCTTTTGGGCGCATCTGCCAGCAATTCAGCACCGTCAATGACCGGACGTATGGTGTAGCTGCTGGCAGGTGTACCTGCGTCATCGGTGTAATTGGTTACATGCTGGGGTACTCTGTTTAATTTTTCCTGTCCGCGATAAATATTGAAACTGATATTTTCTGGATCGGTTCCCAACAAGCGCCAACTGATGAAATTGGTCTTGCCGGTATTGATGGCTACGACCCCGCGATCGAGTTTTTCCATTTGCTTGCCGCTCAGCGATGTGTTACCCAGGCTTACAGTTTTGGCTTTGACAGTGGTATGGCCTGCTGCCTGCACCTGGCTGTTGTAAACACCGGTCAGACTGGTGACTACCAAGGCGCAGGTCAATACATGATTGATTTTCATATTTGCAGATTTTCTGTTTGTCATCAGCGTTGCAGATTGGAAGGGCTTGGTACCAGTTCCAGCGGTACACCACCACGGGCTGCGCGTATCTTGACCAATTCCAGTGGCTCCAGCGCATTCGCAGGCTTGCCATCGGTACTGACTGCCAAAGCAAGCGTATTTTCACCATTCGGGTTCAATATGCCCGGTGGCAGGATGAAAAGACGTTGCGGGCCTATATGGGAAATGAAATTCCCTATATTCCAGCCATTGACGAAAATCAGGACGCGATTTCTGCGGTCAGAACGTGGCTGACTGGTATCACCTATGGCCAGGCCTAGTTGTACGTCATGGCCAGCCGGCATATCCAGATTGAAATTGGTACGTAACCAGTAAGTACCTGCCGCTGGTGGTGCAGCGTCGGGGCTGGTTTTTTCCCAACCGTTATTTTTTTTCTCGGCATCAGGTTTCGCACCAACCGGCAAATACCAGCCTGCACGCTCACCATACAGGCCGCCGTTATTCATGGGGCCGCGTACCAGATCAGCAATTTCTTCACCGCCTTTATTACCCTGGATTTTCCAGGAAATTGGTGTGGCAAATTTTTCTTTGATGTCATGCGTCAGTGACACGCTGATCAGGCCACGCGCTACTTTATGTTCATCGTCCGCTGCCAGATCCCAGTTATGGGAATTATTTCTGACCATGACAGACAGTACATGCTCGCCTGCACTTAATGCCTCGGCGGGCAGCTTGAAGTTGGCTGTGCCCCAGTTGTCTGGCTTGGGTTTCCCAGTCGGCATTTCATTTTCACCGATGTAGACACCATCCAGCCATAGCTGCATGAAGCCCGCACCGCCGCCGCCATAGCTTATTTCCAATTGTTCAGGCAGTGGTTTGTTAGTCTGAACCTTGAAGTAACCTCGGTACCAGACATCGCCATGGTGAAAGCCATAATCACTCATGCTGAGTATGGGTTGACCAGCAGGTGGTGTGGTCTTGATAGTGGCTGCAGTAGAGGTCAGGTCAGTCTTGCGCCACTTGCTGTCGTCAAATACTTTGGCTGCCTCAGGCGAATCCATGCGGCGCATCCATGTTTGTTGCATCAGTTTTGGCAAAACAATGTCAGCAGGGCCAGTCAGGGGCTCGGTCGACAAACTGCCATCAACATTCTTGTTGCTGGCGATGGCGACTGTATTCCAGGTAATGTGCGTGACGGCTTTTGGTGCCCATATGTCCAGCTTACTACTTTCGTGAGTATCGCCACTCAGGTGCAAGGTGCTGCCTTGCACGCTGGCCTGACGCACCAGTGCTGGCGAGCGCTCAAGGACGGTACCGTGCGAGGTTTCCTGGCGCCAGAAGTTGCGTCCAGTTTCATCATCTGCCAGCAAGAGCAATAAATCTGCTTTGCCGCCACCACTGATACGTACACGTATCAAATCCTTGTGCACATAATTCAATCGCAGATCGCCGTTTTTAGGATCAAAGACTGTATTGACTGCACCTTCCAGTACTTCGACTTTTGGCGCTGATTTATAACGCAGCACGGTTTCACCATCTTCACCCTTGCGGCCATACAGCAGGGCGATATCGCGCTCGTCTTGTCGCAGGTGGGTCTGGGTATCTGATGTAGTGTAGACCAGATGCTGGCGCTCCAGTGCATAATCAGATAACAGCAATTTGACGTTCTGGTCCTTGATACGCAAAGTACCTGCCTGCGGAATCTGGTAGCTGCCATTACGTGTAGTGAGCTTGAAGCTGAATAATTCTTCCGTGATGGAATCGGTCTTGGTATGGATGGCGAAAATCAGACGTGAGCCATTCACCGGACTGATATTGTGGTACAGCCTGACCGCAGGATTGGAAGCGGTGATTGCCTCGCCTTTATCCATGGCACTCAACACAGATTTTGCGGCTTCTACAAAATGACCCATCTGTTTCAATGTCAGGGCTTTTTCGCGCAAGCCACGGCCTTCGTCAATTGCTGCACCATAATCGTAGGACGTATACACCACTTGCGCTGGCAGCCAGCCCCAGGATGTGCCGCCATACATCATGTAGATGGAGTGGATGGAAATGCCATTGATCAGATTCGCGCCATAGAATGTGCGTACGTATTTCGACCCGGTGCGCTGCGCGGTACAGTCATAGGTACCGACGCTGCCCCAGAAATCAAACCAGCCGCCGCCCATTTCTGCTGCAAAGCCTGGTGTGTTGGGAGAGGCGAGGGCTCCAATCTTGACAGGCCCAGTTCCTGTATTGGCAGGGATTTCACCATACATACCCCAGTTAGGCACGACATTTGGTTTGCCAATTTCTTTGGTATTGGTGCAGCCGCCGCCAGGGTATCCGTCAAAGCTGTACAAGTCAGTGGGGCCAGGCACTGCGTAAGGAGCGCTGGAATTGGGTGGGGTCCAGTTAGGCAGGCGACCGGCAGAATTGTGGAACAGCGGCACGCTGATGCCATCCGCCCTGGCTTTGTCTGCCAGGTGTTGCATATAGCGCTTATGCGTATCCGAGGTATTTGATAATTCGTTTTCCAACTGATAGGCAATCACGGTGCCACCGCCAGTGGTGATTTGATGGCGCGCGATGATCGCATCAACCTGGGTCAGCCATTCATCAGCAGACTGCATATATTCGGCAGCATCAGTACGGGCAATCGCCTTTTGCCTGGCCAGATAACCGGGGAAACCACCCAGTGTCAGCTCTGCATTCACATAAGGGCCGGGGCGGGCTATGACATACATGCCTTCCTGTTCTGCCATTTCTATCGCCAGTTCTACATTACGTATGCTGGAAAAATCATATTGATTCGGGCGAGATGAGTGATAGCCCCAGTCAAAGTAAATGGCTACAGTGTTGAGGCCGGTGGCCTTCATTTTCTGTATGACATCACGCCACAGTGAGGGATTGGGCAGGCGGAAGGGATGAAATTCACCGGCCCAGATCATTTCCCTTTTGCCGTCTATCATCAGCGAGTGTTTATCCCAGGTGATCTTCCTGGCAGGGGCTTTGGCTGCGGTGGCCTGCTCGAGGACCTTGGTCGGTTCGCTGATGACGGTGAAATGGCGTACCGCACCCGATACGCCACCCAGTTCTTGCTTTGCTGACCAGGTTTTGAAATTGTCCTTGCTGTCTGAATACCAGTAATGCTTGGTCGTATAGTCGTCAAAGTAAATGCGCCAGCCGCCATCTTTCAGCTTGACCAGGGCCTGGCCTTCCGAAGGCTTGCCCCAGCCTGCCCAGTCGCCAGTTTTTTCCACTTTCCATGGCCCGGCAAGAGCTGGGGCGGTCGCCATTTCTATGTACTTGCTGGTTTCATTTTTGGTGAAAACCACATAGCGTGAACCATCCTTGACAGTGAAGGTATCAATGTAATTATGTTGCAGACCTGCCATAGCCTGGGCTTGCGAGAAATTGGCATATGTCTTGTCCAGGGCATGCAGTACATAGGCACCAAAGGGGCCCTTGGTCCCCTGAGTTGATACTGAAACGACGATGTGGACCGAGCCATCACTGTCTGTAAACCATTCAGGCGCCCAGACATTGCTGACTTTGGCATTCGCATCCGGCAATTGCAGGCGTACGTCACGCACGTGCTGCCAGTGGCGCAGGTCGCGGCTTTTGGCGACACCAAAGGTATCGCCAGTCCAGCCGGTCGTGTAAATCACATAATAATAGCCATCATCTGCATGCAAAATTGATGGATCACGCAGCAGGCCCTGTGGTGGTGTATAGGCTTCGGAGGCAAGTGGTGCAAAGCTTATGCCGTCATAAGAAGTGAACAGGCTGAGTTTGTTTTGTGATGTAGAAGGAAAGGCTGACATCAGAAAACTGGTGTCACCTTTGAGCGGAATCACTTTGGGGTTGGCGTTTGGCGGTGCAACAGTATTATTGGTCTGCACCTTGTTGGTACTGGTCAGTCCGAAACTGTCCATCAGGGCATCACCGGTGATGGGGGAACTTTGTGGCGGATTTTGAGGTTGTACTGTATTTTGTGCCTGCGCCTGCGCCTGCACCAAGCTTACGCTGCACGTCAATGCCAGCATAGTCAATCCTAATCGTACTACTGAGTTCATCGTTTTCCTTCTGACCATAGTCAAACAAAGAATTGGGAATGAGTAGATGAATGCCCACACCGGGCGGTGAACCTTGTCCATCTGGCCTGGTAGCTTGATTTGCTTGGACTTGGTGTGAGATGTCTCTGTTTTTATGGCTACATTCATATTTAAGACTGCAGCTTATTATTTCGAGTATCAATTTGGCGGTAAAGCATGTCAACAGCAGGGAGTGATGTAATCACGCTGATGAGCAATAGCAGATTGCTTTCGTTTTTTTCAAGCAATTCAGAGTGTGCAATATCTTATCCACCAGATCAGATCAGAATAATTGATGCTTTTCATGCGAATTGCTCAGGGATTTGCTCACTATTAATCATCAAGTTGAACATTTTGACCAGATGTACCCTCGTTTTTTAATGGTAATCTCAATTGATATTTTGCATGGATAAAAAGAAAAAATGCTATGTCAAATCCATTAAAAAGATCAGTTGGAGACAAGAAGATTGAATAAACAGACATCATCGCCATTGCGACGTGGCCTTTTGCGCATGTTCGGCACAGGAGCTATAGCTGCCACGCTACCCATATATGTGCTGCCAGTGATGGCGCAAGGGAAAGCAGCTGCCAACACCAATCTGGTGGGTAATTTTAATGTCAGGGGTTTCGGTGCCAGCGGCAATGGCAAGAAGCTTGATACTGATGCCATCAATCGCGCTATCAAGGCTGCTGCGGCAGCAGGTGGTGGAACAGTATACTTCCCGGCTGGTAAATACCTGAGTTTTTCGATTCGCCTGCAAAGTCATGTCACTCTGTATCTGGATGCTGGTGCCACCCTGATTGCTGCAGACCCTGCAAGACATGGTGGTAGTTACGATGAGGCAGAATCAAACGAATGGGATGCCTATCAAGATTTTGGGCATAGCCATTGGCACAATAGTCTGATCTGGGGCGAAAATCTTGAACACATCGCTATTTTGGGTAGCGGACTCATCTATGGTGCCGGTTTAACGCATGCCGGGCCTGGGCCGCGCCGCACTGCCAAGCCTGGTGATATGCCACTCAGTCTTGGCGGTAGCGATCCGCATGGTGAGCGTGGTAATGGCAAGACTTATGGTGCTGATATGGTGGGCAAGGGCAATAAAGCGATTGCCCTTAAAAACTGTAAAAACATTATCTTGCGTGACATCAGTATTTTCAATGGCGGTCACTTCGCCTTGCTGGCAACAGCCGCTGACAATATGACGATAGATAATTTAAAAGTCGATACCGACAGGGATGGCTTTGATATAGATTGTTGCCGTAATGTTCATATCTCTAATTGCAGTATCAATTCCCCCAATGATGACGCGATATGCCTGAAAAGTTCATACGCACTGGGCTACAAACGCTTTACCGAAAATATCAGCATCACTAATTGCCAGGTTTCTGGCTTTGATCTGGGCACTTTCCTGGATGGCAGTTTCCAGCGCAAGCAAGAATTTGCGCCAGATAAAGAAGGCGTGGCTGGGCGCATCAAGCTAGGTACAGAGTCAAACGGCGGTTTCCGTAATATTGCAATTTCAAATTGTGTGTTTGAGCGCTGCCGTGGGCTGGCTATAGAAAGCGTCGACGGTGCCATTATTGAGGATATCAGCGTCAACAATCTGACCATGCGTGATTTGACCAATCCACCCATATTCATCCGTCTTGGTAGCCGCTTGCGAGCCCCTGATGGTGCAACGACTGGTGCCATAAGGCGCATCAATATAAGCAATATCACAGTGTCGGGCGCCGATTCACGCTATGCCTCCATCATCAGTGGTGTGCCTGGCTATCCTATAGAAGATGTGCGTATCAGTAATATGCATGTCTTGCATCAGGGCGGTGGTGAGCTTGGTAAAGTAGCTGCCAATCCGCCAGAAAATGCCAGTAGTTATCCCGAACCCAGCATGTTTGGCCTCAGCCCTGCGCATGCATTGTTTGCCCGTCACGTCAATAGCCTGGAGTTGCATCATGTGGATATCAAATATGCGCAACCAGACAGCAGGTCAGCCTTTGTTTTGCATGATGTAAGTCGTGCTTATTTTGGGCGGGTGAATTTCCCGCTTCGATCTGGAACACCAGGTTTTAGCCTGCAGGACGTGAAGGATTTTTCTGTGAAAGATTGTAGTGGGCTGGCAGATATCCAGCGCAAACAGGTAGAGCGAGAGAGCCTGTAGTTGTGTATCAGCGTCGAGCCTGTCTTCCGCAATACGCTCTGCGATCCTGACTGATGTTGAGCAGGTTGGTACGGACCTGGCTTGCCTGGTCATGTCAGCAGCTATTCCAAATTCATATACTTTGGGCCAGTTAATTCATATTTCTTATCATGAGTGCCCATCTACACTCATGACTTCATTTGCTTAGCCATTGCGTCATGAAAATAACAAAACTGACTACTTACCGTGTTCCTCCAAGGTGGATGTTGTTGAAGATAGAAACCGATGAAGGCATCGTTGGTTGGGGCGAGCCTGTCATAGAAGGGCGGGCCCGCACTGTAGAAACAGCGGTGCAGGAATTTGCCCCCTATCTGATAGGCCAAGACCCGGCCCGCATCAATGACCTTTGGCAAGTCATGTATCGCGGCAGTTTTTATCGTGGTGGTGCCATTCTCATGAGCGCCATGGCAGGAATTGATCAGGCTTTGTGGGATATCAAGGGCAAAGCCCTGGGCGTGCCGGTATATCAGTTGCTGGGTGGCCTGGTGCGTGACCGCATGAAGACCTATAGCTGGGTGGGCGGTGATAGACCTGCTGACGTGATTGCCGATATTCGTCGTTTGCGTGAAGCCGGCTTTGATACCTTCAAGATGAACGGCACGGAAGAATTTGGCATCATCGACAGCGCGGCGGCAGTCGATGCAGCTGTGGGGCGTATTGCTGAAATTCGCGGTGCCTTTGGTAACCAGATCGAATTTGGCATTGATTTTCATGGTCGTGTTGCAGCACCCATGGCCAAGGTCTTGTTGCGCGCTCTGGAGCCATACCGCCCCTTGTTTGTGGAAGAGCCGGTGCTGGCAGAGCAGGCAGAATATTATCCGCGCCTGGCAGAAAGTACCTCAATACCGCTGGCCGCGGGCGAGCGCATGTATTCGCGTTTTGAATTCAAACGGGTGTTCCAGGAGGGGGGCATTGCCATCGTCCAGCCTGATTTGTCTCATGCTGGTGGTATTTCCGAATGCCATAAAATTGCCGCAATGGCAGAAGCCTACGATATTGCCCTGGCACCGCATTGTCCCTTGGGGCCGATTGCGCTTGCAGCCTGTTTGCAACTGGATTTTGTCGCCCATAACGCAGTTTTACAAGAGCAAAGCATGGGTATCCATTACAACAAGGATGCAGAGCTGCTTGATTACGTCATCAATCGCGAAGACGTGCGGATTACCGATGGCTATATTGCCGCCTTGCCGAAGCCTGGCCTGGGCGTGGAAATTGATGAAGAACGCGTAAAAGAAGCCAGCCTGCGTGCCCCTGACTGGCGCAATCCGCTATGGCGCCATCCTGACGGCAGTGTTGCGGAATGGTAGAAATGAATACCACACAAAGCAAGGCAGTTCTGCCTTTGGACGCGAAAGAAAATGTCAGCCTGATCGGTATTGACTGGGGTAGTACAGGCTTGCGGGTTTTCTCGATTGGACAAAATGGTCAGCTTATCGATAGCCGGGAAGCGGCTTCGGGTATTTCTGTCATGCAGGGCAGACAAGCAGCTTATGTGCAGGTACTGCAGGAACTGGCGGGCGACTGGCTGGCAAGTTGGCCTGATGCTCCATTGCTGACTTGTGGCATGGTCGGCAGCAAGCATGGCTGGCAAGAAGTGCCGTATGTGCAAAGTCCGGCAAATGCACGGGATATTGCTATCAATATCCTATCTATAGATGCAGGAGATTTGCGCTCTGTGCCTTCACGCATGGGTATTGTGCCGGGCTTGTTATATCGCGGCGATGCACCTGATGTCATGCGTGGCGAAGAAACCCAGATTGTTGGTGCACTGCAAGGACAGCCAGACTGGGCTGGCCAGTCATGCATAGTCATGCCAGGCACGCATTCGAAATGGGCCAGTATTGTAGATGGAAAAGTGCATGCTTTTGCCACGCACGTGACAGGTGAATTGTTTGCCGTGCTTAAGCAGCATTCAGTCCTTGGCCGCCTGATGCCTTCGGACCATGGTGAAATTGACGATGCCAGCTTCATTGCTGGCCTGGATGCCGCCCGCAAGATGATGGGCCAGGGTTTGAGCCATCAATTGTTCAGTGTGCGCACTCTGGGGTTGATGGGTGATATGGCACCTGGTGGACTGGCTGACTATCTGTCTGGCTTGTTGATCGCCAATGAATTATTGGCCGGTTTGCATTGGCGCTCAGAACGTGGCCTGGTACATGCACCACTGATAGTAATAGGCGATGCCTCTCTTTGCGCACGATACACTTTGGCTTTTTCACGCCTGGGTGTCAAACCAGATGCAGTGCTGGCCAATACTGCACCAGCGGGTTTATGGCATCTGGCAGTTACGGCTGGCATGCTGCAACCCTGAATGTAGACATCCACGCAATCTGGAAGAATTTCATGAAAACCATCCCCGCCACATTCGATCAGGCATTTGCTGATTTGCCCTTGATTGCCATCTTGCGTGGCATACGCCCCGAAGAAGTGGAAACACTATCCACTGATTTGTATGAAGCCGGTTTCCGCATCATAGAAGTCCCGCTGAATTCACCTTCTGCGCTCGAATCGATAGGCATATTGAGCCGTTGCCTGCCAGCAGATGCCTTGGTGGGAGCTGGCACGGTGTTGAGTACGGATGCCGTACGTCAGGTGCGTGACGCTGGTGGGCGCTTGATCGTCATGCCGCACGCTGATGTTCAGGTCATCAAGGAAGCCAAAACCCAGGGCCTGTATTGCGTGCCAGGTGCCAGTTCACTGACGGAGGCATTTGCTGCCATGTACGCAGGTGCAGATGCGGTCAAGCTTTTCCCCGCTGAACTGGTCACGCCACCGATAGTACGCGCCATGCGTGCCGTCTTGCCAGCCAGCTTGCGTCTCTTGCCTGTGGGTGGGATTACTCCGGACAATATGCAGGCTTACTTGAAGGCTGGCGTCAGTGGATTTGGTCTGGGGTCTGCCCTGTATAAGCCAGGGATGGATGCTGCAGCAGTAAGGGTGCAGGCACGCAATTTTGTCAGAACGATCAGGGAAGGCGTGGAGAAAAACCATTCTTGATATTTAAATTGGGAGCTATGCCAAATTCATATACATAATACGAAAATTCATATTTGTTCGGGATAGTTGGAATTGTTATTTTATTGTCTGTATTGAAAAGAATTTGCTGGCGATCAGGATCGCTGGCACGCAAGCATCTATTAGCAATAAACATAATTTTTACACAGAATACCTATAGAAGTCATGCCACTTTCTCATATTGCATCATCGAGTGACAAAACGAGCAGTCTGCAACAGGCCGTCGCGCATTCTGCCACTTTGGGTGAGGGCCTGAGCTGGCATGGTGTCACAGAAAGCTGGTGGTGGACCGATATTGAAGCCGCAAGCCTGCAAACCTGGAAGCCTGGTCAAGCTGTGGTCACGTACAGATTGCCAGATCGCCTGGGTTCTTTCGCTCACTGTCGTTCTGGCCGTATTTTGCTTGGTTTGGCAAAGCGCCTGTGTTTTGCCAGTTTGCCAAAAAATACAGGAGCACCTGCTTCATCTGCACAGTTGACGGCGAGTGCAACTGCGGCAGTCCAGTTGGCGGTGCAGTCACTGGTTGCGGTTGATCCGGCAGAAGCTCGCACACGTGTGAATGATGGGCGTACCGACAGGCGTGGTTATTTCGTATTTGGCACCATGAATGAAGCGCCAGAAAAACGTCCTATTGCCAGTTTTTACCAGTTTTCCATGCCTTATGGTTTGCGCCGGCTGGCTTTGCCTGCCGTAGCAATTGCCAACAGTATTTGCTTTAGCCTTGATGGCAAGATCATGTACTTTACCGACACATTAAGTCGTCGCATACAACAATGTGATTATGACGCTGAAACTGCCAGTGTTAGTAATATCCGTTTGTTTGCCGTACCGGAAGGCGATAAAGCCTATCCAGACGGCTCTGTCATTGACAGTAATGGATGCCTGTGGAATGCAGAGTGGGGCGCTGGCAGTGTTGCCCAGTACGCGCCGGATGGGCATTGCCTGCAGAGACTATCCGTGCCGACCAAAAATCCTACCTGCCCTGCATTTGGTGGCGCCAATGGCGACTATCTCATGGTCAGCAGCGCACGCCAGGAAATGAGTGCCGAAGAGTTATTACGTATGCCGGCTGCTGGCAGCTTGTTTGCGATGCAGATGGATGCACCGTTGGCAGTAGCAGATGTCTTGTTTGATGACAGTGATGCTGGCTCTGTATTGCCCTTAGCCCCAAAAACAATAAAGAGACAATGATGATAAAAAACGCAATAAAAAAAGTAAGTGCGCAGCTCTTGAGTGTCATCGGCACCACTTTAGCTGTTGGCTGTTTCAGTCTTGCAGCAATATCGGCAGCGCAGGCTGCTGATCCTGTAAAAATAGGTTTTCTGGTGAAACAGGCTGAAGAACCCTGGTTTCAGGATGAATGGCGTTATGCAGAACAGGCTGCCAAGGAAAAAGGGTTTTCCCTGGTGAAAATAGGCGTGGCTAATGGTGAGAAAATGATGGCTGCCATAGATAACCTGGCTGCGCAAAAAGCCCAGGGTTTTGTGATTTGTGCGCCTGATGTCAAACTGGGTATGGCGGTTGAACGTGCCGCCAAAAGAAATAACCTGAAAGTGATGTCGGTCGATGACCAGCTTGTCGATGGTAGTGGCAAGCCAATAGCATCTATTCCGCACATGGGTATTTCGGCCTATGAAATTGGCAAGCAGGTTGGGCAGGGGCTGGTAGAAGAATTGAAATCACGTGGCTGGAATATGGCTGAAGTCGGTGCCATGCGGATGGCATTTGATCAGTTACCTACGGCTCGTGAACGTACTCAGGGGGCATTAGATGCATTAAAGGCTGCGGGTTTCCCGGCAACCAATATTGTGGATGCAGCACAGGCAAAAACGGATACAGAAAGTGCCTTCAATGCTGCCAATATCGCTTTGACCAAACAAACAAAATTCAAGCGTTGGCTGGTTTTTGGAATGAATGATGAAGCTGTTCTTGGCACAGTGCGTGCAGCCGAGGGCAGGGGCTTGCGCAGTGATGCCGTGATAGGCATAGGCATAGGCGGCAGCAAAACCGCATTGAATGAATTTGCCAAACCCAATCCAACTGGATTTTATGGCACCGTACTGATCAGTCCTAAGCGTCATGGTTATGAAACATCAGTGAACATGTATAAATGGATAGCTGAAAACAAGGCTCCTGCGCCACTGACACTGACTACCGGTGTCTTGATGACACGTCGCAATCAGAGCGATGTACGTGCAGAATTCGGACTCTAGGATACAGTCGCTCATGTCATCATCTCAGGCTCCATCTCTTCAGTTTGAAGATGTGTGTAAATATTTTCCGGGTGTGAAAGCACTTAATGGCGTCAGCTTTGAAGCCCATGCGGGTACGGTACATGGCTTGCTTGGCGAAAATGGCGCGGGTAAATCGACACTCTTGAAAATACTGGGTGGTCAGTACAAACCGGATGGCGGGCGCTTGTTGTTGAATGGACGCGCTTGTCATTTCTCGTCTGCCGGTGATGCCATCGCAGCGGGCATCGCAGTCATTCATCAGGAGTTGCAATATGTCCCTGAACTGACGGTGGCAGAAAACCTGCTACTGGGACGCTTGCCGCAAAAGCTGGGTTTCGTGAACAGGGTTGAAGCACGGCGCCAGGTAAGCCAGCGTTTGCAACAAATGGGCGTGGATCTCGATCCGGATGCCCGGCTCTGTGATTTGTCGATAGCACAAAGGCAAATGGCAGAAATATGCAAGGCCTTGCTGCAGGACGCACAGGTTATTGCCTTCGATGAACCTACCAGCAGTTTGTCATATCGCGAAAGCGAAATTCTGTTCCGTCTGATACGTGATCTGCGTACAGCAGGTCGCACCATCATCTATATTTCACACAGACTGGAAGAGTTATACGCTCTCTGTGACACCTGCACGATCTTTCGTGATGGTCAAAAAATCGTCACCCATCCGGTAATGGCCGATGTGCCACGGGATGTACTCATCAACGACATGGTGGGACGTGAACTCAGTGATATTTACGATTACCGGCCACGCCAACTACAGTCTGAAAGGCTGGTGGTAAAGCAGTTGAAAGGCGAGACGCTAAAAGTAGCTCAAAATTTCAGTGTGCGCGGTGGTGAAGTGCTTGGTTTCTTTGGCCTGGTTGGCGCTGGCCGCACCGAGTTAATGCGGCTCTTATATGGTGCCGACAAGAAAAGTGCTGGTTACAGTGTGACGTTGGATGGTGTCAATGTACCTGATCATGGGCCAGCCGCAGCTATAGAGGCAGGCATAGTCTTGTGCCCTGAAGACCGCAAAGAACAAGGTATTCTGGCAGATGCATCCGTCGCAGAAAACATCAATATCAGTTGTCGCCGTCATGGCTTGTTGGTGGGTCTTTTTTTAAGACACAAACATGAAGCAGAACTGGCTGATCGCTTTATTCAAAGGTTAAAAATAAAGACACCGAATCGCGAACAAGAAATTCGCCTGCTGTCAGGTGGCAATCAGCAAAAAGTGATTCTTGCCCGATGGCTGGCAGAACCAGGTTTGAAGGTACTGATACTGGACGAACCAACGCGTGGAATAGATGTGGGCGCAAAAAATGAAATCTATCGCATCATTCATGAAGTCGCCGAGCGTGGTTGCTGTGTGATTGTGGTGTCAAGTGAATTGCCTGAAGTATTGGGAATTTGCGACCGCGTCATAGTCATGCGTGAAGGGCAGATCAGTGGCGAACTTGAGCGCAGCCAGGCAAATGAAGCAGCAGTTTTGCAACTGGCGCTGCCTGATTTGCAAGTGGCATAATTTTTACAGGAATTTTTCATGTCTTCCCTTAATCCTGCACAGACAGATGATGAAACAGTAGTTCAGCAAATAAAACCGAGACAGAACAACAGTATGAAGACGACCCAGCACTGGTTGCATGAGCAGAGTATGCCATTGGCATATGCCTTACTTTTTATTGTGTTGTCCTTCACAGTAGAAAATTTTTTCTCAGGTACCAATATTGTCGGGTTGATGCTCTCCGTGGCACAGATAGGCATGGTCGCCTGTACAATGATGATGTGTCTTGCTTCACGTGATTTTGATTTGTCCATAGGATCGACCATTGCCTTCACTGGCGTGCTGGGGGCGATCATCCTTGAACGTACCGGCAGTATCACACTTGCGGTTGGTGGCGGTTTGCTAGCTGGTGCATTGATAGGTGCAGGCAATGGCGTGTTGATTGCCTATTTGCGGGTGAATGCCTTGATCGCTACACTCGCTACCATGTTGATGGTGCGTGGTCTGGCTTTCATTGTTTCAAAAGGCCAGGCAGTGGGTATTTCCAATGAGGCGTTCATCAGTTTTGGTGATGGCCGTATTTTGGGATTGCCGTTTCCGGTGCTGGTTGTTGCGGCCTGTTTTTTGATATTTGGTATTCTGCTCAATCACACGGTATTTGGCAGAAACACTTTGGCGATTGGTGGTAATCCAGATGCCGCAGGCCTTGCAGGGATCCGGGTTGAACGCTTGCGTATCTGGATATTTCTGTTGCAGGGTCTGGTGACTGCATTGGCTGGCCTGATACTCGCATCCCGCATCACCAGTGGCCAACCAAATTCGGCGCAAGGTTTTGAACTTGATGTCATCTCCGCTTGCGTACTGGGTGGCGTATCCCTGCAAGGTGGAAAAGCCAGAATCACCGGGGTACTGGTCGGTGTGCTGATTATGGGTACGGTAGAGAACGTCATGAACTTGCTGGATGTAGACGCTTTCTATCAATACCTGATGCGCGGCTTCATTCTGTTGGCTGCTGTATTGCTGGACCAGTTAAAAAGCCGGTCTGCGCGCAAATCATAATGTCCTCACCAGTCAATAATACTCAGGTGCCCGGAAGATTGCATGGCAAAGTCGCTATCATCACTGGCTCTACCTTGGGCATAGGCGCAGCTATCGCACGCCTTTTTGTGCAGCAAGGCGCGCGCGTTGTATTGAATAGTCATAATCATGATGCCGCTGCTGAACGTATCTCGTCTGAGCTTGGGCCTGAGCATAGTCTTTTTGTTCAGGCAGACGTCGCTGATGCCAGTGCCATGCGAACCCTGGTAGACCAGGCGATAGCCAGATTTGGTAAAGTGGATGTGCTGGTCAACAATGCAGGCATGAATGTATTTTCTGACCCCTTGCAAATGACAGATGAAGAATGGCAACGTTGTTTTTCTGTCGACCTGGAAGGTGCCTGGAATACTACCCGCGCCGTCTTGCCGTTCATGCTTGAACAGGGTGCTGGCAGTATCATCAATATCGCTTCTGTACATGGGCATAAAATCATACCGGGATGTTTCCCATATCCAGTTGCCAAACATGCTTTGATAGGCCTGACGCGGTCTTTGGGTATGGAGTATGCAGCGCGCGGAATACGAGTTAATTCCATTTCACCTGGTTTGATACTAACTGAAGCCATACAATCCTGGTTTGCCAGTTGCCCTGATCCAGTAGCAGAACAACAACGACAAGCCTCCTTGTTGCCTTGTCGTCGCATAGGTGAGCCTGAAGAGGTCGCTTATACGGCGGTTTTTCTTGCTAGTGATGAAGCACGTTTCATCAATGCCACCGATATCTTGATTGATGGGGGGCGGTCACAGTTGTATCATGATTGACCTTAGTCTTTACTGCTGAAGCCATGAGCAATTCCAGCCCCGACCGTTTTGTCCGTACCCATCTGAAAACACGTCATCTGGTGTTATTGGTTGAATTGGGACGCCACGGTTCCATTTTTCATGCGGCTGAGGCTGCTCATCTGACTCAGCCTGCGGCATCCAAATTGCTGACAGAATTGGAATATGCTCTGGGTGTACAGTTGTTTGAGCGTCTTCCACGCGGGATATCACCGACCTGGTATGGCGAGATCATGATACGCAGGGCAGGTGCGGCGCTGGCAGAAATGAATGCCGCCCACCAGGAAGTCATGGAGTTGTTGTCAGGTTTAAGTGGCTTTGTCTCGATAGGCTCGGTTATGACTCCATCGACGAATCTTATCCCACAAGCAGTAAGCCTGCTTAAATCACGCCACACGCGCTTGCATGTTGCCATACAAGTTGATACCAGCAAAATACTGATACAGCGTTTGCGTGCAGGTGAGCTGGATATGGTGATAGGACGTATCCTTGATTCTGAATCTGCCGCGGAATTAAATTTTGAGCCCTTGACCGATGAGCCTCACAGCCTGATTGCACGTAGCAAGCATGCGCTTGCATTGCGTAAAAAATTGACTCTGAATGATCTCGCGAAAGAGGCCTGGATACTTCCCCCGAGTGGCAGCATTCTGCGCGATCGCCTGACCTCACTGTTCTTGTCTCATGGTCTTGATCAACCTATAGAAACGGTAGAGACCCTATCGCTGCCAGTGATTACGAGTTTATTGATGGCCAGTGATATGGTGGCGGCTTTACCGGAAGACCTGATCCGCACCTATCTTGATTCTGATCTGTTGACTGTGCTCCCATTTGATCTGGGATTGCGTATGGATGCCTATGGTATTGTCACCAGAAAGCAACATCGCTTGTCACCAGGTGCACAAGCCATGCTCGATATCTTGCGCGAGTTGGCAGTGCAAGGTGCTGGCAAGTAAGTCACGGGGCATTTCAGCTATTTGTTTCCTGCATTTCTTAATGAGGGAATTTGAATGCCTTATCTGGCCTTATTCTTAAGGACTTGACAAACTCTATCCCATTTTTCGCTTTGTTTTTTTGATGTTTTTTATTTCTATTATTGCATGCTGCATCGCATGAAAATGCGTTGAAAATCTGCAATCAGCTTTAATCATTTTTTCATCTTCTCGTCTTAAACGATCAAATTTCTGCTTAAAAACCAATCACTTTCTTGATTCTTTTTTTTATGAACGTAATTGGAATTAATCATCACTTAAAATCTTTTTCATTGAATGAGCTGGATTTAATGACATACCAAATTTGATAGTCGGAATACAGCTAATAACACAGGCCATAAATGGCCGACAAATGGAGGAGACAATTGTGTTAAACAATCGCAGCAAAAAAGAATTTTTTAATCCTAAGCTCAAAGGCACAGCCTTGGCCGTACTTTCTGTTTTGGCTGCCAATTCAAGCATGGCACAAGAAGCAAAAAAACCGGCAGAAACTAAAGAGCAGGCAGATCATGTTGTCGTTGTTTCCGGTACGCGCAAATCAGTAGCCTCGGCAATTGATAGAAAACTGCGCGCAGATACGGTAGCTGATTCCATTGTTGCTGAAGACATCGGTCAATTCCCGGACAAGAACGTCGGTGAAGCACTGTCGCGGGTTACAGGTGTGCAACTGGAACGTTCGTTTGGTGAAGGTACCAGTGTTTCCATTCGCGGTGTTGAGCCGGACTTGAACAGGATTGAAGTCAATGGTGTTTCAGTGTTGAGTACAACCGGTGGAGCCGGGCGTGGTGCTGATTTGCGTGAATTGCCTGCAGAACTGATTTCTTCGATTGACGTTATCAAAGGTGTGACAGCCAATATGACCGAGGGCGGTATTGGTGGTTCGGTACAGATTACGACACGCAAGCCACTCGATTTCAAAAAAATGACTGTCGTTGGCAGTGTCGCTGGTGAGCAGGCGCCACAGCGCGGTGGTATACAGCCACGCGTCAATCTCTTTATCACTGATAAATTCTTTGATAACCGTCTTGGACTGATGGCGAATGTCATTTACGACAAGGTGTTGACGCGTGGTGATTTTTCGCGGAATACTTCATGGCGTTATTTCCGTGACTGGGACTTTTCGGCGCAAAAAACAGTACCCAGTATTGATCCGGTATTGGCAGGAGTGGGCTCCAAAGCTGATTGCTCCAATTTGAGTAGCCCAGCGAATGCAACACAGACTGCAGCTGTTGCTACAGCTGCTCTGCAGGCAAGCTGCATATCACAGTGGAATGATTATTCGCCACAGATTGCGCGTTACGGTATTTGGGAACGTGATCATGAAAGAACTTCGGCCGAACTGACCGCTCAATATAAATTTACCGACCGCTTGAATGCCTGGGTAAGTTACCAGACCAATATTCAGAATCAAAAACTGAGGGATTACAACTACGGTACAGATTTCAGTGCAGTAACGCGCTTGTCAGGTACAGGTACTTTACCGACCTATGCCGCAACGACTGCTGTACCGACTGGTGGCTCATGTACACCGGTTTCAACAACCACGACGCCAGCCGGGATGATTGTGGAAAATCATATTGTTACTCAGTATGTGCTCGGCAATTGCCTGGTGCCAGGTAGTGCGGCTTCGCCAAATGGCGGGCAAGCAGGCTTCAGTACATCCCTGCGTGATTTTGGCTTGAAGATTGATTCGAAATATACGACAGCGGGTTTTACTTATAAGGGTGAAAGCCTTGATGTAGAAGGCTTGGCATCAACTGCCAAATCTACTTACAGCAGCGATTCAAATAATCTGATATTGACGCAGAATGCTCCAGGTCTGCAGGTGAACCTTGATTCTTCCGGGCTGCCACGTTTCACTTTCCCTTCAGGCTACAACCCTTCGAATCCAAATTCTTATGTTGCTGCTCAGTTGCAGTATCGTCCTTCAGAGACGATCAACAAAGAAGACCAGCTCAAGCTTGACTTTAAATATAAGCTGAAGACTGATTTCTTGTCCCGCATCTGGTTTGGCGTGCAGTCGCAGCAGGCAAAATCCAGTCAATATAATGGCGGTGGTTACCTTGCAAGTGCAGGCAATGACTTGAACAGTACAGCAGACGATGTTTATGTGCAAACAGCAAATATCAACCAGACTTACAGTTACGATCCATTGAATACGACCAATGTGGTGCGTGCGACAGTGGGCCCGACAAATCTTGCTGACGCGAATGCATGGACCAGGTCAGTCAATGGTTCTGCAATGGCTGCGCTGGCGCAATCTGTATTCTCGACTTCGCCTGGTACCTTCTTCAAGGGGTATAGCGGCATCAGCAATGTGCCCACAAACTGGGTTGCTCCTTCATTTGCAAATGTGGGCTCCAACTTTGATCTGACCCACTTTAACCATGATTACCTGTATAACGCCCCTGGTAGTGACGGTAAAATGTATGCACAGATTCCTGCCTATGTTGTCGATGAGAAAGTGAAATCAGTCTATCTGCGAGCAGACTTTGACACTGAATTGTTTGGTAAGGATATCTTCGGTAATATCGGTGTCCGGTATACGCAAACGCGCGATGTCTCTCAGGGTTTGTTCAAGCAACAGATCAATGTCGAGAAAACACCTGGCTCCACAACTTTTAATACAGTCATTCTGTCGAATTCCATTACCAGCATAGACAATACTTATTCGAATGTATTGCCAAGCTTTAACGCCGGTGCATGGTTGATACCAAATCAGTTCCTGGTACGTGTAGGTTGGGGTAAGGTCATGGCCAGGCCAAGGATCCTGGATATCGTCCCGAATGCGACATGTACCAAGAATAGCGGTGCCGCACAATTTGGTGGCGATGGTACAGATGATTGCACAGCTGGTAACCCTGCCTTGAAACCATTCCAGGCAAGCAATACAGATCTGAGTCTGGAATATTATCCAAATGCTGACAGTCAGCTCAGTCTGGCAGTATTTCGCAAGAACATCACTGTTGGTAATAGCGTATCGACTAACGTGAAGAATGTGGATCTGTTCAAAGACGGCACCTTGTGGGACGTCAAGATGCCTATCAATTACCCTGGTGCTGTGACGCGCGGTATAGAACTTGCTGGCAGGACGGCACTCACTTTCTTGCCTGGCTTCCTCAGCGGTTTTGGTGTTGATGCCAACTATACACGCATGAATTTTACCTATGCGCCAGGAACAGAGCGTTTGAATCCTCTGGATAACTCGATTTTGCCATATGCTGGCCTGTCCAAAAATGCCTATAACCTGGGTCTGTGGTATGACAAGGACAAGTTCAATGCACGGCTTGCCTATCACTATCGTGACCGTTATTACACAGGTACCAATGATGTATCTGGTAATCCTAACTTTATCGAGAAAACCGGTTACCTGGATGCGAAATTTCAATATCGTTACAGCCCGTTTATTACTATCTCATTCGAAGGCAAGAACCTGACTGATCAGGCAAATATCACGGATGCAGGTGATCTGTCACGTCCGAATGAGCTGGCATGGTCTGGTCGTCGTTACTTCATCGGTGTCTCGATCAAGAATTAATTCGTAAAAATTTTTGTTAATCGCAGTATTTGACCCAGCCATGCTAGTGCAGATGGCTGGTTTTTTATTGCACGCTATTATTTTTAAGTTATTTCCTATGACTTCACATGTAAAGTACCGGATTGCCATCCTTAGCCTGATATGGATAGTATTAATGTCTGTCGTTAGTTCGCTGTCTGCCCAGCCTGTCTTTAATAATCCATTAGTGAAAAATCGGGCAGATCCGCAGATATTTTTACACACAGATGGCTATTATTACTTTACTGCTACAGCGCCAGAATATGATCGTATCGAGTTGAGACGTGCACGCAGCATCAATGAGCTGGGTACAGCAGATGTCAAAATCATCTGGCGCAAACATGCCAGTGGCACCATGAGTCATCACATCTGGGCACCAGAATTACATTTCATTGATGGAAAATGGTATCTGTACTTTACAGCTGGCAGAGCAGATGCGATCTGGGACATACGCCTGTATGCGCTGGAAAACAGTGCACTCAATCCTGTTGAGGGAGAGTGGGTAGAGCGGGGTCAGATCAAGACGGGTTGGGAATCGTTTTCACTGGACGCGACCACCTTTTCCCATGTAGGCCAACGTTACATGGTGTGGACGCAACGCGATTCTGCGCCCGATAAAAAGAATACCAATATCTATCTGGCGAAGATGGATACACCTTTGTCCATTACCGGGCCGGCCACTTTATTGTCGCGCCCAGACTATGAATGGGAAAAGCGTAAATACGAAGTCAATGAAGCACCAGCAGTATTGATCAGGAATGGTCACATATTCATCACCTATTCAGCCAGTGCTACCGATGAAAATTACTGTATGGGTTTATTGACAGCGCCAGCAAACGCAAATCTGCTTGATGCAAAGGTGTGGAGCAAATCTGCACAGCCTGTATTCAAGAGCAACGCCGCAAGTAATCAGTATGGACCTGGGCATAACTCCTTCACGACTACTGTGGATGGCAAGACTGATGTACTGGTATATCACGCACGTGATTACCGGGAAATCAAGGGAAATGCACTGAATGACCCGAACCGGCATGTTCGTGCTCAGACATTTAGTTGGAACGCTGACGGAACACCAGATTTTGGCCAGCCTGGTGCGCCCATGATTAATCAGGGCAAACGGGCCGCCAAACCTTTGTTCAGAGATCCCATCATGGATGGCGCTGCAGATCCTGTGCTGGTGCGCAATACAGCATTGGGGAAATGGTGGATGTTTTACACCAACCGACGGGCTAATGTTTCTGATGCACCTGGCGTCGCCTGGGTACACGGGACACGCATAGGCATTGCTGAATCAGATGACGAGGGTGCCAACTGGCATTACATAGGTGAAGCAGACATAGCGTTGCCACCATCCATGGGCGAGCTTGAAGCTACTAATTGGGCGCCGGATATCATCCGGGCTGATGATGGCAGCTATCATATGTTCCTGACCGTGGTGCCCGGCATCTTTAGTGACTGGAAGCACCCTCGCTACATGGTGCATCTGGTCAGCCAGGATTTACGCCACTGGCGTAATGCCAGGGTATTACAACTTGCTTCTGAAAGAGTGATTGATGCCACGGTGCTGCGCTTGCCAGAAGGTGGGTATCGGATGTGGTACAACAATGAAGTGGACAAGAAATCTATTTACTATGCTGACAGCGCTGACCTGGAAAATTGGATAGACAAAGGCAAGGCCGTAGGTGACCAAAGCGGGGAAGGGCCCAAGGTTTTTCGCTGGAAAGAGCAATGGTGGATGATTACTGATGCGTGGCGCGGATTGGCCGCATACCGTTCGGATGACTTACTGAATTGGAAGCGTCAGTCAGGTGGAAACCTGCTGGAGATGCCGGGACATGGCGAAGATGACGGCGTCATCGGCGGACATCCCGACGTTGTCGTGAATGGTGACAGGGCATTTTTATTTTACTTCACTCACCCGGGGAAGCGTGGTGCAGATCAGAAAAAAGACGGTAAGGAACAGAGACGCAGTTCCTTGCACGTAGTCGAGTTATTGCTGACGGAGCAGGGCTTGCAGGTTGATCGCGATGCGCCTGCCTATATCCGTTTATCAAATGAGTAGTTATTGAATAAATGCAAAATGGGAGCGTGATGACAAGGCTTCCATTGTTGAATTGATGAATTACCGAGACCGATAAAGACTTATCTGGACATCACCAATTCGCGCCACTTGGCTTTATACGCTAGCCAGCCTTGAGGTTTCAATTTGTTCGTGGCATCTGCTTGTTCACTCACGACTGGCAATTGGTCCCAGTGATGAAGCATCCAGGCCCCGTAAGTGGTGCCGCTGGTATCATTTGACAGCATGATGCTTTGCATTGGTCGCAAGCTGGCCAATAATGCTGCCAGGTAAGGGTTGTTAGTGAAACTTCCCTCAATAATGATATCGCCTTCAGACCCCAATTTTTCCAGGCAATAATCTGTCATGAGTACGCAGTACAGAGTGGCGAGCGCATACCTTTCCTGCATGTTTTCTGGTGCCTGTCCTGATATTTTGGCCAATTGTCCAGAAAACGGGCCGCCTGATTCGGCAAAGCAAGGGAGTGCGTAGGTATTTTGGCTGATTAGTCTGGACAGGTCCGATGGGCTGCATGTGACAGGTTCTTGTCCAGCCAAAGTTGCAAATTCTCGCCCGCCCATAAAGCGCATGCATGAAACTGCCTCACCCAGCACATTGGTGTTGGCCAGCATATCTGCATGTTCGTCCAGCCTTTTCTGATCTGCACCCAAGGCGGCTGCGATCATCCAGGTACCCGTTGATAGTACAGTACGATGCGTATTGCCTGTATTTTTCATATGCCTCAGCAGGGATGCATTGCTGTCATGCACACCACATACTATTTGACAATTTGCTGGCAAACCGGTTTCCATCGCCAATGTGGGACGTATCGTTGCCAGTCTGGACCATGCTTTTTGCATGGGTGGGAAAAGGGATGTCCATCCCTTTTTTTCCACTAAAATAGAGTATGTCTGCTGGCTGGTGTCCCACAAATCAGTATGACAACCCAAGGAACTGACTTCAGTTGCGGCAACGCCAGATAAGCGCCACGCCCAGTACTGTGGATACATCAGTATATGTGAGGCTTTGGCAAACTCATGCGGATAGCTGTTTTGCAGCCAGGCCAGTTGGCGGCCCAGATTGAGGCCCGCTGGCAAATCAGGAGAATAGCTTTGCTGGTATGGCGGGCGTAGCGGCTGATATTGATGATTATCCCGCTCAGGCAATTCTGACTCATAGTCCAGAACTGGTAGCATCAAGCCTTTATCATTCACTAGCGCAGCAGTTGCACCATGGGTCACAGGGATGATTGCTGACACCCTGGCAATCCTGGAAAACTCACTGAATACCTGCAGCATCCACGACCATATCCTGTCGGTATCGTGATGTGGATAGATACCATCCTGGATGATGTTATTAGCGCAGCGTTGCTCGGCCAAAGTATTTGCCTGCGCATCCAGCAAGCTGAGTTTTACATTGGTCTTGCCTATGTCAAGGATGATGCTGGCATTCTGCTTCATTTGCTTTTTATTTTCTTTGTTTCTTAAGATTCATCAGGCGGGGCAGGGCAATAGTGATCAGCAACAGGATACCTACTATGATGGTCATGATAATGCCAGGGATATTTGCCAATGCCATACCGTAATTGACGATGCCCAATGTCAAAACTGCCAGGAACACACCGATAATGGTTCCGGCACCACCTGCAATGCTGACACCACCCAAGATCACCATGGTAATGATTTCCAGTTCCCATCCCGTGGCAATATTCGGGCGCGTACTGCCGATACGACCTGTCAGGAAAAATGCAGCCAGGCCAGCCATAGAGCCGGTCAGTGTAAATAGCATGAAACGATATTTATCGACCGCCACACCAGAAAATCTGGCAGCAACAGGGTTGTTGCCAATCGCATAGATGCGGCGTCCCCAACTGGTTGCATGGAGCAGAATCGCAAACAGTACGACAAAGACCAACAGGACGATGAATTGTCTGGGAATAAGATCAAAGAAATAGCCCTGGCCCCAGTCTATCAATAACTGAGGATAAGAAGTAAATGCCTGATCGCCAAGCACGACGCTGGCCAGGCCACGAAACAATGACACACTGCCTATCGTCACGACGATGGAGGGAAGGGCAAAGCGTGTCACCAGCAAACCATTCAAACTGCCACAGGCTGCACCGGTAAATATGGCGATGAATAATAAAGTGTAAGCAGGAAAACCATGTGAATTAGCCAGCCCCATGGCAACTGAACATAATGCCAATATGCCGGACACAGAAATATCGATCTCGCGGCAGATGATCAGCAAGGCCATGGGCAAGGCGATCAATGCTTTTTCACTGAAATTGAAAGTGCCATCAGCCAGATTGTGCAAATCAAAAAAATTTGGTAATACCAGGCTGTTGACAATGAAGGCCGCGACAAACAGCATGGCCAGCAGGGTCTCCCAATGCGAGAAGATTTTTTTAAACTGAAAATCTTCCCGGTCGCGTATGGTGTAGCGTGAGTTGTTGCTTGATGGTGTCATGGTCGTTGTGTTCACGTACTGCTCCTGATTGCATTTTTTTGCAGCAACTGCAAAGGCAAAATCTGGCGGCTGCTTTTCTTATTGCTACGCGCATTGATCATTACAGCGGTAAGTATCACAACGCCGGTCAGTGCGCTTTGCCAGAATGGAGAGATTTTCATGATAGGCAGGGCGTTGTTGATGACTGCCAGGAACAGTGAACCCAGCACGGCTCCAGATACTGTACCTGCACCACCGGCGATATTGATGCCGCCAATAACGCAGGCTGCAATGACGGTAAATTCAAAGCCATAGGCAATTTCTGTATAGGCCACTGCGTAACGCGCCACCCACAGATAACCACACAAGCCAGCCATCAAGCCCGACAAGCCATAGGTCCAGAACAGACGGCGCGGAGTAGGGATGCCAATGTAGTTGGCCGCATTCGGTTGATTGCCAATAGCATACAAGTCTCTGCCAAAATGCGTATAACGGGCAAGATACCACATCACCGCAATAACGATAGCGGCAATCCAGACCAGGTGCGTAATCCCCAATAACTGACTGAGCGGGAAGGCAATGAAGTCTGCAGGCATCTGGTGCGACGATACCCAGGCACCACCAGACAATACAAATACCAGGCCGCGGTAGACACTCATGGTGCCCAGCGTTACGACAATAGGTGGCAAGCCCAGATAACCGATCAGGTAACCATTGATCAGGCCCAGACCAAGGCCAATGGCGATTGCCACCAATATAATCAGCAACAGGGGTAGGTCAGGGAATTTTGACGCCAGCAAGGCAGACATCATGCCTGACAGTGCCAGATTGGATGCCACTGATAAATCAATACCACGTGTAATGATGACAAACATCTGGGTCACCGCCAGCATGATCAACAGCGTGCTGTCCGTTAACAGATTGGACAGGCTGGATACGCTGAGAAAAACCGGTGCACGTAGTCCAACCAGGCTTATCATAAAAACGATCATGAATCCCAGCAATACTTCCCTTTGCTGTAAATACTTCAAGTGCTTCATGCTATTTCCTCTGCCATTTCCCTTACTAGTGCATCGCTGCCAGATGCCGCAGCGACTACGTTCTCTGGTGTGGCATGTGCTCTGTCAAATATTTTTTTGATATGTCCCTGATGCATGACGATAACTCGGTCAGACATGCCCAGTACTTCCGGTAATTCGGACGACACCAGTATCACTGACAATCCGGTTGAAACCAGTTCACTGATGAAGCGGTGCACCGCAGCCTTGGAACCAATATCGATTCCCTTGGTTGGCTCGTCCAGAATGATGACTTTGGGTTTGGTTGCCAGCCACTTGCCCAGGATGACTTTTTGCTGGTTGCCGCCAGACAGCTCGGCGATCAGTTGCGTCAAATGACTAGCCTTGAGTTCCAGTTGTTCGCTGTAGTGTCGTGAAATTGCAGCTTCTTCGCTGCGTCGCTTGCCCAGCAGAAAGCCTATGCGGTCCAGGATAGGCAAGGTGATATTTTGCTGCACCGACATGGTCAGATGCCCACCTTGATGCTGCCGGTCTTCTGGCACATAGGCTATGCCATGGGCTATTGCATCTTTGGCTGATTTGATGGCCAACACCTTGCCTTCCAGGCTTACGCTGCCACTAACGTCACTGCTGAGCCCGAACAGGGCTTGCATGACTTCTGAACGGCCCGCACCCACCAGACCATAAAACCCCAGAATCTCCCCCTTGCGTAAAGAAAAACTGACATTGTCAAACTCGGTAGGATGACAAAAATCTTTTACTTCAAGCAGAGTGTCGCCTATGGCCACGTCTTGCTTGGGGAAGGTTTGATGGATGGAGCGTCCCACCATGAGGGACACCAGATCTGGTTCCGTGATATCAGCCAGTGCGCCTTCGGCAACAAAATGACCGTCACGTAAAACGGTATAGCGATCGGCCACGGCATAGATTTCATCAAACTTGTGTGAGATGAAAATCACTGCTGTTCCAGCGGCGCGCAGTTGCCTGATGATGCGGTACAACTCTTGAATTTCCCGCTGTGACAAGGATGCGGTGGGCTCATCCATGATGACCACGCGCGCATCTTGCGACAGGGCGCGGGCAATTTCGACAAAATGGCGTTGTGCCACGCTCAGGTCCTTGACCTTGGCGCGTACCGGCAGCGACACTTCTAATCTGGCAAACAGTTTTTCAGACTGTGCTTCCATCAATGCCCAGTCCACCCGTGCCGGAAATCCATGCATGGGCTGACGGCCTATGAAAATATTTTCTGCCACCGTCAATTCATCAAACATGACGGTTTCTTGATGGACAGCTGTAATGCCTGCCAACATGGCATCTTGTGGATTGGCGAAGCGAACTTGCCTGCCAGCGATGTGCATGCTGCCACTATCCGGTTGATAAATGCCAGTCAGTGTTTTTACTAAAGTGGATTTTCCTGCACCGTTTTCACCGATCAGTGCCATGACTTCGCCTGCACGCACATTGAGCGCAACTTCATGCAATGCAATGATGCCCTGGAAGCGTTTACAAATACCTGTCAATGCCAGAATAGGTGGTGCCGGTGAACCGTCCGGGGCGATAGGAAACGGATTGTGCTCGTTCGTCATTAACGTCATTAATATAAGGCAAGGCGATAATAGAAAAGAAGTCAGTTGTCTGCATCAAAAAATAACAGGCACAAGCATCTGCTGCAGGTATGAATTTTTACAAACAACTGACCTCTATTTGCAGGCGGCCCATTGAAGCGAATCACGGGCCGATACTGAACATGTATCTTTACTTAAAAGATCTTGGAGAATTGCTCTACATTCTCTTTGTTATAAGTAAACGGCGGGGCCATCGCTGCCTCACCATTGGCATCAATCGCAATCGTACCCATACGGCCTATGGTAAAGTTGCCACCTGCCTTGGCATTTGGGTTCCCTTTGACAAATTCATTGGCGATATAAGTTGCAGCATAACCAAGATCGATAGGATTCCAGATGGCGAATTCCTTGACCGCACCGCTTTTAACATGCCCAGCCATTTCTGATGGCAAGCCCAGGCCGGTAACGAATACCTTGCCTACCAGTTTTTCATCGACCACGGCCTTGCTGGCAGCGTTGATACCAACAGTGGAAGGGGAAATAATGACTTTCAGATTTGGATTGCTGCGCAACAGGCCTATCGCTTCGCGGTAACTTTTATCAGACTGGTCATCACCATACACAGTTGCCACCAGTTTCAGGCCAGCAAACTCAGGCTTTTCCAGGCCTTTTTTCATGACGTTGATCCAGATGTTCTGGTTGGTCGCCTGGGCGGATGCGGACAAGATAGCGATTTCACCCTTGCCACCAGTCGCATTGGATGCCATCTCCAATTGCTTGATCCCTATCAATTCAGCATTGGATGGATTAAGCTGCATCAACCGGCCTTCTGGTGCGATCCCGCTGTCGAAAGAGATGACCTTGATGCCGCGTTGCATGGCTTTTTTGGTAATAGGCACCAGGGCATTGGCATCATTTGCTGAAATGACGATGGCATTGACCTTTTGGCTGATCAGTGAATTGATAATTTCTATCTGGCCTTCGGCACTGGGTGTGGTCGGGCCTGTGTAAATGATCTCTACATTGCCAATTTGTTTGGCCGCTTCTTTGGCACCTTCATGTGCAGCATCAAAAAAACCATTACCCAGATTTTTAACAACGATGGCAATTTTTGTTTTGTCTGATTTCTGTTCACAACCCTGCAAGGCACCCAGCATGCCAAATACAATTGCTGCCAGTAATACTTTTCTTCTTTTCATCAAACTGTCTCCGCCTGGAACATGCTTGCAGACTCGGTGTCATAAGCATTTGTAAATTTATTTAATATGTCTTTTGCAGGTAATTCTTCCGGTGCCACAGTAATGACTTTGACGCCAGACTGCTCTAGCAATTGCACGGCTGAGTCGGATGCATAATGATCAGTGATGAGGCAAGACACGCGATTCAAACCGCAGAGTATGAGCCCGGCTTTCTTGGCGAATTTTGAGCTGTCTGCCAAAACGATCAGTTCCTCAGCCTGACTGATCAAACGTTTTTCAGCCTGTATCAAGAGCGGGTCAACTTCCATCAGACCCAGCAAAGACAAGCCATACACGCTCATGAACATTTTGCCAGCGTAATGGTGCTGAGTGATGTCGTTGTCAAAAGGGCTGAGGATGACATTCTGTTCGCGATACACGCGGCCGCCAGGGACGATGATTTCATTTTCACTGGAGACCAGCAGGCGTTCTGCCATCATGAAAGAATTCGTCAGTATCTTGAGCTTTTTATCAACCAGGAACTCAGCCATCATGAAAGTCGTTGTGCCGCCGTTGATGATGATGGTTTCGCCGTCGTTGCACATGTTTGCCGCATAGCGCGCAATAGCTCGCTTTCTGTCGGCATAGCATTTGATATTGTTCTGGAAGGTTTCGCTGGTGAGTGCAATTGAGCGCTTTACCTGCTGCAGGTTTTCTGCACCACCACGTGTGCGGGTAAGCAGATTGCGGGCTGCAAGCCAGCTGATATCACGCCTGACTGTAGCCGGGGATGCACTGAGCCAAGCAACCAACTGTTGGACGCTTGCTGAATTATGCTCGGCGAGCAATTTTAGCAAACGCTTACGACGTTTGTGATTTACCATTTTTTGTCTCCGTCTATTGCCGTCTATTATCTTTATCGCGGCATGCACCAGTCATTAATTCGTAGCAATTTGCTGGCATATGGCGAGACTAATCACTTAAAAATCGGGCGTCAATCATATATTGATCAAATGATTGATTATTTACCTCCACATTAATCTGGCTCTGGAAATTTCAATCATCATGCTGACTATTGCGACTTCGATCAGCTTCTTGATTGCTTCTGTATTGACACTCAAAGCTGGCTGTTTTCTACTGACTGCCACTGCCAAAACGGACAAAATGCTTCACATGAGCAAGTGATGTGATTGATCCGGTCAGCCCTTGATCACTTGGGGCTTCAGGCTAATGAATTTGTCATAAAAACACTAATTAATCACGGAGAATGTATGACCTCAACGATGCAAACCGAGCAGAAGAAGCCTATCACTTCACTTTGGGATGATGCATACGCAACTGGCCTGACTGAGCCAGAATTATTGCTGTATCGCTCAAATCTGCTCGGCTCTGATATGCGCATCACCAACTTTGGCGGAGGTAATACCTCGGCCAAAGTGATGATGCCGGATTACCTGACTGGTGAGCAGGTAGAAGTGCTGTGGGTAAAAGGTTCTGGTGGCGATCTGGGGAGCATCAAGATGGATGGCTTCTCGACCCTGTACATGGATAAATTGCATTCCCTGAAAGGCCGCTATCGTGGTCTGGCACTGGAAGACGAAATGGTAGCTTATTTGCCACACTGCACCTTCAACCTGAACCCCCGCGCCGCCAGTATCGATACGCCATTGCATGCGTATATCAATCGCAAGCATGTTGATCATATGCATCCTGATTCAGTCATTGCCATTGCTGCATGCGCCAATAGCAAGGAATTGACGCAAAAAATATTCGAAGGCGAGTTAGGTTGGTTGCCATGGCAGCGTCCTGGCTATGACCTGGGCCTGAAATTGGAGGCGGTTTCCCAGGCTCAGCCGAATCTGAAAGGCATCATTCTCGAAGGTCACGGCCTGTTCACCTGGGGGGATACTGCCAAATCCTGCTATGAAACTACCTTGGCGATCATACAGCGTGCCGAATCGTGGCTGGAAGAAAACAGCCGTAAGCCTGCATTTGGCGGTGCCAGGTATAGTGCCTTGCCAGCGGCTGAACGTGCCAGCCTGGTTGCTCGCCTGATGCCTGTGCTGCGTGGCAAAATCAGTAAGACAGAATTCAAGCTAGGTCATTTTGATGACAGCGCAACTGTGCTGGATTTTGTCTGCAGCAAAGACTTGCGGGCACTGGCTGCACTGGGTACATCTTGCCCTGATCACTTCCTGCGCACCAAGATTCGCCCGTTTGTGATTGATTTCGATCCTGCCAATCCCAACTTTGATCAGCTTTTGAGCGGTTTGGATGAAGGTTTGCGTCAATATCGCGCAGATTACGTTGCTTATTATGATCGTTGCAAACATGATAACAGCCCGGCAGTGCGTGACGCCAACCCGATTATTTATCTGATCCCTGGGATAGGCATGCTGTCGTTTGCCAAAGACAAGGCAACTGCCAGGATTGCTGGCGAATTCTATGTGAATGCCATCAATGTCATGCGCGGTGCGAATGGTGTTGACAGCTATGTCGGTTTGCCAGAGCAAGAAGCCTTTGATATCGAATATTGGTTGCTGGAAGAAGCCAAACTGCAGCGCATGCCCAAGCCCAAGAGTCTGGCAGGTCGCATCGCATTGGTGACGGGTGCTGCCGGTGGTATCGGTCAGGCAGTGGCACGCCAGTTATTGCAAGAGGGTGCTTGCGTCATGTTGACAGACATTGATGGCGAGGCATTGAGCCAGGCACATCAGGTTTTGTCCAAGGTGGCAGGCAAAGACAATGTAGCCATCATCAGCGCCAATATCACCCGCGAAAGCGATGTCGACGCCATACTAAGCGAAACTTCCCTGCGCTTTGGCGGTATCGATTTGCTGATTTCGAATGCAGGTATCGCATCGTCTGCACCGTTGGATGAAACGACACTGGAAATCTGGGAGCGTAATCAGGACATCCTGGTCAAGGGTTATTTCTTGGTCAGCCGTAGTGCATTCCGCATCATGAAGCAGCAGCAAATCGGTGGCAGTATGGTATTTGTTGCGAGCAAAAATGGCCTGGTTGCTTCCGCTGGTGCATCTGCATATTGCACGGCAAAAGCGGCTGAAATCCACCTGGCACGCTGTATCGCTCTCGAAGGCGCAGCCCACGGCATACGTGTCAATGTGGTCAATCCGGATGCAGTGATCCGTGGCTCACGTATCTGGGATGGCAAATGGAAAGAAGAACGTGCGGTCTCGAATAAAATCGATGCAGATGATATCGAAGAATTCTATCGTCAGCGCAGCATGCTGAAACTCAGCGTATTGCCAGAAGATATCGCAGAAGCAGTGTATTTCCTGGCCAGCGACAAGTCTGCCAAGAGCACAGGTAACATCATCAACGTAGATGCAGGCAATGCTGCTGCATTCACGCGCTAAAATATAAAAATTGACTGACCTGAGCCTGATATCAGGTATCAGGTTCAGGTCAGCAACAAGACGGAGACACAAGATGGATAAAGTAATTGACCTCGGCCAGGTGGCAGAACACAACGCCAGACTGCAACAGAATCTGGATGCCGATTATGCTGCCCTGGGTAGTATGCTGGCCAGACGCGGACAGGATATTGAGCAACTGACAGCCAAAGCCCAGACCTTTGCCGTCGCCTTGCCAAGCTGGGGTGTCGGTACCGGTGGTACCCGCTTTGCACGCTTTCCAGGTAAGGGTGAGCCACGCGATGTCATGGAAAAGTTGGAAGACTGTGCCGTCATTCATCAACTGACACAGGCTACACCTACTGTATCTCTGCATTTTCCCTGGGATAAAAACAGCGATCTGGCAGCCATGCGCGAATTTGCCAGCAAACACGGATTGGGATTTGATACCGTTAATTCGAATACCTTCCAGGATCAGGTCAATCAGGAACAGACCTATAAATTTGGCAGCCTGACTGCCAATGCCAAGGCCATACGTGAACAGGCAGTAGCACACAATATCGAATGCATAGAACTGGGCCGTGCACTGGGCTCCAAAGGCTTGACCGTATGGGTGGGCGACGGTGCCAACTTCCCTGGCCAGCATAATTTGCGTGGTGCGCTCGAACGCTATCTCGACAGCATGCGCGACATCTACCAGGCACTGCCAGCAGACTGGCTGATGTATATCGAGCACAAGCTGTTTGAACCCGCATTCTATGCCACTACAATTGCCGACTGGGGTACCAGTTATGCCTGCGCTACAGAATTGGGGCCCAAGGCAAAATGCCTGGTTGATCTTGGTCACCACGCGCCAAATACCAATATAGAAATGATCGTGGCCCGCCTTGCGCAATTTGGCAAACTGGGTGGCTTCCATTTCAATGACAGCAAATATGGTGATGACGATCTGGATTCTGGCAGTATCAATCCTTTTCAGCTGTTCCTGATTTTCAATGAACTGGCCGATGTTGCGCAACGTGACGGTGATGCCTTTAAACCGTCCTACATGCTGGATCAGTCACACAATGTGACCGACCCTATAGAAAGCCTGATGTCAAGTGCGATCGAAGTACAGCGTTCTTTCGTACAGTCCGCACTGGTAGACCGCAAAGCATTGAGCGCATATCAGGAAAACAATGATGTGCTGCTGGCTGCACAAACACTGAAACAGGCTTTCCGCACTGATGTCAGTCCTATCCTGGCCATGGCACGTGCGCGTTCTGGTGCGGCTATTGATCCGGTGGCCTGCTATCGTGCAACTGGCTATCGTGAAAAACAGGCGACACTTCGCCCCGCCAAGGCTGGTGCCAGTGGTAGCGGAATAGTCTGATTCAGCTCCCTCTGACGTCTTTTCGCTGCTGCGCCTTCTTGCGCACAGTTGATCTGCTTCAGACGGATTTTCTCATCGCCATGTCTGCATATGGAATAGGCTTAGCGATAAGCTGATCTCTATTCAGGATAGATACCTGTTTTCTGTTTGTCTGGACTATCATTTTCTATGACCAAGCCTACATTGCCTGCATTTGCGGTTCACGAATTGCGCACCTGCGTCCTGTTTTCTATTGCCATGCTGTGCGTTGTTCCGGCGATGGCACAAACCAAGGCAGCAGCGAATTTTCCATCTTTGAAAGAAGTCGCCAAAGCGTTCGCCACGCCGCCTGATGATGCGCGCCCCATGGTACGCTGGTGGTGGTTTGGGCCATCGGTAGAAAAGAAGCAACTGGAACGTGAAATACTGGACATGAAAGCAGGAGGGTTTGGAGGCTTTGAGATTCAGGCTGTCTACCCCATGGAACTGGATGATGCGGCCAAAGGTACACACAATTATCCATATCTGTCGAAACAATTTTTGGAACACGTCAGTTTTGCCAATGACAAGGCACGTGCCAACAAACTCAGGGTAGATATTACACTGGGCAGCGGCTGGCCATACGGCGGCCCACATGTCAGCGTGCGTGATGCCGCCAGTCGTTTGCGTGTCGCCGTGATTGAGTTACCGGCCGGGAATGAAAGTTTCGCCTTGCCAGCCATCATGAATGGTGAAAAATTATTGGCCAGCTTTGTGGCAGATGGTACGACAAAACAGTTAGATAGCAGCAAATTGCAATTATTTGAACCCCGGCTACTGGCAAGTAAAAGTGGCCGTGCAGGCGTCAAGGCTGCAAGCACTGACCGCGTAGTGGTGTGCTATATCGCCAGCCGTACCGGCCAGCAGGTCAAACGTGCCGCTTTGGGGGCAGAAGGTTTTGTGCTTGATCATTTGAGCCGCAATGCAATTGATCATCATCTTAAAACTGTGGCTGAACCACTGTTGAAAGCCTTTGGGAAAAATCCGCCATACGCCGTATTTTCTGACAGCCTGGAAGCCTACGGTACCGACTGGACCGATGATTTTCTGGATGAGTTCCAGCGCCGTCGCGGCTATGACCTGAAACCACACCTGCCAAAAATTGAATATGGCATTGGTGCAGATGCCGCCGCCATACGGCGTGACTGGGCATTGACACAGACCGAACTGGTAAACGAACGCTATCTGGTACCTGTGAATCAATGGGCAAAAACTCATGGCACCCGTTTCCGTTCGCAAACCTATGGCGAACCGGCGGTGACCATGTCGAGTAATAAACTGGTTGATTTGCCAGAAGGCGAGGGTTATCAGTTCCGTCAGTTTTCATTTACCCGCTGGGCGACATCCGCTGGCCACCTATATGGCCGTCCCGTCATTTCTGCTGAAACCTGGACCTGGCTGCATTCGCCTGCATTCAGCGCGACACCGCTGGATATGAAGGTAGAAGCTGACCGCATGCTGTTGCAGGGCGTTAATCAGTTCGTCGGCCATGGTTGGCCCTATACACCACCCGGTACGCTGGAGCCTGGCCACGCGTTCTACGCAGCGGCGGTATTCAATACCCATCTGCCATGGTGGAATGTCATGCCGGACATCAATGGCTATCTGCAAAGAATGAGTTACCTGATGCGCCAGGGTAAACCGGCGAACCAGGTTGCCGTGTTCCTGCCGGTGGACGACGTGTACGCGACCCTGTCTTTGGGCAAGGTGTCGGTGTCGGCAGAAATGGGTAAGTATGTAACGCCGGAGTTAAGTGCCCAGATACTCGATGCAGGACATAACATTGACTACGTGGATGCTGAATCCGTCATGGAGTTGGGTATCAATTATCCCGTTCTGATTTTGCCGCATGTGACCCGGTTGTCACCAGCAGTCATTGCCAAATTGAATGACTATGTGCGTGCAGGTGGCAAAATCATTGCGGTTGGCAGCAAGCCATCGCTGGCACCAGGCTACCTGGATGCGGCGCGCATCAGTGCAGAAGTGCAGACTGCATCAGATATCCTGTTTGCCAATCAGGGCAAGGTAAGCCTGCTCAATAGCGATAGCGCCGTGGGTGCTGCTTTGAGAGCTGCTATTCCCGCAGATATGGAGTTGAGTGCCGAAAAAGAAAACATAGGATTCATTCGCCGGCAGTTGACTGATTCTGATGTCTATTTCATCGCCAACACCAGCAATCGCGATGTAACTGCGAATGCCGCCTTCCGTAGCAAGTACAAGACAGCTTACTGGTGGAATCCTTACGATGGCAAGATCAGCAATGCTGATACCAAGCCGGTTTTACGTCTGGCTCCGTATGAATCACGGGTGCTGGTACTGACCGATACGCCGCAGAATGCAACACAGGAACCAAGGCTGGCAGATGCCACCACCGTTATTGATTTAAGCCGTGACTGGAAAGTGCAGTTCAGCGAAAAACCACAGGTGGTAAACATGTCCAGTCTGCATTCATGGACTGACGATGAGGCAACGCGCTGTTTTTCTGGTATAGCAAGCTATACCAAAGACCTGGAATTGAGTGCGGCACAATTAAAGGACAGCAGGCTGACGTTGGATTTCGGTCCCGGCACACCACTGGAGGTGACGCCCAAAGTGCCTAGCGGCATGCGTGCCATGCTTGACAGTCCGGTGCGGGAAGCTGCCATTGTCTTCGTCAATGGTCAGCGCGCCGGTTCTGTATGGAAACCGCCTTATCAACTGGATATCAGCAAATTACTGCGTGCCGGTAATAACCGTCTTGAGATACAGGTCGCCAACCTGGGATTGAATGCCTTGGCTGGCCATGCCTTGCCGGACTATCGTTTGCTGTCTGCCCGTTATGGGCAACGATTCATCCCGCAGGATACACATTTGATACAGGCCCAACCCGCCGGTATTCTTGGACCAGTCAAGCTAATAGGCGCGAAGTTGCAATGAAAGCCTTGGCCCGGCGCTGGTTGCGCCATACTGACATAGTATTTGTCTTGCCGACACTCTTGCATCTGGCAGTTGCCGCATTATTGATGCTCTTGTTGATGTTGACGTCGCTGACTGCAGTTGGGAAAGAGATCAGTGCCGATATCTATGGTGTCAAAGGCGATGGCAAGACGCTCAATACCCTCGCCATACAGAAAGCAATTGATGCTGCTGCCAAAGAGGGGAATACATTGACTTTCCCGGCTGGCACTTACCTGACCGGGGCCTTGTTCCTCAAAACTGGTGTCACGCTGCGTCTGGACAAGGATGTTATCTTGCTGGGTTCGCAAAACATACAGGATTATCCTGTCATGCCTACCCGGGTTGCCGGTATAGAGATGAGCTGGCCGGCAGCGCTGATCAATGTATATGAACAAAGAAAGGTTGCCATTACTGGTGAAGGTGTGATTGACGGTGATGGCAAGATATTCTGGGAAAGTTACTGGAAGCTGCGCAAGGCCTACGAACCTCGTGGCCTGAGATGGGCGTCGGATTACGATGCCGGTCGTCCGCGTTTGCTGCAAATCTACAAGGCATCTGATGTGCGTGTGGGCGATGGTTTGCTGTTGCGTCGCTCCGGCTTCTGGACCTTGCATATCTGTTACTCGAACAAAGTGGTCGTTGACCGCATCACCATCCGCAATAACGAAGGTGGGCATGGGCCATCCACTGACGGCATAGACATCGATTCATCCAAAGACATCCTGGTCCAGCAGGCAGATATCGCGGTCAATGATGATGCAATCGTTTTGAAGGCGGGACGCGACTCTGATGGCTTGCGTGTCAATCGCCCGACAGAAGATGTGGTCATACGTGATATCACTGTCCGGGAAGCAGTTGCCGGATTAAGTTTTGGTAGCGAGACCTCGGGAGGGTTCCGCCGTATTGAAGCATATCGCTTCAAGGTAATGAAAGATGTGCCAGTAGGCATATTGTTCAAATCAGCGCATACACGTGGTGGCTTTGGTGAAGACCTTAATATCCATGATTTTGTCATGAATGACGTACCTGTGGTATTGCGCGTGATCATGAACTGGAACCCGCAATACAGCTATGCAAAGATTCCCGATGATGTGAAAGATGCGCCGGACTACTGGAAAGTGTTGGTGACACCAGTACCAGAAAAAGACGGCATATCCAGACTGCGTCGCGTCAATATTTCCAGCATCAAGGCACGTGGTGCAAAAACCGCTTTTGAGATTGAAGGATATGCGCAAGCTCCGCTTGAGGATTTTAATCTCAGCAAGCTGGATATTGAGGCGAACAGCGGTGGTTTTATCCGTTATGTAAGACGCTGGAAGTTGTCAGATTCCAGGCTGGTTTTCGAAGATGGCAAACCGGTACAGATATCAGCAGATTCAGAAGTGTTGGGCCTGGCTATAGGGTCTGCTGTAAACAGCAAGACCTCTGACACCACAAAATGAGAACGAAACAAACAACAATAAAATGAAGGAGAACACTTTGAAGCTTAAAAGAAAATACCTTGTGCTTGCCAGTTTGGGTTTTGTCGGTAGCATGTTGCCAGCCTTGGGTTGGGCGCAGAACTATCCACTACCCACACCAGCCATGCAAGCCATCATCGACAAGGATACTTCGCGTCATTTTGGTGATGCGCCTGCTGATGGTGGCCCTCTGGCAACGGACTTGTCCGCAGAGCTGGAACCAGCAGCAATAGAAAAAGCCTTGCGCAAGGTGGCTGACTGGCAATTGGCACGCTCACAAGCGCATTTCGGGCGTATCTGGACATCCAGCGTAATGTATACAGGCTTCATGGCTGCGTCGGAAGCGACAAACGACAGCAAATACAAAGACGCCATGCTGGCCATGAGCCAGCAGCATCAATGGCAATTGGCGAAGCGTCTGCCAAATGCGGATGACCAGAGCGTGGCGCAGACTTATCTGGATCTGTATTTCCTCAACAATCAGCCTGAATTCATCACCCCGACCAAAGCTGATCTGGATACCCTGATTGATCTGAAGACTCTCAAACCAGGCGACGACCGCCTGCCATGGTGGTGGTGTGATGCCTTGTTCATGGCACCACCCGTATGGGCAAAAATGTATGTGGCAACAGGTGAGCGCAAATACCTCGATTATGTGCATACCCAGTGGAAAAACACTTACGACTTGCTGTACGACAAACAAGAACACCTGTACGCACGCGATGTCAGTTATATCAACAAGACCGAACCCAATGGCAAGAAAATTTTCTGGTCACGCGGCGAAGGCTGGGTCATGGGTGGGATAGCCAGGACACTGGACTATATCCCCAAAGATGATCCACAACGCCCGTTTTACGTGCAGCAGTTACGTGAAATGTCCGCCCGTTTAGCGCAGCTGCAGGATGAAAACGGCCTGTGGCATGCCGGTTTGCTGGACCGGGCGACTTATCCCTTGCCGGAAATTTCTGGCTCAGCCCTGTTTGTGTATGGTATGGCCTATGGCATCAATCGCGGCATTCTTGATCCCAAAGAATATCAACCAGTAATCGCCAGGGCGTGGAAAGGCATACTGAAACATGTCTATGCAGATGGCCGATTGGGTGGCATACAGCAGACCGGTGCCGAACCAGCCTTCTATAGGCCAGCATCGAGCTTTGACTATGGTGTCGGCGGCTTCATGCTGGCCGCTGCCGAATTGAAGAAGATGGTCACAGTCAAACCAGTGAAATGACAGCAGGAGAGTCAGCCATGATAACGCGTGCTTTTCGCATGAAACTAAAGTCAGGCAATGCAGAGGAATATCAGCGCCGCCACGATGAGTTATGGCCAGATCTTGCAGAGGCATTGCACGCTGCTGGTATTTATGATTATGCCATTTTTCTGGATGAAGAGACTTTGCATCTGTTTGGCGTACTCAAATTGCATCCCAACCACCAGATCGATGACTTACCTAAGCATCCTGTCATGCGACATTGGTGGGATTACATGGCGGACCTGATGGAGGTTGAAGCCGATAATCGCCCCCAGCAATTGGCATTGAAATCCGTATTTTATTTCGCATGAAAAAGTCACCAGCCTGTACATGATGGAGGCTGGCGATTTTTGTATCTCCGCGTAGCTTATTTTTCTGATAGGTTGTCGGATTGCAGTATTTTTCTATCCCTCAACCATTCTTCAGCACGATGCGGCCAATCGGATGCATTGCCGTTACCAAGTCGCATGCCCATGCCATGTGTGCCACGTTCAAACAAGAGCATTTCCGCTGGCACACCAGCTTTCGTCAAAGCTTGGTAAAACAGGATACTGTTTTCAACCGGGACAGTTTTGTCATTCTGGGTATGGATCAACAGCGTAGGGGGCGTCGTGCTGCTAACCTGTTTTTCCAGCGACATCAATTGCATGGATTCTGCGCTGGGCGATGCACCCAGCAGGGCTTTGCGGGATCCCGCATGTACCGACGGGTCTTGCATGGTGATCACGGGGTACATCAGTATCATGAAATCAGGGCGGGCATTGACACCATCAAGTGCGGTGCCGGTGCGCCCCAGGGGGTGATCAAACAGAGTGCCAGCACTGGCTGCCAGATGGCCGCCCGCCGAGCTGCCCATGACGCCGATGCGTTTGGGATCTATGCCATATTGCGAGGCACTGGAGCGTACCAGGCGAATGGCACGCAAGGCATCCTGTAAAGGGGCAGGGTGGCCAAATTCTGCCAGGCGGGATTTCAATACAAAGCTGCTGACACCCAGTGTGCTGAGCCAGTGGGCGTATTGCTCACCTTCACGCAGGGTAGAGAGGCGTACATAGCCACCACCGGGGCAAATGATCACGGCGGCACCGTTTTTTCTATCTGCAGCGGCAGGATAAAAAGTCAACGTGGGTTCGCTGACATTTGATGTACGACCATCAGAACTCTGTTCTGACCCTATGCTTTTCGCCCCTGGGACGCCCTCTGGCCACAGGGTGATGGAACTTGATTGTGCGTGAGAAGAAAAAGCCGAGAGTGCCAGTAACAAAGTGAAAAAAAGTCGTGTCATGGTAGTAAATGAAGTATTTTATGAAAAATATCGACCCTATTTGAGAAAGAATATCATGCGTCAACTTTCCCGTTTTTTGAGACCATTTCAATTATCAGTATTGCCTGTTGCATCCATCCTTTCTCTCATGGTCAGCCCTGTTGCAAATGCCGAAGAACTGTTCAATGGCCGTGATTTCAAGGGCTGGGAAATTCAAACTACACCCGCAAGCAAGATTGAAGAAGTGTTCAGTTTCACGGCTGATGGCGTGATTGCTTCTGCCGGCAAGCCTTCGGGCTATATCGCCACGACTGAAAGCTATACAAATTTTGTACTGCATGCAGAATGGCGCTGGACTGCAGCTCCTGGCAACGGTGGCGTCCTGATACACATCAGTTCTGGCCCCAAAGACAAGGTTTGGCCGTTGAGTCTGCAAATCCAGACCAAATACAAAAATGTCGGCGACCTGTTACCCATGGCCGGTGCCAGCTTTGCCGAGCCCCTGACTACAGCCGAGGGCGCATATCCTCCCATCAAGGCAAAACTTGCTGATAGCGAAAAACCAGTCGGTGAATGGAATAGCTGTGACATTCTTGCCAGGGATGGATCGGTTGAAGTCAAGATCAATGGTGTAGTACAGAACAAAATCAGCAAATCCAGCCCGGATTCTGGCCGCATCGGCTTTCAGCTTGAAGGCACTGCATATGAACTGCGCAATGTGCGCGTTCAAAAACTGGATTGATGTTCGCCGCATGATCTGAATACACCTGTCAATTTACATCAATCCGGTACAGGGATAATGCAGATATTCAATGTCCGGTTATCTGCCGACAGCATGGCTGACTGAATTTCTATCTTTTTGCCGTCTGGGCTGAATGTAGGATGAGGGTGGTCCGCCGCCGTGTCCTTGTGCCCGGTACTGAGCAAACTCATCTTGCCGCTCAGACGCTCTATCAGATAGATGCTGCGGCTGAAATCATCACCGACCGCCCAGCGACCGTCGCTTGATCCATGCACATGCCACAAGCCGCTGCCTGACGGTGTTTGTCCCACGATACGCATTTCACGTGTGCGCAAATTCACTATGGCAAGGCCGCTGGGTTTTTCACGTGTACCAGCATTACCCCAGCCCGGGTCTTGCCCCGGGTTAGCACCCTCAACGGCAGTGCCTTTGTTAGCATTATTATTTGTTCCCCCGATGGTGCGATGTCCCATAATCGCCATCGCCACTTCATTTTTTGAAATTACCGCTTCATGAGTGACCCATTCATAATCAGCTTCTGGATAAAGCGGGCGCAAGCCACTGCCATCAGCCATTACTACCCAGGTGCGCTGAGGTGATTTGCCACCGGTTTCCCAGCAAAAGATGATTTCTCCGGGATTCCAAAGATTAGCCTGGATATGACCGATCTGGAATGGTACCGAGATAACGTGGCGTATTTCCCCCGTCTTGACATGCATTTTTGCAATACCACCGGGGCCTGCACCCATGTTTCTGGGGCCGAAGCTTTTTTCTATACGCGCATTTTTTGCCAGGTATTTTGCCGCTTCCTGTGAGGTCTCGCGGAAGTATATCCATTCGTCGGCAGCATCCAGTGCCAGGTCGGCGGCTTGTCCGACTTCAGCAGGTACTACGCCACATACGCGCTGGTAGTTTTCTGCCGGCTTCATCTTGCCAGCTTTGCTGTCTGCAAATACCGCAGCAAGATCAACTTCCACCAATTCAAGCGGCGTAGCCTGACGTGGACGACCAGGTCTTCCTTCGCGTGGAGATTTATCCGTGCTACGCATGAAATACAGCTTCATTGCACGTGTCGATACATTCAGCATGCCGGTATAACCACCTTCAGACACCTGCACGATATCCCCGGTTTGCTCATTGACTGCCATCGCTTCGCCTTTTGCGATGCCTGAACGAAAGATCACCCATTGCCCATCCGAAGTCCACTGTGGATGGGTGGGGTAGATTTTTGAATCACCATGCGGCTGGCTGGTCAAAAAGGTCAACATCACCCCAGTAACCGGGTCTTTGACCACTTTGCGTTCGCTGGGGAAGCGATGACCTATTTGCGCGAAGGCAGATGCTGAGTACAGACAGAACAGGCACAGGAAGAGAATCGGAAGGAGAATCGAGAAACGGGAGGATAAGATGCGAACAGATAAGCGGTTCATGGAATTTTGATATGTGTGGGAGTAATCGGTTAAATCCCGGATGATCATTCCCTCAACGTGTTTGAATGGAATGGCATCAGTGCTGCATATTGTGCGCGGATTTCGCGCAAATTTTCCAGAATTTGCATCTTCCGATCAACTTGATCATTTTTTTGATTCTTTAAGCAAGTCTTGCAGTCAATTACAAGCTCTCGAATAAAATGAAATTATGTGAGAAAGCTGTTGAGATCATTAAATTCTGATCTGTCCATGATGATCAATACACATCAGTTTTTTGCAAAGACGATACTTAACCATCATTGCCATCATCCATCTATGAATACCAGTATGTCTGCGGTACGCCGCCTGATCTGTGTAAGTGTGCTGGGCTGGACTTGTTCTGCTCTGGCGCAGACTATGCCGCCACCTGCAGTGAATACCGACCCCAATGCAGCCGCGCGTATCGTATTGCCCGAGCAAGCGAATCCGCAATTGCCTTCGGTATTTTTTATTGGTGATTCAACCGTGCGCAATGGCCGGGATGACGGTCAAAACAAGGGGGCAGAAGGGCAGTGGGGCTGGGGTAATCCCATCAAGGCCTATTTTCAGGTGGATAAAATCAATGTCGTCAACCGCGCCATCGGCGGACTCAGCAGCCGTACTTATCTGACAGGTGGGCACTGGCAAAGAAGCCTGGCCTTGATGAAGCCGGGTGATTTTGTCATCATGCAATTCGGCCATAATGACAATGGCCCGCTTAACGATACCAGCCGTGCGCGTGGAACCATCAAGGGCATAGGTGACGAGGCTGAGGATATCGATAACCTGCTGACCAAGGTGCCAGAAACAGTACACAGCTATGGCTGGTATTTACGCAAATATATCGCAGAGGCCAAGGCAAAAGGCGTGCAGGCTATCGTATGTTCTCCCATACCACGCAAGAACTGGGACGCCAATGGAAAAATCAATCGTAGCAAAGCCAGTTATGGCGGCTGGGCTGAACAGGTGGCGAAACAGGAAAAAGCAGATTTCATTGACCTGAATGAAAGCATCGCCGCTGCCTACGACACCATGGGCAAGGATGAGGTGATGAAACTGTTCCCTTTGGTGACGCCAGACGAACATACCCACACCAATCTGGCTGGCGCAGAATTTAATGCACGAATGGTCGTGGCGGGCATCAAGACTTTGCAATATGCACAGTTGAAAAACTATTTAAATGATAAGTCAGCCGATCTCAAATTGCCTGCTGCATTACCAAAATAGTAATTCATAAAATGATACCCATGCCTCATGTTCGAACAAACCTGCGACCAGTTTGCAAGGCTATTTCAACTCTCGTTGTCATGATCCTGGCTTTACCTGCCGTTGCACAGTCTACGGACGCTACTTGCAGTCAATGGGGCAAGGCAGGTAAGCTGATTTACAAGGATGACTTTGATGCTGATTTGTGGCAGTGGCAGGTGGAGTCCGCCGACACAGAGAACTCCGATATCAGCGTTGACCATCACCAGCTTTTGATCGATGCAGCGAAAGGGGTGACGGTGTGGTTCAAACAAAAATTATCTGGCGACATGTTGATCAGCTACACCCGCAGGGTAGTGATGGAACAGGGGCGTAATGACCGCCTGTCTGATTTGAATCAATTCTGGATGGCGACTGATCCGCATGATCAAAACATCTTTACCCGCAAGGGAGCATTTGAACAATACGATGATTTACGTCTGTATTACGCAGGCATTGGCGGCAATACCAACACCACAACCAGGTTTCGCAAATACCAGGGTAATGGTGAACGTAGCTTGCTGACCGAGTTGAATGAACGCGACACTTTATTGCAGGCAAACCGGGACTACTTCATAGAAACTGCGGTGTACCAAGGCTGCACGCGCGTTCTGGTCGATGGCAAAGTTTTCTTTTCATACAAAGACAAAGATGCCTTGCGGGATGGCTACTTTGGATTCCGCACCACACAATCCCGGCAAAAAATACGTGATTTCAAGATTTACCAATTGGAATAAAACTGGTACTCGCAGGACTAATTTACAGAGCAAAAAATGATGATAAAGATGAGACAAAAAAACCAATCCGGCTTGCGTTTAATATTCAAATTATTGACCATCGCAGGTATTAGCTGCATGCTGCCACTAAGCATGCACACAGCAGTGGCTGCCGGTAAAGAAAATAATAAAGGCAAGGCAGCCAATGACGTCACCGCGCCCCTGCATTTGATGCAACCCGATTACCCGACGCCGTACGGTCAACCAACAGCAGAAGATGTCAAAAAAGTGTTGTATCGCGTCCATGCTTATCTGGATAATGTTACGCCTGCCAGGATTATTGATGGCAAAACAAAAAAGCAGGTAACGGATTTTTCTCAGATCAATGACGATACGATACTGGCACCCGGTGATTATCGTTTGACCAGCTATGAATGGGGTGTCACCTACGCAGGCATGCTGCTTGCTGGCAGCGCTACAGGTGACAAACGCTTCAGCAATTACGCCAGTGATCGCCTCGGTTTTCTGGCAGACCTGGCACCGCATTATATTGCGCGGCTGAAAGCCAATCCCAAGAGCCCTTCACCTATCCGTTCCTTGTTGCAGCCCCATGCGCTGGATGATGCCGGTGCCATGTGTGCCGCCATGATCAAGGCCACCAGGGACGGTGTTTCCAATAAGCTGACCAGCCTGATTGATATTTGCAGCAGTTATGTCAGCACCAAGGAGTTCCGTCTGCCGGATGGCACGCTGGCCCGCAACCGGCCACAGCCAAATACCTTGTGGCTCGACGATTTGTTCATGAGTGTGCCGGCCTTGGCGCAAATGGGTAAATTGACAGGCGACACCAGGTACTATGACGATGCAGTGAAACAGGTCAAACAGTTTTCTGAACGCATGTTCAACAAGGAAAAAGGTGTGTACATGCATGGCTGGGTGCAGGACATGGGTGTTCATCCGCAATTCCACTGGGCCAGGGCAAATGGCTGGGCCGTCATGACCTTGGTTGAATTGCTGGATGTACTGCCGCCAAATCACCCTGGCTATGCCGACGTACTGGCGCAATTGCAGGCACACGTCAAAGGTCTGGCGTCTTATCAACATGGCACAGGCTTCTGGCATCAACTACTGGACCGTAATGACAGTTATCTGGAAACATCCGCCACTGCCATCTATACCTATGCCATGGCACACGCCATTAATCGCGGCTTCATCGATAAACGTGCCTACGCACCAGTAGTCATGCTGGCATGGAATGCAGTAGCCAGTAAAGTGACGCAAAAAGGCCAGGTGGAAGGTACCTGTGTGGGTACGGGCATGGGCTTTGATCCGGCGTTTTATTATTATCGCCCGGTAAATGTATTTGCTGCACATAGCTACGGCCCGGTATTGCTGGCCGGTGCAGAAGTCATCAATCTGATGAAGGCCAATACCTTTGAAATCAATGATAGTTCACTGCAGATCAAACTGATGAAACCCTGATTTTATTTTATAGAATGGATCACCAAGCTCTATTGCAAGGTCAAATTATTTCGACAGACCCAGATTGCGCTAGTCTGGATTAGTGTGCTGATTTATTTCCTGGTGAAACCGGGTGGTGCTGGATTTTATCCTGTATTTTCTATTGTCTATCTTAGTGGACTTGCATGTGCCAGCAATCCTGTCACGGCTATTATTGCCAATAAGCCTGCGCAATGAGAATGCGGCGAATATCTGGCGTCGTCATGGTGGCGTATCAGGAAAAAAATAGTTTGTAATTGGAATAGATGCAGTAAATCGGTTTAGCCGACAAAAAAATAGCTACATCATCAAACTCTAAGCAGGAAACGACATGAATCAATTGGCACACTATGCCAGCCTCAAAGGGCGAACAGTATTTATTACTGGTGGCGGCACCGGCATCGGTGAAGAGCTGGTCAGTGCTTTTACCCGTCAGGGTGCAAAGGTAGCTTTCGTTGATATCGCCAAAGATGCCAGCGAGGCACTGTGCTCCAAATTGACTACTACTGGCATGCCTGTGCCCCTGTACCGCTATTGCGATATCACTGATATTCCGGCGCTGCAAAAAGCCATGGCTGAACTGGCGGCAGAGATCGGTGACTTTGATGTTCTGGTCAACAATGCAGCCAATGATCAGCGCCATCAGACTGAAGAAGTCAGTGTCGATTATTGGAATGAACGCATCGCCATTAACCAGCGCCCCATGTTTTTTACCTGTCAGTCTGTCTTGCCTGGCATGAAGAAAAAAGGTGGTGGCTCCATCATCAATGTAAGCTCGATTTCCTGGCATATCAAGGGTGCGGGTTACCCAGTGTACGCCACTGCAAAGGCAGCAGTCGTCGGCCTGACCCGTGGACTGGCACGCGAATTTGGTGCGCATGGCATACGGGTGAATACCGTATCACCTGGTTGGGTGATGACACAGCGCCAGATTGACTTGTGGGTAGATGAGTCAGGTGAGCAGGAAATCAAGCGAAATCAATGCCTGCGCGGAAAACTGATGCCTGCACATATTGCCTCGATGGTGTTGTTCCTGGCGGCGGATGACGGTGCCATGTGCAGCGCGCAGGAATTTATCGTCGATGGCGGCTGGGTCTGATCCTGTGAATTTGATCTCGACTGCTGTCAGACCATATAGCGTATAGCAATGCCTGTTGCCTCTGATTCGCTGTGACCGCCTGTGGAAAAGCAGGCGGTGGGTGCACGCATCTATCCTAAAAATCAGGAAACAAAAAATGAAAATATTAAAAACCAGTTTTAAAGCAGATGTATTGTCTGCAGTAGTTTTTGCTTCTGCGGTGATTGCCATTCCGGTCTCTGCTGGTAATCAAGTCAGCGTCAGCATCGATACGAAAAAGCCCGGCCCCGTTATCAACAAGAATATTTATGGTCAATTTGCTGAGCACTTGGGCACAGGCGTTTATGAAGGCATGTGGGTAGGGCCAGATTCATCTATTCCTAATACGAAGGGTTGGCGCAACGACGTCATCGGTGCTTTGAAAAAAATGCATGTGCCACTAGTACGCTGGCCTGGTGGCTGTTTTGCTGATGAGTATCACTGGCGTGATGGCATAGGTACGCGTGAGAGCCGTCCAGTGAAGATGAACACCAACTGGGGTAATGTGGAAGAACGCAATGCCGTTGGTACACACGAATTTTTTGATCTGGTTGATCTGCTGGGGGCTGATGCCTACGTGAATGGCAATCTGGGTTCTGGTACACCGCAGGAAATGGCAGAGTGGCTGGAGTATATGACGGGTGACGGCAAGTCCACCCTGGCAGAATTGCGCCGAAAAAATGGCCGCGACAAGCCATTTAATGTTGCATTCTTTGGCGTTGGTAATGAGGCCTGGGGTTGTGGTGGCAATATGAAGGTCGAATACTACACCAGCCTGTTCAATCAATATGCCAGTTTCTTGAAAGCCCCCAAGGCTTACATGCCGAAAATCATTGCCAGTGGCGGTCATGACGATGACACTGCCTGGACAGATTATTTGACCAAGAACATTCATGAACAATGGAATATGCGCTTTGACGGTGTCAGCTTCCATTATTACACCTTGCCTACCGGCGTATGGGAAAAGAAAGGCATGGCGCTTGGTTTTGGTGAAGATCAATGGATATCCACGCTAAAAAATACGCTGCGCATGGACAGCCTGATCAAGAACAATGTCGCCAAGATGGAAGTCAACGATCCAAAAAACAAAATTTCTTTCAATGTCGATGAGTGGGGTACCTGGTATGACGTAGAAGCAGGCACTAATCCTGGATTTTTATATCAGCAAAACAGTCTGCGTGATGCCCTGGTTGCGGCATTGAACTTCAATATTTTTCATACTCATGCAGCGCGTGTACGCATGACCAATATTGCCCAGATGGTCAATGTCTTGCAAGCCATGATACTGACTGATAAAGACAAGATGCTGCTGACACCAACTTATCATGCATTTGAAATGTATGTGCCATTCCAAAATGCGACTGCCTTGCCTTTGATGATAACCAATAACCCTGAATACAGTTTTGGTAAAACCAGTATCCCTGAAGTGAGTGCTTCGGCTGCACGTGCCCTGGACGGGAAATTGTATTTATCGCTGGTGAACACCAATCCCAACAAGAGTGTTGAGATAGACATTGATGTGGCTGGTGAAAAGCTGAAAGCCGCCAAAGGCCGGGTACTGACTGCCAAGGCCATGGACGCCCACAATACCTTTGCCCAACCGCAATCAGTCCAGCCAGGCAGTTTTAATGCAAACGCGAAAGCTGGCAAGTTGACATTGAATATCCCGGCCAAGGCAATAGTTGTGGTTGCGCTTGAATAATTGCTACATATCGTTGTGCAATTATCTAAAACCATACGAGAACAAAAATGGCATCATCAACTTTGACGCAGGCGATGGTATTGGCAGGCTTGCTGATACTGACCGTTTGCGGTGAATGTAGTGCAGGAGGTGGAGCAGTTGAAGTGGTCGGCACAAGTGCTACTGCAACAGGTACTGCCCCTACAGGTACGACGAATGGCGGTAATTTGACACAGGCGGCCTTGAGTTTTAATAATGTATCTGTGCATGACCCGTCGATAGTGAAGACCGGGGGCACTTACTATATTTTTGGTTCGCATCTGGCAGCAGCAAAATCTACTGATCTGATGAGCTGGACCAAAGTAGCTGACGGCATCAATACGGGTAATCCTTTATTTGCTGACGTGACCAGGGTTTTATCTGATTTGTTTTCCTGGTCGAAGGTAGTAGATTTATGGGCGCCCGATGTAGTCCAGCTTGATGACGGTAAGTTTTATTTTTACTATAACTCTTGCAAAGGTGATTCTCCCCGTTCGGCCTTGGGTGTGGCGGTTGCTGACAAGATAGAGGGGCCATATGTCAATAAGCAGATTTTCCTGAAATCCGGGATGTGGGGGCAACTAAGCGAAGATGGCAAGACCATCTATGATCCGCTGGTGCACCCGAATGCGGTTGATCCCAATGTGTTTCGTGATAAGGATGGCAATCTGTGGATGATCTATGGTTCTTATTCTGGCGGGATTTTTATCCTTGCCATGGATAAAACCACGGGCTTGCCCAAAGCGAATCAGGGTTATGGTAAACACCTGATGGGCAGTAACCATAGTCGCATTGAAGGTGCTTACGTCATGTATAGCCCACAATCGAAGTATTACTATATGTTCACTTCCTTTGGCGGGCTGGATGCGAATGGAGCCTACAATTTACGCGTAGCCCGTTCGCTGGCACCAGATGGTCCTTATCTGGATGCCAGAGGGAATGATATGGGCAAGGTCAAATCCAATCCGGCATTGCCTTTGTTTGATGACGCAAGCATTGCGTCATATGGACAAAAACTGATGGGTAACCACCAGTTTGCCCTGGCTGTGGGGGAGACTGGTACACCTTTGGGGTATGTTTCACCCGGCCATAATTCAGCTTATTATGAGGCCTCAACTAATCAGTATTTTTTGATTTTCCATACCCGTTTCCCAAACACTGGCGAACTGCATGAAGTGCGTGCGCATGAGATGTTCATTAATGAAGATGGCTGGCCGGTAGTGGCTCCTTTCCGTTATGCACCATTAAGCAAAAGCTTGCCAGCACAGCCGGCAGAAGTCAGTAGCAAGGACGCTGAAGGCAGCTACAAAATGATTAATCATGGCAAGGATATTTCTACTAACTTGAAGCTGTCGCAAAATATCAGGCTTAACAGCGACGGTAGTATCTCCGGTGCGGTTGGCGGTAGCTGGAAACATCGTGGTAATAACAATGTCCAGATTACTCTGGACGGCGGTGGCATATTCAGCGGTGTTTTGTCGCGTCAGTGGAATACAAACGCTTCAGCTTTTGTCGTCAGTTTTACCGCACAATCGCAAGAAGGAGTATCAATCTGGGGTGCACGGACAGGTGGCACAGGTAGCTAGAATAGTTTAAGGATGAATAGTATGAAATCTCTCTGCTTGTGGTTTATGGCCAATGTTTTTAGTCTTTTGATGCTGTCTAAACTCATGGCTGCGGAAGTCACTGTAGACTGAACATTTATTGTTCCCAGGCGCTGATCTGTTATTGCGCACCGTACGTGATATGGCAAAAGAGCTGTATTAAGTGTAGTTGTAAAAAAGCTGTTTTTTTACAAAAATATCTTATTCCTGTAGTAATTATTTAAAATAAAGTCTATCTTTAATTGCATATGTATTGCGCAATTCAATGGATAGAGGCATAGCCTCTGCAACCTCGCATTGTCAGAGGCTTAAATGAAATCATCCTGTTTATTCCGCAAGCGGCGAATAGATTCCCTGATCAGCTTTAAGACCTCAAGTCTGCTGTTTGCCGTGACAATGGCAACACCATGCTATGCGGCCGTGGCTGCATCAGATAATTTTCTCGATCTTTCCTTCGATGAGCTGGCTAATATACGCATTACTTCGGTCTCCAAAAAAGTCGAAAATGTTGCCAAGGCTCCCGCTTCCATCTTTGTTATTACGAACGAAGAAATCCGTCGTTCAGGGGTAGCCAGCTTGCCGGAAGCATTACGCCTTGCACCAAACCTGCAGGTGGCGCGGGTGGATGCTAGGAACTACGCGGTTACTGCTAGAGGGTTCAATAGTCCCTTTGAAAACAAGTTGTTGGTGTTGATTGACGGACGTACCGTTTATTCCCCCTTGTTTTCAGGGGTGTTCTGGGATGCACAGGACGTGGTACTGGAAGATGTTGAGCGTATAGAAGTGATCAGCGGTGCTGGCGCTACGCTGTGGGGAGCCAATGCTGTCAATGGCGTGATCAATATCATCACCCGGTCTGCCAAAGATACTACAGGTAGCCTGGTCAGTGCGGGTATCAGTCCACACGAGCGCAATATGGCAGTGCGATATGGCAGCAGTTTTGATAATGGAGCAAATTACAGGGTTTATGCCAAGCACGCAGACAATGATGACAGCCGTAACTTGAACGGCAAGCCATTGTTGGAAGGCTGGCGTCGCGACCAATTTGGATTCCGTTCTGATTGGGAGCAAGCAGAGCGTACGCAGGTTTTTATTGGCAATACTTATCACGCCAGCCTGCACCAGGCCGGCACGGCAGATATTGAGCTTGCTGGCATCAATCTGCTCAGCCGCACAGGTTGGAAGGCTGCTGACAATACCGATAGCAGTTTGCAATTGTATTGGGATCATACTGAGCGCAATCAGCCAAACGCCTATAACGAACATCTCGATACACTGGATATGGAGTTCCAGCAATCCCAGACCATCGGCAGTTTGCACAATCTGGTGTGGGGAGCTGGCTACCGGTATGCAATAGACAGGGTACAGAACGGTAATGGCTTTGGGTTTTTGCCCGGTGACCTGAACATGCATTGGGCAAATATCTTTATTCAGGACGAAATTCGTTTCAGAGAAAATTTACGCCTGACCCTGGGTTTGAAATTTGAAAAAAACAGTTATACCGGCCTGGAAAATTTGCCTAATTTGCGCCTGGCATGGGAACCCACAGACAAGCACTTGCTATGGGCATCATTGTCGCGTTCAGTACGGACACCGTCACGTATAGATCGTGATTTATTTGCGCCAACCAAACCCATACTGATAGGTGGGAAGCTCAGATATATTTATGCCGGCGGTCCGGACTTTGAGTCTGAGATAGCCAAAACCACAGAACTGGGTTACCGCGGCCAATTAAATAAAAACATTACTTATTCCGCAACCATTTTCTATACTGAATATGACAAAATGCGAACCTTGGAGCCGGGTGCCGGGGGGCTGGATGCAGTTTTTCGCAATCTGGCTGAGGGCAGGACCAAGGGTGTTGAAATGTGGGCAACCTGGCAAGCCAATTCTGCGTGGCGTCTGACGGCGGGTGGTGTTTGGCAAAATATCAGCACCCAATTAAAGGCAGGTAGCAAGGACATTTCAAGTGGAAATGGTTTAACCATAGTCAATGATGCCGATAGCTACTGGATGATACGCAGCAGTTTCGAGCTGGCAAAAGATAAGGAGCTTGACCTCCATCTGCGTCATGTAGCGAGCCTGCCGAAACCCGCTGTACCCGCTTATACTTCATTAAATATGCGCTTGGGTTGGAAAATCAGACCCGGTATAGAGCTTTCGTTGATAGGGCAAAATCTGCTACAGAAATCTCATGCCGAATTTGGAGCCAGCCCGAACAGGGCTGAATTCGAGCGCAGTCTGATGGTCAGGGTGATATGGAAGCTTTAAAATCTGGAAAATCATGGTTTGTCCCAAAACCGGAGGGAAAACTATTTTCTGGCTTTTTGCTTTCATTGATGTTGCTCTTGTTCAGAGTTCCTTGCGTACAAGCAAATGACTTGAGCGACAATCTTGAGCAGCGTGTCAAGGCCGCATATCTGTTTAAATTTTGCAGTTATGTTGAATGGCCAGAAAAATCATTTTCTGCAGCAGACAGCGCATTGAATATTGCCGTTCTTGGTTCGGATGGTGTTGCGAATGAATTGGTGCAAATGGCATTGGGTCGCAATATCAATGGGCGTGCTTTTTTAGTGAAAAAGCTAAAGGGCGATGAAGGTGCTAATGGTCTGAATGGTGTCCATGTACTTTTTGTGGCACGTTCCAGTAACAAAATAGCGGATGTTTTAGCGACTGCCAAAGGACGTGCGATCCTGACGGTGACAGAAACAGAAGGTGCATTGTCTACGGGCAGCATGATCAATTTTGTCGTTGTTGACGGCAAGGTCCGGTTTGAAGTCGCCCCAAAAACAGCAACCCAGGACTTGGTGCTCATCAGTTCACGCCTTATCTCCGTCGCATATAGAGTCGCCAGCGGGCAGTAAATTTTTTTGCTGACGTTTACTCAATTAGCGATGGGCGATAACGCCGGAATGCTTCACTGATATTTTGTCTGAGCAGTTCATCATCCCAAGGTTTGGTAAGGAATCGATAAATTTCGCCACGGTTAATGACATCAAGGACTGACTGCAATTCCGTGTAACCACTGAGTACAATGCGCATGGTATCGGGGTACAGTTTGGCTGCTATCGTCAGAAAATCCGAACCTGTCATTTTGGACAGGCGTTGTTCGCACAAAATGACTTGCACCGGGTTGACTGCCAATAGTTCCAAGGCTTTCTGACTGTCAGGGGCAGTAAGTATGCGGTATCCCTGACCACGCAAGGACCGTTTTAATGCTGCGAGTATGGCTTCTTCGCTATCGACAAGCAGCAAGGTTTGCTGCTCACTATCAGCTTCTGGCACCAACTGCTTGTCGTTGAGCAGCATCATGGCAAAATCCTTTGCTGGAACTGGGGGGCTGAAGAAGTAGCCCTGTATCTGGTCGCAATTTCGGGTACGCAGGAACTTCAATTGCGCCTCGGTCTCGACCCCTTCCGCAATCACATTCATATGCAGGCTGTGTGCCATTCCAATGATGGCAGTAGCGATGGCTGCATCCTCGGGATTTTGTGTAATATCTGTGATAAAAGCCTTGTCAATTTTTACAGTATTAAATGGAAAACGTTTCAGGTAAGCCAGGGAAGAGTAGCCAGTACCAAAGTCATCGAGTGACAGGCACAGGCCGTGTTCGCGGAATGCATGCATGATGACTTCAGCATCTTCAGGCTTGTGCATGATCGTAGACTCTGTCAATTCCAATTCTATGGACTCTGATCCCAACTTGTTTTTTGAAAGAGCTTCCCGCACAATTCCCAACACGTTGCCTTCCTTGAATTGCAGCGCTGAGAGATTGACGGCGGTTGGCACGATATGCAGTCCATCACGCAACCAGGCAGCTTGCTGCGCGCAAACTGCATTGATGACCCAGGTGCCAATGGGGACGATGAGTCCGGTTTCTTCAGCCAATTCAATGAAAGCACCCGGTGGCAACAATCCACGCTCAGGATGTTGCCAGCGTATGAGAGCCTCGCTGCCGATGATCTGGCCGGTCCGCAAGTCTATCTTGGGTTGGAAAAACAATACAAACTGATTCTGGTCCAAGGCAGCCTTCAACATGTTTTCCATTTCTATCATGTCAGAAATCCTGGCGTTGATTTCCCATGAATAGAATTGAAAGCGTTTCTTTTGCAACTTGCATTGTTTTAATGCTGCCTCTGCATTCTTGAACAGAGATTCTGCATTAATGGCATCTGTGGGGTAAATGGCAACCCCCAGTCTGGCCAATACTTGCGTGCGGCAGTCATCAATCAGCATGGGCTCTTGCAATAAACTGATGATCTGCTCACAAGTGGCGCTGACATCTGCGTTACTCGCCAGTTCCCCCAGTATCGCGAAATTATCTGCACCTATACGTGCCACACTGTAGTGACCAGGCAGAGTATCGATAAGACGTTTGGCAACCAGCTTCAAGATGTGGTCGCCTACATGTCTCCCCAAAGTATCGTTCAAATGCTTGAAACGATCCAGATTGATTGCCATGACAAACACACCGTAATTTTCCCTGTGGGCCGACTGTATCAGTTGATCTACACGGTCCAGAAAAAGACTGGTATTGGGGAGTGCGGTGAGAGGATCGAAATAGGATAAAAAATTCGCCCTTTTCTCGTTATTGATCGCCAATAATGCAAATGACATGTCACCTGCCAGTTCACTGAGCAGTTTCATTTCTTCATCATCGAAATAATGATTTTCTCTGGCGTACAGGACCATGACCCCGACCACCTTGTCATTTATCATCAAAGGCAGGCCGATAATGGAAAGGTAGCCGCGCTCAAGAGCGTCACGACAACTGCGATCTGAATCTGCCCTGGTTCGTACGTCATTGCAGTAAGCAGCCTGGCCGGTTTTAAATATATGCTCAGGTATCCCATGTTCTGCAGTGACGCTGTTTGTCTCTGACAGCAAGGACACATTCATTTGCTCAAGGTCTACTCCCTGGCTTGCTGCCAGTTTGAAAGAACTGTCGTTGTCATTAAAAATAGCGATCCAGGCGATACCAAAGCCACCTTGCTCGACGGCGATATGACAAGCTTCTTCCAGTAGTGCTTGCGGCTCCCTGATGCGGACAATGGCAGAATTGGTGCCGCTTAAGACGGCATGTATCCGGCTCAGGCGGGCAGTTTTTGCCTGCTCGATTTCAAGTTGTTTAACGTAGCGTTCAAGTATGGTGGTGCGCACCAGTGATAAATGAGTGCGCACGCGCGCACGTACCAAGGCAGACGACACCGGCTTGATAATATAATCAACACCACCACAATCGAAACCCGCAGTCTCATCTCCAACTTCGCCTAAAGAAGAAACAAAGATGATGGGTATGCTTTCCGTTTCTGTATCTGCTTTGAGCATTTTGCAAACGGTATATCCGTCCATGTCAGGCATCTGTATATCAAGCAGTATCAAGGCAGGTTTGTGTTTTTTTGCAGCATTCAGACACTCTTGGCCACTACGTGCAAATGCCAGCAGGTAATCGGCCCCCAAGATCTGCTTTAAAGTGGCTAGATTGCCAGGTTCGTCATCAACGATGAGAATGGGTGCGGTGGGCATGGATTAGTCCTTCAGTTCGATCTCGAAATCTTTAGCAAGGTGCCAGGTCAGTGTCTCGGCACCCCGAAAATCAAAATCGTCAACAAGTGAGCGCAGCGACGCAAGTTTGTCGGCAGGCAGCAAAGGTTTGAGTGCTTCAAATAACTGGTTGGCTCGATCAGGGTGATCGGTATCCAGCGCCTGTAAAAGCTCAAGCAACAAGGGACCAACTTTTCCTTTGTCGATAGAGTCAGGTTCTATCGATGATTCTTCTGTTTCTTTTTCTTCGGTACACAAGAGTGAGATGGATGCAAAGGTTTTATCCATAGCCACTTGCAGTTTATCCAGGGCAAATTGACCTTCTCCTGATGTCCCGGTGGTTTCGATTTCTGCCGCAGCATGCGCAATATCAAAAAGCCCTAAATTTCCTGCACACCCTTTCAACTTATGTGCCAAAGCTTTGATTGCATCAAGATCATTTGCCGCGTAGCAAGCGGAAAACTGGTCGGCACTATCAATATAGTCGATCTTGAATTTCAGCAAAAATTTACGATAAACTGCGAAATCATTCCACACGGCCATCGCTTCTTTTACGGCAATGCCCGGAAGTTTTTCAATATTCTGTGTAACTATGATGCCTGAGGTTTGCGTATGATCATCATCTTCAGACATCTCTGACTGGCAGTGAGTCAACTGCTGTATGGCAGTCATTAACTCTTCTACGTTGAAAGGCTTGGCAACAAATGCATTCATGCCCGCTTCATGCGCAGCTTCTTGTTGCATTTTGAATGCGCCGGCAGTGAGGGCGATGACAGGCAGTTTGCCAGCATCCGGCAAGGCACGTAATTGTCTTGTAGCTTCGTAGCCGTCCATCAATGGCATCTGTACATCCATCAACACAATATCAACCACCTTAGGGTGCTTGCGCAGCCATTCCACTGCTGCTAGCCCATCATTTGCCAAATAGACCGTAGCGCCATCCGCAGCAAGGATTCTTTGAGCGACTTCGCGATTGACTTCGCTATCGTCAACTACCAGCACATTCACTCCGGGAATGCGTTTTTCTTTTAATATCCTGGCCTGACGTTTCCTTTGCAGACGGCCAGTACCGCGACGGCCCAGTACTTCGGCGACGCAGTTATAAAGGGTTGAGCAGGTCACAGGTTTGCTGAGTACGCCATCGATCAGGCCGATATCTGCATGCTTCAACAATTCATCCCGTGAAAAAGCAGTAACCATCACAACAATAGGTGAAGCATCGTCTTTCAATACACTACGAATCAGGCTTGCAGTTTGCAAACCATCTATTCCAGGCATTTTCCAGTCAAACAGCAGCACGTCATATTTAGTATTGCTTTCAAGCCTGGCCTGAACTTTTTGAATGGCGGCTTCGCCTGAATCCACCTTGGTTGGGTTCCAGCCCACTGAACGCGCTGTGAGAGCCATGTTTTCGCGGGCATTCTCACTGTCATCCGCGATCAGGATATCCAGCGCAGCCATTTCGGCCGGCGCATAGGCGCTGGTTGGCGACCATTCAAAGGGTATGGTGAACCAAAATTCGCTGCCCGTACCGGGCTCGCTGATGACACCGATCTCTCCGCCCATCTTGTTCACCAGATGGCGACAGATGGTCAATCCCAAACCGGTACCACCAAAACGACGGGTAGTCGAAATATCGGCTTGAGAAAATGCTGCAAAAATCTGTGATTGTTTATCCAGCGGAATACCGATGCCAGAATCCCGCACAGAAAAGCGCAAGGTAATCGTGCTGTTATCCCTGGCTAGTTGACTGATGCTCACCGTGACAGAGCCATGCTCGGTAAACTTGATGGCATTTCCGGTAAGGTTAATCAGTACCTGCTCTACCCGCAGTGCGTCGCCAAGCAATTGGCCGCTGAACGCGGGAGGCGGGGAAATGTTCAGTTCGATATCTTTGTCACCAGCGGTGGCAGCCATAATCCCTGCCAGATTGTCCAGCAAATCGACGATACGGAAAGGGGCATGCTCCACCTCCAGTTGCCCGGCCTCGATCTTGGAAAAATCCAGGATGTCATTGATGATAGCTTGCAATGAACGGCCAGCATTGCGGATTTTTTTGACCAGATCTATGGCGTCATCATTAAGTTGATTCTGTTCCAGCAAATAAGCGAACCCCAGGATGGCATTCATGGGAGTGCGAATTTCATGGCTCATATTGGCGAGAAAATCTGCCTTGGCACGATTGGCACTTTCAGCTTCTTCGGTTCTGCTGATCAAGGTTTGGTTAGCAACTTGCAGTTCATTGGTGCGATCAATCACTCTGCCTTCAAGTTCTGCATTCAGGGTACGTACAGCCTGTTCTGCCTGGCTTTTTTCACTGATCTCGCGCTCCAGAGTTTGCAGCATGTCATTGAAGGATTGGGCCAACTGACCAATTTCATCTTCCGTACTTTTACTGGCACGTAAATGATAATTGCGCTGTTCCATGACTTGTCTTGCGACACTGCTGATGGCGTGAATCGGAACTGAAATCCAACGCTGCAAATGAGATGAAATAAGTACACCTAATGCAAGGCTGGCAAATAAAACCAGACCAAGTATGACTAGATAATCAAGCAGCCACTTGCCGAGTTGATAGTGCTGCCTCAAATATATTGTGCCAAGAGTTTCGTGATCTGAACTGATGCGTTTGAAGACTGCGAGTTCACCATCTTCAAAATGAGAATTTTCGACACTGGGACTGGCAGGCAATTGATTCTTGCGACCAGGTTCACGTAAATAGTGAGCAAATAATTTGCCTTGAGATGTGTATATCGCCGCAGCGACAATATTGGGGTTAGCCCGTAATTGCGCCAGATTTTCATTGGCCACTTTGATGTCATCAAATTCCAACGCTACTGCACTTCCTTGCGCCAGGATACTTGCCAGTACCGATAATTCAGCTACCGTCTTGGCGCGATTTTCCATTAATTCATGATAGAGCAGAGCCCCGCCAGCGGATGCTAAAGTGACTAAGTTGGCGATCAAGACCATGAGCAGCAGTTTATGGCGAACCGTGCGCAATCTTAGTGTCGGCATTTTCATAAATACCCCGCTTTTCTGCGGATTCGCAAGCGGAATATATCTGCACATGGAACAAAAGAACCATGGAAGATTAAGAGACGCTTAAATTGATAGGGAAAGAAAAAAAGGGGGGCTTCAGTCATCAACACCCGCTTGCAGGTGATAGTGTGCCGACTTGAAACGATATTCTGGAAAATCTGTAAGCGTTCTTGCCAGCTCTGTCTGGAGCCGGAGAATATCAACTTATCGCTCTGTTTAGCGTAAGGACATATATCGATGTAACAAAGCTTTTGTTTCATCTTACCCACGCTTAAGTATTTGCGTCGTCAGAATCTTGCTAAGCTATTTTAATCAATTTTAGTGATTGATTATGATATTTATATAAATATTTCAAATTTAATACAAAACGCTAAACTTGCAAGGCTTTTGGGTTGATGTGCGACGCATTTTAAATACAACAATACCGGGAATTAACGGAAATATGAGAGGTAAATGATACTTTTCAGTAAAATGAAATACTGAAATAAAAAAACCTGCGCAAGGCAGGTTTTAAAAGTATTGAAGATTTCTTCAATATACAGTGCTGATTATGTAATCAGCAAACTGGGTAAGTCTTTGATTTCAATGGTCGGGGCGAGAGGATTCGAACCTCCGACCCCGTGCACCCCATGCACGTACGCTACCAGGCTGCGCTACGCCCCGACACTGAGCGAAAGATTATAGTATATCGTGGCGAATTTTGCTATGTTTGGCCGGAAACTTCTTAAATGCTTGCCTTGGTGAAAAGATTTGTCCGATTTTATTCATTATTTGACTGAAATATTTTCATAATTCAGAAAAAACTGTGAAAATACTCATCCTAGGTCGCCGTATCACCACGGTGCTTAAAAACATTTCTGAATAAATACAAGATGACAATTAAAATCAGTCAGAATTTCGACGCGGGAGCGATCGAAGTCGTCAAGGCGGAACAGGCGGGGGCCATCGATTTAAATTTGCGCAAGGATTCACATGCCGATATCTGGCAGTGGTTTCACTTTCGCTTGCAGGGTGCGCGTGGTCAGGAGACCGTCATGCGTATCCTCAATGCGGGTGATGCCACCTATGCCAAGGGCTGGGAAGGCTATCGCGCGGTAGCAAGTTATGACAGGGCCAACTGGTTCCGTGTGGATACCGAGTTTGATGGCAAGGTCATGACCATACGCCATACCCCTGAGCGTGACAGCGTGTATTACGCTTATTTTGAGCCTTATACCTGGGAACGTCACTTGGCCTTGCTGGGCGGAGTAGAAAACTCTTCTATTGCCCGTGTTGAAGACCTGGGCAATACCGTCGATGGCCGCGATCTGAACCTGATCGTAGTTGGTGACCCAGCTGCTGAAAAGAAAGTCTGGATTATTGCGCGCCAGCATCCTGGTGAAACCATGGCTGAATGGCTGGTTGAGGGCACTTTGAATGCCTTGCTGGACCCATCCAATCCAATCGCACGCAGCATCCTGGAAAAAGCGGTTGTGTATATTGTCCCTAATATGAACCCGGATGGTTCTGTACGCGGCAACCTGCGCACCAATGCAGCTGGCGCCAACCTTAACCGTGAATGGATGACACCTTCGCTGGAAACCAGCCCTGAAGTGTATTATGTGAAGAACAAGATCCATGAAACAGGTTGCGACCTGTTCCTGGATATCCATGGTGATGAAGCCTTGCCTTACATCTTCGTGGCTGGCAGCGAAATGCTGGCAGGCTTTAGCGAAAAGCAAATGCAGGAGCAGCAGCATTTTGTGAATAGCTTCTGCCTGGCCAGCCCGGACTTCCAGACCAAATACGGTTACGAAGCATCCAAATACAATGAAGATGTACTGAAACTGGCATCCAAGTATATGGGACATACCTTCAAATGCGTTTCACTGACGTTGGAACTGCCATTCAAGGACAATGCCAATTTGCCGGATGCAGAAGTGGGTTGGGATGGTTCTCGCAGTATCAAATTGGGTGAAGCAATGTTGCAACCGATTTTGGCTACATTGAGTGCATAATTCCGGTATTTATTGATCGGAGTAGTAATGGGCGTAGAAATTGAACGCAAATTCCTTGTTGTGAATCAGGATTTCAAACAACAGGGGCAGGGCACGTTTCTGCGCCAGGGTTATATTTGTTCTGACCCGGGTCGCATCGTACGGGTACGCATAGAAGCAGAACGTGCGATGCTGACCATCAAAGGCATGTCAACCGGTATTAGCTGTGGCGAATGGGAATACCCCATCCCGCTGGTCGATGCTCAAATCTTGCTGGACACAGTCTGCCAGCAACCTCTCATAGAAAAAACACGTTACCGTATTCCTCTTGCAGGTTTGACCTGGGAAGTGGATGAGTTCATTGGCGATAATCTAGGCCTTATTGTGGCAGAGGTTGAGCTTGAATCCGAGCAACAGCAATTTGACCGTCCGGCCTGGCTGGGTGAAGAAGTCAGCCACGACCGGCGTTATGCAAATGCGAATTTGCTCAAACACCCATACAAGGACTGGGCATAATCATGGCCAGGTTGATTTTCACCCAGCAACTCAGTCGTTTTACTGAAGTTCCTGAAGTGGAAACGGTGGCGGATAATTTGCGCGATGCGCTGGAAGTAGTATTTCAGGTCAACCCCACTCTACGCGGCTATATCCTGGATGAACAGGGTGATCTGCGTTTTCATGTGGTGATCTTTATCGATGGCAAGCGTGTCATGCAACGCAGTGGCTTGCGTGACCCTTTAAATTCAAATAGCCAAGTCTATGTCTTGCAGGCTCTTTCAGGAGGCTAATGATGAAAGCAATGGTAGCAACCCGCAAGGGTTTGTTTGAATTGATCCATATTGACGGTAAGTGGAAGCTGGATCAGATCAGTTTTCTGGGAGAACCCCTGAGCATGTGCCTGCATGACAAACGCGATGGCGCCGTCTATGCAGCATTGAATCTCGGACACTTTGGAGTCAAGTTGCATAGACGGGATGAAGGCCGTGACGACTGGACAGAGATCGCCGTGCCAGCTTACCCTGAACACCCTAAAACAGAGGATGATGTCGAATGGAAACTGAAGGCTATCTGGTCACTGGAAACTGGTGGCAGTGAAGAGCCGGGTGTGTTGTGGGCCGGTACCTTGCCTGGTGGCTTATTCCGTTCTGTTGACCGTGGCAACAACTGGGAGCTGGTGCGCAGTCTGTGGGACAGGGAAGAGCGCAAGGAGTGGATGGGCGGCGGTTACGATACGCCAGGCATACATTCGATATGCGTCAACCCGCGCAATTCTCAGCATATTTTGCTGGGTATCTCCTGTGGCGGCGCCTGGAAAACTGAAGATGGCGGCAAGAACTGGGGATTATGTGCATCCGGTATGCATGCGGCTTATATGCCGCCTGACATGGCAGACAAGCAAAATATCCAGGACCCGCACCTGATCGCACGCAGCAAATTCGCCAGCCATGTTTTATGGTGTCAGCATCACAATGGCATTTGGCGCAGTGAAGATGATGCAGCAAGCTGGCAGCAATTGCATTTGCCTGAAGGTATTCCAGATTTTGGTTTTGCTGTAGCCGCCCACCCACGCAACCCCGATATTGCCTGGTTTGTGCCTGCTGTGGCGGACCAAAAGCGTGTGCCCCTGCATGGCGCCATGAGCGTCACGCGTACCAGGGATGGTGGCAAGACCTTTGAATCTTTGAGAAACGGTCTGCCACAACAAGATTGCTATGACCTGGTGTATCGCCATGGATTGGCTGTGTCGGAAAATGGCAAAAATCTGTTGATGGCATCGACTACCGGCAACTTGTGGGCGAGTGAGAATGAGGGGGATGATTGGTACCAGATATCTGTTAATTTGCCACCGATTTACGCCGTCAAATTTTATTAATCTCATTCACTGAAGCTATTGAGACCATGGCATATGCTTTGGCCTCACCGCACTTCAAGTGTCAACTATTTCAAGTGCTGGCTCGCTGAGGGATACGTTGTGCTGGATCATAAAAGAAAGTTTCCTCAGCTATGCATTCACCTTCCCAGCGCTGGTAGGCAAGTTCTTCCATTTGGGTGACACTGCCATCCAACCACTCGAACCTGAAAATCCAGCGTATGACGACATGGTCACCATTCACCAATACCGGATGCACGCAGGTAGATGTGACTGACCTGGCGCGCGACATGACGGCATGTTCGGCAGCGACATGTGCTGCACGGCCTATCCTGGGTTTGGCCTGGTTTTCCTGCATGCTGGAATTTTCGGTATAAAACTCTTCGCACGCTGCGACATGTTGGTTTGCTTCAACCTTGGCGATGAAGCGTTTTAATGTGTCTGGGTTGGGCATGTATTCGTTCTCAAAGAGGTGTAAGTGGCTGAGCTAATAGCAGCGTGAAATTGATTCTGCCACGCATACCGGTTTATCCTGGCCTTCACGTTCTATCGTGACTTCCCAGGTGAATTGCGCGCCATCCTTGATGTCTTCTATTTCCAGCAGTTTCAAACGCGCGCGTACCCGGCTGCCGACAGGTACAGGGGAGGGGAAGCGTACCTTGTTGAGTCCATAATTGACACCCATTTTGACGTAGGTGAGTTTGATGGCATTGGCAACCAGCATGGGCAGTAAGGATAAAGTCAAAAAGCCATGTGCAATCGGCCCGCCAAACGGGGATTCACGTTCGGCTCTTTCTACATCGATATGTATCCACTGATGATCGCCAGTAGCATCAGCAAAAGTGTTCACTCTTTCCTGACTGATTTCTACCCATTCTGATTGCGCAACTTCCTGGCCTATCAAGTCTTTTAATTCGGCAAGACTATTAAATTCTCTCATCATGTCTCCTTGATGTTGATTTTTTTACTCTGGACGACGGCCAAACATGCCCATGCCGGTAATCGTGCAGACCAGCTTGCCTTCCTGGTTATAGGCTTTCCACAAGGTATTGATGACACCGCGGTCTGGCTTTGAAGTAGACAGCTTGCTACCCGTAGTTTCGGCTGTGACAGTCAGGGTGTCGCCGGGACGTACCGGTAATATCCAGCGTATTTCATCAACGCCAGGAGAGCCCATGCTGGATGAATTGGCCAGGAAACCATCCACCACCATACGCATGATCATGCCGCAGGTATGCCAGCCGCTGGCGATGACGCCACCAAAGATGGAATGGCTGGCGGCTTCTTTATCGACGTGAAAAGATTGCGGGTCAAATTGCCTGGCGAAAGTGATGATTTCTTCTTCCGTTACTACACGCTGTCCCAGTTCTATGACTGTACCGGGAATGAAGTCTTCAAAATACCAGCGATCTGTTTTGATACCCATAGTGTGTCCTCGTTGTTTCCTTATTGTTTTAAAAGGCAAAAAAAATCCCGAACACAGTCGGGATTTTTCTACAGCATTCAGGCTGCGCTTTTAAAGCCGGGTTGTGCGACAAATCTGGCCAGATGATGATCCGTGTCACCCAGTGTGAGCTCTATCGTGGTCAGGCGTTTGAACATGTGGGCAACCGGCAATTCATTGGTGACACCCATGCCACCATGCAATTGCACGGCTTGCTGGCCTATGTATTTGGCAGCCTGGCCTATCCTTGCCTTGGCGGCAGATACTGTGCGCCGACGCTCCTCTACATCATCAGAAGCGATTTTGACGGCAGCCAGCGTTGCCATTGAGCGTGCCTGTTCCATTTCCATGAACATTTCTGCCATGCGATGTTGCAAGACTTGGAATTTGCCGATAGGTACGCCAAATTGCTGACGGGTTTTCAGATAATCCAGGGTAGCTGCGGTAATTGCTTCCATGATGCCTATGGATTCTGCACACAACAGGGTAACGCCGTAATCTGCCACCGCATCGAGTAATTCCCAGCTGCCGTCTACGGTAGTTAGCAGCGCATCTGCACCAACTTGTACATTTTTGAATGTTATATCAGCGGCTCGATAACCATCGATGGTACGGTAATCGCGACGGTTGATGCCTTCTGCATTTGCATCGACGATAAACAGGCTGATGCCATTCGCATCGCGTTGCGTGCCGCTGCTGCGTGCAGAGACGATCAGTTTGTCTGCCTGAGCGCCGTGCAGCACCACGGTCTTGCTGCCATTGAGTACAAAACCATCGCCACTTTTGCTGGCAGTGGTGGCAATGTCAAACAGGTCGTGACGTGATTGCCTTTCACCGAGTGCATTTGCCAGCTTGACTTCACCGCCAGCGATTTGCTCAAGCACATCTGCATGCTTGCCGGATTTTTTCAAAAACTCTGCGCCCATGACCGTGGCGAAGTAGGGCTCGATAACAATGCCGCGTCCCAGTTCTTGCATGATGACCAGCATGTCGATGGCAGAACCATTGAAGCCGCCTTGCTCTTCTGGTACGGGTAAGGCCAGTGCGCCAAGTTCTGTCAGGCCACCCCAGGCTTTTGCAGATACACCTTCCGTAGATTCTATGATTTGCTTACGCTGTTCAAAGCCATAGTCTTTTTCTACCCAGCGACGCAAGGCATCAGCAAACTGTGTTTGTTCTTGTGTTAAATTGAAATCCATTTTGCTCTCCTCACAGACCCAGAATCATCTGGGTGATGATGTTTTTTTGAATTTCGTTGGAACCACCATAAATGGAAGTCTTGCGGAAATTGAAGTAATACGGTGCCAAAGGTGCAGCATCATCGTCACCGACTATGCTATGTTCAGTCTCACCTTCGAGGAAAGCCGGGTCAAATGGCAGGCCGTAAGGGCCAACTGCCTCTACCATCAATTCCGTCAATCTTTGCTGGATTTCTGTGCCCTTGATCTTGAGGAGCGAAGCTTCCGGGCCAGGGCGGCCACTGTCTTGTGAAATAACACGCAGGACTGTAATTTCCAATGCCATCAATTCCACTTCCAGACTGGCGACCTTGCTGGCATAGACGGCATCGTCAATCAGCGGCAGGCCATTTTTTTGATGTTTGGCAGCTATGCGCTTGAGAAATTGCAATTCACGTTTGGCACGGCCTACGGCAGCGATATTCGTGCGCTCATGGCCGAGTAGGTATTTGGCATATGTCCAGCCCTTGTTTTCTTCGCCTATCAGGTTTTCTACAGGGACTTTGACATTGTCGAAGAAGACTTCATTTACTTCATGCTCTTCATCGAGCATGATGATCGGGCGTACGGTAATGCCCGGCGTCTTCATATCGATGAGCAGGAAAGAGATGCCTTCCTGTTTACGTACACCAGTGTCAGTGCGCACCAGGCAAAAGATCATATCGGCATGCTGTGCGAGAGTGGTCCAGGTTTTTTGGCCGTTGACGATGTAATGCTCACCTTCGCGCTCGGCGCGGGTTTTCAGGGATGCAAGATCTGAACCTGAGCCTGGTTCTGAGTAGCCCTGGCACCACCAGTCTTCGCAACTCAGTATGCGTGGCAGGTAGTAGTCTTTTTGTGCCTGGTTGCCAAAGGCCATGATGACAGGGGCCACCATATTCACGCCAAAGGGCAGTATGGCCGGTGTGCCAGCGCGGGCGCATTCTTCTTCAAACATATGGCGCTGGGTTGCTGTCCAGCCTGTGCCGCCATATTCTGCGGGCCAGCCTGTGGCTACCCAGCCCTGTTTGGCTAGTATTTTGTGCCAGCGAACAAAATCTTCTCTGGACAGGCGTTTATGATTCAATACTTTTTGCTGCAGGTCTTGTGGAAGATTGGCTTCAAGGTAGGTGCGCACCTGATCCCGGAAGGCAAGGTCTTCTGCCGTATAGTTCAAATCCATGTTGTCTCCTGTTTATATGGGCCGCAGTAAGCAATTAAAGAAAAAAGCAGAAAAAAAGCACGACCGTTCAAAACTAATTGTACAACGGATTTTCACAAATGTGCCAAGCAAAATTGGCAGCTAGTGTTTGAGTCGTAAAAACTTGTTACAGATGGACTATGGGAGTTTGCATAGGCAGGAAGGCGATGCCGTGCATTTCTACTACCTCACCTTTGGTCTGAAAACCAAAACGCTCATATACGGGAATAGCATTCAAGGAAGAATTGACAGTAAAATGACCCGTATGCCCTTGTGCGGCAGCATGCTGATGTGCGCGCTGCCATAGGGCGCTTGACAGTCTTTGCTTCTGAAATGATGGATTGACGAACAGGTGAAACAGATGGCTGAGGTCGCGCATGGCAATGAAACCAGCCAGCGTTTCACCATGCCACGCAAGAATGAAATGATAGCGTGCATCAGAGAGATAAGAAAATTCTGCAGGCTCTGATACAGACTGCAAAAATAAATCAGCACCGCTGCCATCAGGGTTGACGCAAAAATCCAGAACAAACTGGGAGATTAATTGGTTAATGGCTGGTGCGTCAGTAGTCAGACCATCTCTGAAATGAAAATCAGAGTCTGTTCCAGAGATGGTTTGTTCACTTTTATGCGCAGGGTTGCCCGTTGTCGTCATCTATCACCACCAAACTAGACAAATTTTGACGCTTAGTGGAAGTGGGTTGCACCTGGTGTTGGTGCATCATCCGGCATTTCGGTATGAACCAGATCGCTATCCCTGTCTGCAAATAGTGGTGTGCCGCAATCATCGCAGAATTCCATGGCAAAAATTTCTTCCAGTTGAATGATGTCAGTGACGCCGCATTCTTGCAAGATGCCTGGTATCTCACCGGCAAGTTGTTCATTTTCATCCAGATTGACAGCGATGATCTGGTCCTCTGCCTGGTACAGCGGCCAGACTACACCATAGATAACTTCAGGCGCGTCGCGCAGGCAAAAACTGATGCGGTATTCGTCAATTTGTCCTGGATTTTCCTGCTCGCCAAAAGATGCGATGATGACTGTGAACTGGTCGGCCTCTTTACCCAGAGTCTGGGTCAGATAGAACATGGCAGAGCGTATGGTTGCAGGACGTATCCTGATATCTGCTTCACGGCAGGCCGTGTAATAGGCTTCGGGCAATAAAAGTTCTATGCCACATCCGGGTAACAGGCGTTTGACAGTCGCATCTGTTTGTAGCTGCCATTGCAACAAGGCATCATTTTTGGCTTGTGCGCAATCATAAGGCGCATCTATGGTTTGCCACTGGAAGAGTGGAGCATCTTTTTTCACTACCAGGACCCCAAGTACATAACGTATGTCAGCCAAAAAAGGAATAGTAGGGGCGCGCTCGGCTTCTGTTGGTGCAGGCGTATTTTTTAACAAAGCCAAGCTATGACGCTCAAGCAAGGCATAGGTTTCTACATGGCTGCGCGGTAATTGATCTATCGAGTACAAACCGGGTAGCAAGCGCAGCTTTGCTTCATCCGCCAGCAAGTGGGCATTCAATTGCGTGTGCAGGGTGTCCAGCGCTTCTGTAGGTATGCTGCCCGAGGCAATTTCAAAACGCGTCCAGGCCAGTATGGGGGCAGCGATCAACAAGCTGGTGTAAGGCTGTCCCTCATGCTCAAACTGGGCGCAGGTGCTCACAGATTCCAGTGTTTCGGTCAGTACCTCATAGCCATTGGGATGCGTCTGGAACAGATGCTCAGTGGCTGACTCCAACATGTCCTGATGGTGTTGTCTGAGGCTTTTCGTTACCAGTGCATCCAGTTTGGCTTGCCAGTCCAGGTCTTCCACACGGCTGGCAGATTGTGCAACTGCAAGCGCAAGATTAGCGACGCGCTGGCTTTCAGCGGCGAGTTTGAGGCGGTTTCTTTTTATAGGGCGACGCATACTGAAATAGTGTTGAGGGGGTGAAGCCCATTGTAACGGTAATTGGCGACTCCCCCGGTGAATGAGTTTATTTCTTTGCGTACTGTGTTTTTCCAAACAAAACTTCTCTTGCCTTGTCATTGTCGAGAGGTTTGCGCAAATCTGCCAATACTTGCACGCCACGTTGTACCGCAGGACGTTGGCTGATAGCATCAAACCAGCGTTTGGCATTCGGGAATTCTGCCCAGTCTACACCCTGATTGGCGAATGAACGTGTCCATGGGAAGGTGGCAATGTCGGCGATGCCATATTCCTCTCCTGCCAGATAAGTGGTTTTTTCCAGTTGCTTATCAATGACACCGTAGATGCGCTTTGTTTCATTTGTATAGCGGTCAACGGCATATTCTATCTTTTCAGGCGCATAGATGCGGAAATGATGAGCCTGACCCAGCATGGGGCCAACGCTACCCATTTGAAACATCAGCCATTGCAGAGCTTCGTATTTCTCCCTGTCGGTTTTTCCAAGGAATAAGCCAGTTTTAGCAGCAAGATAAATCAGTATTGCACCAGATTCAAACAGGGCGATAGGTTTGCCGTCGGGGCCGTCGGCATCGACAATGGCAGGTATCTTGTTATTTGGTGATATCGCCAGGAAATCGGCTTTAAATTGATCACCAGCGCCAATATCAACGGGAATGACGCGGTAAGGCAAGCCGCATTCTTCCAGCATGATGTGTACTTTGTGTCCGTTTGGTGTCGGCCAGGAATAAACGTCTATCATTGCTTCCCTCTTTAATGGGTTGATGAAAACAGCAAGTATCCATTATGCATAGATTCATGCGTTTGCGCTTTAATCCAAAATAAAAGTGCAAAACCTTCATCTGACATGTTGCATGAACGGTTTTATATTTCAGCTTTATACTTGGCACTCGTCAAGCACTTAGACTATATGAAAAAAACTGTACTGCCTTCCTTGTTTGCCTTGCATATCGCCGTGTTTTTATTTGGTGCTGCGGGTGTCTTGGGCAAATTGTTGGCGGTCAGTGCATTATTGCTGGTATTTGGGCGCACCTTGTTTGCGGCCTTGTGTCTGCTGCCAGTGCTGGCATATCAGCGACAACTGCATTTTCGTGATGTATCAAAAAGCATTATCGCTTGCGGTTTTTTACTGGCCATACATTGGCTGACTTTTTTTGCTTCTCTCAATTTTGCGCCAGTTGCTTTTGGCTTGATGGGTTTTGCCAGTTTTCCTTTATTTGTCGCTTTACTCGAACCCTGGTTTTTTAAAGAAACAAGAAAAGCACACGATGCTTGGGCAGCCATATTTGTTGTCATCGGCATGGTAGTCATGGTCAGCGCTACTTCATGGGGGGATGGTGCGGTCTATGCACTGGGTCTGGGGATATTATCTGGCTTCAGTTTCGCTTTGCTGGCAATGATGAATCGCTGGCAAGGTGCTCAAATGCCGCCGTTCAAGCAGGCATGCCTGCAAAATGGCGTGGCAGCTGTCTTGCTCTTGCCTTTTATGTTGATGACGGGCGATCTGGCGGGCAAAAGCATGCAAACCTGGTCTGGATTGATCTTGCTGGGTGTCGTATTTACTGCATTGTCCCATGGCTTGTTCATGTTTAGCCTGGGTAAATTATCCACCAGTTTTGCCAGCATCATGACCTCGCTGGAACCAGTGTATGGCATGTTGCTGGCCTATCTGCTCTTGCAAGAAACTCCGGGCATGCATGAGTTAAGCGGTGCTTTCATCATACTGGCGGCTACTGCGTACGCCAGCTATCAGCATCAACGACACTAGCTGGTTACCGGTTTAACCCTGCCATTGCATTTTCTATCCTGTGCTTCTATTTGTATCTTTTTAGTACTTGTTTTAATATGGGCAAACTCATTTGACGGAAACCGACAACAGCAGAACTGGATTTACTGCGCTTTATGTGGACATGTCAGCAAAGAAGAATGCGAAGAAATTCAAAAATTGTTGGGTGACGACAAAAAATGAGCTAATTCTTTCAACACGCCGTTGATGCGCTTGGCTGTGGTGTTAGTTTTGATGGGATATGCCCAGGCAAAAAAAGCGTTATGCCGCCAAGTATGCTGTCTTGATTGCTTGCATCCTTTTTCCGGTCACCGAGTTTTTCCTGAGGATGGGTGAAATTCCGATTCAACTTGAGCTTGATAATGTTATTTTTTGTGCCAGGAGATACTATGGCGATGCCTCCATGCGCCATTCATGAACTTGCCGAATTGCGCACGGAGTCAATTTGATCTTATTTACTTAAGAGCGGGTAATCGGCAAACCCAAATCTTCAGTCAGGCTGATGTGCTTGGCTAGTTCCAGTTTGGCGATCGCATTCCTGTGGACTTCATCTGGGCCATCTGCCAGGCGTAAAGTACGGTTACCAGCCCATTGTGCTGCCAGCGGGAAATCGCCAGAAACACCACCAGCACCATGGGCCTGTATCGCCCAGTCCAGCACTTGCTGGGCGACATTCGGTGCCAATACCTTGATCATGGCAATTTCTGCCTGAGCATGCTTGTTGCCGACGGTATCCATCATATAAGCCGCCTTCAGAGTCAACAGGCGCGCCGTGTCGATTTGTATGCGCGATTCTGCAATGCGCTCACGCCAGATGCTTTGTTCGGAAATTTTCTTGCCAAAGGCAGTGCGGCTGTTCAGACGCTTGCACATCAATTCCAGCGCACGCTCTGCCACGCCTATGGCACGCATGCAGTGATGGATGCGGCCAGGGCCAAGACGACCCTGGGCAATTTCAAAACCACGGCCTTCACCTAAAAGAATATTCGATGCTGGCACGCGCACGTTTTCAAACAGGATTTCGCAATGACCATGTGGAGCATCGTCGTAACCAAAAACGGGAAGAGGGCGGACAACTGTAATGCCAGGAGTTTTGGCATCCACCAGTATCATCGATTGCTGTGAATGGCGGGCGGCATTGAAATCAGTCTTGCCCATCAATATATACGCTGCGCAACGTGGATCCCCAGCACCGGATATCCACCACTTGTGACCATTGATGACATAGTCATCGCCATCGCGGTCTATGCGGGTTTCGATGTTGGTGGCGTCAGATGAGGCAACTCCTGGCTCTGTCATCGCAAAGGCAGAGCGGATTTCACCGCGCAAGAGTGGTTCCAGCCATTGCTTCTTGTGTTCTTCGCTGCCATAGCGTTCTATGGTTTCCATATTGCCGGTGTCAGGTGCTGAGCAGTTGAATACTTCCGGTGCCCAGCTCACGCGGCCCATGATTTCGCATAGTGGCGCGTAATCCAGATTCGACAAGCCTTCTGGCGCACGCACTGATTTTGGCAGGAATAAGTTCCACAAGCCTTGTGCACGCGCTTTTGGTTTTAAGTCTTCAATGATCTGGGTAGCGATCCAGCGATTGCCTTTTTCCAGGCCATTACGGTCAATTTCTTCCTTATAGGCCTTTTCATTGGGATAAATATGTTCATCCATGAAACGCAAGAGTCTGCCTTGCAAGTCTTTACAGCGATCTGAGTATTCGAATTCCATGTTGTCTCCAATGATATTGTCGTTTTGCGCTGCTTTGGAACTGAGAGAATGTGCTGTCTGAATAGATGATTACTTTTTAGCGTAGCTCCAGCCCAGTTCAGCCATGGGGCGTGCCGCTTCGCCAGATTTTTTCGCCTGTGCGCTGGATGCAGTGCCATCAACATAGCGTTTCATGATGCCTTGCAAAATTCCAGCCATGCGGAACAAGTTATAAGCCAGGTAGAAGTTGAAGTCTTCCTGACGTATGGTTTTACCAGTGCGCTCGCAATATTTGGCAATGTATTCTTGCTCATTGGGGATGCCCAATTCCTTGTGATCAAGACCAGCGATGCCACGGAACTGGCCGGGGGTTACATGCCAACTCATGCAATGATAAGAAAAATCAGCAAGGGGGTGACCAAGCGTTGACAGTTCCCAATCCAGTATCGCCATGATGCGTGGCTCGGTTGGGTGGAACATCATATTGTCGAGGCGGTAATCGCCGTGCACGATACTGGTGTCGTCTCCTGGCGGGATATTATGCGGCAGCCATTCAATAAGATTGTCCATGGCTTCGATTTTTTCAGTCTCGGAAGCACGATATTGTTTGGTCCAACGATCTATCTGGCGAGCAAAATAATTGCCTGGCTTGCCGTAGTCGGCCAAACCTATGGCTGCATAATCGATGGTGTGCAATTGCGCGATGACGCGGTTCATTTCATCGTAGATTTCACCGCGTTGAGCTGGCGTCATGTCGGGCAGAGATTGATCCCACAGCACACGCCCATCGACAAATTCCATGATATAGAAGGCGCGACCTATGACATCTTCATCGGCACACAAGGCATATTGGCGCGCTGCCGGAAAGCCTGCCTTGTTCAAGGCATTCATGACCTTGAATTCACGTTCTATGGCATGAGCAGACGGCAGTAGTTTTGCGACTGGCCCAGGCTTGGCACGCATAACATAACGCTGATCACCCGCACTGAGTTTGAAAGTTGGGTTGGACTGGCCACCCTTGAATTGTTCGACTACCAGCTTGTCTGCCAGCTTAGCATCGAAACCCTCCACGTGCTGGCGCATGTAGTCTGCCAGTGCAGCAACATCAAATTTCTGGCGTTCGGCCACTGGCATGGTGCCCATGAATTCTTCAAACATCGGTGTCTCCCAATTGTTTCAGTTTTAGTATGATCTTACTCCTGGCACAGGTTGATGTGCTGGATGAGCTAAAACTATTCTAACTCAAATAATAGAACGTTCGTACTATTTATTGTGTGCTTATGACATTTGCTCATTTTTTGAACGACTACATTGTTGAAAGTTAGCGAGCTGTCCAGTTGAACGTAGAGAGCTGGTCATGTGCGCACTGTTGCTTTGAGCGTCACGCCTTACTCTGATGTGCTGTCTTCTACTTCAATTACTACAATCTATTAGTTATTCGAGGCGTGTTTTTTGACGATACGCTCTGTATAAGAAAATGCGACTTTTTAGCAGCTGGTTGCTGTGCCTGATTCAATGCTGCAGACTTGTATTTCCTCTATAACTTTGCCATACAAGGAAGTATACATGCTCAATCATATCCTCGTCAGCCTTGCTATCTTGTTATTCACTTCTATGCCAGTGGCCGCAGCGCCTGGCTATGTGATTATTGATGCCAGAAAACCTAATGTGACAGTGTATACCTCAGTACGCAAGTCCTTGCCTGAAGCTGAGCTCGATAAGGTAGGGGCGGCAGTGAACCTGCAAGCTGGAGTCAGCATGGAAGTATGGGATACCTTCAAAAACAATTTGAATCTATATGTAGAAGCCAGGATACAGAAGAATGACTATCCCGAGTTGCGTACCAAGGAAGGATTGATAGCCTTTCTTGAAAAGTATGAAGGCATGCCTTTAGGTCTGGCATGGAACGGTGGTATCGCTTTTACCTACAACGACTACGCGTATACGCAAAAAACTTACCAGACCTATTTGGAAAAGCCGGATTCTGTGACGAGAATAAGCGACAGAAAACGTGACCCTGTGCATCCGGCTAATCACTTTGGGCCGTTGTTGTCGAATCTGTTCGATTAAACCAGTGGCTGACGCCCATTGTAACTAGTGGCAGATTAAGCATTGAACCAAACCATATGTTCAAAGCAGATTTAACACTCCATCCAGCCCGACAAAATTCAGGGCCACGTCTGCTTGTGCACGCACCACAGGCTTGGCCCTGAATGCGACGGACAAACCAGAAATTTTCATCATTTTCAAATCATTCGCACCGTCACCCATGACGATGGCCTGATCGGTGGGAATGCCCATCTCGGCACAGACGCGCTCCACGGTTCTCTGTTTTTCATCTGCATCAACAATGGTGCCTATGACTTTGCCTGTCAGTTTGCCATCCTGGATTTCAAGTACATTGGAGTGGGTGTAGTCCAGATTCAGGCGTGATCTCATGCGGTCGGTGAAGAAAGTAAAACCACCGGATACCAGTAAAGTCTTTAGACCGGCTTGCTGTATGGTCTTCAGCATCTGATCTGCACCCAGGGACAATTGCAGGCGCTCGTCGTATACGCGTTGCAGGGCGCTGGCATCGAGGCCTTTGAGCAGGGCGACGCGACGGACCAGGCTCTCCTGGAATTCCAGTTCGCCGCGCATGGCGGCTTCGGTAATTTCTGCCACTTGCGGTTTCAAGCCCTGCATGTCAGCGATTTCATCTATGCATTCTATAGTGATCAGGGTTGAATCCATGTCCATGGCGACCAGTTTGAAATCAGTCAGCGCAAGTTGCGTGTCCAGAGCCGTGATATCTAATTGGGCAGCGAAGCAGCGCTCGCGTATTGCGCTCAAAGTCTGCGCATCAAATTCTGCATCGTCGAGGCGCACTGCCTGGGCATTCAGTTGCATCAGTTTTGCCCTGGTCTGGCTGGCGATATCCTGAACGAGCGCGATATTATTGCTGAGCGTGTTGTTCAAGCCTTGTATGGTCAAATGCATGGTTGTCTCTTTTATTCAATTAATTAGTGCAGTGCCTTGATGGTGGCCTTGATCTGGGCTACGCGGCTGGCGAGGTCGGGCATGGCGGCTGTGATGCGCAACTTGTCCTGACCATTGAGTTTGATATGCTTGTTCTTTTGCACCAGTTCTATGATGCGCATGCCGTCTATCGGTGGCTTGGGTTCGAATTGCAGGGTTGCGGCTTCGCTGTGTGCGTCAATCTTGATGATGCCCAGTGGCTTGGCTGCAACGCGCAGTCTATGGGTTTCCAGCAGCGATTTTACGGGTTCTGGCAGTTTGCCAAAACGGTCTATCATTTCTTCCTGCATATCATCAATACCATTGGCGCTGCTGCAATTGGCCAGGCGCTTGTAGATGGACAGGCGTTCATGTACGTCACCACAGAATTCATTCGGCAGCAGGGCAGGGATGTGCAGGTTGATTTCTGTCGTCGTTGATAATGGTGCAGCCAGGTCAGGTTCCTTGCCATTCTTCAGTGAGCGCACAGCTTCACTGAGCATGTCGGAATACATCTGGAAACCTATCTCATGCATTTCACCAGACTGGTTATCACCCAGCACTTCACCGGCCCCACGAATTTCCAGGTCATGCATGGCCAGGTAAAAGCCGCTACCCAGTTCTTCCATCTGCTGGATGGCTTCAAGGCGGCGATTCGCTTGCTTGGTCAGGCTTTGCACATCATGCACCAGCAAGTAGGCATAGGCTTGATGGTGGGAACGACCGACGCGGCCACGCAATTGATGTAACTGTGCCAGACCGAATTTGTCGGCTCTGTGCATGATGATGGTATTGGCAGTTGGTACGTCGATACCGGTTTCGATAATCGTGGTACACAGCAAAATATTATGCCGTTGGGCCACAAAGTCACGCATGACTTTTTCCAGGTCACGCTCATGCATTTGGCCATGTGCCACGACTACGCGTGCCTCTGGCAGCAAGGCTTCCAGCATGGCCTTGCGGTTTTCTATGGTTTCAACTTCATTGTGAAGGAAATAGACCTGACCACCACGCTTCAATTCACGCAAGCAGGCTTCGCGGATGACAGAATCATCTTCGCCGCGTACGAAGGTCTTGATCGCCAGCCGCTTTTGCGGTGCTGTCGCGATGACAGAAAAGTCACGCAAGCCTTCCAGTGCCATGCCCAGGGTGCGTGGTATCGGTGTCGCTGTCAGCGTCAATACATCGACCTCTGCACGCAAAGCCTTCAAGGCTTCTTTTTGGCGTACACCAAAGCGATGTTCTTCATCGATAATCACCAGGCCAAGGCGGGAGAATTTAACATCGTCAGACAGCAGTTTATGCGTGCCAATGACGATATCAACAGTGCCGTCGCCCATGCCTTTCATGGCGATGCTGATTTCCTTGCCGGAGCGGAATCGTGATAATTCAGCAATTTTCACTGGCCAGGCGGCAAAGCGGTCAGCAAAAGTCTGGGCATGTTGCTCTGCCAGCAGGGTGGTAGGTGCCAGAATGGCTACTTGCTTGCCACCCATGACGGCAACGAAGGCGGCACGCAAGGCTACCTCTGTCTTGCCAAAGCCAACGTCGCCACAGATCAGCCTGTCCATAGGCTTGCCTGAGGTCATGTCGCCAATGACAGCGGTGATGGCTGCTGCCTGGTCCGGTGTTTCATCAAAGCCAAAGCTATCGGCAAAGGCTTCATAGTCACGTGCAGAATACTCAAAGGCATGGCCCTGGCGCGCGGCGCGGCGGGCATACAGGTTCAGCAACTCGGCGGCAGTATCGCGAATTTGCTGCGCCGCTTTTTTCTTGGCTTTTTCCCACTGGCCTGAACCCAGGCTATGCAAAGGCGCGTCATCTGGCGAAGCACCGGAGTAGCGTGAAATGACATGCAATTGCGATACCGGCACGTACAGTTTGGTATCTTTAGCGTATTCCAGATGCAGGAATTCGGTTTCACCTTCGCCCAGGTCCATGCTGATCAGGCCCATGTAGCGGCCTATGCCATGGTTGCTATGGACGACGGGGTCACCGATTTTCAATTCTGACAGGTCGCGCACCATGTGCTCGACCTGGGTAACTGCTTCCTGCTTTTTGCGGCCTATGCGCTTGCCACTACCGGCATACAGTTCGGCTTCGGTAACAAAGGCCAGGCCATCGGCCAGCACAAAGCCAGTGTGCAGAGGCGCAACGCCCAGCATCAGCTTGGCATCTGCTGTCGCAAAATCGGTATAGCCTTCGCACAGACTCAGACGAATATCGTATTCAGTGAAATACTGCTGCAAGGTTTCGCGCCGCCCCAAAGTCTCGGCGCAAATCATTACTCGCTTATCTGTTTGCAGCAGGAAGGAGCGCAAGTTTATCAATGGGTCGTCGGCGCGACGATTGACGGCGATATCTGGTAAAAAGCTGGATACTTCAGAAGCGGCTGCAGCCTTGTCTGCTTCTGCGATGGTCCAGCGCGCCAGTGGCTTTATGGCGGCAAAGAAGTCTTCATCGCGTAAAAACACAATTTCCGGTGCCAGTACCGGACGTTCGCGGTCAGACTTTAAAAACTGGTAGCGTGAACGGGTATCGTTCCAGAAGCGTCTGATGGCATCGTCTATATCACCTATCAATGCAAAATGCGGCGCTTCAGGCAGATAATCAAACAGGGTGGCGGTTTGTTCAAAGAACAGCGGCAGGTAATATTCTATGCCAGCTGAAGGTATGCCATTGCCTATGTCTTTATAGATACTGGAACGAGAAGGATCACCTTCAAAAGTCTCACGCCAGCGGCTGCGGAAGGCGGCTCGCGCTGGTTCATCCATAGGGAATTCACGCCCTGGCAGCAGGCGTACCTCCGGCACAGGGTAGAGCGAACGTTGCGTATCGGCATCAAAGGTGCGTATGGTCTCTATGGTGTCGCCAAATAGATCCAGGCGGTAAGGTAGGGTCGAACCCATGGGGAACAAGTCTATCAAACCACCGCGTACAGAATATTCACCCGGTGACATGACCTGGTTGACATGGCTATAACCTGCCAGTGTCAGTTGGTTTTTTAGCTTGGCCTCGTCAAGACGATCACCTTTTTTGAAAAAGAAGGTGTAGGCTGCCAGGAAAGAGGGTGGGGCCATGCGCAGCAAGGCTGTGGTTGCCGGAACCAGCAAGACATCGCAATTGCCATTCTGGATTTCATGCAGGCTGGCCAGGCGCTCAGACACCAAGTCCTGATGCGGTGAAAAGGCGTCGTAAGGCAGGGTTTCCCAGTCTGGCAGCAAATGGCAGCGCAGTTCTGCATTAAACCAGGGGATTTCATCCAGCAGACGCTGGGCATCTCCAGGGTTGGCGACAAAAATGGTCAGCATGCGCTTGTCAGCCTTGAGCGCCGTCGCTGCTTGCGCCAGGGCATAAGCATCGGAAGAACCATGCAAATTGGGGAGTGCCAGTTTATGGCCGGGTTTTGCTAAGGATTTGCTGAAATCAAATGACATTGCGGCTATACATGTGGAATGCCGTAAAAGCTGCTTACGGAACAAGATACGCGGTTAAAATGAGCGCCTAATTATAAACGAAGGGGCTCTTTCTTATCGGGGCAGCTTCAAGAGCTTGTGACATTCATGGAAAAACAATTGCAAGAACATCATTTTGACGCCGAAAAGCTGATAGATACGCTTCGCTATGTTGCGCTGATTCCTGCTGCGGGCGTGGGTTCGCGTATGGGCGCAGCTACACCTAAGCAATATATGCGTATAGGCAGTAAATCAGTTCTGCAGCACACTGTCGATGCATTCCTTGGTTTTTCAAAAATACAGCATACCTATGTCGTCGTCGGCCCGGAGGACGCTTATGTAGATGAATATCTGCATAAAGCAGAAAAGCTGACAATCTTGCGTTGTGGTGGTGCCAGTCGCCGTGATACGGTCAGAAATGGCTTGAGCGAGCTGGCCAGTACTTTGGGTAATGCAGACTGGGTACTCGTGCACGATGCCGCCAGACCGGGTTTGACATCTGGCCTGCTGCAGCATTTAATTGATCAGGTTGCTGATAATACAGTCGGCGGCTTGTTGGCCCTGCCGGTAGTTGATACCGTCAAACGGGTGGAAAACGGCAAAGTACAAACCATACCTCGTGATGGCTTGTGGTTGGCGCAAACCCCGCAAATGTTCCGTTATCAGTTGTTGTGCGATGCCCTGGATGTGGCAGATCAGGTGACCGATGAAGCCAGCGCTATTGAAGCTGCAGGCCATGCCCCCATACTGGTTGAAGGGCATGCACGAAATATGAAGCTGACTTTACCCAGCGATATGGCATTAATCGCCCAGTATTTAAATAGCCCGGAAGAATAAAGGAAGCTTGATGCAAAATAAGATGTTACCGTTCAGAATAGGTCAGGGTTATGACTGTCATGCATTGGTGCCCGGTCGCAAATTGATTATTGGTGGGGTGACTATCCCGCACATCACAGGATTGCTTGGGCATTCAGATGCGGATGTGTTATTGCATGCGATTACCGATGCACTCTTTGGTTCAGTCGCCTTGGGTGATATAGGGGGGCATTTCCCCGATACCGATACCCGTTTTGCCGGTGCTGATTCACGTGTTTTATTGCGTGAGGCTGTCAAGCGTATTCACGCTGCAGGTTATGAGGTGGGGAATCTGGACGCCACCATCATTGCCCAGGCACCGAAGATGGTGCCGCATATCGCAGGCATGGTGGCAAATATTGCTGAAGATATGCAGGTTGATATCAATCAGGTCAATATCAAGGCAAAAACCAATGAACGTCTTGGTTATCTGGGGAGGGAAGAGGGTATAGCTGCCGAAGCCGTGGTACTGGTTTTTCCGCGAGTCAGCAACTAAACTGCAAAAAGCTAAGCTGCAAAAAGCTAAGAATGTTCCATCAAGGAGATATGATATGAAACAAGAGCAATTGAAACATTTGCTGGGCCTCTTACATCAAGAGTTGGCAAGTACTGAAGCTGTTGATGATGAGTTGAAATCCTTGCTGGAGAAATTGAATGAGGATATTCAACATGTCTTGTCTACTACAAAAAATCACGATGACCCAGTATTCGCGGCCTTGAGTGAGCGTTCGCAGGCTTTGTCAGCGAAATTCGCTGCACAGCACCCCAAGCTGGAACCAGCTCTGCGTGAACTGGGTACCATGCTTGAAAAAATTGGTGTTTGACGGGCTTTCATCAATCCAGTTCCACTTTTAAAACCGCCGCTGGCGGTTTTTTATTGCCTAACGGAAAATAAAATTGTGCTGTAACCAAGCTTAATCAAGCTAAGTTCCTGGTGTTCATTGAAGAAAGAGCATTACGAGCAGAAGAGATAGAATAACAAAGACAGCAAACTCCAAAAATAGAAGGTGGCTCTGCTACAATACGCGGTTAGTCTATTGAAATGAGTGCTTGTAGGCTATATATGCTTGGATATCAGGCTTACTCATTTCAATTTTGTCGCAATAATGCGCAATTACTCTATTTATTTGTCATGCAAATCACACAAAATACCGCTGTCACTTTGAATTACACCATGTTCAGTGCTGAGGGCGAGCTCATAGACCAGAATCAGCAGCCCATCGTTTATTTGCATGGTGGATATGATAATATTTTGCCAGCAGTTGAGGCCGCGCTGGATGGTAAAGCTGTAGGTGACAAAGTCTCTGTGACTTTGGTACCAGAAGAAGGTTTTGGCGAATTTGATCCAGAATTCGTGCGCGAAGAAGATATCAGTGCTTTTCCTCCTGATATCGAAGTTGGCATGATGTTTGAAACACGTGAACCAGAAACTGGCGAAACCACGCAGTTCCGCGTTACTGCCATTGATGCAGGCGTGGTGACTGTCGATGGCAATCATCCTCTGGCTGGCATGACCATACGTTTCGATGCAGAAGTGCTGGAAGTACGCGAAGCTACTGATGAAGAAGTTGTGCATGGTCACGTGCATGGCGAACACGGTCATCACCATTAATATGTATCTACAGGAATAGCTGAATTCTGGCTTGTTCCTGCATAGGGGGATCCATGCAAATGGTTCCCCTTGTTCTTCGCTGCTGATCTGCAGTGTCAATTCAAGTCCAAGTGCAAGCCAAGGGTGTGTATGAAAGACTATTATTTTATTCTCGGTATTGCCACCAATGCGAGTCTGGCAGACGTCAAGAAGGCGTTTCGTCAAAAGGCTGCAGAGTTTCATCCAGACAGAAATGATTCTGAACTGGCGCCGGAAAAATTCCATGCGGTCAAAGAAGCTTACGATATCTTGTCGGACGAGGCGGCGCGTACTGCCTATGATGAAAATCGCAGGCGCAATTTGCTGGATTCTCCCATAGAGACAGCGACCGAAATCTGGAAAAATTATTTATCAGGAGTATTGCAGTGAAATTGTCACGTTTTTTTGAAGATATTATTCCGCTCTACAAGGCTGAATTGGAAGATTTGAAATCCGATTCCGAGGGCAAAAACGTGCTCAAGGCCAGGTTGCGTGAAAAGGCTGAACAATTGCCTATGTTATTACCCATGATGGCCAGCAATCCTGAAATGCTGGCAGTGGCTTTTCATCAGGGCTTCATTTTCATGAATCCATTGACGATGGAATCATTGATTACCAAAGAAGCAGGCAAATTCCCTTCCTGGAAAAGTTTATCGACAGCAGTCAAGCTGGAGCCTTGGGCTGAGCCGCTGAGTCGTATTGTCTTGAAAGACCCTGACGGTGAAGCCTTCCTGGTGACGGCTGCAGCGCTGGAATATCTGAACCGTAGTAATACCACGCGTAAAGCTGGTGCTAGCGATGCGGCAGGTGCTGATGAGGATGAAGATAAAGAAGCCAATGAGGAAAATGAAGAGCTGAAAGAACATGGCGATCTTGATGGCCAATATGGCAGGCACGGTCGCGATGACGGTGATGATGGTGATGATTATGATCTGGGCGAAGCCGGTGCGGACTGGTTGGCTGAGCAAGGTTTTGACCGCAAAGAATAAGGAGTACAGATGAATTATCCTGCATTAATCGAAGCCCAAAGCCTGGTCAAGGCGGGTGACATCGCCGGTGCTGAACATGCGCTGGCTAATCTGGCCGAAACCGAAGGCGACAAAGCACTGGTAGCTGCCCTTGATGAATTTCCGGCCAAGGATTTGCTGGCAATTATCCGTGAGTACGATGCATCGAAAGAGTCTTTGGTGAACCTGCTGGTCACCCCTGAGCAATTTGCCCAGGCTGTGGTGCTGGAACGCCGCTATGGCGATCAGACACATGAACAATTGCGTGGCATGGTCAATTCCGTCATTTTCCGCGAAGGTGCTGACCCGGCAGAATTTTTGTATGAAATCGCCGAAGTGGAGGGTGGCTATGACGCTCTCGTCGATTACCTGCTCGACAGGGCGCAAATGGTAGAGCATTTCTACCGCTACGCGACTTTCGATTTGTATGAATATGGCGACGACAACAAAACCCAGGCACGTGATGATGATTTGTTGAACCTGACACGCGATACCGAGAGCCTGGCGTCGCCTTTGGACATGGCAAATCTGGAAGATCATGACTGGATGCAGGTGACTTATATCCTGCGCTATGAACTGCCAGAAATCTTCCGCGAAGTACTGATGAAATTGCGTGCACGTTACAAAGCTTACCAGGCCAGCCTGGCGCAAGATGAATTATTGGAAGGCGGCGAGGGTGGCACTGAAGAAGAGCAGGACGAGCGCCCTAAAAACAATGATGATGGTGACGACAAGGATGATGACGAAGAGTCAGCCTTGTAATTGTTCATGTTATTTTGATGCACGTGGCAGGCAGGAGTTTTTCTGCCTGCCTTTCATTTCCATAGTCTGCTTCTATTCTGGTATTTATGCCTGAAAATACTTTTGAAATTGCCCTGCTTGATAATCGCCCCTTCTTTGAATCGGCGCTGCGTTATGGCGTGCAAAAGGCAATTATCTCCACCACCAAGATTGCTGCGATTGAGGCAGAAGCCCCAAAAGGCATGGTGCAGATAGCGGATACTTTTGGCAGTAAATACCTGCGCCCGGAAATTGAAGCAGCACGCAAACGTATCGTCAACCTGGCCAGCCTATATCTGATCGAAACCACAAAGGGTGATCTTGAACTGGCCGCCAAGATGATACGCGACAATACCTTTCTGACCTTGTCGCGTGGCGGCTCAGGTTTGCTGAAAGTATTGTTCGCCATGCCGGAATATGCCTTGCTGGGTCATGAAGCCAAGGGTAAGGTAGAAGATTTTCTGGAAGCCTGGTCACTCAAGGAAAAGCCGATTGAGTATAGAAATACTCTTGAACACCGGCAAATGAATGCGCTGGAAATTGAGGCTGGCTACTGGTTTGGTGAAGAACTGGGCTTGTCTGCCAGCTATCTCAAAGAAGAAGATGTCGAAGCCGTGTCAGTAGTCCGCACAGCCTTGTTGCTGCAAATGTTTGGCAAGCCTGAAGCGACACTGCAAAACCAGGTGGAGTTCGCCAGCCTGATAGATGCTATCCGTGCGTATACCGCAGCGAAGTTGAAGAAGGCTTTGTCAGCCATTGATATGGCTGATATCCCTGAGAAATTTCATGCCATCGTTGAGCGCGTACTGGGTGAGATCAAATCCCATGATTTGCCACGCCTGCAAGATAAGTCGGCCTCTCTGGATAAGCTGGTGTATGAACTCAAGGATCGCTATTATTTGCGCGACCACGAAGTGGAAGACACTTCTGAATACGATGCCCTGGTGTCCAAGGAGTGGACGAAATTGACCAAGGGTAAAACCGATATCGATTCGCTGCTGACCCTGTTCGTCTGTATTGTTGGTGGCATTACACCAAAAACGACATTACCAGAAAAAACAGCAAAAAGCCTGGTGAAAAAATTCCGTGATGAGGGATTCAAATCAGAGTTGGCGACGGGCTGGATAAAGACAGCAGCGCCTCACGAAAAGCAGGAAGGCTTGCTGGAGGACTGGAATAATTTCGTGGAAGAGGCTGGTAATTATTTAATGGATGACTGGGATACCAATTACACAGGAGCCATGCGTTTTCTGGATGCGAATTGCCATATCCAGAAAACGGTAAAGAAATAAATTTACGGCCATTCAATCCTGTTGGAATAAATGGCCGCAATTAATTACAAACTCAATTCCAATACCTGACGACTGACGTCCAAAGTCACATCACGCTTTTCACCCAGGCTCACCATGCGATGGGTTTCCAGTGCTGACAAGATAGGTGCGATATCATTGCTGCCAAGCTGATAGTCGCTGAGACGGGTTTTGACGCCCATTTGCTCAAAGTAATCCTGCATGCGGCTGATGGCTGTTTCTATGCGCTTATCTTCATCGCCATCATGCAAACCCCATACGCGTTCTGCAAATTGCAGCAACTTTTCCCGTTTGCCTTCCTTGCGTACTCGCAGCATGCTAGGCAGCACGATGGCGAGGGTTTGGGCGTGGTCGATGTTATGCAAGGCGGTCAGTTCATGACCTATCATGTGCGTCGCCCAGTCTTGCGGCACGCCAGTCGAAATCAAACCATTCAGGGCCATGGTGGCACACCACATGAGATTGGCGCGCACATCGTAATCTTCAGGGTTAGCCAGGGCTTTCGGACCTTCTTCTATCAGTGTCAGCAGCAGGCCTTCAGCAAATCTGTCTTGCACCGGTGAATTAACCGGGTAGGTCAGATACTGTTCCATGATGTGGACAAAGGCATCAACTGCGCCATTGCCGATCTGGCGTACAGGCAGGGTAAAAGTCTTGGTCGGGTCCAACACCGAGAATTGCGGGAAGCAATGGCGGCTGGAGAACGCCATTTTTGCCTTGATGGATTTGCGGGTGACGACACCGCCATTATTCATTTCGGAGCCAGTGGCCGGCAAAGTCAGTACGCTGCCAAATGGCATGGCCTTGGTCACATTGTTGCCACGTTTTTCCATGATGACCCAGGGATCATCGCCTTCAAACAAGGCCGCAGCGGCGATGAATTTGGTGCCATCGATAACAGAGCCGCCACCAACTGCAAGCAAAAAGTCTATCTTGTTTTGCTTGATGAGTTCGACAGCCTTCATCAGTGTTTCATAGCTGGGATTGGGTTCTATGCCAGTAAATTCCGTCACCTGACGTGTTCCAAGTGCAGCAATGACTTCATCATAGACACCATTTTGTTTAATGCTGCCACCACCATACAGCATCAACACATGGGCTTCAACTGGGATAGCCTTGTTCAGATCGGCTATGCGCCCTTTGCCAAACAGGATTTGTGTAGGGTTATAAAAATCAAAATTCAGCATGTGCATTCCTCCAGAAAAAATACATCTTAGCGCAAATAGGAAAAATCGACCGGTCGTGCACTTTTTAATTGCTTAAGAATAAGAAAACTGTCGGTTTTTTATGAAAATCAGGGCCTTGTTGCTTGCTTAAATTGGTTTTCCACTCAGCAGCCGTTTTTGTTTGCAGTGATTCCGTGTTGAGGCTCAAATCCGTCGCCACGCAGATCAGCGTAGATCCGTGGCAGTGATTACTCAAGGCTTCCAGCATGGAAGCATTGCGATAAGGGGTTTCTATCAATAATTGTGTTTGCTTCTCTTTTTTTGATCTCTCTTCGAGTTCTTTGATGCGCTTTGCACGCAACGCGGCATCTGTCGGCAAATAGCCATGAAAGGCAAAGCTTTGCCCATTCAGCCCACTGCCCATCAAAGCCAGTAATAGCGAGGAGGGGCCAACCAGAGGGCGTACCTTGATATTGCGTTGATGAGCGAGCCTGACGAGGCTGGAACCCGGATCAGCAACCGCGGGCACACCAGCCTCAGATATCAAACCCACGTCATGACCTTGCAGCAGTGGTTGCAGCAGGCCTTCCAGTGCTTGCGCTGGCGTATTGATATTCAGCTCGCTGATCTGGATTTCCTGCATGGCTTTTTGCAGGGGGTGTGCCTGTGACAGGTATTTCAGATAAGCGCGTGTAGTTTTGGCATTTTCAGCGACGAAGTGACTGAGTTCTGCCGTCATTTTTTGTACGGTGTCGGGGATGATGCTGGCAAGTAAATTAACTTGCTGATCTTCGTTCAGACCCAGGGTATTGGGGATTAAGTAAAGCGTGCCTGTCATGGGGTTTTGATTTTTTATTTTATGAAATGGATAAAGCGATCAATTCAAAGATTGAAGAAGCTCAGGCCGGTATTGCGCAGCATGCTGGTCAGGGCAATAAGTGGCAGGCCGGTTAATGCTGTGGGATCGTCGCTTTTGATGCTTTCTATGATAGCGATTCCCAGTCCTTCATTCTTAGCGCTGCCTGCGCAATCGTAGGGCTGCTCTATGCGCAAATAGGCATCCAGTTCCGCGTTGCTTAAGTCCCTGAACCTGACCATAGTGCGGATATCTTGAATTTGTAGAGGGGAGGGGGCGTTTTGACGATTGTCCAGGACACAGAGAGCCGTATGGAACGCCACTTCACGTCCGCGCATGAGTAGCAACTGCTTTAAAGCTGCTTCATGATTGCCAGGTTTGCCAATTTGTAGGTCACCCAGCGTCGCGACCTGATCTGAACCTATGATTATAGAGTCTGGCTGATTTTTTGCTATCGCCTCAGCTTTTTGTTGCGCCAGACGCAGGGCGGTTTGCTCGGGGCTTTCTCCCAGGTTTGGGCTTTCATCAAGTTCGGGTGCTATACTTTCGAAATTGAATTGCAGTCTTGTTAGTAATTCACGGCGGTAAACTGAGCTTGATGCCAGTATCAACCTGCTTTGCTGCTTATTTATTTGCATTGTGGAAACATTTCCTATGGTTTTCATAGCCATTACGCGAAAAAATCACGCCAATTCTTTGACTACTTAGGTGTAATCCTGTTATTATCGCAGGTTTTCTGGGTTCAAATAATCCTATGCAAGCATTTGTGATTGACGCTTTCACGTTCTCCCGGCTCGAAGAGCAGCGTTCGGGAAGCATTTTAGTCGCAGATTTACCTCGCCTGTCAGAAGAAAGTGCAAATGCCGAAGGTGCGTTGAACTGGTCTCTGCAGGGTGGCAAAGACAAGCTGGGTCATCCGCAGTTGCAATTATCTGTGGATGGTACGGTGCAGTTGATGTGTCAGCGTTGTTTGACACCATTTGCATTTGATATTGACTCTGAATCCATATTGGTACTCGCCAAAAACGAAGAAAATGCAGATGAAATTGAAGCATTGCTTGAAGATGACGAGATCGATGTTGTAGTAGGTAGCAAAACATTCAATATCATGGATTTGATAGAGGATGAGGCGCTACTGGCAATACCCCAATCGCCCAAACATGCAGTATGCCCGGATCTACCGTTGGCTTCAGCAGATACTACTGCAGCGATTGACGCGGAAGTCGGCAAAAAAGAATCAGCTTTTGCCGTGCTGAAGAAAATTAATGGGCGTACCTAGTGGCATTATTCTGAAAAAACACTCAGGTCGAAGTATTGTTAGGGATTCTTGGTTGCTGATGTTCGCATTCTTCAACCAGGCGTGTTAAATTTTAGAAACATTTTTTGAAGTATTAGGAGTTATCATGGCAGTTCAGCAAAATAAAAAATCCCCATCCAAGCGTGGCATGCACCGTTCCCACGATTTCCTGGTTGCACCGCAACTGGGTATCGAGCCAACAACTGGTGAAACACATCTGCGTCACCACATCAGCCCTAACGGCTTTTACCGTGGTCGTAAAGTATTGAAAACCAAGAACGACGAGTAATCTCTGTTCCTGGTAAAGAAGCGGCGTGACGAGTCTTTGACTTGGCGCCGCTTTTTTGCGTTAACCTATCCCCTGACTTGCTTGTTTAATACATTCTTGCGAGATTGAGTGGGTGCTTAATTTGCTTTTTGATTGAATTGTTGTCGGCGAGTCTTTGAATTTTTGAGATAATCCTGCTTTTGAAAAATTAATTCGGGATGATGTCTGTTCCGGTTTGATACACTCGCTGTTTCGGATTGAAGTTTCGTATCACTACATGACAATTAAAATTTCCATAGACTGCATGGGCGGAGATCATGGCCCGGCAGTTACAGTGGCAGCAGCTGTTGCTTTTGCCAATCGCGAACCTGATGTCGAATTTCTCCTGGTGGGCTCTGAATCTATCATTCAGGCCGAGCTGAAGAAGCTACATGCCGGTGCACATACACGCTTAAAAATTATCAACGCCACAGAAGTGGTAGAGATGGATGACCCTATAGAGGTTGCCTTGCGCCGCAAGAAAGATTCTTCCATGCGCGTCGCCATCAATCAGGTTAAAGAAGGCACTGCCCAGGCCTGCGTTTCTGCGGGGAACACCGGCGCACTCATGGCAGTTTCCCGTTATGTATTGAAAACCATGCAAGGCGTGGACCGTCCGGCAATTTGCAGCATCCTGCCGAATCAAAAAAATCTTCCTACCTATATGCTGGATCTGGGCGCGAATGTAGATTGCGAGCCTCTGCATTTGCATCAGTTTGCCATCATGGGTTCTGCCCTGGTATCTGCGCTGGAGGGTAAAGATAAGCCAAGTATAGGTTTGTTGAATGTAGGTGAGGAGGACATCAAAGGTAATGACGTCGTCAAAAAAACGGCGCAATTATTGCGTGCCGACCATGAGCGTGGCCTGCTGAATTTTTATGGCAATGTCGAAGGCAATGATATTTTTGAGGGCACGACTGATATCGTTGTTTGCGATGGCTTTGTCGGAAATGTTACCTTGAAAGCGGCTGAGGGGATGGGGCGTTTTGTAAAAATCACGCTGACTGCAGCCTTTAAGAGTAATCCCCTGAATATGTTGGGTGCCATCTTCGCTCGTGGCGCTTTGAAATCCATCTCGCGCACCATGAATCCGTCCAATTACAATGGTGGTAGTTTGCTGGGCTTGCGTGGCCTTGTGTTTAAAAGCCATGGTAGCGCAGACAAGTATAGTTATGAGTGGGCAATACAGCGCGCATTCGATGCGGCAAAAAATGATGTATTGTCACGCATTGCGACTTCAATGGCGAAATTGATGCCGATTGCAGATGCTGACGCAGTTGCTGAGGTCGCTCCAGACAACAATGAACTCTTGGTACAGAAAACCGCATGACTTTCTATAGCAAAATTATCGGTACAGGCAGCTACCTGCCTCCCAAAAAAGTAAGCAATCAGGAATTGACAGATCAACTGGCGGCGAAGGGTATAGAAACTTCAGACGAGTGGATATTCTCCCGTAGCGGGATTTCTTTCCGTCATTATGCTGAGCCATCCGTGGCGGTCAGTGATATGGCGGTAGAGGCAGCAAAACGGGCGCTGGATGCCGCCAGGATGCAGGCTAATGATATTGACTTGATCGTGCTGGCAACATCAACACCTGATTTTCTGGGGGGCTTCCCCAGTACTGCATGCGTAGTGCAAAACAAGCTTGGTATCACGAATGGTGGGGCCGCTGTTGACGTGCAAGCGGTATGCAGCGGCTTCATGTATGCCATGTCCATCGCTGATAGCATGATCAAGGCGGGCAATCATAAAAACGTGCTGGTGATCGGTGCTGAGGTATTTTCCCGCATCCTGAATTTTGAAGACCGTACTACTTGCGTGCTGTTTGGTGATGGTGCAGGTGCTATCGTCATGTCGCGCTCTGACGAGCCCGGTGTGTTGGCCACCAAATTGCATGCTGATGGCAGCTATGCCAATATTTTATGTGTGCCAGGCAATGTCCAGAGTGGCGTAGTTGAGGGTAGCGCGTTTTTGTATATGGATGGTCAGGCTGTCTTTAAGCTTGCTGTTAATTTACTGGAAAAGGTTGCCAACGAAGCGCTGGAAATCGCTGGTCTGACTACAGATCAGATCGACTGGCTGATACCGCATCAGGCAAACATACGCATCATGCAAAGTACTGCAAAAAAAATGCGCATGCCTATGGATAGAGTGGTGGTCACGGTTGATCAGCATGGTAATACCTCTGCCGCTTCGATACCGCTGGCATTGGACCTTGCTGTACGTGATGGCCGGGTCAAGCCTGGGCATACAGTGATGCTTGAAGGTGTAGGTGGTGGTTTTACCTGGGGTGCGGCCATCGTCAAGATGTGAGTGTCCTGGGGCGAGAGTTGGGCAATCAATAATGAATATTAGAGATAAGATTAGAGATAAGAAATGACGCAATTTGCATTTGTATTCCCTGGACAGGGTTCGCAAGCAATAGGCATGTTGAATGGCTTTGCTGATAATCCTGTCGTGCAACAAACCATTGCTGAAGCATCTGATGCACTGCAACTGGATTTGGGCAAGATGATTAATGAAGGTCCAAAAGAAGCACTGGATCTGACCACTAATACCCAGCCTGTCATGTTGACGGCAGCCGTAGCTTGCTACCGTGCCTGGATCGCTGCAGGTGGTGCAGCCCCCAAGCTGGTGGCTGGTCATAGTTTGGGTGAGTATTCAGCCCTGGTGGCCGCTGGCGTTATCGCTTTTAAAGATGCGGTGCCTATGGTGCGCTTCCGTGCGCAAGCCATGCAAGATGCCGTGCCTGTGGGACAGGGCGGCATGGCCGCTATTTTGGGTTTGTCTGACGAGGATGTGCAGGCCGCTTGTGCAGAAGCAATGGCTGCAGTGTCGGGCGAAGTGGTAGAGGCTGTGAATTTCAATGCGCCGGCACAGGTTGTCATTGCTGGCAATAAAGCCGCTGTGGACCGCGCTTGCGAAATTGCCAAGGCAAAAGGCGCCAAGCGCGCCTTGCCTTTGGCAGTTTCTGCACCTTTTCATTCATCCTTGCTCAACCCTGCTTCAGACAAATTGCGCGAATATCTGGCTGGCATTCCATTTTCGGCGCCAGCAATTCCATTGATTAATAATGTCGATGTTGCTGTTGTTAGTGATGTTGATGCTATCAAGGATGCGCTTGTCAGGCAGGCTGCCAGTCCGGTACGTTGGGTCGAAACTATTGATAAGATGCATGCCGATGGCATCACGCATGTGATTGAATGTGGTCCAGGCAAGGTCTTGACTGGCCTGACGAAGCGTATTCAGGCTGAATTGACGGGCGACACTGTATTTGATCAGGCAAGTTTAGAAAAAGTATTGGAACTCTTGAAATGACTCAACAATTAGAAAATCAAGTGGCGCTGGTTACTGGCGCATCCCGCGGTATTGGCAAGGCAATTGCTATTGGTCTGGCCAAGGCCGGTGCTAAAGTCATAGGTACTGCAACAACAGAATCTGGTGCGGCAGCAATTACTGCGTATCTCGAAGAAGTAGCGCCTGGCTCAGGTAAGGGCGTAGCTTTCAATGTCAATGATGTAGAGCGTACTGCAGGTCTGGTCGATGAAATCCAGAAAGAATTTGGCAGCCTGTCTATCCTGGTCAATAACGCTGGAATTACCCAGGATCAACTGGCCATGCGCATGAAGGAGGAGGAGTGGGATAGCGTCATCACTACCAATCTCACTTCAGTCGCACGTTTATCCCGCGCTGTATTGCGTGGCATGATGAAGGCCAAGCATGGCCGCATCATCAATATTACTTCCGTAGTGGGCTCTTCTGGTAATCCTGGGCAAATGAACTATGCTGCTGCCAAGGCCGGTGTGGCTGGCATGAGCCGTGCATTGGCCAGGGAAATAGGCAGCCGCAATATTACGGTGAACTGTATTGCCCCTGGTTTTATCGATACTGACATGACCAGGGCCTTGAATGAGGACCAAAAAGCGGCCATTTTGCAGCAAATCCCACTCGCCAAACTTGGTCGTCCGGAAGATATTGCCGCAGCAACAGTGTTTTTGGCATCACCAGATGCAGGGTACATCACAGGAACGACACTGCACGTGAATGGCGGGATGTACCTCGCCTAATCATTTTGTTGATTTTTATAGGCAACTTCGACGAAAATAGCAGGAGTTGTTGCCGGGGATCAGAGGCTTGCTTTTTTTGCTCACAAACCTGCTAAAATGCGCGCACCTTTCTGTAGGCCCTTATTTTTTTGATTTTTTCACTGGAGACACACATGTCCGATATCGAACAACGCGTTAAGAAAATCGTCGCTGAACAACTGGGCGTCGCTGAAGCTGACATCAAAATCGAATCTTCTTTCGTAGATGATTTGGGTGCAGACTCTTTGGACACAGTTGAACTGGTGATGGCACTCGAAGACGAATTCGAAATGGAAATCCCTGACGAACAAGCTGAGAAAATCACTACTGTTCAACAAGCGATTGACTACGCTAAAGCCCATCTGAAGGCTTAATTAGTCGAATTTTTTCAAATCCAGGAGAAACGCTTGAGTCGTTCGCTTAAACGTCGAGTCGTTGTAACCGGGCTCGGTTGTATTTCGCCAGTCGGCAATACTGTTGCAGATGCCTGGAGTGCCATCACTTCAGGTAAATCCGGAATTGCAACGATTACCAAATTTGATGCAACTCCTTTCACTACACATTTTGCAGGTGAGGTGAAGGGCTTCAATGTCGAGGATTATATTCCGGCAAAAGAAGCTCGCAACATGGACACCTTTATCCACTACGGCATCGCCGCAGGGATGCAGGCGTTTCAAGACTCTGGTCTTGCCGTCACCGAAGAAAATGCCGACCGTATTGGCGTCATCGTAGGTTCAGGTATTGGCGGTTTGCCGTTGATAGAGGAAACCAAGGAAACCTTGATAGCGCGTGGACCACGCCGTATCAGCCCGTTCTTTGTGCCAGCCTCGATCATTAATATGATTTCTGGCAATCTGTCGATCAAGTATGGTCTGAAAGGGCCTAATCTTGCGATCGTGACAGCTTGTACCACTGGCCTGCATTGCATAGGTTCCGCTGCTCGCATGATTGAGTATGGCGATGCTGATGTGATGATCGCCGGCGGTGCAGAATCGACGATTTCTCCTCTGGGTCTGGGTGGTTTTGCTTCAGCAAGGGCACTCTCCACCAGAAACGACGATCCGGCGACGGCTTCCCGTCCTTGGGATAAAGACCGCGATGGCTTTGTTCTGGGTGAAGGTGCTGGTGTCATGGTTCTGGAAGAATATGAACATGCCAAGGCGCGTGGTGCAAAGATTTATGCTGAAGTCATTGGTTTTGGTATGAGCGCTGATGCTTATCACATCACTACGCCAACCATGGATGGTCCGCGCCGCAGTATGATCAATGCCATGAAAGATGCTGAGATTAATCCTGAGCAAATCAGTTATCTGAATGCGCATGGCACGTCTACATCAATTGGTGATCAGAACGAGACGGATGCAATCAAGGCGACTTTTGCTGATCATGCATACAAGATGACCATCAATTCGACCAAGTCGATGACGGGGCATTTGCTGGGTGGCGCTGGTGGTCTTGAATCTTTGTTTACGGTTCTTGCTCTGCACAATCAGGTTTCACCACCTACCATGAATATCTTTAATCAGGATCCAGGATGTGATCTTGATTATTGTGCGAATACCGCACGTGATATGCGCATAGATTATGCAGTGAAAAATTCGTTTGGCTTTGGCGGAACGAATGGTACGCTGATATTTGCAAAAGTCTGATTTTTAAAAAATTAGCCTTGGCACTTCATTTCAAGCGAAATGAAGTGCCATTTTTTTTACCATGACGATAGCACTGCATATTGTTACCCGGGCTTCACGCATACTGCTATTGGCATGCTTATGCGTGCTGGTACTGGCGCATCTGAGCATCCTGTTGCTGGTGAAATCAAGCTCAGTGCCAGCCTATGTCACCTACCTGATTATCAGCAGTTCATTTTGCAGCAGCGCTTACCTTGTTTCCAGACATTGGCAACACATCCAGCAAAGCAGGCAGTTGAGTATTTCTGCGACAGGGGAGATGATACTTCACCTGAAAATACAGCAAGAGGTGCAGTTAACGAGGCTGAATGTGCATTTAAGTCACAAAAGTCGTATTTGGCCATACTTTTTATCAATTTTTTTACTTGATGAAGCGGGCAAGGAACATAAGTTGCTTATACTGCCAGATTCGTTGAGCCCTGCTGCATTCCAGGCATTGAGGGTTAGTTTGATATGGATTGGACAACATCAAGCAAACTGACATGAAATTTACTTCTGCCAAAGGAACTTTTAGGATTCACGCGGACTCTGACAGTATATAGATCGCGTATGTTGACGGTAATAACATGCATTTGGGACGGGCTTTTCTCGTTCCATGCAAATTTAGGAATGAATGAGTGACGACAGAACGCGAAATTGATCAGCTATTGGTTGAGCGCGTCCAGCGTGGTGACAAAAAAGCATTCGAGCTTCTGGTTTCCAAATACCAAAGGAAACTAATGCGGCTCGTGTCCCGGCTCGTCTACGATCATGCAGAAGCGGAAGATGTAGTGCAGGAAGCATTTATCAAGGCATACAGAGCATTACCGAATTTTCGTGGCGATTCCGCTTTTTATACCTGGTTGTACCGTATTGGGGTAAATACAGCGAAAAACCACCTGGTCACCCAAGGGCGCAGGGCTCCTACATCAACAGAAGCTGATGTGGATGAAGCAGAGTCTTTTGTTGATGCAGATGGCTTAAGGGATATCAATACGCCAGAGTCCCTGTTGGCAAGCAAGCAGATAGCAGAAACGGTGAACTCAGCCATGTCGACTTTGCCAGAGGAATTGCGTAATGCAATTACCCTGCGCGAGATAGAAGGCTTGAGCTACGATGAAATTGCAGAAGTCATGCTTTGTCCCATAGGGACGGTGAGAAGCAGGATATTCAGGGCGCGTGAAGCGATAGCCGAGAAATTGCGCCCCTTGTTGGGTACTACACTGGAACAACGCTGGTGAACGCTGGTCAAAGCTTGTATCGAACAAAACGCAGTACAAACGAATTCAAAAATAGTGGTAAAAGGTGAAAATTATGAACAAAAGCACAAATCAACACGAGAGTATCTCAGCCATGGCAGATGGCGAATTGAGTGATGCTCAGCTGGATTCCCTGCTTGCGAGCTTAAATGAAGCAGAAAGCAAAGATGCATGGGAAATTTATCACCAGATAGGTGATGTGCTTCGTTCAGAAGAATTGGCAGTTACTTTCAGTGCAGATTTTTCTCGGCGGTTTTCTGAAAAACTGAATGCCGAGCCTGTTGTACTGGCGCCAACAGCCATGCAAAAAAGCAGCGGGCAGGATAATCAGGGCAGGCAAAGGAAGCAAAAATTCCTGGGGGCTTACGCAGCCGTGGCTGGTATGGCTGCCGCAGCGGTGTTCGCCTTTGTCATGATCCCGCAATTGCAGTCTTTTCAGACTAATCCCGAAGCAGCGAGTCAAATCAGCAGCAAGGCTGCAAGTTCAGGCAATGTACAGCTAGCCAATCATACCGAAAACCCTGGTGTGAATACGCTGGCAGTGAATGAGCCTGTCAAACAAGCTTCTCAGCTTATGTCAGGCAATGATAAAAAGCCGGTAGAAATCGATATGCTGCGCGATCCACGAATTGACAGCTATCTGATGGCGCATCAGCGCTTTTCTCCCGCAATCAATAACGGAGCACAATACGTTACGCACGCTAACGCTGTTTCATCTGCTTCGGAAAAATAAATATGATGTGCGTATGGCGTTTTAATATCGCATTGACTGGGGCTGCCTGCTTGCTGGGTTTGTTGGCACCGGCAGCGGCGCAAGAGACAGTGGACGATAAGCGTGAAGTGCATAGCGTACTGCGTAAAATGCAGGCTTCTGCGCAAAAGCTGAATTATTCCGGTACTTTTGTTTATCAGCAAGCCAGTCAAATCAGGACTTCCAGAATTACCCATGTTCTTGATGGGAATAATGAACTGGAAAAATTGGAAATTCTTGATGGACAACCCAGAGAATACTTGCGAAAAAACGAAGAAGTAACCTGCTACCTGCCTGAAAGTAAGACCTTGCAGGTAGAGAAAAATGCAACACAAGAAGTATTTCCCGCCTTGTTGACCTCGAATGCGCAATCCCTCCCCGATTCTTATGCAATAAAAAAGGCTGAACTTGGCCGTGTCGCTGGTATCGATTGTCAGACATATTTGCTTGATCCACGCGATGGTTTCCGCTATGGCTACCGCCTCTGCGTAGAAAAAAATTCTGGCCTGTTGCTGCGTGCACAAACTGTCAATACCAGAAATGAAGTGATAGAACAAATCGCTTTCACTCAATTGACCATTGGAGATATTGACAAGCAGAGGGTAAAACCGACTTTTCAAAATACTGCACAATGGCAGGTTGAAAATTTAACGGTGCAGTCCAATATCCATTCAGGTTGGGTTGTTAAATCCTTGCCAGCCGGATTCAAGAAAACCCGTGAAATGAAGCGACTGATTCCCGCTGCTGGAAATGCAAAAAACAGTGATGGAACAGCGATCAAATCACATCAGGTAGTGCAAATGATTTTCTCTGATGGTTTGGCAGCGATTTCCGTTTTTATAGAACCGGATAGCGAAAACCGTACGGAGGGCAGTTTGCAGCAAGGTGCCATGACCATCATGGGGAAACGCCATGCTGAGTACTGGCTTACGGTGGTAGGTGAAGTGCCTGTCAGTGCAATCCGGCAAGTAATGAACTCAATTGAATTTAAACCTAAATAAGCGAATGACACCATGAAAGCGAATAAACTTTTTCCAATTGAAAAAATTGCTTCCACCCTGGTCTTGAGTGCCTGTGTGGGTTTTATTGCGCCGACCGCAATCAATGCCAATCCTGTGGCTGAGGCTGCAGCCGCTGTCGGTCTGCCTGATTTTACCGAACTGGTAGAAAAATCTGGCCCGGCTGTCGTGAATATCAGGACAACAGAAAAAGTTCAGCTAAACCAAAATGGTACGAGCGCTGAAGATGAGCAGATGCAGGAATTTTTCCGCCGCTTCTTCGGCACTCCCATGCCAACACCAAAACAACAACCAACTCCTAAAGGTCGTAAAACACCTCAACAACAAGAGGAGGAAGTGCCACGCGGCGTCGGTTCTGGTTTCATCATCTCCCAGGATGGCTATGTTTTGACAAATGCGCACGTGGTAGATGGCGCATCCGAAGTCTATGTCAAACTGACAGACAAGCGTGAATTCAAGGCAAAAGTCATTGGCGCAGATCGCCGTACTGATGTGGCAGTCTTGAAAATTGACGGTAGCAAATTGCCCCGCGTTACTATTGGTGACTCTGACAAAATCAAGGCGGGTGAATGGGTGATTGCCATCGGTTCTCCATTCGATCTCGACAATACAGTGACTGCAGGTATTATTTCTGCGAAGGCACGTGACACGGGTGATTATCTGCCGCTGATACAAACGGATGTGGCGGTCAATCCTGGCAACTCCGGTGGTCCGCTGATTAATATGCGTGGCGAAGTGATTGGTGTGAACTCGCAAATTTATAGCCGTTCTGGTGGCTATATGGGCATTTCATTTGCTATTCCGATTGACGAAGCCATGCGTGTCGTTGATCAACTGAAGTCCGCAGGTAAGGTTGTGCGAGGTTATCTGGGTGTTGAGCGTATAGACGTGCCTAAGGATATTGCCGAGGGTCTGGGATTGGCAAAAGCCCAAGGTGCATTGATACAGCGAGTCATGCCAGGTTCACCCGCAGAAAAGGCGGGGGTAGAGGTTGGCGACGTAATTCAAAAAGTTAACGGCACCGTGATTGATAGAGCTGTTGATCTGAACCGTGTCGTTGGCGATATCAAGCCTGGCGGCAAGGCGACAGTGACCGTTTGGCGCAAAGGTGGCGCCAGAGATATCGTGATTACGGTTGCTGAGGCTGATGTAGAAAAAACACCAGCAAAAACAGGGAAACAAAAAGCTGAGCCAGCCGCCAATGTATTTGGCTTGTCTATTACCGATCTGACAGAAGCACAGAAACGTGACGCGCATGTCAGTGGTGGCGTGATACTCGAAAATGCAGAAGGTGGTGCAGCCCGTGCTGGCCTGCAAGCGGGTGACATCATCACGCGTATTTTTAATACAGACATCAAGGACGCCAAGGAGTTTGCTGCTGTAATGGCAAAAGTTGATCAAAAGAAACCAGTTTTGTTATTGGTCAAACGTGGTGATGTGTCCAAATTCGTGGCAGTACGTCCAACAAATCAATAAGCTTTTTAAGTAATGCCAGGGCCACCCGTTTTTGGGTGGCCTTTTTTATTTTGTAGGTCTGATAGGGGCGACTTATAATGCTGGCATGGAGACTGAGCGCATGATGTCAGCACACCCACCACTTTAGGCAAAAACGATGATTCAATTTACACTTTATTCACGCAGTTATTGTCATCTCTGTGATGACATGCTGGAACAACTGCAAGCCTATAGCCCTGAATATGGCTTTACCGTCAAGGTAGTCGATGTTGATCAGGATGATGAAGTTCTGGCTTTGTACGATGAACTGGTGCCCGTCCTGGTAGGTCAGAAAGAAGGCCAGAGTCAGCAAAGGATTTGCCATTACTATCTTGATCCCGCCGCGTTGAAAGCTTTTTTCCATGCATGATCTGACACCTGGTTTATCTTTGTTTGATTATGACAATGAAGTGATTTGTGGCGTGGATGAAGCGGGCAGGGGACCATTGGCAGGGCCCGTCATGGCTGCAGCCGTGATTCTGGATCCGAGTCGTCCTATCGCCGGACTGCGGGATTCAAAGAAACTCAGCGAAGCAAAACGTGATCAACTGGCATTGGAGATCAAAGAACATGCCCTGGCCTGGTGTATCGCAGAGTGTTCTGAGCAAGAGATTGATGAGCTCAATATCCTGCAAGCCACCATGTTGGCCATGCGACGTGCGGTCGAGGGTTTATCGGTCCAGCCTACACTGGCACTGATAGATGGCAATCGTTGCCCGGTCATGTCCATAGCGTCGGAGGCTATCATCAAGGGTGATGACAAGGTGCCTGCAATATCGGCAGCATCCATATTAGCAAAAACTGCGCGCGACCATGTGTTAATGCAGTTACATGAAACTTATCCTCAATATGCGCTTGATCAGCATAAGGGCTATCCGACTGCCTTGCATCTGGAGCGTTTGCGCGAACATGGTGTATCGCCGATACACAGAAGATCTTATGCGCCAGTGAAAGCTTTACTCAAATAAATGAAATCGATTACTTCCCGTGACAATCCTCTCTACAAGGAATTCAAACAGCTTGCCACCAGTTCGCAGGCAAGGCGTAAGGCTGGTCGCACCTTGCTTGATGGTGTGCATCTGTGCGAGGCTTATTTTCAGCACCTGGGTGCACCAGAGTATTGCATCGTTGCAGAAAGTAGCATGGATAATGCTGAAGTAGCCGCTGTGCTGGCGCAAAGTGAACAACAGAAAACGCAGTGTATTTGCCTGCCAGATGCCTTGTACAAGGCACTAAGCCAGGTTGAGCATGGGGTAGGTGTGATGTTTGTTATCACTACGCCTGCTCCTGAATTTCCAGCTGCTTTGGCTTCATCTTCAGTGGTGCTGGACAATTTGCAAGACCCTGGCAATCTTGGCTCTATCCTGCGCAGTGCTGCCGCAGCGGGTATAAAAAACGTATTTTGCAGCCCCGGCACTGCGTTTGCATGGTCACCCAAAGTCATGCGCGCAGGCATGGGCGCACATTTTTTGCTGAATATTTTTGAAAATGTCGATTTGCCTGCATTATTAAACAGCGCTACGATTCCGGTGCTGGCTACCAGCTCTCACACCAGACAGACTATTTATCAAAGCAATTTGAATCAGGACGTAGTCTGGCTATTTGGTCACGAGGGACAGGGTGTTTCGCCTGAATTGATGTCTATGGCCACCAGTACAGTGACTATACCCCAGCAAGCTGCGATAGAGTCTCTGAATGTGGCGGCCAGCGCTGCCATCTGCTTTTTTGAGCAAGTACGGCAGCAACTGGATACACAAACGGAGAGGCTGCCGCAAAATTAACTTGGCGTTGTCGCCCCGTCCGAATGTTAAACTGGGTACTAAAGTGCTGTCTGCGCCGGCGACGCCTAGCCGGGGGCGCCAAGCCACCTTAATTTTGCAACAGTCTCTTAGTAAATCCGCACGTCAGATTTAATTTCCTGCAAAATCGTGGTTGAGATCTCTTCTATCGATTTTGCGGTTGATGACAGCCAGCGTATGCCTTCACGCTTCATCATCAGCTCTGCCTCGTTGACTTCGTAGCGGCAGTTTTCCAATGAGGCATATTTGCTGCCTGGGCGACGTTCATTACGAATTTCTGACAGGCGTTCAGGCGCAATACTCAAGCCAAAAATCTTGCCTTTAAATTCAGGTAATGCCGAAGGTAGCTTGCCTCGTTCAAAATCATCAGGAATCAAAGGATAGTTTGCTGCCTTGATGCCATATTGCATCGCCAGATATAGCGTGGTTGGGGTTTTGCCCGAGCGCGACACGCCAACCAGTATCACATCTGCCGTCGATAAATTTTTGTTGGACTGGCCATCGTCATGCGCCAGCGAGAAATTGATGGCTTCTATCCTGTTTTTATATTCTTCAGAGTCCGTAATATTGTGGCTACGCCCTATGGTGTGGGTGGACTTGACGCCCAGTTCTTGTTCCAGTGGAGAGACAAAGGTTTGTATCAAATCCATGTGCAAACCCTTGGATTTGAAAACAACACCAGCCAGGTCAGTTTTGACCAGTGTGGAAAATACGATGGGGCGATTTCCTTCAGCCGTATAAGCATCATTGATCTTGCGCACGGCATCGTGGGCTTTTTCCAGCGTATCGATAAAGGGCAAACGAACTTGTTTGAATTTTAAGTCAAATTGCGTCAATACCGAGTGACCAAAGGTTTCTGCAGTGATGCCAGTGCCATCCGAGACAAAAAAGACGGTACGGTTTGCTGCAGGCCGGACTTGCTGGGGAGTATCTGACATGATAGTTTTATATAAATAATAGCAATAGACTGGACGAAATATATTTGTACTCTTAGAAACAAAAAAGACTGCAAATTCTTATTCCGTTTAGATAAATCTTGCAGGACACAATGTAAAATGCTGCAACAGCATGTCAAGCGTAGTTCGCCTCAAGAATAACAAAAAATCAGCGGGATACGAAGCAGCACGGCATTAAACAGCAAAGATTTCTTACCATCAAAAAGAGGTTGTTATGTCCAACGCAGCAATTACTGAAGCAACTTATGTTGCCTCGTTTGAGCATTTACGCATGACGGATGTTGAATCCGTCGGCGGGAAAAATGCTTCATTAGGCGAAATGATTAGCCAGCTGGCAACAGCGGGTGTACGTGTTCCTGGTGGCTTTGCCACCACTGCACAGGCTTTTCGCGATTTCCTGACGCATAGTATCGATGGCGGCTTGCCGCTGGAAAAACGTATTGCCGACCGTCTTGAACATCTCAATATCGACGATGTCAAGGAACTGGCAAAAGCCGGTGCTGATATCCGTCAATGGATCATAGATACGCCTTTTCAACCACGCCTGCTGAAAGAGATAGAAGAGTTTTACAACAAGCTGGTGTCTGACTCTACTGCTGAAATGTCATTTGCTGTGCGTTCTTCTGCTACTGCAGAAGATTTGCCAGATGCGTCTTTCGCCGGTCAGCAAGAAACCTTCTTGAATGTTGTTGGAATTGACAATATCCTGGAGGCGATGAAGCACGTATTTGCTTCGTTGTATAACGACAGGGCGATTTCTTACCGCGTCCATAAAGGATTTACCCACGCTGAAGTTGCCTTGTCTGCCGGTGTGCAGCGTATGGTGCGTTCTGATCTGGGCGCAGCTGGCGTCATGTTCACGATAGATACAGAGTCCGGTTTTAAGGACGTGGTCTTCATTACGTCCAGCTATGGCCTGGGGGAAACCGTGGTGCAGGGCGCGGTTAATCCTGACGAATTCTATGTCCATAAGCCTATGCTGGAGCAGGGTAAATTGCCTGTCATACGCCGCAATATCGGTTCCAAGCTCATTAAAATGGAATTCACTGGTGAAGCCAAGGCAGGCCGCTCTGTAAAAACCGTGGATGTGCCAGTTGAATTGCGTAACCGCTATTCACTGAATGATACCGAAGTGGTGGAGCTGGCCAAGTACGCTACTATCATCGAAAAACATTATGGCCGCCCTATGGATATCGAATGGGGCAAGGATGGCCGTGACGGCAAACTGTACATCCTGCAAGCACGTCCAGAGACCGTCAAATCCCAGCAAAAACCTACTGATGCACAACAGCGCTTCAAACTCAAAGGCAGTGGCACAGTATTAGCCTCTGGCCGTGCGATTGGCCAGAAGATAGGTGCAGGCCGTGTACGCGTTATTCATGATCCATCCGAAATGGAAAGAGTGCAACCTGGCGATGTACTGGTTGCCGACATGACAGATCCCAACTGGGAACCCGTCATGAAGCGCGCTGCCGCGATTGTCACCAACCGTGGTGGCCGTACCTGCCATGCAGCGATCATCGCGCGTGAACTGGGTGTACCAGCCGTAGTGGGCTGCGAAGATGCGACCGATGTGCTGAAAGACGGCACTCTGGTTACCGTATCTTGTGCTGAGGGTGATGAAGGCAAGATTTACGATGGTTTGCTGGAAACCGAAGTGACTGAAGAGCTGCGCGGTGAATTGCCCAAGCTGTCTTTGAAAATCATGCTCAATGTCGGTAATCCTCAACTGGCATTTGACTTCCAGTCTGTGCCGAATGAAGGCGTTGGTCTGGCACGTCTGGAGTTCATCATCAATAACAATATCGGCGTACATCCAAAAGCGATTCTGGAATACCCGAATATTGATGCTGACCTCAAAAAAGCGGTGGAATCTGTTGCCCGTGGACATGCGTCTCCAAGAGCCTTTTATGTCGACAAACTGGCAGAAGGTATTGCGACTATTGCCGCAGCATTCTGGCCGAAGAAAGTCATCGTTCGCTTGTCTGACTTCAAGTCGAATGAATACAAGAAACTCATAGGCGGATCACGCTATGAGCCGGATGAAGAAAATCCGATGTTGGGTTTCCGCGGTGCAGCACGTTATCTGGCGCCGGATTTTGCCGAGTCATTCGAAATGGAATGCCAGGCCATGAAACGTGTGCGTAATGAGATGGGCCTGACCAATGTAGAAATCATGGTGCCTTTCGTACGTACCCTGGGTCAGGCTGAAAAAGTCGTGAATCTGCTGGCAAAAAATGGACTCAAGCGCGGGGAAAATGGCTTGCGTTTGATCATGATGTGCGAAGTCCCATCGAATGCAATTCTGGCGGAAGAGTTCCTGCAATTCTTTGATGGTTTCTCTATTGGCTCCAATGACCTGACACAGTTGACCCTGGGTCTGGATCGCGATTCCGGCATGGAATTGCTGGCAGCGGATTTTGATGAACGTGACCCTGCTGTACGCGCCTTGTTGTCACGTGCGATCGCCGCCTGTCGCAAACTCGACAAGTATGTCGGCATCTGCGGCCAGGGGCCATCCGATCATCCGGACTTTGCTGAATGGTTGATGAAAGAAGGAATAGAATCGATTTCCCTGAACCCTGATTCAGTGATTGATACCTGGCAGAAACTTGCAGCGGTCGGAAAATAAGTAGTCTGAATTAATGTAAAAAACGGGAACTCCTTGCAAAAGGGTTCCCGTTTTTTCTTGTTGGTGCGCCGCAACATAAATCGAATGTGACCCCTTGTATTTTTTAAAATTAGGACTAGACTACCGGTGTCGAAACTTAAGAAAAAGAAAATCAATACTTCAACAAAATTCCTGGAAGAGCCCTCGTTACCACGTCAGGTAACGGGGGCTTTTTTGTGAGTAAATTCCTATGGCGATTACCGATGAAAAATATAAGCCAGTCATAGAGAATACAAAAGTAGCAGAATTTATAAATACAAAAGTTGATAAGGAGAATAAGAATATGAACGGATGGATGATGTGGATGATATTGGCGGGCATAGTCGTGATATTTGAATTGTTCACGGGTACGTTTTACTTACTGATGATTTCAATTGGCCTGGTGGCAGGTGCTTTGGCGGCTGTATTTCAACTGGGTTCAGAGAGTCAGATGATTGTTGCGGCTGTTGTTGGCGCACTTGCAACTGCGGCCCTGCACAAGAGTAAATATGGCTGGAAAGAAAATGCAAATGCTGCCCGTGACCCGAATGTGAATATGGATATAGGGCAAACCTTGCAAGTCAATGAATGGAAGGATTTAGGTAATGGCAAGTTTGCCGCAAGAACCATGTATCGCGGTGCCATGTGGGATGTTGAATTGCAGCACTCGGCAGGCTATCCCGGTGCTTATATTATTGAAGAAATACAAGGTAGCCGTTTGATAGTAAAACCGTCGTAGCAGTACAAAGAATAATTGAAATCATATAAGACAAACTGAATAACAATAAAGGTAAGGATATGGAAAATATAGGTAGCGTCGCTCTGGTTTTATTGGTGTTGGCCATGGTATTTGTTTTCAAAACCATCAATGTCGTACCACAACAGCATGCCTGGGTTGTGGAGCGACTTGGTAAATATCATGCCACGCTGGGGCCAGGTCTGAATATCGTGGTGCCTTTTGTTGATCGCATCGCTTATAAACACATACTGAAAGAAATCCCGCTGGATGTACCGCCGCAGGTTTGTATCACCAGGGACAATACGCAATTGCAGGTAGATGGTATTTTGTACTTCCAGATTACTGATGCCATGCGCGCATCATATGGCTCGTCCAACTATATCTCTGCCATTACGCAACTGGCGCAAACCACCTTGCGTTCTGTCATCGGTAAGATGGAGCTTGACAAGACTTTTGAAGAACGTGATCACATCAATACCACGATCGTCAACGCGATTGATGAATCGGCAGCCAACTGGGGCGTCAAGGTCTTGCGTTACGAGATCAAGGATTTGACACCGCCTAAAGAAATCTTGCATGCAATGCAGGCACAAATCACTGCAGAGCGTGAAAAACGTGCTTTGATCGCCGCATCAGAAGGTCGCAAGCAAGAGCAGATCAATATCGCAACGGGTGAGCGTGAAGCTTCTATTGCCAAATCCGAAGGTGAAAAACAGGCATCGATCAACCGCGCACAAGGTCAGGCTGCAGCCATATTGGCGATTGCTGAAGCAAGTGCAGAAGCGATACGTAAAACAGCTGCAGCGATACAGTCGCCAGGTGGTGCCGATGCGGTTAATTTGAAAGTCGCCGAGCAATATGTTAGCGCATTCGGCAACCTGGCTAAAACCAATAATTCGATTATTGTACCAGCCAATCTGGGCGATATGAGTGGTCTGATAGCTACAGCCATGCAAGTTGTCAAGTCTCAAAAACCTGCTGTCATCGAGTCGCCACGACGACCCGTCTAATCAAATGAGGGGCGTGACAGGCTCCTCATTGTCGTAACACTACCCACACAAATTCCGTTATCCCGTTGTACTGCTGGCATCTACCAGATGCCAGTAGCGCTGCTGCATTTCCGAAAAAGATCGGAATTTTTTAAAAAGAAGAGGCTAAGTATGTTTGAAATTATTTTGGCGGCTATTGTTGTCATCCTTATTTTGTTGTTCTATAGCAGTAATGTGCTCGTGTATATCTCGAATGAGAAAATCGGTATTGTCGAAAAAAAATGGTCGGCCAGTGGCTCAGTCCAGCATGGATTTATTGCACTGAATGGCGAAGCCGGTTTCCAGCCTGAAGTTTTGCGTGGTGGCTTTCATGTGTTTTTCCCGTTTCAATATTCCATCCACAGACATGATCTGGTGACGATACAGCAAGGTACTCTGGCTTATGTTTTTGCACGCGATGGACAGGCTATGGCACCCACACAAAACCTGGCTTGTAATAAGGAGGCAAATGACTTTACCGATGTCCGCAGCTTCCTCACCAATGCTGGCCAAAAAGGTTTGCAGCGCAAAATCCTGCGCGAAGGTACCTATGCGATCAACCTTGCGCAATTCGTGGTGTTGACTGCCGAACGCGTGTATGCCTTGTCTCTGCCTGGTGATGGCAATATCAGTAATGACGGCATTGTCGTCGGCCAGTTGGCAGAAATGCTGGATGAACTGCGCTTGCGTAATGGTTTTCTTCCCTTGGTCATACGGGACGATAAACTGGCAGTGATTACCACGCATGAGGGGCAATCACTACCTGAGGGCACGATCGTTGCGCCGGTCGTTGGCGCAGATCCGCATCAAGAGCGTAGTTATCATCATGATTTCCAGAATCCAGAAGTATTCATCGATGCCGGTGGTTATAAAGGCCGTCAACTACAAGTCCTGGTTGAAGGCACTTATTATCTGAACGCACGTTTCGCCAGTTATGAAATAGTTGAGAAGCGTGTAGTGCCCGTCGGCTATGTCGGCGTGGTCGTGTCTTATACCGGTAAGGCTGGTAATGATGTGACAGGGGATGCATACCGTCATGGCGAACTGGTCAGTAGCGATGAAAAAGGTGTGCAGGTATCGCCGCTGTTACCAGGCAAGTATGCGTTGAATCCATATGCGAAGCGTGTCATCGATGTGCCAACAACCAACTTCATTTTGAAATGGCAGTCAGGACAGGTGGGCTCGCATGAACTGGACAAACACCTGAGCGAAGTTTCACTGATTACCAAAGATGCATTCGAACCTGACCTGCCTTTATCCGTCGTCGTCAACATCGACTATAAAATGGCACCGCTGGTCATACAAAGATTTGGCGATATCCAGAAACTGGTGGAGCAAACCCTGGACCCCATGGTTGCCGCGTATTTCAAGAACATAGGCCAGGGCAAAACACTCATCGAGTTACTGCAAGAACGTTCAGACATACAGGAGCGCGCCAAAGCAGAAATGCGCAAAAATTTTGAAGGTTATAACCTAACCCTGAATGAAGTATTGATAGGCACGCCGCGTGCCAAGACTGGCGACACGCAGATTGAAGTGATTCTGAAGCAATTGCGTGAACGCCAGGTCTCCAGGGAGCAACTGGAGACTTATAAAACCAAGGAAACCGCTGCCGTACAAGAGCGCATCCTGCGTGAGGCAGAGGCTAGGGCAAAACAACAGACTTCCATCACCGAGTCGGAGCTGGCCGTCAAGATCGCAGAAAACCAGGGTAGTGCAGCCGTACAAAAAGCGATCAAGGCAGCAGAAGAAGCGCGCCAGGTTGCTTCTGGCGCGGCAGATGCCAAACGCACCCTGGCCAATGCAGAGGCTTATCAAATCCAGCAAATAGGTGAGGCGCAGGCGAAAGCGACTGAATTGAATGTGGAGGCTTATGGCGGCCCTGAACTGCAATTCCAGCAAACTGTCTTGTTGCGTTTTGCTGAAGCAATAGAAAAAGGCCACATCGCCATGGTGCCAAGCATACAGACTGGTGGAAGTGGTAGCAGTTCTGCCGTAGATGCTTTTCTGGCACTCGCGGCAAAAGATTTGCTGAATAAAGGGGAGGGTAAGGCAGCAATGATTAATGCCGGTTAATCTTATATCTGAGAGGTGGCTTTGATCAGGTCAAAGTCACCTCTTTTATAGTCAGCAGACCAAGCGCTTGAGCTTGCGGCTGCCACAGGCAAATATCTGCCAGTAGTGCGTGAATATCCAGCCCGGTTTCTTGTGATGACTTTACTGCGCATTGATGCATATCTGGATTGTTGTAAGCAGCCTGTAAAAAATGATATTGCCATGGAAACAGGGGGATCAGTTGCACACGGTAATTCAGGCGGGTAAATGCGAGGTAACTGGTTTCTGGTTTTGGCGGGACGGGTAAATCCTGATCCGCAGGCGCATGTTTTGCCTGTCCCCAGTATGTCAGTAAAGGAAAGCTGGTTTTGAGCAGCCGTACGCAAGCCGGGACATGGATGTCTGCATGTGAACCCATCAGCAAGTCAAACACATTGTGGTTTTTGATGTCGAAGTTATTCTCTAGTCCAGGTGCCCGTATTACTTCAGTAAATGCCCGTTCCATTCGTGCTATCTCTACCGGAAACTGCAATAGCAGGTCTGCTTTTCCAGCCTTTAATCCATCTGTATCTTGGGGCTGACTTTGGAGCAGGAAGTTGGCAAAGCCAGCACCTAAATCATAGAGTGACGGTGCGCGGGAGGGATGTCGCCAGATATAGTTATGGGCAAAAAAATTAAACAATTCATCGCCCATCAGTCGGCGTAGAACCGGGAAGTCAGCTTGCAGGCATTCCTGTAAACGCAGGATGTAGCCATAGGCATAAACATGCATGCGCGATTGTTTACCTGGCGTGATTTTTATTACGTTCGATTCTTCCAGTCCCAGATGCTCCTGTGCCAGCGATAAACCTCTCACCAGCCCACCGGGCGCAGTCATTACCGTTAAAAACCAGTGCTGTAATTGTGATAGCGATGGATCAGGTACAGACTGGCTCATAAAGTGCTGAGTTCTTCCAGTTGAAAATGCAGAGGCGTAGAAATGCTTGTACCCAATGCTGTATTGATTTTCACCTCTGGAAAATGACCAGTCATGACCAACTGAGCTTTGTCCAGTTCTGCCAGCAAGTCAGGATAGGCAGGAATATTGGCATCCCATTCCAGCAGTGTAGAAACACCACCCGTCAAGGCTTGCGCCAACGCATACAAATGCCAGACTGGTGTCGGCACAGGCTGATCGTGCGTATCTATCATATAGTCGCCATGATGACTCGGCCCCGCCAGATGAATTTGCACGATACGGTCTGCAGGCAGGTTGCGTATATAGCGTTCAGCATCAAAGGCATGATTGTACGCAGATACATAAACATTATTAACGTCCAGCAGCAGGCCACAACCGGTTTTTTCAGTTAAACGGCTTAAAAATTCATCCTCAGCCATGCTTGATTGTTCAAATTCAACGTAGGTACTTGGATTCTCTATGATGAGTGGGCGCTCCAGAAAATCCTGCACTATCCGTACACGTTCTGCCACATGCGCTAGCGTGGCTTCATTCAAGGGTAACGGTAGCAAATCATGGGTATTTATCGCTGCTGCACCTGTCCAGCACAAATGATCTGATACCCAGGCAGGCTGCAATTCCTTTGCCAATTGCCTGAGTTTCTTCAGATAGTCGAAATTCAGCGCATCTGTACTGCCTATCGACAGCGAAACACCATGCATGACGATAGGACAGGTTTGCGCTATACGCTCCAGAACATGGCGCGCATAACCATGGTTATCAATGAAATTTTCTGTAATCACTTCAAACCAGGCTACTCCCGCACCATGTTCGAGTATGTGCTCAAAGTGGGTATTACGCAGACCAACGCCCAGACCCAGGTTGGGCAGGCCCAGACGTGGCTGCAAAGTATGCATGGTGTACTGCTCAGGCATGCTTAATTATCAGGTTGATGGTGGCAAGGCCAGGCGCAAATCATTTGGTTTTGGCATTTCCCCCGGGTTTTTGTGGCGCGTCGTCATCACCGTGCTATAGGCCGCCCAGGCCGTGTCAAACACACTGTCACCTTGCTTGAATTTGATGTTCTTGTTCAATAGATGCTCTGCATGTGGTGGTGCATCATCAAAAGTATACAAAGTCATTGTCCCGCTGGCGGGGAATAGTTGCGATGCAGAGATGGGCACGGCACAGCCGCCATAGGTCTTGCAGCGGTTATCACTTGGCGAGCTATATAGAGTGCCTGGAGGTGTAGGCTCCGGTGGTTTGCCGCACAGATTGTGTGAACCGCGGTCTGCAGTTGCGGCGACAAGCGCTTCTTTTTCCGGTTTAACAACCATATCTATTTGAGCAAAACCACAACCACCCTGGGCCTTGCAACCGTTTGAACCACGGCAGCTATGATAAACCGCAATGGCCGCACATTGATTCTCTCCCTGTCCGGTTTCCGATTCCTTGCTGGCGTTGAAATCCAGACCCTGGCAAGAGTGGTACAAAGTATTCTTGTCTGGTAGCGGAACACTGACTGACAAATCTGGTGAACAACCTGTAATCGCCCAGCAAATCGACATACGGTCACCTGAGCCAACCATGGATGGATAAGGGAAATTCGTTTCCTTGTTTGTCCAGTATTTGTCCAGTACAGAGGTTATGCCATAAATGGCACCTGCAGATACGCTGCTTAACATCTGCACAGTTTTTTCCCCTTCGCTTTTCAAGCGATTCAGTGCACCGGCAACGTCATCAGGTGCAGGGATATTTTGTGGCGCTGACGCAGCATCGTAGTCCTTATTGGTCAACATGGAGGCAGTCCACTGATTACCTGCAACAGCATGCCATTGTTCCCAAGTCAGCAAATGATCAGCAGTTGTCTGCCCAGGATGTTCCATCTCTTTGCGGATATCCTGAAAGCGTTCATAGTGATCAAATGCCGCACTGTGAAAGCGTGCGGCAGCATCTCTGGATGGCACATCCTTGCCATCACCGTCATACGCAGGATAATCGGCTTTCAGAGCTTCGTCAGACTCACGATAATCAGGCTGTACGGCACGCAGTAATTGGGTGCGGCGGTAGTGTTTGATTCCAGCGGAATTACCTTCGCCCTGATCGGTAATGGCACACATCATGTCTATGGCTTTGTTTTGTGAACCTGCCATGCCGCCATCAAGATCTTCAGGGCCAAACAAAGTATCAAATTGCGGGTATTCTTTTTGGGGGTGACTGTCGTTCGGCTGCTTAGGTGTACTGTGGACATTGAACATGTCTTTTTGCACTGCATTATTATCAAACAGTTTTTGCCACAGTGTCTGACCATCCGTATATTCCATACTGATGTATTTGGCATAGCATTCATACATATAACCAATAGTGCCGAACAGCGGCAGGTCAGCAAAGCCCTTATCGGGGTTCCAGTTAGCTAGTGGCACGTCGGGGAAATATTTATCAGCGTTGTGGCGTAATTCTTCGCGCGCCTGCTTTTCCGGCTGCTCAATTGCCAAAAACAGTTCTATCTGGTTGTTATTCAGCGACTCCAGATTGACCCTGACATCCTTATAGCTATTGGTATCCCTCAGATCAACAATGCAGGGTATGGTGTGCTTGTTTGGCCCGTAGCAAATCCAGCCACGCTCACTGTTTTGCAGACCAGAATTTTCAGTAAAGCTCGGGTTGACACCAATCGCCGTAGCGATATTGGCAGCCATCTGTAAATGCAGCATTTCCTGTATGAATACGCTGAAGATGACGTTGAAGGCACGCTCATTGGCTGTGCTGGCTTTTGCAGTGGTCGCCATTCCTGGCCATTGGCGGCCTTTATAATAATTATTACCCTTGGAATTGATCTGATGTGTGCCATAGATCGAATACATGGAATTCATGTACAACGGGATCGTAAATAACTCGACACTGACCGTGGCCTGGGCAATTGCCCTTACAGCAGCGGCATCGGTGTCGAATTCTGATAAGGGACGATTCTTGATGACGTGCTGCGGTGCTTCAGGTATGGCTGCGAACATGAGGCTACTCCTGCGCTGGCTTGGTATGATTGGGGGATGTGCAGATGAAATGCGGTAGTGACAAATGAGCAAAACGTAATGACTTTAACATAAAAGAATATGTGCTTGAAAGTATTTGAGTGCACCCGATTCTTTTAATACCGTTTGTTTTTCTCCGCATCTTTACAATTCTGGAGTAATCGATATGAAAGAAATTATCAGTCAATGTCAACTTGGTTTATTGCCGCTTGCTGACCCGGTACGGGCGCAAGGGATGCAAGCCTATATGAAAAACCGTTTTGAATTTCTGGGCATTCCCGCGCCAGACCGGCGCAGGGCGTGTATGGACATTATCCGGCAATTGAAAACGGCTGACGCGGACGAACTTTTACAGATCGCAAATAGCTTGTGGGTCTGTGAGCAGCGCGAATACCAGTATCTGGCAGTGGATATTCTGGCCAAACATTACCGGTGCTTGCGTTTGGAGGATGTGCCAGCCTTGCTCGCTTTAGTGCAGCAAAAATCGTGGTGGGACACTGTTGATGGCCTGGCTGGTGTGGTTGGCGACTTATTGCGGCAAAATTTAACAGCGAGACGGGATATGCAAGCTGGCATGGATAAAGCACTTGAACATCCCGATTTTTGGGTAAGACGCATCGCCTTATTGCATCAGTTAGGCTGGCGCGAGCAGACCGACGTGATCAGATTATTTACCTATGCCCTGGCGCTGGCAGATGAAAAAGAGTTTTTCATCCGTAAAGCGATAGGCTGGGCTTTGCGTGATTATGCCTGGCATGATCCTGTTGCCATACGAGACTTTTTGCAAAAAAACCAGGGTCGATTCTCTGGCCTGACCTATCGCGAAGCCGCTAAAAATCTGGGGAAACTGGGGAAATAGTTACAAAAAACTTTGCAGTTCCTTCCGCAGCAGCACATTAAGCAACCATACCGTATGGCATTTGCAATATGATATCGCTTGTTTGTTAATTGCCGGCCTGTATTTTTCCTGATGAAACCTCAAAAACTTATCTTGTCTGCCATCGCTGTAGTCAGCGTGGCTATCGCCTCTTATTTCCTCGTACAAAAGACTAGCACCACTCCTGAGAGCAAGGCGGTAGCTTCTCAGTCTGAGCAAAAGGATGCATTTGATCCTGCCAAATTGCCAGAAGATTTGAATGGTTTATTGGTCGCGTATCGCAAAATTATCATCTTGCTAGCAGATGAGAAAAAACTCAATGCAAAAGAACGTAATGAGGCAAATCGGGTAGGGCAGGCTTTGTTCCATGAAAATCTGGTCAGGCTCAATAATCTGGACGCTTTTTTCAGTAAATTGAAGTCACTCAGCAATGCCAAACGCGAAGCCAGCTTTGACACTATCCTGACCTATATAGAATCTGGTGAAGATTTATACGATGCAGACCGCCTCGCGTTCCGCGAAGTTTTGCTTAAGATGCAAACATTGATAGCGACAGAACAGACCCTGCCATCGATCAAGCTGCACAAGCGTGTCACTGACGATTTGAATGCACTCAGTGAAATCGAAAAAGAATACGACAAAGAACTCAAAGAAATTTTCTCGCGCTTTGAATCTCGTTCCATAGAACTGAAGCGTGAACGTTGGGATGATTACATCGCCAAGTTACGCAAGCTGTATAACCGAGAACAAATCCTAAAGGATTATGGGATCATCCTGCCTTACCCCGAAAAGCCGGAAGCAGCCGATGAGAAAGACAAGGAGATTTTCGGTCAGGGCTTACCACCAAAAACCGTAGTGTTGACTTTCGACGACGGCCCACATGCTACCTATACCGATGAAATTGCAGCGATACTCAAGCAATACAATGTGCCGGGGGTGTTTTTCCAGGTTGGCAAGAATGTAGGCAGTGTTGATGCGCAGGGCAAGGAATCGCTGAATAAAAACGCTGCAACCAGCAAAAAACTGTTGAGCGCAGGCCATGTGCTGGCTAATCATAGTTTCAGCCACGCCTTGCTGTCCAAGCAAAGCGGCAATAATCTGAATGCAGAAATTGAGCAGACAGATAAATTGCTGAAGGCCATAGACCCGGCTCGTTCTTCCTTGTTCCGTTTTCCCTACGGTGCAAAGAACAAAGAGGGCATGCAAATCCTTCACAAGCTGGGCTTGCGCTCGGTCATGTGGAATATCGATTCCCTCGACTGGGCTGACCCTGTACCTAATTCGATTGCCGGTCGTGTACTTGGCACTTTGGAGAAAGAGCAGCGTGGCATCATACTTTTCCACGATATCCATGAACGCACAGTAAAAGCTTTGCCGCTGGTACTGGATAAACTGATTGCCGATGGCTATAGCTTTGCCTCATGGGATGGCACTGACTTCAAGATTGCCAAAGGTGGCAAGCCTACGCCAGAAAAAGTCAGCATCAGTACCGACTATCAAAATAGCTGGGCTATCGTCATTGGTATCAACGAGTATGCAAAATGGCCCAAGTTGCAATATGCGGTGCAGGATGCCAATGCTATCCGCGACACTCTGATCAATCGTATGGGCTTTGCCGGCGACAAGGTATTGACACTCACCAATGCAGATGCGACCCGCAATAATATCCTCGCCTTATTCCATGAAAAACTGGGACATGGGCAATTGAAAAAAGATGACAGGGTCTTCGTCTTCTTTGCTGGCCATGGCGCAACCAGGAAGCTGAGTTCTGGTCGTAACCTGGGCTATATCATTCCCGTTGATTCTGACCCTGAGCAATTATCTGTCGATGCCATTCCCATGACAGATTTGCAGAATATCGCCGAGAGCCTCAATGCCAAGCACATTTTGTTTGTCATGGACGCCTGTTATAGCGGATTGGGGTTGACGCGTGGCGGCGGCACCAGCGCATTTCTACGCGAAAATGGAAAGCGACTGGGCCGTCAAATGCTGACGGCAGGTGGCGCTGATCAACTGGTTGCTGATGGCGGACCTAATGGTCATTCTGTCTTTACCTGGACTTTGCTGCAAGCCCTGAGTGGCAAGGCAGACATGAATGGCGATGGCATGATTACCGCAACAGAACTGGCAGCCTATATTGCACCCGCAGTATCAAGCGTATCGCAACAAACCCCTGCATTTGGCAGTTTGCCAGGTTCAGAAGGTGGTGAATTTGTATTTGAAACACGGGGAGAAGGTGAGTTCCTGAATGCAAAAACCAATCAATTGTCTGCTGACGCCATCGCCCTCAATAACAAACTTGATGGCGCAGTCAAAGCAGGTGCTGATACACCGATAGTCATCAAAAACCTGACTGGCGGTGAGCAAAAAATCGCGGCACCCAAAATGGTGGATGGCTCATCACGACAACTGGCACAAAGAGCCAATGACCATGGACTGCAATTGTATAAAGAGAAGCAATATGCACAGGCAGAAGCCGCATTTACAGAGGCGCTGAAGTACAGGCCTGACTTTGGTCTGGCGGCAAACAACCTGGGTTTTGTCTATTTCAAACAGCAAAAATATGCAGAAGCTGCGCGCTGGTTTGAAAATACTTTACAGATTGACCCATCGAGATCGATTGCCTACCTGAATCTGGGAGATGCCAGGGCGCTTTTGAATGAAAATGAGAAAGCCAAAAAAGCCTACACCAGCTTCCTGGAATTATCACCAAATAGCTCGAATGCCAATTATGTCAAAGAGGCTTTGAAAAAATTGAATTGATGCTTTTCAAGAGCGTTCAGAGATAATGAGAATTGAGTAAGGGATAAAAATGAATGGTGTGAGTTTGAAGGCTATGCGCAGCTTGCTGCATTTCAGCCAACATGAAGCTGCAGAGCTGATTGGTGGTGTCCCGGTACGGACCTGGAGTAACTGGGAAGCTGGTGCACAAAAGATACCGCAAGATGTGATATCCATGATTAATTACCTCATGATGTGTCGCAAGAAGGCTATTACAGATACGCAAGCTGCGATAAAAACCTACTACCAGCAAATGCCTCCCGGTGTGAGCAAAAAACCAGTAACGCTAGTCTGGTACGACAGTTTTGAAGACTGGTGTACTTTGCCGTATCGTGAGTCAATCATGTGGAGGCCACAGCAATCTGTAGTGGCGCATCTGATCTCGGTAGAGAACTGCAGCGTTGTACAATTTGAGGCTGCCGTATATGAAAAATGGCTGGGCAGGCGTCCAGATAATGATTCCATGCGCAATCAGTGGGCGGATGAACAGGTACTGGCCTGATGACGTCTGGCAAAGCTGCAGTATGCCGTTTTGCCAGATCGTACATGTATTGATTATCTTTGCCCTATGCGGGTGTCGCCAAACAGGTTTTTCTGATCACGTGGTTGAGAGCGCCAATACTGCTTTGGTGCATCCACTGTTGCCCCCAATTGCGCGGCTGCATGCCAGGGCCAATGCGGGTCGTACAAAATGCCACGGGCGATGGCGATGGCATCAGCTTTGCCTGTCGTAATAATTTCTTCTGCCTGATGGGCGTCCGTAATCAGGCCCACCGCGATGACAGGTATGCTGCAATGCAGTTTGATCTCTTCCGCCAGATGAACCTGATAACCAGGTCCCAGTGGGATTTTTTGATCAGGTGAAACCCCGCCGCTGGAAACGTGGATAAAGTCACAGCCGCGCTTCTGTAATTCTTGGACAAAGAGTTTGCTTTGCGAGATATCCAGGCCACCTTCCACCCAGTCGGTCGCTGAAAGTCGCAAGCCAACTGCCATGCTGTCTTTAGGAACTGCGGCCCGCACGGCATCAAATACTTCCAGAGGAAAACGTAAACGGTTTTCCTTTGAACCACCGTATTGATCTGTACGCTGATTTGCAATGAGAGATAAAAATTGATGTAGCAAATAACCATGTGCTGCATGTATCTCGATTGCATCAATACCCAAGCGGTGCGCGCGTACCGCTGCATCAACAAAAGCCTGTTTCACACGTTGCAGGCCGGCGTCATCCAATGCCAATGGTGCGCGCTCAGCTTGCGCATGCGGCACAGCTGAGGGCGCGACCATTTGCCAGCCACCATCTTCCAGTGCAATCAATTGACCACCATGCCATGGCGCCTGGCTAGAAGCTTTGCGTCCGGCATGACCCAGCTGTATCGCAATCGGCATGGCAGAATGCTTGCGTATCGAAGTCAATACTTTCGCCAGCGCAGCTTCTGTTTCATCTGACCATAAACCCAGATCACCTGGAGAAATGCGGCCTATCGCTTCTACGGCGGTGGCTTCCAGTATCAATAAACCTGCACCTGACAAGGCAAGTCCACCCAAATGAATAAGATGCCAGTCAGTCGCCTTGCCATCTTCTGCAGAGTACTGGCACATGGGGGCAATGATGATGCGGTTTTTTAAACTGAGTGAACCAAGCGTGATGGGGGAGAAAAGAGCGCTCATATCTTTGAGAAATGCATGAATGAAGAAAGTATTCTGATTTCTTCATTATGCCTGCGCTTTTCTTTTACTGCAGGGAGCCGCCAATTCTTCAGCTTGCTTCCAGAGCTTCAACTATTGCCTTGATTTTGACTGCCTTTTCAAAGTGATCAAACTTGTTTTCCATGATCCACCATGTGGCAGCTTCCATCAGCAATTGTGGGTCATCGTTTTTGTTGGCAAAGAACGCATAAAAGGATAGACCAACATTGCTGCCTTTTTGTTCTATTTTGTTATTGCATACTTCGGTGATCTTTTTTCTCAGAGTGCTTCTCATCATTTATTCGTATTCAATGTTAATGCGTGCAAGCCTCGGTAAAACGAGGCTATGTGCAGCGCTTGTGAAAACTCGTTGGTTTCTATCTTTTTCTGTATTTCAGAAATTGCCAGAAAGTCGAATTCTATATCTTCAGATACATCGAGCTGCTGCTCACCCTTTAAATCAATCCCGGTAGCAAAAAACAAATGAATGGTATTGGTTTGACGAGCAGGGTTGGCATGCATGATTCCTAAAAATTGCCAGTGAGTGGCGGTGTGACCTGTTTCTTCCAATAATTCTCTTTGTGCGGCAAGGAGCGGTGCCTCACCTTCTTCAATGACACCACCAGGTAATTCCAGGCAAACCTTTTTTATGCCATAGCGAAACTGCTTTACCGTCAATATACGGCCATCATCTGCCTGGGCAAACACATGCACCCAGTCTGCTTCATGGAGTACATAATAGGGTTCGATTATTTGTTTATTGGGGAGCTTGCATGTGTCTGCGGTCAGCTTTAACCAGTTATCGCTGATTAGTATCTTTGAGCTTAAGGTTTCCCAGGGTTTCATAGTAAGGCCCAGACTTGCGAAGGAAAAAATCAATCCATGATATTTTCTCATGAAATTATCTAATTCATATTATTTAATGCCATGTGATCTGATAAGCTGATTTTCAAGGGCCATGACCTTATATATTAATTGCTATTGAGTTTGACTTTGTCGCGCCCATTTGCATCTGATCAACGAATGTCAGATGCAAATCACATTCGCAATCCTGATTAGGTTGTCGACATGGAATGGTTAATTCTTATTATTGTTTTACTGGTACTTGGCATCGTTGTCCTGCCCAGGCTGCGCTTGCGTCGTGTGTTATCCCAGGCTTTTCCCTTGAATTACTCAAAAATTTTACGCAAAAACCTGCCGGGCTATACGCGCATGCCGACTGATCTGCAAATGCAGTTGAAGAAACGCATACGCCAGTTTCTTTATCAAAAAACTTTTGTTGGTTGTAGTGGTTTAGTAATCACTGATGAAATCAGGGTAACGATAGCGGGCAGGGCTTGCCTGTTGCTGTTGAACCGTGAATCAGATGTGTATCCGCAGCTTACGCATGTGCTGGTATATCCATCAGCATTTGTGGCACCCCGGACCCAAATGAATGCTGATGGTATCGTCACGCATACCAATCAGGGATTGAGCGGAGAATCATGGAGTGATGGCCGTGTCATTCTGGCCTGGGATCAGGTCGCACATAATCCCGACAATGAAGCACGGGGGCAGGATGTGGTTATTCATGAATTTGCCCATCAGCTTGATAGTGAAACGGGAACGACCAATGGCGCGCCAGCCTTGAAGTCAGCAGCAGCTTATATGGCATGGTCGACGCTGATGGAAAGAGAATATGCTCAATTACATCAGGCGATAGCCAATGATATTCAAACGGTCATTGATCCTTATGGCGCGACCAATCCGGCAGAATTTTTTGCTGTCGTGACAGAGGCCTTCTTTAAGAAAAGCCGTGATCTTGCTCACTATCATCCAGCCTTGTATGAACAGTTGAGGGCGTATTATCAGGTTGATCCATGTGACTGGGTTTGACTTTTGGTCAAAAAGCAAAGGGGCGCTGTATGCGCCCCTTTGCTTTATTCTACTGCTTCCAGAAATTCCTGCTGCTCCAGCCAGTCAGCTTCTATCTGCCCCAGTTCCTTGACGACGTAAGCCTGGTCGAGTAACAGTGTCTTCAACTTTTCCTTATTGGCATCGTTATAGATGTCGCCATCTTCCAACTGTGCATCGATGTCTTTCTTTTTGATGTTCAACTTGGCCATCTGCTCTTCAAGACGTTTGATGCGTGTTTCTATTGGTTTACGCAGATTAGCAAGGCGTGTGCGTTCGTCGGCGTCGCGTTTGCGCTGCTCCTTGTCATCAACCTTGGCAGCGGGAACAGGTTTTGCCTGTGGTAAAGCAGCTTCCTGCGCTTTGGTTTTTTCTGGCAGGGCAGGGTTGGCTTTTTCCAGTTTGTTTTTGAACAGCCAGTCTTTGTAATCGTCCAGATCGCCGTCAAATGGTTGCAGCTTGCCATCAGCAACGATGATAAACTGGTCCGTTGTGGCACGCAGCAAATGCCTGTCATGTGAAACGACGACCAGTGTGCCTTCAAACTGCGCCAGGGCATCAGTCAAGGCTTCGCGGGTTTCCAGATCCAGATGGTTGGTTGGTTCATCGAGCAGCAAGAGGTTGGGGCGCTGCCAGACTATCATTGCCAATGCCAGACGGGCTTTCTCACCCCCAGAGAATGGTTTGATGGGGCTGCTTACCATGGTGCCAGGGAAGTTGAAGCCGCCAAGGAAGTTGCGTAATTCCTGCTCACGTACATCAGGGGCAATATGGGCCAAGTGCCATAGCGGTGATTCGTCATGACGCAACATCTCTACCTGATGCTGGGCAAAGTAACCGATGGACAAACCCTTGCCAGTTTGCATGACACCGTTCAATGGTGCGATATCGCCAACGATGGTTTTGATCAGTGTGGATTTACCTGCACCATTGACACCCAAGAGGCCTATGCGCTGACCGATTTGCAGCGTGAACTTGACATCGCCCACGATTTTTTTCTCGGTGAAGCTGTGATCAGTTTCTGATTCTGTACGGTAGCCGCAATCCACATCTTCCATCACCAGCATGGGATTCGGGGCGCTCAGTGGCTCGCGGAATTCAAAAGAGAACTCGGCAGCAGCCCGCAAAGGCGCCATTTCTTCCATACGTGCCAGCGCCTTGATGCGGCTTTGTGCCTGCTTGGCTTTGGATGCCTTGGCCTTGAAGCGGTCAATAAAGGATTGCAGATGGGCGCGTTTGCGGGTCTGTTTCTCCAGCATGCCTTGCGCGAGTTCCAATTGCGCTGCACGCTGGCGTTCAAAGCCAGAATAATTGCCACCATAGCGCTTGAGCTTGCGTTCATCAATATGCACGATGACATTCACCACGCCATCGAGAAAATCGCGGTCATGGGAAATGATGATCAGTGTGCCTTCATAGCGCTTGAGCCAGTCTTCCAGCCAGATGATGGCATCCAGATCCAAGTGATTGGTTGGTTCATCAAGCAGCAGCAAATCGGATTTGCACATCAGCGCCTGCGCCAAATTCAGGCGCATGCGCCAGCCACCAGAAAAACTGGCGACTGATTGCTCCAGTTCATTAATCTTGAAGCCCAGGCCCAGCAGTAATTGTTCTGCACGTGGGCGCACGGTGTAGGCATCGGCATCGGCCAATGCACCATACATATTGCCTATGGCAATACCGTTTTCATGGCTTTCTGGCTGGGCTTCCAGTTCGGCCAGTTGTGCTTCGAGTTTGCGCAAGGCGACGTCACCGTCTATTGCGTAATCAATGGCGCTGCGTTCCAGTGGTGGTGTTTCTTGCGCGACGTGGGCAAGCTGCCATTTGGCCGGGAAATCAATGCTGCCCTGATCAGGGTGCAATTCACCGCGCAACATGGCAAACAAGCTCGATTTGCCAGCACCGTTGGAGCCGATCAAGCCTATCTTGTCGCCGGGATTGAGCGTCACATCGACGCTGTCAAATAATGGTTTGATGCCGCGCGCCAGGACGACTTGTTGAAGACGTATCATATAAACTTAATTAATGGGTAATGCAATTATTGATGCAAAAAAATGGAAAAACGGGCAAAACTGGTTTTGCCCGTCTTCAATGTACTTATTACACTGATTACACTGCGCTACACAGATTTATGCAGTGAAATTGCTCAGTTGGTCAGCCTCTACCAAAAATACCATGTCATCACCGGCACTGGTACTCAACCAGGTCAGGTTCAGTTCTGGGAAGGCGGCTTCGGCGAAGGCACGTTCATTGCCAATTTCCACCATCAGCAAACCATCTTCGGTCAGGCGTTGTGCAGCACCTGCGACTATCTTGCGCACCAGGTCCATGCCATCATCACCGCCAGCCAGGGCGATTTGTGGTTCGTGCATGTATTCCTTAGGCAGTTTGGCCATGGAGCCGGAGTTCACATATGGTGGGTTGGTGATGATCAGGTCATATTTCTTGTCCGGCACATTGCTGTACAGGTCAGACTCGATCAGGGTAATGCGGTCCTGCAATTCATAGGTTGCTACATTCCGCCTGGCCACTTCCAGTGCATCTTTTGAAATATCAACGGCATCCACATGCGCCTCTAAGAACATATCGGCCAGCATAATGGGCAGACAGCCAGAGCCGGTGCACAGTTCAAGGATGTTAGTGATAGCTTCTGGATCTGTCACCCATGGTGAAAAATGTTCGGGTATCAGTTCAGCGATGAAAGAGCGCGGCACGATGACACGTTCATCCACGTAGAAATTATAAGTGCCGAGCCAGGCTTCATTTGTAATGTAGGATGCAGGCACGCGGTCGACTGCACGTCTGTCAATTACGCGCAATACGGCATCTATTTCTGACGGTAATAAATGCGCATCAAGGAATGGTTCTATCTTGTCCAGTGGCAGATGCAGAGTATGCAGCAGCAAATAAGCGGCCTCATCCAGCGCATTGGCACTGCCATGGCCAAAGAACAGTTTTTCTTTATTGAAGCGGGTGACGGCATAGCGCAACAGATCGCGCAGAGTCAGAAAGGTAGTAGCGGGTGTAGTCATATTGTTTCCGTATCGGCCAGTGGTGAGCTGATCAGGTCAGCAGGTTTTCCAGAGTGCGGCGATAAATATTCTTGAGCGGGTCTATGTATTGCAGCTCTATGTGTTCGTCAATTTTATGGATGCTGGCATTTGGCGGACCAAATTCAACCACTTGTGGGCAGATCTTGGCGATGAAACGGCCATCAGATGTGCCACCGGTAGTGGAGAGTTCGGTTTCTATGCCAGTTTCAGCACGGATTGCATCACCCAGTGCATCGCTGAGGCTGCCTTTGGGGGTCAGGAAAGGATGGCCACCGACTGTCCATTTCAGATCATATTCCAGGCCATGCTTGTCGAGTATGGCATGCACCCGCTGTTGCAAGCCCTCGGCTGTGCTGGCAGTGGAAAAACGGAAATTGAAATCGATAACCGCTTCGCCAGGGATAACGTTGGAAGCACCAGTGCCGGCATGGATATTCGACATTTGCCAGGATGTTGGCAGGTAATACTCATTACCTTCATCCCAGACTTCAGCCACCAGTTCTGCCATGGCAGGGGCGGCCAGATGGATAGGGTTTTTTGCCAGCTGCGGATAGGCGATATGGCCTTGTACACCTTTGATTATCAGCTTGCCTGACATGGTGCCGCGACGGCCATTCTTGATGGTGTCACCCAGTTTATCGACAGAGGTTGGTTCGCCGACAATGCAATAGTCAAGCTGCTCGCCACGTGCCTTGAGCTTTTCGCAGACGACAACTGTGCCGTCAGTAGCCGGACCTTCTTCATCACTGGTGATGAGGAAGCCAATGGACCCTTTATGACCTGGATGGGCAGCCACGAATTCTTCTGTCGCCACCACAAAAGCGGCAATCGAAGTTTTCATGTCGGCTGCACCACGACCATACAGCTTGCCATCTCTGTGAGTAGGTGTAAATGGCGCAGACTGCCATTGCGCTACAGGGCCAGTAGGTACAACATCAGTATGACCGGCAAACACAAGCAAAGGCTGGGTCTGACCACGTCTGGCCCATAGATTGGTTACGTCACCAGATTGTATTGTCTCGCATTGGAAGCCCAGAGGCTCCAGCAGGGCAATCAGGGTGTTTTGGCAACCCTTGTCTTCAGGTGTGACCGAATCCAGCGCAATCAGCTGTTCGGTCAGGGCAAGTGTTTTGCTCATGTTTACTTATGGAAAATGGACTGGTATTGCGGCACAGAAAAACCGACATTCACTTGCGATTTGCCATCATTATTGATCAGCAATACCGGGCGTTTGATGACAGATGGTTTATCCAGCATGAGTGCAATGGCTTGCTCAGTATCTGTGGCAGAGGATTTTTCTTCGTCACTAAGCGCCCGCCAGGTGGTGCCTTTGCGGTTGATCAACACATCCAGGCCTTGATGCTCCAGCCATGTTTCTATGGTGGCGCGGTTCAAGCCTTGTTTTTTGAAATCATGAAATTCAAAAGCCAGTTCCTGCTCTTGCAACCAGGTACGGGCTTTTTTAACGGTGTCACAGTTTGGAATGCCAAACAGGGTAATGCTTCGCGTCATACTTTTATACGTTCAGGGTAAATTCTGTGAAAGAAGCTTCTTCTTTGGTTTCTGGCTCTGGCTCTGGTTGAGGCGCTGTAACGCTTGCGGCTTCATTGTTCAGCAGCCATAACAAGTTATTGGCAGAATCAGAATTGGCCAAGCCTTCCTCCTGCGTGATCAAACCTTCCCTGATCAAATGCATGAGGGCGCGCTCAAAGGTTTGCGAACCAGGTGACAAGCTTTTCTCGATAGCTTCCTTGATCTGGAAGATATCGCCTTGCTCTATCAACTCAGCCACATAGCGGGTGTTGAGCATGATCTCGACTGCAGGGGCACGACCACCATCTTTAGCGCGTATCAAGCGCTGCGAGATAATCGCGCGTATGGATGACGACAAATCCAGCAGCAATGCACTACGCGTTTCCATAGGAAAGAAACTGATGATGCGATTCAATGCCTGATAACTATTATTCGCATGCAGGGTCGCCAATACCAGATGGCCGGATTGCGCATAGGCAATCGCTGCCATCATGGTTTCCAGATCGCGAATCTCACCAATCAGGATGCAGTCTGGTGCCTGACGCAAGGAGTTTTTCAGCGCCGTTTTCAGACTTTCAGAATCGCTGCCAATTTCACGCTGGTTAACGATGGATTTTTTACTGCGGAACAAAAATTCTATCGGGTCTTCCAGCGTCAGGATATGGCCGGTCTTGACTTCATTCCTGTGATCCAGCATGGATGCTATCGTAGTTGACTTGCCTGAGCCGGTCGAGCCGACCAGCAAGATCAAACCACGTTTTTCCATAATCAGCTCAGCCAGTACCGGTGGCAAATGCAGGGTGTCAAGCTTGGGAATATCACCAGGCACATAACGGAAGACAGCAGATATGGAACCACGCTGACGGAAGGCCGACAGACGGAAACGACCTATGCCTGGTGCGCCGATACCGATATTCAGTTCGTTTTTTTCTTCCAGTTCCTCCATATGCTCAGACTCTACTACCTCACTGAGCAGCGACAGAATGTTTGCCTGGTCCATCTTCTGCTGATTGATAGGGAGCAGATTGCCATTGATTTTCAAATGTATGGGCGAATTCATCGCGAAAAACATGTCAGAAGCCTGTTTTTCCTTCATCAGTTGAAATAACCTCTCCATCGCTGCCATGATGTTTCCCTAAGCTGAGCTAATTATTAAAAGAATAATGCAAGAACGACGCAAAAAGTACTAAATCAAGCGCCACGCAACAATTCATTGATGCTGGTTTTCGAGCGTGTCTGTGCATCGACGCGCTTCACAATCACTGCGCAATACAGGCTGTATTTGCCATCAGCAGATGGCAAATTACCGGAAACAACAACAGAACCTGCAGGTACCCGGCCATAACTAACTTCGCCAGTGGCGCGGTCATAAATCTTGGTGGACTGACCGATGTAGACGCCCATGGAAATGACGGAATTTTCTTCAACGATCACACCTTCAACGATTTCTGAACGTGCACCGATAAAGCAATTGTCTTCAATGATGGTCGGGTTGGCTTGCATAGGCTCCAGTACGCCACCGATGCCAACGCCACCAGACAAATGTACGTTTTTACCAATTTGTGCGCAAGACCCGACAGTCGCCCAGGTATCAACCATCGCGCCTTCATCGACATAAGCGCCGATATTGACATAAGAAGGCATTAACACCACGTTTTTTGCGATAAAGCTGCCACGGCGTGCAACTGCAGGTGGCACCACGCGGAAGCCGCCTTTGACGAAGTCTTCTGCCGTGTAAGTGGCGAACTTGGTTGGCACTTTGTCGAAGAACTGCATATGATCACCAGAAGGCATGCAGATATTGTCTTCCAGACGGAAAGACAGCAATACAGCTTTTTTGATCCATTGATTGACTTGCCAGCTACCCTCAATTTTTTGCGCAACGCGCAGAGTGCCGGCATCAAGTTCACTCAGTACATGGGCAACTGCCTCGCGGATTTCTGCAGGCGCAGATTTTGGTGAGAAATTTGTGCGGTCTTCCCAGGCTTGATCAATGATTTGCTGTAATTGTTGAGTCATGTTGAGTGTCTTCAAATGAAAATGTAAAAAATAAAAACCGAAATAATCTTGTGTCTACTGTTTGGCTACAATATCAGACTGTTGCCGAAGTAAAATTCTTGCAAAAGCTGACTATCCTTTGTGCCGCTTCCAGGCATTCTTCAGGCTCAGCCACCAAGGCCATGCGTATGCGGTTTTGCCCAGGGTTGATACCATGAGCCTCACGCGCCAGATAACTACCGGGCAGAACTGTTACATTATATTCCTCGTACAGGCGGCGGGCGAACTCCGTATCTGATAAGCCCATGGCATCAGGAATTTTTGCCCACAGGTAAAAGGCAGCGTCAGGCAGTTTTACGTCCAGCACTTCCTGCAAAATCGGTGTGATCTGGGCAAATTTGCGTATGTACTTGTCGCGATTTTCTTGCACATGCACTTCGTCATTCCATGCCACAACTGAGGCAGCCTGTATATTCGGGCTCATGGCACTGCCATGATAAGTCCGGTACAGCAGGAATTTCTTGATGATTTCCGCATCGCCGGCTACGAAGCCGGAGCGCATGCCAGGTACATTCGAGCGTTTTGACAGGCTGGACAAGGTAATCAGGCGTTGATAATCATTCCTGCCCAGTTCACGTGCGGCTTGCAGACTGCCCAGCGGTGCTTCGGCTTTGAAATAGATCTCGGAATAGCATTCATCTGCAGCAATAACAAAACCATAACGGTCTGACAAGGCAAATAACTCTTTCCAGTCATCCAGATTCAATACTGCGCCAGTGGGGTTGCCGGGAGAGCAGATATACAGCAGCTGTACGCGTTGCCAGACGGATTCAGGGATGCTCTTATAGTCAGGTGCAAAATTGCGTTCAGGGTCAGCATTGGCAAAATAGGGCTCAGCTCCGGCCAGATACGCTGCACCTTCGTAAATCTGATAGAACGGGTTGGGGCATACCACTAATGGCAGCCCATTCTTGCAGGCACTGGGGTCGATGACGGTTTGCGCCAGGGCGAACAAGGCTTCGCGTGAACCGATGACAGGCAAAACCTGAGTCGCAGCATCCAATGGAGGTATGCTGTAACGGCTTCCCAGCCAGGCAGAAATGGAGTTACGCAAGGCATCCGAGCCAGCGGTGGATGGGTAACTGGCCAAGCCTGCCATATTGTTGACGATGGCATCCTTGATCAAAGCGGGAGTAGGGTGCTTGGGTTCGCCTATGCCCAGACTAATGGCTGGAAACTTGGCATTCGGTACAACATCGGCGAACAGGCGTTTCAGTTTCTCGAACGGATACGGCTGCAACTTACTGAGATAAGGATTAAATGTCATTTTTTCGAATTGTTGTCGATGCCAAACAGATTTTTAGCCAATTTCTCTGGCCTGCTGGCCGTATTCCGGCATTTTATTTGGTCTGCTTGTGCTTGTTACTTCTTATTTGCAATCCGTATTATAGCGTCCTGAGGATTCTATAGAGAAAGGCTTTCACCTGTACTTGCGTGAAATACTGATTAATATGTAAATTGTGTCATAAGTTTGAAAACTGAAAATTTTGCTCTTACGATGGTATGATGCAGCGATACAGGAACGCGGCTGGCATTGATGGCCTTGGCATATATACGATACGCGGTAGATTTGACTGCAAAAGATAATAAAATTATATAAAGTGCGATTAACTTCTATTAAATTAGCGGGATTTAAATCTTTTGTAGATCCCACCCATTTTCAGGTTCCTGGCCAACTGGTTGGTGTTGTCGGCCCTAATGGTTGCGGCAAGTCCAATATTATTGACGCTGTGCGCTGGGTTTTGGGTGAATCCAAAGCCTCTGAGCTGCGTGGCGAATCCATGCAGGACGTTATCTTTAACGGTTCTACCCACCGCAAACCCGCTGGTCGTTCATCAGTCGAGCTGGTTTTTGATAACAGCATGGGTAAAGCTGCCGGTCAATGGAGCCAATACGGTGAAATCGCCGTCAAGCGTACCTTGACGCGTGATGGCACGTCTACGTACTACATCAACGGTCAGCCAGTGCGCCGCCGTGATATTCAGGACATCTTCCTCGGTACAGGCCTGGGTCCGCGTGCTTACGCGATTATCGGTCAGGGTATGATTTCACGCATCATTGAAGCCCGTCCGGAAGAATTAAGGATTTTTCTCGAAGAAGCTGCCGGTGTTTCCCGCTACAAGGAGCGCCGCCGCGAGACAGAAAACCGCATCCACGACACCCATGAAAACCTGGTACGTGTTGAAGACATCCTGCGCGAGCTGAATAACAACCTTGACAGGCTGGGTGCACAAGCCGTAGTTGCCAATAAATTCCGCGAATTGCAGACTGACCAGGAAGAAAAGCAAAAACTGTTGTGGTTGCTGCGTAAAAAAGAAGCGGAAAACGAACAAAAAAAGCATTTTGCCGAAATAGAAAAGACCCAAACCGACCTCGAAGAGCAAACAGCCAAGCTGCGCCATGTCGAGCTGGAGCTGGAGCAAATGCGTCAGGCCCACTATGCAGTCGGCGACCGCATGCATCAGGCGCAAGGTCATTTGTACCAGACCAACGCTGAGATTGGCAGCCTGGAAGCACAAATCAAATTTGTCATCGAATCACGCAGCCGTTTGCAATCGCAATTGCAGTCACTGACTGCACAGCGCGATCAATGGCAAAATCAGAGTCGGCAATTCCAGGATGATTTGTCTGAAGGCGAAATCCATGTCGAGGAACTGGCCATGCGCGCCGAGCAGGCACTGGAAGTCAGCCAGCAACAGCAAGACAAACTGCCCGCGATGGAGCAAATATGGCGTGAGTCTCAACTGAAGACGACAGAATCACGCGCCAAAATCATGCAGATGCAGCAGCAGATAGAGCTGGAATCTGCCCATCAGCGCAATGCCTCGAATATCCTGAACACTCTGGCATCCAGACGTGAACGCCTGATGCAGGAGAAGCAGGGTCTGGTATTGCCGGATACGACGCATCTGGATAATTTGTCCACGCAGTTGGAAGAGAAAAAGCAGGTGCTGGAAGAACTCACCATGCAACTGGAGGAAGCGCAAGAGCGCTTGCCTTTGCTGGAAGATGAGCGCAAACAGGCGCAGCAGCAAGTGAACCAGGATAGCGCTGAATATGCGCAACTGGAAGCACGTCTGCTGGCCCTGAAGCAATTACAGGAAAAAGTACAAAGCCAGGGCAAAGTACAGCCCTGGCTGGAAAAGCACGAATTGAGTGGTTTGCCAAAAATCTGGCAAAAACTGCATATCGAAGCTGGTTGGGAAACCGCGCTGGAATCTATCTTGCGTGAACGTACCGCAGCGCTGGAAATGTCGAACCTGGACTGGGCTAAGGCTTTTTTTGGTGATGCGCCACCTGCCAAGTTGGCTGTTTGTGCGCCCACTATCGTAGCAGAAGCTGTCACACCTCTGGCTGGCTTCAAACCTTTCATCGATTTACTGCAACTCAATGATGCAGGTTTGCGTGGTTTGATGCAGGACTGGTTGCATCAGGTTTATATCGCTGACGATATTACTTCTGCCTTCATGGACAGGGTTAAATTGCCAGCCGGTGCCTGTTTTATCACCAAGCAAGGCCATGTGATTGCCCGCTCAAGTGTGCGTTTTTACGCCTCCGATTCCGAGCAGGATGGTGTACTTGGCCGCCAGCAAGAGATAGAAAACATCACCAAGCAATGCCGCGCCAAGCATATGCTGGCGGACGAATCCAAGACCCGCGCTGTACGCTCAGAATCTGCTTACACTCAGGCCACACAGCAATTACAAGACTTGCGCCAGCGCGTGGGCAGCCTGACACAGACTACGCACAGTCTGCAAATTGAATTCATGAAATTGTCTGAAGTGCAGGAGCGCTTTAATCAGCGCAGCACGCAGATAGGCAGTGATCTGGCAGAAATTGCTTCGCAAGAGAGTGAGCAACAGCAAATCAGGGCAGAGTCCGAGCAAAAATTTGAGCAACTGGACATGGACCTGGCGGAACTGCAGGAAACCCATGAAGAAGGCCAGACCGCTTATCTGGAAAAAGAACAGCAATTGAATGAAGCCAGACAGCGTCTGCGCGATCTGGAACTGGCCGCTCAGGAAGCAGCTTTTGCAGAAAAATCCCATCGCAGCAAGATGGAAGAATTGCGCCGCAGCATTGCGACTGCGCTGGAGCAATCAGCGCAATTATTCGCCAGCATGCAGCAGGGACAGCTTGAGCTGGAATCCATGGATGACCAGACTGCGCAAGCCGGTTTGCAAGATTTGCTGGACAGACGTAGTTCTCAGGAAGTGGCGCTGGCAAATGCCCGTCATGAACTGGATCAACTGACGCAACAATTACGCCATCACGAAGAATCCAAAATGCAGGTGGAACGCAGCCTGCAACCGCAACGTGACCGTATCGTTGAGTTGCAATTGAAAGAACAGGCTGCGCGTCTGAGCCAGGAACAGTTCTCGGAGCAATTGCGTAATTTTGAAGTTGATGAGGAAGCCCTGGCGCAAAAACTGCATGATGATCTCAAACCATCTTATTTGCAGGGTGAAGTTACCCGTCTGACCAATGCGATTGCAGCGCTAGGTGCGGTGAATATGGCTGCTCTAGATGAGCTGGCGCAAGCAACTGAACGCAAGACTTTCCTGGATGCCCAGCATGCTGACTTGACTGAGGCGATCACAACCTTGCAAGATGCCATCCACAAGATTGATATTGAAACACGCGACTTGTTGCAGGATACCTTTGACAAGGTGAACCATCATTTCGCTGAGCTTTTCCCAATTTTATTCGGCGGTGGTCAGGCAAAACTGATCATGACCGGCGACGAAATCCTCGATTCTGGCGTGCAAGTCATGGCGCAGCCACCTGGCAAAAAGAATGCGACCATTCATTTGCTGTCTGGTGGTGAAAAAGCCCTGACAGCAACTGCGCTGGTATTCTCGATGTTCCAGCTGAATCCTGCACCTTTCTGCTTGCTTGATGAGGTTGATGCACCGCTGGATGATTCAAATACCGAGCGTTTCTGTAATATGGTGAAACGCATGTCGTCAAACACACAATTTTTATTTATCTCCCATAACAAGATTGCGATGGAAATGGCACAACAATTGATTGGTGTCACCATGCAAGAACAGGGGGTTTCACGAATCGTGGCGGTAGATATGGAATCTGCCGTCAATTTTGCTACTGAGGTTCAAGCAGCATGACAGATCTACAAATAAGTTTGTTAGCGATAGGTGGAACGCTGGTGGTAGGCGTCCTTATTTTTAATAAATGGCAAGAATACAAAGCCAAGAAAACCGTTGAAAATGCGTTTGGCGATGGACATGATGATGTCCTCATGAATCCTGATGCGCCCGTGGAGTCCATAGTCCGGCATGAGCCTAGCCTGGATGGTGATGTGCAGCCAGTCGACGATGTGCCACAACACCATGCACCCATGCACGCAGATGTTGCCACTGAAATGGAAGCCCCGGTAGCTGTTCAGGATAAAGAATTGCCAGTTGATGAATTAATCGATTGCGTAATTCCATTGGAATTTGAAACACCTGTACGTGGCGAAAAAATATTGGCAGAAATTGCTGATCTTAAGTATGTAGGCAAAAAACCTGTGCATTTCATAGGCCAAAGCCATAGCGGCGAGCGCGATGTGATTGCCGTTGGCGGGGCTTATACCTGTCTGTTTGCCGGCGTGCAAATGGTCAGCCGCAATGGCCCTTTGAATGAATTGGAATATTCTGAATTCATCATGAAATTGCGGGCGATTGCTGACAATCTCAGCGCACATCCAGATATTCCAGACATGAACAAAGTCATGGTCAATGCCCGCGAATTGCATCAATTCGTCGCTGAACATGATGCCCAACTGAGTGTGAATATCGCTGCCAATGGTGCGCCATGGGCCTTGAATACTTTGCTGGCAGCATTGGAGAAAATGGGTTTTGATCAGCGCCCTGACGGTCGTTTGATGATGCCTGATGGTGACGGCGGCAGCCTGTTCACCTTATCGACCAATGTCAGCGTCAGTGAAACCATGACTTCGCGTCTGACGCTGTTACTGGATGTACCCTGCGTTGCCCCTGCTCGTGATGGCTTTGGTGCCATGGCAGCTTGCGCCCGCTCTTTGGCGACGCGTCTGGGCGGTACAGTCGTGGATGATGGCAATCAGCCTATTTCCAAACTGGCGCTGGATGAGATATCCGGCCAGGTCCATGAATTTTATGCCGCAATGGCAGAGGCGCAGATTCCTGCTGGCTCTTTGCGTGCCCAGCGATTATTTAGTTGAAATTATATGTTGAATTTTTTACCTAGCAACGAGAGCGTCTCAAATTCAGTTGATCCCAGTTCTCGCGCAAAGTATCTTCGAACTGAATTAAATCGTCACGGGTATGCTTACTACGTATTAGATAATCCTATCATTCCAGATTTTGAGTATGACAAACTCTTTGATGAGTTGCAAAAAATAGAGTTTGAATACCCTGATTTAAGAACTCTTGACTCACCTACACGTCGGGTTGGTGGGGTGCCTTTGGCAGCATTTTCACAAGTAAAACACTCCATTCCAATGCTGTCTTTGGGAAAGGCTCAAACTGATGACCAGCTTAAAAATTGGGTAAAAAACATTCAAAAAGAGCTGGGGGATGTATCGACATTTCAATTCGCGGCAGATTTGAAATTTGATGGGTTAGCAGTGAATTTACGTTACGAAGATGGAATACTAGTACAAGCATCGACTAGAGGAGACGGTGAAATTGGGGAAGATGTAACGGAGAATATTAGAACGATCAGAACCATACCGCTTCAATTGGAGCATTTTTTCCCCCCGAAAGTATTAGAAGTTAGGGGGGAGGTCGTAATGTTTAAGGCAGATTTTGAGAGATTGAATCAAAAACAACGCGATTCGCAATCAAAAGAATTTGTAAACCCACGCAATGCTGCCGCTGGAAGTTTGCGTCAGTTAGACTCAAAAATTACTGCTCAACGGAATCTGAAATTTTTTGCATACGGCGTAGGACTATTAGAGGATGAGTACGCGCCAAAAACGCACGATGAACTACTGAAATGGTATCAAGAAATGCGCATACCAGTATGCAATTCTAGAAAAATTGTAAATGGTGCTTTGGCTTTATTGAATTTCTACAAAGAAATTGAGTTGAAAAGAGATAGTCTTGACTTCGAAATTGATGGATTAGTTTATAAATTAAATGATTTTTCCTTGCAACACCAACTTGGCTTTAGAGATCGAGAGCCAAGGTTTGCTATTGCTCATAAATTCCCTGCCGAAATTATAGAGACAACGATATTGGATATAGAGGTGCAGGTCGGTAGAACAGGTGCGATCACACCTGTGGCCAGGCTGGCCCCTGTCTTTGTTGGTGGTGTGACTGTAACCAACGCCACCTTACACAATGAAGAGGAGATACAGCGCAAGGATATACGTATAGGCGACACGGTTTCTGTACGCCGCGCAGGTGATGTCATACCTGAGGTCGTTGCCAGCATATTGGAAAAACGTCCGGCAGATTCGCGCCAGTTTGTCATGCCGGTGGAGTGTCCGATTTGTGGCTCGCCCATACAAAAGCCGGAAGATGAAGCGATTGCCCGTTGCAGCGGTGGCTGGATAAAATGTACTGCACAACGCAAGGGTGGCTTGTCGCACTTTGCTTCACGTAAGGCAATGAATATTGATGGTGTAGGAGAGCAGCTCATTGATCAGTTGGTCGACAAGAATGTCGTTACAACTGCTGCAGATTTGTATAAGCTTGGTCTGCGCGCGTTGGTTGAGCTGGACCGCATGGCAGAGAAATCTGCGCAAAATGTATTGAGTGCGCTGGAAACATCGAAGCTGACCAGTTTCCCGCGTTTTATCTATGCGCTGGGGATACGCCATGTTGGTGAATCTACGGCAAAAGATCTCGCTGCACATTTTGGTAATACGGATGCATTAATGAAAGCGACGGAAGAGCAGTTGCTGGAAGTATCGGATGTCGGTCCTGTGGTTGCCAAATCGATACTCCGCTTTTTTTCTGATCCGCTTAATGTGGAGTTGGTGGAGCAATTGCTGGCGTCCGGCATACATTGGCCTGAGATAGAAGTCCAGGAAAAAGGTGAGCAGGTATTGGCTGGCAAGACGCTGGTATTGACAGGTACGTTGCCTACACTGAGTCGTGATCAGGCGACAGAGATCATAGAAAAAGCGGGCGGCAAGGTTTCAGGCTCAGTATCAAAAAAAACCAGTTATCTGGTTGCTGGCGATGATGCGGGAAGCAAGCTGGTAAAAGCGCAAGAATTGGGTTTAACTATATTGACAGAAGCAGAATTGCTTCAACTTTGTTCCAGGAGCTGAAATGAGAAAAATTAAAAAAGCCGTATTTCCCGTGGCTGGTTTGGGTAGTCGCTTCTTGCCTGCGACGAAAGCGCAACCAAAAGAGATGCTGCCCATTGTAGATAAGCCTTTGATCCAATACGCGGTTGAAGAAGCGGTTGAGGCTGGCATTACAGAGATGGTATTTATCACGGGTAGAAACAAGCGGGCGATCGAAGATCATTTCGATAAGGCTTATGAACTGGAAAGCGAACTGGAAGCAGCGGGCAAAGAAGCCTTGCTGGATCTGGTCAGGAACGTTATTCCCAAGAACATCAACTGCATTTATATCCGCCAGACAGCAGCTCTGGGTTTGGGCCATGCGGTATTGTGCGCGCGTCCAGTAATTGGCGACGATCCTTTTGCGGTCTTGCTGGCGGATGATTTGATGGATGCGGATGTTGGTCAACCTTCTGTCATGGCGCAGATGGCGCGTCAGTATGAAGCAGAAGGTGGCAGCATTATTGCTGTACAAAACGTGCCGCGTGAATTTACCCGTCAATACGGTATCGTCAGTGGTACACCTTACACTGATAGCCTGGAAAGAGTGCAGGGTATAGTAGAAAAGCCTATGCCTGACGTTGCCCCGTCGACTCTGGCGGTAGTTGGCCGCTATATTTTGTCTGGTCGCATTTTCTCTTATCTGGAAACTCTGGGTAAAGGCTCTGGTGGTGAGATTCAATTGACTGACGGCATTGCGGCCATGCTGAAGGACTTTCCTGTCTATGCCTTCCGTCCCAATGCAACGCGTTATGACTGCGGCTCCAAACTGGGTTATCTGAAGGCCAGTGTTGCCCTGGGTTTGAAGCATAAAGAAACCAGCGCAGAGTTCTCTGAATATCTGCAGTCCCTGAAATAAGTAATACTAAAATACGGCCAGACAGAATCTGGCCGTATTTATATGAAAATCATTTATTACATTCATTAAACATCTGGTGCACCATGATTCATCCTATCCTGAAAATGGGCGATGCCCGACTATTAAGAGTTGCTGAGCAAGTCACTGCGTTTGATACGCCAGAATTGCATGAGCTCATCAAGGATATGTTCGAGACCATGATTGCTGCCAATGGCGCTGGTTTGGCAGCGCCGCAAATTGGTGTGAATTTACAACTGGTGATTTTTGGTTTCAAAAATAATCCACGTTACCCTGATGCACCTGTTGTGCCTGAGACAGTGCTCATCAATCCTGTACTGACACCCTTGTCTGAAGAGACTGATGACGCATGGGAAGGCTGTTTGTCTGTGCCAGGCATGCGAGGCCTGGTGCCGCGCTGGAGTGCTCTGCGGTATGAAGGCTTTGATCAGTTCGGCACACGAATTTCACGTGACGTAGATGGCTTCCATGCCCGCGTCGTGCAACATGAGTGCGATCATCTGAATGGCATTTTGTATCCCATGCGCATACGCGATCTGACACAATTTGGTTTTACTGAAGTCTTGTTCCCGGAACTTGACCCTAACGACGACGATTGAGTTATTGATTTCAAAACAAAAGGGGCAAGAATGTTGGTTCTTGCCCCTTTTGTTTTTTTAAGATGTAAATTAGAACTGCTCGTCTTCACGCAGATAGCGCCACTGACCTTCTGGCAATTTACCTAGTTTGATCTTACCTATGCGTACACGTTTCAGACCTATGACTTTCAAGCCTACCATTTCACACATGCGCCTGATCTGGCGCTTCTTGCCTTCGCGCAGGATGAAATTCAACTGGTCTTCATTCTGCCAGGTGACTTTGGCGGGTAGCAGTTTCTTGCCGTCCAGTGACAGGCCATGATTCAGGCGCCGCAGATCTGCATCTGGCAAACGCCCAGGTTTACCGTATTGCACCCGTACCAGATATTCCTTTTCCACCACCGTGGTTTCGCCTATCAAATGCTTGGCGATACGACCATCCTGGGTCAATACCAGCAAACCGACTGAATCGATATCCAGGCGGCCAGCCGGTACCAGACTACGCAATTGAGTAGGGTGGAACTGGGTATCGACTTCATCTTCTGTCCAGCGGTTTTCTGGCTTGATCAGGGCGATTGCTGGCGTGTAGCCATCTTCAGCCTGACCGCTGACATAGCCTACCGGTTTGTTGATAAGGACAGTGACGCGTTTCGATTGCTCGGCGGCAGCCTGCCTTTCCACTGTTACTTTTTGATGGGGTAGTACTTTGCTACCCAGTTCCGAGATGACTTTGCCGTCAACTCTGACCCAGCCGCGCGCTATCCATTCATCGGCCTCACGGCGGGAGCAAAGGCCAAGTTCGGACATGCGTTTGGAGAGTCGTACAAGTTCAGTCATGATGCTTTTAGAGTAGGCTTGCCTGGGGCTTGTTGCGAATCAGGCAAGGGTTTTGATTATTCGGTTGCGGTACTGCGTTCGATAGAGCTTAAATTCTTAGGGCATCCAGCAAGTCAGTTTCAAACTGTATCTGGCTGCGGGCACCTTGCAGGGCCTGGCCATCAACAATGAAAACGTCTTCCACTCTTTCTCCCAGAGTCATGATTTTGGCTGTATGTAAATTGATTTTATACTTGGTCAGTATATTTGCCACCGCATACAACAAGCCATTTCTGTCATTGGCAGAGATGGACAGTAAATAATACTGACCACGATCATCTGGCCGTAAATCCACCGTAGGCACGATAGGGAAGGTGCGCGACATCCGTGACAAACGTCCACGGTTTGGTGGTGACAATGGTGTCTGACGAGTCAGAATTTCTGTCAGTTCGTGCTCTATCAAATTAATGATGTCACGGTAATTATTGGCAAAAGCAGGTTCTATCACCAGAAAAGTATCGAGAGCGTAACCATTTTTGCTGGTGTGAATTTTTGCATCGAGAATGCCAAAATTCTTGCCGTCAAAATAATTACAGATGCGTGCAAACAAGTCGGGCTGATCTTTGACGTAGACTGTAATCTGCAAACCTTCACCTATGGGCGATAGCCGGCATTTCACCACTGGTATCTGGCTATCTATGCGGTCATGCAAGGCACGTGTTTGCCAGGCGATATCAGATGCGTCATGGCGCAGAAAGTATGCGACATCAAGTTGCTGCCAGAATTTTTCATGCGCATCAGGTGCCAGACCATACAGGCGCAAGGCTTTCAGCGCTTCTTCCTGACGATTCTTTAACTCCCTGTCCTTGCTTGGTGTTTCGCCACCCAGCACGCGTAAGGTCATGCGGTATAAGTCTTCCAGCAGCTTGCCTTTCCAGGCATTCCAGACTTTGGGGCTGGTGCCACGAATATCAGATACTGTCAGCAAATACAGGGCCGTCAAATGACGTTCGTCCTTGACCAGATTGGCGAAATTTTGCACTACATCAGGATCAGATAAATCCTGTTTTTGTGCCACATGCGACATGGTCAGGTGTTTTTCTACCAAAAAGATAATCAATTCGGTATTGACCTTGCTCAGGCCATGGTCGTAGCAGAATTTCTTGGCATCTGCCATGCCCAGCAGTGAATGGTCGCCACCGCGCCCCTTGGCGATATCGTGAAATAAAGCTGCGATATACAAAACCCAGGGTTGATTAAAATTCGCCATCAACTGGCTGCAAAATGAGTATTCATGCGCATGCTCGGGCATGGTGAAGCGGCGCAGGTTGCGCACGACCATGAGGATGTGCTGATCTACTGTGTAGGCATGAAACAGATCATGTTGCATCTGTCCTATGATGCGACGGAAATTCGGCAGGTAGCGACCCAGTATGCTCATTTGATTCATGCGGCGCAACGCATGGGTGATCCCTTGCGGCGATTGCAGAATTTGCAGAAATAGAGAGCGATTGAAGATGTCATGGCGAAATTCAGCATCAATCAACAGCCGCGCATGCCAGAGGGCACGCAACGTCCTGGCCGTCATGCCTTTGAGTTCGGTGTGTCTGGCCATGACTAGAAAAACTTCCAGTATGGTCGATGGATTTGCTTCAAAGGTATCATCTCTGGCGATATCGATGAAGCCGTTCACCTCATTGAAATGCTCATTGATGGGCCGTGGTACCGAGGGCTGTGGAAATAATACTGCTTCAATATTTTGTAGCAATATAGTATTGAGTTGCGTAACAGCCTTGGCAGCCCAGTAATAGCGTTGCATCAGGTATTCGCTGGCACGTCTGGATTCTGTAGTCTTGAATCCAAAGGTTTCTGCTATCGGTGTCTGTACATCAAAAATGAGGCGATCTTCACGGCGGCCTGCATGGATATGCAGTCGTATGCGTATGTCTTTAAAAGCACGCTCATTGCGTTTTAACTGACGGGCTTCGACATCTGTTATCAGGCCACGCTCAGCCAGTTCACGCCATGAGTTACCCAGATTAGCAGCTTTAGCCACCCAGAGTATGACTTGCAAATCCCTGAGCCCGCCCGGGCTTTCTTTGCAATTAGGTTCCAGACTATAGGGCGTGTCTTCATATTTGACGTGGCGCTGTTGCAGCTCCAGGAGCTTTTCCTGGAAAAATTTTTGCGGCTGCATGGCTTCCGCATATTGCTGCTGCATTTCCTTGAACAATTTGCGGCTACCTGTTACCAGACGTGCTTCCAGCAGGCTGGTTTGTACGGTGATGTCGGCAGCGGATTCTTGCAGGCATTCATCTATTGTGCGTATGCTGTGACCAATATCCAGACCGATGTCCCAGAAGAGTTGCACCAGTTTTTCCAATTTTTCACGCAAGACAGCATCCGGCCTTTGCTGTAACAAAATCAGCACATCAACGTCGGAATAGGGGAATAATTCGCCACGACCATAACCGCCAACAGCGACCAGTGCCGCTTCTTTCGGAAATTCAAAATGACGCCAGATTTTGCTGAGTTGCTGATCGACATTGCGGCACAAATCATGTAGCAATTGTTCTGCCTTATGATTTTCCTTGAACGCATTAATGACGATCAGTTGCGCTGATTTCAATTCTTCCTTGAAAGAGAGTGCCGGTGTCTGCATGTGACCAGGGTCTTAAGCGAGTTTGATGAAATCCGGGATAGGCGGGTAGCCTGCCGACAATGTCAGCACTTCATAACCGGTTTCCGTTACCAGGACAGTATGCTCCCACTGGGCCGACAGGCTGCGGTCCTTGGTTTTGATGGTCCAGCCGTCAGGCATTTCCTTGATATCACGGCGGCCAGCGTTAACCATGGGTTCTACCGTGAAAATCATCCCAGGCAACAGCTTCTCCATAGTGCCAGGTTTACCGTAATGCATAACTTGTGGTGCTTCATGGAAAATTTTGCCTATGCCATGGCCGCAAAATTCACGAACGATGCTGTAGCCTGCACGTTCAGCGTGCTGCTGAATAACATGGCCTATGTCGCCAAGATGCGCGCCAGGTTTGATTTTATCGATACCCAACCACATGCATTCATAAGTAATCGCATTCAGGCGTTTGGATAGTATGGACGGTTCACCCAGCAAGAACATACGGCTGGTGTCACCATGGTAACCATTTTTGATGACGGTAATATCCAGATTGACTGAGTCGCCATCTTTCAAGACCTTGTCTCCAGGTATGCCGTGGCAAATAACATCATTCACTGATGTGCAAATGGCTTTTGGATAAGGCGTGTAACCCGGTGGGCAATAATTCAATGGAGCAGGGATGGTGCCTTGCACATTAGTCATGAATTCATGACACAAACGGTCAAGTTCACCAGTCGTTATACCAATTTTGACAAAAGGCGTGATGTAATCGAGGACTTCCGAGGCCAATTTACCGGCAATGCGCATGCCGGCGATATCTTCCGGCGTCTTTATAGTGATAGCTTCCATACGTTTTCTTGTCGTTTGCCAAGACTTGCATAGCGAATACATGACATGGCCCGACATTTTTGCCTGGCGGCCAGGTTCGCTTACCAGCTAAAGTCTTGATCTGAGTAAAATTGCGAAAGTGTTGCAGAACCGGAATTATAGTCTATGAAAGGCCGTACCGTATTGCCCTGACAGCGCTCCTGCACTGACTTCTTAATCTCAGCACTTGAGGAAAATACTGTTTTCATAGTAGAATAGATGGTTAGCTTGTAGATGTATAGAAATGCGGTACTTGCTAATTTATATTTTATCAATCGAATCCGGTCGAAAAGGGTGTCTTGCAGCGCTTGGTTTTGATAGTTATTAAGGTAGCTATTGCAACTATTAAGCCGCTCAGATCACTGGCTGGATTCAAGACCTAACCCTGGAGTTATTATGTCTGTAACAATGCGTGAAATGCTGGAAGCTGGTGTGCACTTTGGTCACCAAACCCGTTTTTGGAATCCAAAAATGGCACCGTACATCTTCGGCCATCGCAACAAGATTCATATCGTCAACTTGGAAAAAACCCTGGCAATGTACCAGGACGCGATGAAGTACATCCGTCAATTGTCTTCCAATCGCGGCACAGTGTTGATGGTTGGCACTAAGCGTCAATCCCGTGACATCATCGCAGCAGAAGCACAACGTGCTGGCATGCCTTTCGTTGATCAGCGCTGGTTGGGTGGTATGTTGACTAACTTCAAAACAGTCAAAACATCTATCAAGCGCCTGAAAGACATGGAAGCTTCCATCGAAGACGGCTCCGTTGAGAAACTGTCCAAAAAAGAAGCTCTGATGTTCCAGCGCGAAATGATCAAGCTGCAAAAATCCATCGGTGGTATCAAGGATATGGGCGGCGTTCCTGATGCAATTTTCGTGGTTGACGTTGGTTACCACAAAGGTGCAATCACTGAAGCTGCGAAACTGGGTATCCCGGTTATCGGCGTGGTTGATACTAACCACTCCCCAGAAGGTGTTGCATACATCATCCCTGGTAATGATGACTCCTCCAAAGCAATCGCTTTGTATGCTCGCGGTGTTGCCGACTCCATCCTGGAAGGCCGTGCAAACGCAGTGAACGAAGTTTTGGAAGCTGTTAAGCCAGGTTCTGATGAGTTTGTAGAAGTAGAGCAAGCTTAATAGCCTGTTCTGGCACATGGTTTCAAGCTGCTGTGGCGGCTTGAAACAAAAAATGGGGCAACAGTCGTTCGCCCTTTTTTTTAAACAAAATTTGATATCGGTGTTTCTTTAAACACCATTGAACTAGGAGAATGACATGGCGGCGATTACAGCAGCTTTGGTAGGTGCACTGCGCGCAAAAACAGATGCGCCAATGATGGAATGCAAAAAAGCGCTGACAGAAGCAGAAGGCGATATGGACCGTGCGGAAGAAATTCTGCGTGTAAAACTGGGTAGCAAAGCTTCCAAAGCATCTTCCCGTATTACTGCAGAAGGTGTTGTCGCATCTCACATCGCTGGCAATGTTGGTTCCCTGATCGAAGTTAACTGCGAAACAGACTTCGTGACCAAGAATGATGATTTCCTGGCGCTGGCAAATACTTGTGCAAAATTGATCGCTGAGCATAACCCTGCTGACATCGCAGCTTTGGGTGCGTTGCCACTGGACGGCAAAACAGTTGAAGAAGTGCGCGCAGCACTGGTTGGTAAAATCGGCGAAAACATGTCTTTCCGTCGCTTTGTCCGTTTTGATACAACGGCTAAACTGGTTTCTTACCTGCACGGTACACGTATCGGTGTGGTTGTTGAATTTGACGGTGCGGATGAGCAAGTTGGTAAAGACGTAGCGATGCATATCGCTGCGATGAAACCAGTATCCCTGTCTTCTGATCAGGTTCCTGCTGAGTTGATCGAAAAAGAGCGCTCTGTAGCAGCTTTGAAAGCAGCAGAATCTGGCAAGCCAGCAGATATCGCTGAAAAAATGGTTGAAGGTTCCGTACAGAAATTCCTGAAAGAAGTTTCCTTGCTGAATCAAACATTCGTTAAGAACGACAAGCAAACAGTTGAGCAGATGTTGAAATCTGTTAATACAACTGTCAAGGCATTCACCATGTTCGTCGTTGGTGAAGGCATTGAGAAGAAGCAAGATGACTTCGCCGCAGAAGTGGCCGCGCAAGTGGCCGCAGCAAAACAAGCGTAATTGGCGAAATAAAAAAACGGGCCGAAAGGCCCGTTTTTTTAAATCCAGCGATTGTAAGTATTTGTGTCTGAGCATCAAATTTGTGTATTCAGGTGTAAATATGAGCGGATGGTGCTCCATTTGCTTTGTGTATTGCCTGACCGGGCTAGTTTACAAATCAAATGGTCATTGAGGTGCCTTATCCAGGCTGCTTCATCCAGTATGCATTTTTTAAAACTATTTAAACTACCAGAAGGAGTCCTATCATGACAAAACCTGCTTACAAGCGTGTGCTCTTGAAGCTCTCTGGCGAAGCCCTGATGGGCGATGATCCGTTTGGCATTAACCGTGCGACGATAGAGCGCATGGTGGCCGATGTGGCCGAAGTATCAAGAATGGGTGTAGAGCTGGCCATCGTTATCGGTGGCGGTAACATCTTCCGTGGCGTGGCACCTGGAGCGCAAGGCATGGACAGGGCTACTGCTGACTATATGGGTATGCTGGCCACGGTCATGAATGCTTTGGCATTATCGGATGCGATGCGTCAGGTCGGTTTGACTTCACGTGTCATGTCAGCAATCGCCATTGACCAGGTCGTTGAGCCTTATGTGCGTCCTAAAGCCTTGCAATATCTGGAAGAGGGTAAAGTCATTGTATTTGCTGCAGGTACCGGTAATCCCTTTTTTACTACCGACACAGCCGCTGCTTTGCGCGGTTCTGAAATTGGCGCTGAAATCGTCCTGAAAGCGACCAAGGTTGATGGCGTTTATACCGCTGATCCTAAAAAAGATGCCACAGCGACACGTTATACAACGATTTCTTTTGATGAGGCCATTGCTCGTCACCTGCAAGTCATGGATGCAACTGCCTTTGCTCTTTGCCGCGACCAGAAACTGCCTATCAAGGTATTTTCCATAATTAAACCAGGTGCATTGAAGAATGTCATCCTGGGGGCAGACGAAGGCACCTTAGTGCACGTATAATCCTGCACTTTGGATTGTTTCATATTAATTCGGCAAGGAGCGCGGCAAGACCCGTCGCTCGTGCCCAGATGTACAGGAGAGCGCTATGAGCGTAGCAGATATTAAAAAAAGTTCTGACCAGCGTATGCAAAAGTCTATCGAGACTTTAAAGGCAGATTTGTCTAAAGTACGTACTGGCCGTGCCCACACCGGCATTCTGGATCATGTCCAGGTTGATTATTACGGTACACCTACCCACATCACCCAGGTTGCCAACGTTACTTTGATCGATGCCCGCACGATTGGCGTGCAGCCTTGGGAAAAGAAGATGTTGAACGCTATTGAAAAAGCCATCCGTGATGCTGATCTGGGTTTGAACCCGTCATCTCAGGGTGAGTTGATTCGTGTGCCAACTCCGCCGCTGACAGAAGAGCGCCGCAAGGAAATGGTCAAACTGGTCAAGACTGAAGGCGAGAGCGCCAAGATCGCGATACGCAACATCCGTCGTGATTCTAATGAGTCGCTGAAAAAGTTACTGAAAGAAAAAGAATGCTCGGAAGATGATGAGCGTCGTGCCCAAGATGACATCCAGAAATTGACAGACAAGTTTGTTGCCGAAGTGGACAAGCTCCTGGCTGACAAAGAAAAAGAAGTGTTGACAGTATAAGTCGTCGCCCGCGTATCAACACATTCTGGATTTACATGACCCATACAAGTTCCACCAAGGAAATTCCGGCAGTTGGCGCAATTCCTAAACATATCGCAATTATCATGGACGGCAACGGGCGCTGGGCAACTAAGCGTTTTTTGCCGCGTGTCGCCGGGCATGTAAAGGGCGTTGAGGCGGTCAGGGGCATCGTTGAAGCCTGTGCCCGCCGCGGTATTTCTTACCTGACCTTTTTCGCATTCAGCTCAGAAAACTGGCGTCGCCCTGCCGAAGAGGTGTCATTATTAATGCGTTTGTTTGTGACCGCTCTTGAAAAAGAAGTGGCGAAAATGCACGCTAATAATATACGTCTGAAAGTGGTTGGCGACCTCACGCGCTTTGACCCGCAACTGCAAAGCATGATAGCTGCTGCAGAGCAAAAAACTGCCAGTAATCAAGGCTTGACCGTGACCATTTGCGCCAATTACGGCGGGCGCTGGGACATCATGCAGGCCATGAACCGTTTGCAAAAAGAGCGTGTGGCAGCAGGGCAGGCTGATCAGGAAATGACAGAAGACCAGCTTGCCGCTTATCTGTCTATGGCCTATGCGCCTGAACCGGATTTGTTTATCCGTACCGGCGGCGAGACACGCATTTCCAATTTCCTGCTCTGGCAACTGGCGTATAGTGAGTTGTATTTTACAGATACGTTCTGGCCTGATTTTGACGCGGCTGCTCTGGACTTGTCCATTTCATCTTATCAAAACCGCGAACGTCGCTTTGGACGGACCAGTGCGCAAGTAACCGAACAATCTGCCCAGCAAGAAAGCAAGTAATGCTTAAAACCCGTGTTCTGACTGCTCTGGTTCTGTTGGCCATTTTGCTACCAGTACTGTATTCGGCCAATTTCTATGCATTTTCTGTAATGGCTGTCGCTTTTTTTGCTGCTGCGATGTGGGAATGTCAGCGATTATTCAAAAAACCCGGTCCCATCATCATGGCTGCGTTGTGGGTAGGCTTGCTGGTGTATTGCTTATTCCATCTGGCAGATTTCTCGCATCCCTTACTGTTTGCGTTAAGTACGGCATTCTGGGCTTTCAGACTGGTTCCCACGCTGGCCAGAGGTTTGCCAGAGACTCATAATTTTTCCAGCGGCATGCTGAGCACTTTATATGGTATCAGTATTTTTGCCTGCTTCGTCGCGATTGCTGTTTTCTTCCAGCGTTCACCGATGTATTTGTTCTCTGTCATGGCAATCGTCTGGATTGCCGATATCGGCGCCTATTTTTCTGGTAAAGCTTTTGGCAAGCGCAAACTGGCCCCGACAATTTCTCCCGGTAAATCGTGGGAGGGCGCTATCGGTGGCTGGATATGCGTATTGATACTGGCCGCGGCGACCAGCTTTATTCCCGCGCTGGAAAATACTTTTACTGCGCAATTGCTTGCCAGAAAAGGCTGGCTCATCTTTGTTTGTGCCATGACTTTGATTACTGCCGCCAGCGTAGTGGGTGATTTGTTTGAATCTTCATTAAAGCGTCGCGTTGGCATGAAAGACAGTAGCAACCTGTTGCCTGGCCATGGCGGTGTACTTGACAGGATAGATGCATTGATACCTGTGCTTCCTCTGGCAGCCTTAGTGGACTTGTGGCGATAAAATAAATGCAAAAAAAACAGCAATTATGCATATTGGGGTCTACGGGCTCAGTAGGCGTATCGACACTGGATGTCGTCGCGCGTCATTCTGATCGCTACAGTGTTTTTGCACTGACTGCACATACCCAGGTAGCAAAACTGGCTGAGCAATGTGCACAGTTTTTGCCTCAGGTTGCAGTAGTTGGTACAGCGCAGGCTGCTGACGGACTGGCAATTCTATTAAAAGAAAAACATTTACCTCAAATCCAGATACTGTTTGGCCCTGAAGCCTTGTGTGCCGTTGCCAGCGCCAGCGAGTGTGACAGCGTGATGGCCGCTATTGTAGGTGCGGCTGGCTTGCCCGCTTCTCTGGCTGCAGCAAAAGCGGGCAAGAAGGTATTGCTGGCGAATAAAGAAGCACTCGTCATGTCTGGCCAGTTATTCATCGATGCCATTAAAGACAGCGGCGCTGCCCTGTTGCCCATCGATAGTGAACACAATGCCATTTTCCAGTGTCTGCCTGGCAATTACAATCGTCAACCAGGGCAGCATGGCATACACAAGATATTGCTGACCGCCTCTGGTGGGCCATTCTTGAACAGAGACGTGAATACCCTGGACGATGTGACGCCTGAACAAGCCGTAGCGCACCCTAACTGGGTCATGGGGCGAAAAATCTCTGTCGATTCAGCAACGATGATGAATAAGGGCTTGGAGGTCATCGAGGCACACTGGTTGTTTGCAACGCCAGCAGAGCAGATAGAAGTAGTCATCCATCCGCAAAGCGTGATTCATTCCATGGTGTCTTATACTGATGGCTCTGTGATCGCACAAATGGGTAACCCGGACATGCGCATACCTATCGCCTATGGCATGGCTTATCCAGAACGCATAGCTTCTGGAGTTGCACCGCTAGACCTGCTGAAAGTCGCCAGTCTGAATTTCATCAAACCAGATTTCCAGCGCTTCCCTTGTCTGCAATTAGCTTATGATGCCTTGAAAGAAGGCAAGTCTGCTGCAACTATATTGAACGCAAGTAATGAAATCGCTGTCCAAGCGTTTTTGGATAAGAAAATAGGCTTCCGCATGATCAATCAGGTCATAGAGCATACACTGAGCAAGGTGGTGGCAACAGAGGCGCCAGACCTGGAAAGTATACTTGCCTGTGATGCAGAGGCGCGTCGTGTTGCTGAGGCTATGATCGCCTTATGACCTGGCTGCAAAACGCACTGGCCTTCCTTGTGACCTTGGGCATACTGGTCACTATCCATGAATTTGGGCACTATATCGTCGCACGCTGGTGTGGCGTCAAGGTTTTGCGCTTTTCTCTGGGTATGGGGAAAATCATTTACTCAAAACGCCTGGGTAAAGATCAAACGGAATGGGCAATCTCCATATTGCCGCTGGGTGGTTATGTCAAAATGCTGGATGTCCGTGAAATGGGCGCTGACAATATTGATCCTGCCGAGTTGTCCCGTGAATTTTGTCATCAATCGGTCTGGAAGCGTATCGCCATCGTTGCTGCGGGCCCGATAGCCAATTTTTTATTGGCCATCTTTCTTTATACGGTTTTGTTTGTACATGGCGTGCCTGAGCCTGTTGCCAAAGCGCGTGTTGGCTCCGAGTCTTCTATTGCCTACAAGGCGGGTCTGCGTCACGGCGACTTGATTACGGCCTTTAATGGTGAGCAGATACAAAGCTGGTCTGAATTTCGCTGGAAAATGATGCAGGCTGGTGTCAATAATCGTAATCCGGTATTGGAAGTGCAGCGTGCTCATTCCGGGCAAGGCAGTGACAATACGCCACTTTCCATAGAAATTCCTCTTCAACAACTATCCTCCAGAGAAGCCGATGCAGATATTTTGCTGCATCTTGGCTTGAATCTTGCTGGTAGTGCTGAGGTTGTGCTGGAGGATTTTTTGCCGGATAGCCCTGCAATGCGGGCAGGCTTGCAGGTTGGTGACCGCATTCTGGAAATTGGACAAAAACCTTTGCTTGATGTCATAGATTTCCGGCAAATCGTCAACGCCAATCCCGATAAACCGTTGAAGCTATTGGCTCAACGGAAGGGGAAGAAATTTGAGGTGGAAGTCACCCCTGTAAGCCAGGAAACTAATGGGCAAACAGTAGGGCTGATGAAAGTAAAACTGCAGCCTGTCACATATGAAATGACGATAGTGCAGGCAAACCCGCTGCAAGCACTCATTAAGTCAGTTGAAAAAACCTGGGACACCAGCATCTTCAGCCTGAAAATGATGGGGAAAATGTTAACGGGCAGTGTTTCTTTGAAGCATATAACCGGACCTTTGACTATCGCTGACTATGCCGGGCAAACATCCAGAACTGGCTTGATTACCTACCTCAGTTTCATTGCGGTAATCAGTATTAGTCTTGGCGTGATGAATTTACTACCAATACCGGTTTTAGATGGGGGGCATTTGTTGTATTATTCGCTGGAAGTTTTAACGGGGAAACCTTTGCAAGACCGTTACGTCGAAATGGGGCAGCGCGCCGGAGTTTTTTTGCTATTGACGATGATGGCAATAGCTTTTTTTAATGACATTGCCCGACTAGTGCCATAATAGCTGGCTTGATGGCAGAAACTCATTTCAGATAGCAATATTGAGAGTATTGAAAGAAATTTATACCCAATGAAATTACATATAGAGCAGTTCACTTTAGCCCATTTTCGTCGTCATGCTTTATCTTTGGCTGCACTGGCACTTTGCACCGGAAACGCACTCGCGATTGAGCCCTTCACCGTCAAGGATATACGTGTAGAAGGCTTGCAACGGACAGAAGCTGGTACTGTATTTAGTTATTTGCCAGTAAAAGTCGGCGAACAATTTGATGACGCAAAAAGTACCACTGCGATCAAATCCCTGTATGCAACGGGTTTCTTCAAGGATGTTCAGATAGAAGTACAAGACGGTGTCTTGATCGTCTTGCTGGAAGAACGTCCTACTATTGCCGGTGTAGAATTCACCGGTACTAAAGAATTTGAAAAAGATGCACTCGTCAAAGCCTTGAAAGACATAGGCGTCGGTGAATCACGTATTTTCGATAAGGCAACAGTTGACCGTGCCGAACAAGAACTCAAGCGCCAATACCTGTCCAAGGGCTTGTATGGCATGCAAATCACAACCACCATCACGCCGATAGAACGTAATCGTGTGAACGTCACTTTTGCCGTGGATGAAGGTGATGTGGCAAAGATTGCTCAAATCAATATTATTGGCAATAAAGATTTTTCTGACGGTGAAATCCGTGATTTGCTGACCTTGACGACACCTGGCTGGTTTACCTGGTACACCAAGGCTGATCAATATTCCAAGCAAAAACTGTCTGGCGATATCGAGACTTTGCGTTCGTTCTATCAAAACCGTGGTTATCTGGAAATGCAGATTTTGTCCACCCAGATTTCCATTACACCAGATAAAAAAGATATCTACATCACCATCAATATTGATGAGGGCGATAAATATACTGTCTCCGATATCAAGCTTGAAGGTGACACCATGGGCAGGGAAGAGGAGCTAGCCTCTTTGCTGTTGCTCAAAAAAGGCAATGTCTATAATGCAGCTCGTCTGACGGAAAGCACCAAGCGCATTTCTGAACGCATGGGTAATTTCGGTTATGCCTTTGCTAACGTGAATGCAAATCCTACCCTGAATAAAGAAAAGAAAGAAGTTGCATTTACCATCTTTGTTGACCCAGGTAAGCGCGTTTATGTGCGCCGTATCAATCTGGCTGGTAATACCCGCACCCGTGATGAAGTTATCCGCCGTGAATTCCGCCAGTTTGAAAGCTCCTGGTATGACGGTGAAAAAATCAAGACTTCACGCGACCGTGTAGAGCGCCTTGGTTACTTTAAAGATGTCACGATAGAAACGCCTGAAGTACCTACCAGTGTTGATCAAGTTGACGTCAACCTGACTGTGACTGAAAAACCTACCGGTAACCTGATGTTTGGTGCTGGTTATTCCAGTGCAGAAAGACTGACGCTGACAGGTTCGATCCAGCAAGCCAATGCCTTTGGCAGTGGTGACACGATAGGTTTGGATATCAACACTAGTCGTCAGAATCGTACGATTGCTCTTTCTCACACTGATCCATACTTCACGGATGATGGCGTGAGCCGCAATGTGGAAGCGTATATTCGTACCACGCGTCCGATTATTGGTAGTATTGGTGACTATAAAATCCAGACTACTGGTGGTGCTTTGCGTTTTGGTGTGCCATTCTCTGAAGTTGATACCGTGTTCTTTGGTCTTGGCTTTGAGCGCACCAAGGTTGAAACTTACTACGGCAGTCCATATCGTTACCTGAAATATGTTGCTGATTATGGCACTGGCTCCAAAGATACGACGGCGATAGACTATGGTATTGGTGAGGCAGTAACCAATTCTTTCCCATTGACCGCAGCCTGGCAAAGGGATAGCCGTGATAGCGTATTGACGCCGACGATAGGTCGTTATCAACGTGCCAACCTCGAATTGGCGGCTGTAGGCAGCTTTAAATATTATCGTGCGATTTATAATGCACAATTATTCCAGCCCGTTTATCGCTCCATCGTTCTGGCTTTGAACGGTGAAATTGACTACGGTCATGGCCTTGGTGGCAAGCCTTATCCACTGTTTAAGAACTTTTATGCTGGCGGTATAGGCTCGGTACGTGGCTATGAGCCATCTTCTTTGGGAACCAAAGATCCAAATGGCGATGCTTTGGGTGGTGCAACCCGCTTGCTGGCTAATGTAGAATTGCAGATTCCTTTCCCAGGGGCTGATAAGTCTTTGCGCTGGTTCACTTTTGTGGATGGCGGCAATGTATTTGATGAAGGTCAAAAAATCCGGGCGAAAGACTTACGCTTTTCTGCCGGTATCGGTATAAGCTGGATATCACCAGTTGGCCCATTGAAGCTCAGCTTTGGTAAAGCCTTGAATGCCAAGGCAGACGATAAGAAACAAACCTTCCAGTTCCAGATGGGAACAGGGTTCTAATTTCTTATGTTTGGCTGTGTTTTGTTTTAGTACGTGTTACGGAGATTATTTTGAGTCAACATACTACCCCGACCAAATTGTTGCAACGCTTGATGGTTTGTGCGGCTTGCGTTTTCAGCGTTGCTCAAGCTCAGGCGCAGGACACCAAAATAGCCATCTTTGATTCTCAAAGGGTGATGCGTGAATCCGTGCCTGCAAAAGCGGCAGAAGCCAAGCTGAAAGTCGAATTTCAAAAACGTGGCGAAGAACTGGAAAGCCTGGCAAAAAAATTGAAGGCGACTGCTGAAAAGTATGAAAAAGATGCGCCTTTATTGTCAGAAGCTGACCGTGTGGTTCGCCAGCGTGAAATTACCGAACTGGACCAGACTTTCAAACGCAAGCAGCGTTCTTACAATGAAGATGTGAATCAGCGTCAGAACGAAGAGATCGCGTCTTTGGTAGAACGTGCGCAAAAAGTGATCAAGCAAATTGCAGAAGTTGAAAAAATTGATCTGGTCTTGCAAGATTCTGTCTATCACAGCGCCCGTATCGACATCACTGACAAAGTTCTCAAAGCACTCTCCAAATAATTCCTATGACCGCAAGCATTCGGCTGGGTGAATTGGTCGATCGCTTCGGTGGTCAATTGACTGGTTCACCTGATATTACTGTTACTGGCATTGCTCCTCTGAGTGAAGCCAGTGAACAGCATGTTACCTTTTTATCCAATCCCAAATTACGTCATCAAGCCGCCGCTACACAAGCCGCAGCATTGATATTGACGCAGGCTGATTTTGAGCAAATTGGCAAAGACTATGCCGGCATTTGCCTGATAGTCCCGCAGCCCTATGTGTACTTTGCCCGCGCGGCGCAATATTTTGCTTCGCTTAATGCGATACCTGCAACAGTAGGTGTGCATCCCGCTGCCTGGGTCAGTCCGCTGGCAATCGTGGCAGCAACTGCCAGCATAGGTGCCAATGTCAGTATCGATGCTGAAGCCGTAATTGGCGAGCATGTCGTCATCAAACCGGGCGCCGTAATAGGTCGTGGCGTGGTGATAGGTGACAACAGCCTGATCCATGCGAATGTCAGTATTTATGACTATTGTGTTCTGGGGCAGCGTTGCATCATCCATTCTGGCGCAGTGATAGGTGCAGACGGTTTTGGCTTTGCCAATGAAAAAGGCCAATGGATAAAAATCCCGCAAACGGGCAGGGTGCTGATTGGTGACGATGTAGAAATCGGCGCAAACACCAGCATAGACCGTGGCGCCTTGGCCGACACCATCATAGAAGAAGGTGTAAAGCTGGATAACCAGATACAGATCGGCCATAACTGTCACATAGGCGCGCATACTGCGATGGCTGGCTGCGTGGGCGTGGCAGGTAGTGCCAAGATAGGTAAATATTGCACATTTGGTGGCGCGGCCATGGTGCTGGGACACCTGACCATCGTCGACAATGTGCATATTTCTTCTGCCAGCATGGTATCGCGCTCCATCCTGGAACCTGGTCAATATACAGGCTTCTACCCCTTGGCAAAGAATGCCGACTGGGAAAAAACTGCTGCCATCGTACGCAATTTGTCGGGTATGCGTGAAAAAATGCGTTATCTCGAAAAAACAATGAAAACACTGACTGAAAAAGATCATGAATAGCCTGGACATTAATCAAATCAAAGAATACCTGCCCCACCGTTATCCTATGTTGCTGGTAGATCGCGTACTGAGCTGGGAAAATGGGAAAACCATTACCGCCATCAAGAATGTCACGGCAAACGAAGAGTTCTTTAATGGACACTTCCCGAACAAACCTGTCATGCCTGGCGTATTGATGATAGAAGCGATGGCGCAGACTGCTGCCATCCTCTCATTCCTGACCATGGGCCAAAAACCTGATGAAAACACCATCGTGTATTTCCTCGGCATTGATGGCGCACGTTTCAAGCGTCCAGTTGAGCCTGGTGACCAGTTGAAGATGGAAGTTGAAATCATCAAGGTCGCACGCGGTATCTGGAAATACAAGGCCAGGGCAACAGTCGATGGTCAATTGGCGGTAGAAGGCGAATTGATGTGCACCATGCGTACGAAAGATGAAGCCAAGGAGGGCTAGATAATGCATATCCACCCAAGCGCGCTGATTGACCCCAAAGCCAAGCTGGATAGCACGGTTGAAGTGGGTGCATATTCCATTATCGGCCCCAATGTGACGATAGCGGCAGGTACCAGGATAGGCCCGCATGTCGTCATTGAAGGACATACGACGATAGGTCGTAATAATACTTTTTACCAGTTCTCATCCATAGGCGCCGCACCGCAAGACAAAAAATATGCGGGTGAACCTACGCGCCTTGAAATTGGTGACAATAACGTCATTCGTGAATTTTGCACCTTCAATCTGGGTACGGTTCAGGATAATGGCGTAACCCGCCTGGGTAACGACAACTGGATTATGGCTTATGTGCATCTGGCACATGACTGCCAGGTTGGTAATAACGTCATATTCGCCAATAATGCCGCTTTGGCGGGTCATGTACACGTAGGTGACTGGGTGATACTGGGTGGTTTTACCAATGTGCACCAGTTTTGCAAGATAGGTGCACACGCGATGTGCGGCATGGGTACCTCCTTGCTGCAGGACGTGCCGCCGTTCGTCATGTTGAATGGCAATCCGGCAGCAGCGCATGGCATTAATGTTGAAGGTTTGAAGCGTCGAGGCTTTAGCCGCGAACAAATCTCAGCCATACGTCAAACTTATAAGCTGATCTATAAATCCGGTTTGACCCTGGAAGAAGCCAAAGCAGCGATAGATGAACAGATTGCTGAACTGGAAGCAGATGCGGCACTTCACGTGCAATCCATGCGTCATTTCCTGGACGCTGCAACACGCGGCATCGTTCGTTAAGCTGCTGTGACAACTCAAGCTAATCGCCCCATCATTGCCATGGTTGCCGGAGAAACCTCAGGCGACATGCTAGCCAACCGTCTCTTGTCCGGCTTGCGCCCGGCCTTGCCTGATGCCCATATGCACGGCATAGGTGGCCCACGCATGGCTGAACATGGCTTTATTAACGACTGGCCCATGGAAAAACTGTCCGTGCGCGGTTTGTTTGAAGTGCTGGCGCATTATCGTGAAATCAGCGGCATACGCAAGCAATTGCGCGAACAGTTATTGCTGGAAAAACCGGATGTTTTCATCGGTGTCGATGCACCAGACTTTAATCTGGATCTGGAAATCCAGTTGAAGCGTGCCGGCATTCCCACCATGCACTATATCAGTCCATCGATCTGGGCCTGGCGTGGTGGCCGCATCAAAAAGATAGCTGAAGCTGTATCCCATATGTTGGTGGTGTTTCCCTTTGAAGAAGAGATATACCGCAATGCTGGTATACCTGTGACTTATGTGGGTCATCCGCTGGCACAAGTCATTCCCATGGAAACGGACATGGCTGCAGCCAGGGACGAACTGGGCCTCGACAAGAATGCCAGAGTTGTCACGATCTTGCCGGGCAGTCGTATGTCCGAGATCAAATACAATACGGAAGCCTTTATCCAGACGGCCAAAATACTGTGCCAGCGTGACCCACATTTGCAAATCGTCGTGCCTATGGCTGGCGAAAAACAGCGCAGTTATTACATCAAGCTGGTGGTCGAGGCTAAACTCGATAATGTACCTGTGCTACTGATTGATGGCCGTTCGCATACTGCCATTGCAGCCGCAGATGCAGTACTGGTCGCATCAGGGACTGCGTCACTGGAAGTGGCTTTATTCAAAAAGCCTATGGTGATTGCCTACAAGATGATGGAAGCCTCATGGCAAATATTGCGCCATATGGGTTACCAGCCCTGGATAGGTTTGCCGAATATACTGGCGCGTGAATTCCTGGTGCCAGAATTTTTGCAATCTGCCGCCAGGCCAGATGTGATGGCAGATGCCCTGTGGCAGCAGTTAAGTGACGAAGCCTTGCAGGAACGCCTTAAACAGCGTTTCATCGATATGCATCACTCCCTCTTGCGCGACACTGCCAACGTCTCGGCGCAAGCCGTATTACAATTGATTTCAGCAAAATGAGGTTTGACCTCAGTTTGCTGACTGATCATGGCATCAAATTTCCTTAAGAGTAGCAAGCATGTACGTTGACTCCCATTGTCATATCAATTTCCCCGAACTGGCTGAGCGTTTACCTGAGATATTGAGCAAGATGCAGGAAAATGGGGTGACCCATGCGCTATGCGTCTCGGTTGATTTGCCCGATTTTCCACAAGTACTGGCATTGGCGGAACAGTATCCGCACATCTATGCATCCGTAGGCGTACATCCTGACTATGAAGAAACAGAAGAACCGACAGCAGAGCAATTGGTCAAGCTGTCGGATCACGACAAAATCATTGCCATCGGTGAAACCGGTCTCGATTATTTCAGATTGAAGGGTGATCTGGAGTGGCAGCGTGAGCGTTTCAGGCAGCATATCCGTGCGTCTCGCATTTGCCGCAAACCATTGATCATACATACCCGGGCAGCAGCGGAAGATACCATACGCATCATGAAAGAAGAGGGCGCAGGTACAGCGCAGGGTGGTGTGGCCGGTGTCATGCATTGCTTTACCGAGTCGCTGGAAGTTGCGCAAGCGGCAGTGGATCTGGGGTTTTATATTTCCTTCTCTGGCATCCTCACCTTCAAAAGTGCCAAAGATTTGCAGGCAGTGGCAAAAGCCTTGCCGCTGGACCGTATTTTGATAGAAACTGATTCACCTTATCTGGCACCAGCGCCACATCGTGGCAAGATGAACGAACCTGGTTTTGTGCGACATGTGGGTGAATTTTTGGCAGATTTAAAAGGTATCTCTGTCAAAGAAGTGCAAGAGACTACGACCAGAAATTTCTTCCAATTGTTTCAATTTGCCCATTAAGGTCTGATATGCAAACAGCCTTGTCATCTGCATTCTTCTCATCAAGAAAATTTCATCTGCGTTGCCTGGCTTGTTTATTATTGTGGCTATCTTCTGCCTGTGCATTTGCTGACGACCGGGAAGCTTTGATTTTTGCTGTGCGCTTTGATCAGGTCGATAAGGTCAAAGAGTTATTGCAACGTGGTGTGAGTGTAAATATAACGGAAGCAATTCGTGGTGAAACCTTGTTGATGATTGCTTTGCGTGAAGATTCAAAAAAAGTCTTCCAAACCTTGCTTGATCGTAAAGATATCAAACTTGAAGCCAGAGCCAGTAACGGCGACACCATCTTGATGTTGGCCAGCTATCTTGGTAATTTTCCCTTCGTTAAGGCCGTGGTTGAGCGTGGCGCCGAGATTAATCAAGTCGGCTGGTGTGCCTTGCACTATGCGGCGGCAGGCGGCAACAAGGATATTGTTGCCTTATTGCTGGAAAAATCAGCCTACATAGACGCTGAATCGCCAAACAAAACTACTCCCCTGATGATGGCTGCCCGCTCGGGCAAGCATATTATCGTCAATCTTTTGCTGGAAGAAGGCGCTGATCCCACGTTAAAGAATGACCTGGGTTTAACCGCGCTCGACTTCGCAGTGGAAGTGGAGCAAAGAGAAATTGCTGCCATCCTGAAAGAGCGCATGCAAGCCGTAAAGAAATAAAATTTTGCATCGCAACATCTTGCCTGCAAAACAAAGTCTATGTTAAAGTTCGCGCATCTCATTTTCGGAGCACATCTGTGGACAGTTATAGTTGTCGATTTTCAATCAATATGGCAATGTAAGCACAGATTTTCTCTTGCTACCTTGCCATTTGGCGGGTAGTAGTCTTTCGCAGCGCAAGCTGCTCTCTACTTTTACCCTTGTTTTAAATTTTACGTGGCGCTGATTGCTAGTCAGCAGGCTGGTCTTTTGCCGCGTAGTTTATCTTTGTCCAGACTTCAGTCTGCGACAGGAGGGCTGGTATGTCTCGTTTTTTCTTTCTCACCCTGAGTGAGCTAAGGAGCATTCATGTTTGAATTGTTCCGTTTCCAGGCAATCACTGAGAGCAAAGGTCCAAATCGTTGGGATTGGGCTTTACTCCCGTTAGTACTGGCTATATTGGGTATTTTTGCCTTTGCCGCCATGCAGATGAGCCGTCCTTTCGCCGTGGGCGAGGCACTGCAAATCAGTCTTGATCCTGCCTATCTGCCTTACTATTTATTGCGCACGATTTTGCGCATGTTCACTGCATTAGCCTTTTCATTGATTTTTAGCCTGATATTTGCAGCCATTGCTGCCAAATATCAGGCAGCTGAAAAAGTCATGATACCGGCGCTGGATATCTTGCAATCTGTGCCTATTCTTGGTTTTCAAGCGATTGCGATTGCCCCTTTTATTGCCCTGTTCCCTGGTAATTTACTGGGCGTGGAATGTGCTGCCATTTTTGCGATTTTTACATCCCAGGCATGGAATATGGCATTCAGCCTGTATCAGTCAATACGCAATGTACCGCCTGAATTGAAAGAAGCAGCGCAGATTTTCAGGCTCTCTGGCTGGCAGCGTTTCTGGCGTCTGGAACTGCCATTCGCCATGCCGGGCTTGCTCTGGAATATGATGATGTCCATGTCTGGTGGCTGGTTTTTCCTGGTGGCGGCGGAGGCTATTTCTGTAGCAGGTCAAGATATTAAATTGCCAGGCATAGGCTCCTATATTGCGGTAGCGATTGAAGCCAGGGATGGTATGGCCATCACCTGGGCGATTGCGGCCATGCTCATCGGTATTTTGTTGTATGACCAATTATTTTTCCGCCCGTTACTGGCATGGGCTGACAAGTTCCGCTTTGAAGAAACCCAAGGTGACACAGCACAGCAATCATGGTTGCTGGACTGGATGCGTAACAGCCGTTTGTTCCGTGCCTGGATAACCAGGTTCTGGCTTTTCCTTGGGCGCGGCTTGTCATGGTTTAGTGTGCAAGGTGATGGTACGACTGTGCAGGTAAATCAGCGCTTTACCCATCCGGCCTGGCCTAAAGTCCTGGATACAGTTTTGTTGCTGGCATCTGTTTTTGCCATGTACAGCCTGTTCATTTTCATACACAGTGTGGTGGGCTGGGCTGAAGTGGCGCATGTACTGGGCTTGGGCTTGATTACCCTGGTGCGTGTCATGTTGCTGATTGCCCTGGCTTCCTTGTTCTGGGTGCCGGTGGCAGTCTGGATAGGTTTGCGCCCCCAGTATTCCCAAAAAGTGCAGGCGATGGCGCAATTTCTGGCGGCGTTTCCTGTGAATCTGATGTTTCCCCTGGTGGTATTTGCCATGGTGACATTCAAATTGACGCCGAATATCTGGCTCAGCCCCTTGATGGTGTTTGGCACACAGTGGTACATCCTGTTCAATGTCGTGGCTGGTGCTGCCACTATCCCTAATGAACTGCGGCTCGCTGCAGACAACCTGGGTTTGAAAGGCTGGCTGAAATGGAAACGGGTGTACTTGCCTGCAGTTTTCCCCAGCTATATCACAGGCGCAATCACTGCCAGTGGTGGCTCATGGAATGCGAGTATCGTGGCTGAGTATGTTACCTGGGGTAAAACCACATTGGTGGCTGATGGCTTGGGGAGTTATATCAAGCAAATGACGGAGACTGGGGACTTTCACCGTATCGCTTTAGGCATAGGCGTGATGTGCATATTCGTTATGCTGCTGAACCGTTTTTTATGGCGCAAATTGTATTTGCTGGCCGAAGACCATCTGCGTTGAGCCATAGCGCTTACGCCTGGATCATTCATCAAGGAATTCAAGATGACTCAAAATTTATTACTCGATCTGAATCAGGTCGCAAAATCCTTTAAAGCAGCAGATGGTAAATCGCGCCTGATACTGGACAAGGTTGATTTTCAACTCAAAGATGGCGAAATCGTCGCTTTGCTGGGTAAATCTGGCTCAGGTAAATCTACTTTACTGCGCATCATGGCTGGTTTGATACCGGCTGATGCAGGCAAAGTGGCTTATCGTGACAAGACCATCGGTGGGCCAGTAGCTGGTATAGCCATGGTGTTCCAGTCCTTTGCCTTATTCCCGTGGCTGACTGTGCAACAGAATGTGGAACTGGGGCTCGAAGCTCAGGGTGTGCCAGCAGCAGAGCGGGAGCAAAGAGCCGATGCAGTTCTTGAATTGATAGGCCTGGCTGGTTTTGGTGGCGCCTTGCCACGTGAACTTTCTGGTGGCATGAAACAGCGTGTGGGTATAGCCAGGGCACTGGTTACCAATCCTGATGTGCTGCTCATGGATGAAGCTTTTTCTGCCCTGGATGTGTTGACAGGTGAAACCCTGCGTAATGACATGTTGGAGCTGTGGGAAGATGACCGCATATCCACCAAGGGTATTCTCATCGTTTCTCATAATATTGAAGAAGCCGTCATGATGGCAGACCGCATCATTATTTTATCCAGTGACCCGGGCTCGGTCAGATGCGAAATCAAGATAGACCTGCCCAGGCCGCGTGATGTGGATTCGCTTGAAGTCCGTGCCTTGATTGATGAAGTATATGGCTTGATGACCATGCGCGCGACGCATGAGGCTGCGGCAGATACGCCCAATACGCGCCACCTGGGCTATCGCTTGCCTGAGACGGATGTTAGCCGCATCGAAGGTATTCTCGATTTGTTGGCAGAAGCCCCATTCAATGGCCGTGCCGATTTGCCGCAACTGGCAGAAGAGGCTGAATTGTCGGATGAAGAATTATTCCCGACTTATGAGGCCTTAAGCCTGTTGGGCTTCGCCGTGCTGGAAAAAGGCGACATCATGTTGACGCCGCTGGGTAAAAAATATGTAGAAGTAGAGCAGGCGCAAAAGCAGGAATTGTTTGGCCAGCAATTGCTGACCCATGTTCCATTGGCAGCACATATACGCCGTAATCTGGAATCGGAAGCGAGTGGCAGCCTGTCTGAACAACCGCTGATAGATTTGCTGGAAGAGTTTTTGAAGTCTGACGAAGCAAAACGCGTACTCGAAGTCGCCATAGAATGGGGGCGCTATGGCGAGGTTTATGAATATGATTATCACACCGGTCGCCTGACTTTACCTGACGATAACCAGGAGTAAATATATATATAGGGCAGGGGAGCTTAACAAAAATTCCTGCTGCCCACTTCCAGTTGCCCCAGGAGATGCGACATATCCACCAGGCGTTTGGCGACCAGATGCCTGACTTCGGCTTCGCATTGCCAGATGCCATATACGCCCAGTAGTGGTGCACTCAAGACTTCACTACGCTGTTTTTCCAGCACATTTGGCCAGATAATCACATTCACCGGACCAGTTTCATCTTCTATGGTGATGAAGATGACGCCCTTGGCCGTCTGCGGTCTTTGTCTTACCGTGACCAGGCCACAGCCGCGCGCAAATTGTCCTTGCTGAAATGTATTCAGCATTTCTGCTGGCAAGAAACGTTTGGCCAGCAATTGTGGTCGCAGCAAAGCAAGAGGATGGCGCTGCAGACTGAATCCTGTCGCGTGGTAATCACTATAAATCTCCTGTGCTTCTGAAGGGGCTTTCAGTTGTGGCACCTTCTCCTGTATGCTGGTAACACGCAACAAATCCTTATCTGGCATTGCACCTACTGCCTGCCACAGTGCTTGTCTTCTATGTCCAGCCAATGCCGACAAGGCATTGCCGGCAGCCAGCACATGCAAATCATGCTGGCTTAACTGCGCGCGCTTTGCCAGATCATGCACATCAATAAAAGCCTGCTGCTGGCGCGCGGCCATGATACGTAAGGCGGCATCCTCGGACATGCCATACAACAGGGAGAAGCCCATACGCACGGCAGGTTGCATGGTTTCGGTAAATCTATTGAGTTTCGTCTCTGTCTCAAGTGAAGAGTCCCAGTCACTACAAGTCACATCAATCGCACTGACTTGCACATCATGGCGACGGGCATCCTGTATCAATTGCGAAGGTGAATAAAAACCTAAAGGCTGAGAATTCAATAGCGAGCATAAAAACACCGCAGGCTCATGACGTTTGATCCAGCTACTGAAGTATGCGAGGATGGCGAAGCTGGCTGAATGGCTTTCAGGGAAGCCATAATCACCAAATCCCTTCATTTGCTCATAGATACCTTGTGCAAAATCACGCTCATAACCATTCTTGACCATGCTTTCTACTATCCTGGTTTCATAGCCTTCCAGGCCGCCTTTCCGTTTCCAGGCTGCCATTGCACGGCGCAAACCATCCGCTTCTCCTGCCGTAAAGTCTGCCGCATGCATAGCGATTTGCATGACCTGCTCCTGGAAAATAGGTATCCCTAGAGTGCGTTGCAACGCTGCCCGCATACCCGGGTTTTTGTGCATTTCTACAGGTTGCTTGCCCTGACGTCTTTGTAAATAAGGGTGCACCATACCGCCTTGTATAGGGCCGGGCCGCACAATGGCAATTTGTATCACCAGATCATAGAATTCTCTGGGCCTCAAGCGTAGCAACATGCTCATCTGCGCCCGGGATTCTATCTGGAACACACCTATGGTATCTGCCTTGCAGATCATGTCATAGGTTAGCGAATCTTCTCGTGGCACATCCTGCATGCGCTTAGGTTTGCCTGGCAAGCTTGCCATCAAATCAAAAGCCCGTCGCAATGCCGACAGCATGCCAAGGGCCAGCACATCAACCTTGAGCAGGCCCAGGGATTCAAGATCATCCTTATCCCATTGAATCACATTACGCTTTTCCATCGCTGCATTTTCTATCGGCACCAGCCTGGATAATTTGCCGCGCGCAATGACAAAGCCACCGCTGTGCTGAGATAGATGACGCGGGAAACGCAGTAATTTACCTGTCAACAAGGCCCATTGCTGTGCGATAGGAGAATTGATGTCCAGGCCGCATTCAGTGAATCGCTTGAATAATTCTTGCTTGCTATCAAACCAGCGATGTGATTTTGCCACGGCATCAACAATGGCCAGGTCTACGCCCAGGGCTTTTCCCACATCACGCAAGGCGCCGCGCGGGTGGTAAGTGTGTACAGCAGCAGCTATGGCAGCACGGTCACGTCCATATTTTTCATAAATATACTGCATGACTTCTTCGCGACGCTGATGTTCAAAATCGACATCGATGTCGGGCGGTTCACCTCTCTCCTTGGACAGGAAGCGCTCAAACAACAGGGTATGTGTCTCTGGATTGACTTCGGTAATATGCAGGCAATAACAAACGACAGAATTGGCTGCCGAGCCGCGCCCCTGGCAAAGTATCCTTTTTTCTCTTGCAAACTTAACGATATCGAATACCGTTAAAAAATAAGGCTCATAAGCGAGTTCATTAATCAGAAGTAGTTCATGTTCTATTTTATGTGTGACAGATAAAGGCAAACCTTGCGGATAGCGTAGATCAGCTCCTTTATAGACCTGAAGCTTTAAATAACTGGCAGGCGTATACCCTTTGGGTACCAATTCGTGCGGATACTCATAGCGCAATTCATTCAATGAAAAACTGCACAGCTCTGCGATTTTCACTGTTTCGGCCAGAGTATGCAGCGGATAAATCGTCGCTAACCTTAAACGCGAACGCAGGTGCTGCTCTGCATTCATCGCCAGCGTGTAACCACATTCAGTGATGGGCTGGCACAGGCGTATGGCAGTCATCGTATCCTGCAAGGGCTTGCGAGACCTGACATGCATGGTGACCTGGCCAATTGCAACGACGGGTAATTGCACAATCTCAGCTACCGCATCAACTTGTTGTTTTTGATATTCATCTGCAATTTGCATTAGCAAATTCAAACCTATCCAGGCGCGGTCAGGGAAGTTTTGCTTCAACCATTTCGCTTGTTTCAGTAGTAGTTCACTTTCTGCAGGGTAGATTGGCACCAGTATCAACAGACAATCTGGCAAGCCAGACAAGTGTTCCAAACCTGGCGGTGGCGTGACGAAATCTTTGGGCGTCAATAAGTAACTACCCTTGGTTGCCCGGCATCTGCCAAGAGTGATTATTTCAGATAAATTGCCATAGCCTTCACGATTTTGTGCAAGAGCAATCAGATGCACATTATTTTCAGGTGCTTCTACATCTTCCAGTCTGAAGTGGGCGCCGACGATGAGATGCAAGCCGGTATTTTTTGCTGCTGTATATGCTCTTGCCAAGCCAGCAAAGGAGCATTCATCGGTAATGGCCAGGGCGCGATAATCCAGTTTAATCGCACGCGCCACCAGTTCTTCTGAATGTGATGCGCCATGCAGGAAGCTGAAATTGCTCATGCAAAATAATTCGGCATATTCGGGCAGGAAGGTATTCATGCTGATCTATCCAAAATACTATCCAAAAATGCCGTGCAAGAACCAGACAGGTTCTTCACTGTCGGGATCATTGGCGCGCTCGCGATAAATCCAGTAACGCACATGGCGCTTATCGACAGCGATGTAGTAATCCCGGGTTTGTATCTGCTCATTCCACCAGCCTGCTTCTATACGCTCAGCCGGAGAAACAAGTTTGAGTTCTGAGCCGTAATAAGGGCGATGCTCGTGGATGTCCAGCGCCAGCGGCTGCGGTAGCAACCAGTTAGGGCGCAAGGCATAAGCTGCCAAAGCGTGAGCAGGGCAAGGTGGCGGAGCTTTCTTGATGACAGAAATCCAGTGATTTGCAATATCAGCCCTATGGTCTGCTTGTGGTGCTGGCTGCAAGACATTATCTTCGCCCAGACGGGCGACCAGGAGTTCAAGCAAGCGCTTATGTTCATTTGCTTGTCCACCAGGTTCGGGGAACAAGGTATAGCTTTGTGCTTCGCGCAAGATAGTCTGTTTTACCTCCAGCAGCATGCCGATGACGGCACTATGTAGTTTGAGCTGGCTGAGTTTCTCTTTAAACAAACTCAGCAGATGCGACTCTTGCCAGCATGCTTGTGCCAGTTGCAGGTCAAACATGGTCGGTGGGATGGCCTGACGGCCACGTTCATGCAATAACTCCATGTGTATATGCGTAACTGCCAGTTGCTGTGCTGCCAGCCATCCCAGTAACTGGGCCAGCAGACTGCGGGCAAAAATAAGAAGTGATTCTGCAAGCTCTATACGGTCTGGCAACTCCATTTTGACTTTGAATTCTGGTGCCGCCAGATACCATTCGTGTACTTCGGCTTGCTCACCATAAGCTTGATCCAGCTCTATGAGTAAAGCTTTGCCGCAACGCCTCTGCAGGCCAGGGCGGGGTAATTGCCGCAAATCCCGCAGGCTATAGCAGGCTATGCCCTGCAATAATTCAGTCAAAGGCTCAGCTGCAGTAAGTAACTTGACTGGTAGCCTGTCCAGACGCTGGCTCAATCTTTGCAGTTTAAAAACATGCTGTCCTCTGGGTAGTTTGCGCGATGCCTGCTTGGCCAATAACCACGCAGCCCTGGCAACGGGAGCAATGCCAGTTGTAGCTGTATAGCCCAGAATGCGCATGCTTTCTTGCACGCGTTTACGCAAAGCGCGTATACCACCAAACAGGCTCAGGCTGGCACTGATATCAACCAGTATGCAATCGTCTTCTGCCAGACAGACTTGTGGTGAGTATTGCAGCAGCGCAGTTGCCACTGCCTGCAGCGCCAGCTTTTCTTTATTATGGTCACGCTGATAGTAATCAGCATCGGCAGACAGCATCTGCACACCCCCTGCGCGCATGCCCAGACGTATGCCAGCCTGATCGGCAGATTCAGACATGGATGTCACCCGGCCTTGATGAAGAATCACACTGACTTGCGTCTCTTGCTGAGCAAACAAGGGCGTAACAAACACCTCAAGCTGGAGTAAAGGCAGGTGAACGGCTATCCACAGTGGAGGGCAGGTTGCCATAGTTTGTCGCAAGTTTTTCTTTGCATGGATGAGCATAGGCATACAAATAAGGATGATCAGGGACATGCAATGCCAGCGGCGCATCGCGCTGGCTGCCACGGCGCTTGAGGATGCCTAGTTCCAGACCATATTGGCTGGTTTGCACACTCAATCGCAAGGGGGCAGGAGAGGCTTGATGTGCCGCCCGCATGTCACGCATCAAAAAGAATAAAGTCTCCGAGCTTTGTGCTGCCAGATGCAAACGACGCAAAGCTTCACTACGGATGCTGGATGTCCAGAACAACAGCGCGCCACAACTGCTATTGCGCAGCACCTGCTCTGCTGCCCACAGGGCATCTACATGCTTCTGGCAGTGTATCCATATCAACTGCGATGATTGCAAACCTGTGCATGCAAAAGCCAATGCTTGCGGTATATAAGGCGGCGTCAACAAAACAATGGGGCGCCCATCAAGCTGACTTAAGGCAGGCTTAAGCAAGCTGAGTTCGGCAGTGCCAACCTGCGGCAGCAAAATCTCGGTTAATTGCCCTTGCGGCCAGCCATTACCTGGCAATTCGTTATTGAGCTCAGCATAACCACTAGGCAGATAGCCACCCTGACCACGCGCCAGCTGCGATGCACGCCACAATGCAGGGTGTATGCGTTCAGGAGGAAGTGAGGAAACGTGGGCCATATTACATATACTGATTAAATATACAGTATATGTAATATGGCGAAAGACTTCAAAGTTTATTTTATGTGCTGGACTTACGTGACTGGGATAAGAGATTGTGCAGAGAGTGTATGAAGATAAGAAAACCACAGTGCCACACAATACTGATCGCACATACAGTGTTTTATGTTAAAGTTCGCTTCATGGATGAACGCATGGCTGTTTTGATGAACGTTCTTCTATCACATACCAACCGATATGGAGATTGATTATGGCAAACCTCGAACAGTCCTTTGATACACGCTTCAGCCTGCAATTTGCCCCAACATCATTTTTGATGCGTCTGGGGCGCCGTGAAATTTTTGTTTGCCGCGACTTCAGGCAGCGCTCTTATTATGTAAATCCTGTACTCGATTGCAGTACAGGCATACAGGCCGGGCACCTGGAAATACTGATGTTCCGCAAATGGCTGATTATTTTGTCCAAAGCTAATTGGTAGACAATGAGCCATGCTCAAGCGAGCTAGTAAAACCATCTCGCAATTGAACGAATAACTCTTGGTAGCAAATATATCCATCACATTGGACGGACTTGCTTGCTGCAAGCAAGTCCGGTTCTGTGAGGGATAGGGTTTTGGCAAATATGCATTTGAGCACTTGATATCCAAGTGCAAGTTCTAAGCTCGCAGGAAAGGGCCGGGGCCAGGCCAGGACTGATCAGTAATAGGGGATGCCAATGCTTCGTCACATCCCTGTGCGGCACTCCATGCCAGATAACGCCCGCAACGCTGAGTATCCTCCAGTGTATGGATGTAGGTGATCTTTCCCCAGCTCATGCGCATGAATTGCATCACTATATTCTTGTAGGGACCATCTGGCTGGTGCGGCACAATAAAATCCAACACGGCATGGATACGGGTATCCCACGGTGGTCCGATGACAGCAACTTCTTTTACTTCAAAGTGCAAGCCAGGGAACAGGCGGAATAAGCGCTCCCACCACAAAGCCATGGATGCGCGTGAATTACGTAAGCCAGAAATTGGTGAATCTCCTTCAAAGCGATATGCAAAATCAGTGGCCAGACTATCAAGCATCAGACTGACATCGCCTGCGTTGATAGCGGCAAAGGTTTTGCGAAATTTATTCTCAACGATATAAGCATACATGGCTAACTTTCACTGGCATAATGCAAGTAATGTAAACAGTTAACTTGCATCAAGCAAGCTAAATTATGGAGCGAAGCTCTTTTTCTGATTTTTCCTGTTCGATTGCCCGCACGCTGGAAGTCATTGGTGAGTGGTGGTCACTCCTGATTTTGCGCGATCTGTTTCTGGGTTTTGAGCGCTTTGATGATATTCAGCGCAATCTTGGTGTAGCATCCAATATTCTGACAGCCCGACTGAAAAAAATGATGGAGCAGGGCATCGTTGAGCGCAGGACCGATGAACAGGACAAGCGTGTATGGCGGTATAGCCTTACTCAGCAAGGACGGGATTTGTATCCAGTATTACTGGCTCTGACTGCCTGGGGAGATAAATGGCGCACAGCAGAAGGACAGCAGCCTTTACTCGTACGTCATCAACACTGTGGCCATATCACCAGCGCCATACCAGCATGTGCTGTGTGCAAAGAAGAATTGCAGCTTGAAAACATACGATTCGAAGCAGGCCCAGGTGGCAGGGAAACACCAGGTACGGCATTAATGGGGCAAGTGTTGAGCCAGCCCAAATATCCTAAGAAGGGTCAATAAAAATAGTGTGGCATCAAGTCAAGGACGAACAATTTACGCCAGCTTAAGTATTTTCAACCGTATTCTCAGCCGGAACTGAATCTTTCATTGTTTTATCTTCTTCGCTGAGTTTTCTATCGCCAGAAATTTCTAGCGCGATTCCTGCCGCTGCTTCCGCCGGCATGCCATCTGTGCGTCGCAGATATTCAGCCTCGCCGACGATGTCATCCCTTTGTACGGCCAAATCCCTGGGTTGCAAACTTTCACCCGGCAATTCTACTTTCAACTCATCAACCAGCATAAGCAAGGTCGCCGCAACCGGCAACGCGAGCAGTGCACCTCCAATACCATACAGCGAACCACCTGCAATCAATGCGAACAGCACTATGGAAGAGGGCAAACGTAGCGCACGTCCATAGACGACGGGGATTAATATCCGGCTTTCAAATTCCTCATAGCAAAGTAACAGCACGAAAACTACGGTCGCGGCAACACCACCGACAGCCAGGGCAGCCAACACCGCAGGTATCATGGTGAGGAAGATACCAACAAAGGGGAGCACGTCCACGATACCACCAAACGCCGCAATTGCTATTGCATTCGGCACGCCACAGGCAGTAAGCAGAATAAAGAGGAAGACCGTCATCATCGCACAAGTGAGAACCTGCCCACGTACGTAACCACCAACGATGGTTTCAAGATTGAGCATGATGCGTGCCAGCTTGATATGGTGAGCGCGGGGTATGACTGCAAACAATGCGCCGCGCAAGCGGTCGCGGTCTATCATGATGTACAAGGCAAGAAAGAAGGAACCTGCACCATACGCAATAATCTCGAAGAAACCTCTTGAAAAAGCCATTGCTTCGCTACTGTAGGATTTGAAGAGCGCAGCATATTGAATATGGCTCAAGCCGTCCGCCAGAGATTCAGTAACGGGATAAGCAGCGAGAAATTTGATCAGGCGTCCACGCAATTCAGGCTCTTTCTCGACCAGACTAACCACTTGAGCAATAAACGGCGGTACCGTGAAAACGGCTAAGGCGACCAGGACCATCATCAATACAGTGAACACGATCGCTATACTGGTAAAGCGGCGAATTTTATGATGTTCAAGCCAGTCAACCGCCGGATTAAGAGTGCCAACCAGCATCAGTGCAGTGATCAATACAAGAATGACCGGAACCAGTTGCGAGAGTAATGCAAAACCTAACACCACAGCAACGATAGCTACAATGGTAGATTTCGCTAATTCAATGCGAATAGTCTTTTTCGGCATTGGGGTTGTGGTTTTTTGCGCAAATTTTTCTGGGAGTTTTGTCATGTCAGCGCTTATGTTCTGTGCCATTCCTGCACAAGTTCAGTGAATCTGCTTAATGTTTGCTTAAGATCTGCTTCATCATGACAGACTGTCTCGAGGGCATCTGTGCGTTATCCCGCACGTAATTCTTTTATTCGACGACATGGATAACGGGCGGCCATATTAAAATTAGCCGCCCTTATCAACAAACTCTGGTCTGGCTTGCCATCCCGTGGATGAGCAAACCAGTTCATATCAACATATCAAGCGCCTGTCATAGCAGCAGGGCAACCATGCCAACTGGAATTGGCGGGAATATATTCACCCTTCATCACCAGCGTCAATGCACCGAGACTGGCACCATCCGCTACTACGGCACTATACAAAACCGAGCTGCGCGGCCCCATGTACACACGCTCGCCAATACTGACATGATCAATTTTCATGACTCTGTCCTCAAACAAATGTGTTTGCGGGCAGGCTAAGGCATTGATTTCGCTATAGTCGCCGATGCTGACACAGTCAAATTCGGTAATATCTGTCGTATCCATGTACACCCCACGTCCGATTTTGCAACCAAGCAGATTGAATACCAAAGGCAGCCACGGCGTGCCACGCAGATAACGCATGAAATTCGGCACCGCAATACCTTCATACAGATTGGTGATACCCTCTGATATCCAGACAAACGGTGTCCACATGGGGACACTGCTTTTCTTGTAGCGGAAAATCAGTAACCATTTCAACACCAGCACAAAGGCAAAACTCCCTACGCCATACAGCAAACCGGCAACAACCAGGTAATACACAACTTCACTCCAGCGGTCGTCGCCAGCCAAAGGCATCAAGTCCAGAACAATAGTGTAGCCAACAGCAATCACCATCGCATGCGGCGCAATGATACGGAAAGCCTCAATCAAGCCACGTCCCAGACGACGAATTACTGAAGGCCGGAAAGTCAGGTTTTCAGGGAAGCCTTTGGTCTCCTCACGGGCCGGCAAATGGATGGCTGGCGACCCCAGCCAGGTATCGCCCTCATGCATTTGTTCATTATCCGGCGCACTGGAATGTACGCCTATCAATACGTTTTCAGGCAAGATCGTGCCGTCAGGTATATATGCGCCGTTACCAACAAAGCTGCGACGCGAAATCACGGTAGGATGCATGCTCATCCAGCCACAATCGATTTGCTCATCACCCAGCAATACTGCATCAGCAATAAAAGTTTCATCGCCTAAGGTCAGCATGTCTGGCACGACGCCCAAAGCGGTTGAAATCTCAGCACCACGTCCTACTTTTGCACCCAACAAACGATACCAGAAGGGGGCATATACCGTTGCATATACCCCATGCAAGACATTCAGGCTGGATTCCTGAATTTGATTGACCAGCCATTTGCCGCAATAAGTATTGCCATGAACTGGGTATTGTCCCTGCTTTAAGGTTGGCAAAATACTCCAGCGTATGCCGGCAGACAGCAGGGCAGTGCACACAATTAACACCGCAGTAGCAGGAAAAGCCAGCAAGAAATATTTTACTAGCTGAAAAGCCACTGAATTGCTTTGCAGACCAGGGAAGAGTTCGGAGTTGTCAAACCAGTCTATCGTCACAAAACTGGGGAAAACCGGCATGAAAAACAGAGCGCTGATCAAGAGTGAGCCAAACACAAAAAACACAGTTTCACCAATCAGACGCAAGCGCGTAGCCTGTGGCCTTGGAGGGAAAATCGAGGCGTCAAACGCGCCCACATCCCTGGCTGGGGAACCTTTCCAGATTCTGGATTTTGGTATCCGCTGTCCCTCACTCAGTGCAGATTGTCCATCAAGATGGCCACCAGCTTCTATGTGTACATTACCTTCCAGCACAGCATATGACCCAGCATACGCATCGTCTTCCAGCGTGATGGTTCCCAGGATTAACTCGCCATGCTGCACCCTGGCATTTTCAAAATTACTGGCATTGCCTATGCTGCAACGATCGCCTATGCACAACAAATCTGGCACACGCAAAGTCATTGAACCTATTACTACATCAGAACCTATTTTTGCACCCAGTGCACGCAACCACCATGTGTATAAGGAAGAACCGCTCAGCATATAGGCAGGGGCTGCCTCAACCAGTCTGTCAGCCAGCCACCAGCGATAATAAGTCCATCCCCACAAGGGGTAGCGCCCGGGCTTCAGGCGCCCGACAATCAGCCATTTGCCTATGATGGCGACAGCAAATTCGATCAGCGTCAATAATAAGAAAACACCAACGGACAAGAAAATTGCCCTCGCAATCGAGTCTCCAGGATCGCCCGTGAAGAAGTGATAAGCGAAGAAAGGTGCCAGCCATTGCACCATGCGCATGGCCACCAGCCAGGGTATGGCCGCTGCCTGTCCCAGACCGCAAAGCCAGCGCTTCCAATCGGGGGCAGCTACCCATTGTGCCTTGTTGCTTTCGGCAGTGGCATCCTGGGTTTGTCCCGTAGATTCAAGAACATCCAGCATCTTTGCAATGATGCGATGTGCATAAATGTCACTGATCCTGAAATAGGCAAAGCGAGGGTGTTTGCGCAAAATCGACACCAGCTTTGCTGCCATTAAAGAATGGCCACCCAGATCTGTAAAAAAATCTGATGCACGCTGTATTGCCTGCCCAGGAAACAGACTGGCCAAAGCGTCAAACAGCACGACCTCCGTTTCGGTTTGCGGAACATCAGAATCGTTATTCGCCGCCTGTTTGGCCAACTCGATTTTCTTGAGCGTGTTGCGGTCAATCTTGCCCGAAGTCAGCCTTGGCATTTCAGCCAGGTATTCAAACCTGGCAGGCACCATATAAACTGGCAAAACCCGGCTCAATTCTGCACGCAAGATAGCGGCATGCTGTGCAAAAGCGCTGGCTTCAGAATTTGCAGGCAATTGATCGTTGACCATAAAAGCCACAATCTGATCAATCTCTTCGTCCTTACGCAAGACAACGGCAACTGCACCAACACCAGTTTGTTTGGCTAAAACAGACTCAATTTCACCCAACTCAACCCTGAAGCCACGGATTTTCACCTGATCATCAGCCCGCCCCAGACATTGCACACTGCCGTCAGGATTAAAACAGGCCAGGTCACCGGTGCGATACAACCTGACCTCATGCGGATTTCTGGCCCAGGGATTGGGTAAGAATTTTTCAGCAGTTAAATCAGGTCGCCCAAGATAGCCCATCGCGACGCCGGGGCCGGAAATGCAAAGCTCGCCAGTTTCACCTGCCGGCAAGAGGCGCAGACCGTTTTCAACATCGGTCGCAATAACCAGCAAAGAATAATTCGGCAAAGGCCTGCCTATATTGACAGCCTGATCTGGCTGCAATTGCGCCAGGCTGGCCGATACACTGGCTTCCGTCGGCCCATAGGTATTGAACATCTGCCGCCCAGGACGCGACCAGCGCTTGACCAACACCTCGGGGCACATCTCACCGCCCAGATTAATCAGGCGCAGACTATCAACTTCATGGCTGAACAAAGCGAGCAGGGTGGGGACCGCGTGTAAAACGCTGATGCGGTTTTCATTCAAGGCCAGCGGCAAAGCATCTGGATCAGCCGTAATTTCTTTTGGTGCCAGCCACAAAGTTGCGCCAACCAGATAACTGATCCAAATTTCTTCAAATGACATATCAAATGCCAATGAAAATCCCTGGTACACGCGATCATCATATCGTATGCCCAACACATGGTTTTCACTACGTAAAAAATGGCAGATGCTGGTCTGATTCACCAATATGCCCTTGGGCTTGCCTGTAGAGCCTGAGGTATAAATCACATAGGCTGGATCACTGCCTTTGACAACCCCGCGCTTTAATTTGATTTGCCCAACATCAGTTAAAGCTTCTTCAGCCAGCCATTTCTGGCAGCTTAGCCCGGTTAATTGCGGTGCAAAAGCCTGACAACTCAAGATGCCAAAAGCATTTGCATCATTGAGGCAAACAGCTATGCGGTCTATAGGGGTATCAGCATCAAATGGCAGCCAGGCAGCGCCAGATTTGGCAATGGCTGCCTGCATAAGCAGCAAATTAACGCCACGCGGCAGCCATAAGCCAATAATGTGCCCAGGTCGCACACCGGCAGCAATCAAGACAGAGGCAACACGATCTGCATCAGCATTTAACTGGCGATAACTGACAGACTGTTCGCCAGAGATCAGGGCTAGCTTGTCGGGAAAAGCATTCGCGCTTGTCTCCAGCAAATCTGCCAGCACTTCCTCTCGTAAAAAATCAAGCCTTTCCTCACCGTACAAAATTTCTGGGTTTGTTATTGTCTTTGTGCTGCTAAACGATTGCATAAAAAATCTAAAAGAGAAAGGTCACTAAATATAGGCTAAATTTTGGCGACAAAAGCCAAATACTTTCTCATGTTGAGAAATCACAACTAAAACGTCAGTTTACCATTTTGATAAATCCAATTTTGATAAATATGAGTAACGAATTATTTCGTTTCAATTGAATATCTACCCACAAAAAGTGACGCGCTGGTTACCTAAAACTAGAGGTCACATTCTAGAGAAAATAGTAAGCTTTCATTTTCCGTTCATGTTAAAAAGCTAATGCGCTAATATTATTTAATTTCCAATATTTATGCGTGCTTGCGATGGCTTCCCAATTCATTCTGCGTAGACAGATGGGGGCTTGTCGCGGCGATCATTTCAGCAGTCCAAGTTTCGCTCCTTTTTATACTCAAACCTGAAGGACGTTCCATGAAATCTGTTCTCAAACTGGCGGCTGTAGCCACCTTGCTCTGTAGTTTTGCACCTGCACATGCGTTCCTGCAAGAGACCCATCGTCGTATTGCCATCGACGCGGTTAATTTTATGAAAAACAACCCTGACAAGACCAACTATAAAGCGCTGGCAAGCGGCTTGGCACGCGCTGGCATTACCGTAGACCAATTCGCCACAGCGATGGGCCAGGGTGCTTACGATGTAGATGACTTTGCCGATACCTATATTTGCGGCGCTGTTACCGGCGACTGCCAGTTGGCACCAGTCTGGGGTGCAGCACAAAGCATCGTCAAATACACTTCATACTGGCATTTCCAAAACCATACTGCAGGCCCCGATGTGCACGGCAACCCTTTTGGCGGCTATAACTATGCCAAGCTTACCGTGGCTGGCGATGTAGACAATCTGGCGGCATCCTGGCTGGTTGGTGATTATCTTGATGACGGTCCTGGTGGCATGAAGGGCTGGTTTGGCGACGGCAGCAAATACAACACATATGGAGTGACCGAAGCACATTATCGCCTGGGTGGTTATTCCACACCCAGCCAATATGCTGATTTTGAAAAAATCCCCTTCCAGCCCATCGATAATCTGGCGCAATACTGGTTCCAGCAGTTCCTGAGTAGCCCCAGCCTGCAGAGCCTGGGCTTTGTCATGCACTCTACTGATTTGCTGCAGCCCCACCATACCTGGACAACATCAGCCCGTAATCACTCAGGTTGGGAACAATGGGTCAACAGCTATTACGATAGCCAGAGCCTGAATGACCCGGCTTTGGTGGCAGCCGCGATGGCCGATTTCACACCATTGGCACCTAACGCTACCGATATACGTCAATTACTGACACAAGGCGGTACCTATTCTTATCAAAATGGCGGTATCGTTCTCTCATCTACCGACCAGAGTGACCGCGTCCGCACTGGCCGTCTGGTCGTGCCACACGCAATTGCCATGATGGTTCATGTGTTGAACCGTGCCGCCAATCGCCTGAACAGTTGAGGCATATCATGTACAGACAAGGCTACGGCCTGCAACGAAAAATGCGTGTAATAGGCATTGCTGGCTGCCTATCTGTACTGTGTTCAGCAATGTCCACTGCAATGGCTGTGGACATTGCCCCCACTGTGATGGTGATGAATCAGGCCACATCCCAACACGAACTGGCAGCACATCTCAATGGCACTCCTGTCTATAAGCTAACACTGGACGTATTTGCCCACATGGCGCAACTGGATAATCCCAAAAGCAGGCGTGCTGATATCCTCGACAGCATCGTCAGCAATCGCTTGCTTGCGGAAGAAGCCCGTGGCCAGTTTGCCGAAGAGGAACTGCAGTCATCCAGGCGGGTGGCTTTTGAACCCGATGTGACTTTGGATAATCAGTTGAGCGGCTATCTGCGAACCGTTTATCGCAAAGATCTGGAAACAGCTATCAGCAAGCTTGCAGGTGGCAGGCTGGATGCGCTGATTCGTGAGCAAGGCAAGTTGGAGGAAGACGACTTGAACAGCGTTTTCGGTCTCAGAAACAGGCTCATGCTTGACTATAGTCTGAACCTGGCACAGCAGGCTGTTGCTGCCCGTGTCATGGTCTTGCGCTGCAACTTCGCACCAGCTGCCAGTATTAGCCTGCATGACATCTTCCGTCGCCAGAATGTGCAGGGAAGGGTGGAGTTTTTCAACCGTAACCGTGACTTCATTCGTCAGCAGGCGCAACTCTATCTGGCCAATTTGTATGTGCTTGACTGGGCACGTCAGCGCTTTGGTGAGTCGGCACTCAAGGATCTGAGGCGGGCATTGGAAGAAAAAAATGCAGTGCAAGCCATCATGAGCCTGCATGGTATAGGTGCAGATACCGATTCGGAAAGCAGACTCTTAAATCAGCTTGCGGCTGAAGTAAAACCCAAAGAAGTGCAGCTCTACTATCGAACTCACAAGGAAGTGTTCAAGCGTATTACTTCTGTTAAAGCGCGTCATATTCGCCTCGCCAATGAGGTGCTGGCCAGGCAGGTCGCCGACCTGGCACGCCAAGGCACCAATTTCGCTGACCTGGCACGGCAGTATTCCATCGCACCTGATGCACAGCAGGGTGGTGACATGGGCATCATTGTCCATCAAGGAAAATTATCCTGGTTGGCGCAATTGGCCTACATGCAAGAACCCGGCAAGGTATCTCCACCCATACGCGCTGCTGTAGCACCTGACGAAAAAGCCTATTGGGAAATCGTACTGGTGGAAAAACGCAATGAAGGCTATCAGGATCCGGCATCAGAAACCGTACGTTATCAAGCCAGCAGGGCGCTGGCACAGGAAAAAGCCATCCGCCAGCTATCGGCTTTACAGACACAATTGCGGAAGAACGCAAGAATTGAGATCAACCAGGTGGCACTGCTGAATGAATGAGTTAATAAATAACTAGCGAGCTAAGGCATTTACATTTATGAAGAACATTTTCATCGCAACAGCAATCACGGTAACGGCAGGACTGGCAGTCTGGCAATTCTGGCCGCAGCCTGAAGACAGCCAGACCCAACAGCAAGCCAAAGTCAATCTTTCCAGCTCCATTGGATCTGGAAAGCCTGAACGTGAGCGTGCAGCCTCGTGGCCGCCGCCATTTCCAGAGCGCACAGAGGAAAGAAAATTCGTGCCGTTGCTGCCTACCGGGCCACAACTTTCTGCTGCCCAGAGCCTGGTGGCTACCCGCGATGGCGATCCACGCACGCCGCCAATCCAGCATGATCAAGGCACTCAGGAAATGCCCACTGCAGCCGAACTGGCTGATCCGAAAGCCTACCAGAAGTACGAAGCCCGCCAAAACACGCACCTGTATGCTGCCTATGTACAGGCCGCAGACGAAGAGCTTCCACGCTTGCGCGAAGCAATCACTCGCGCCCGTAACATGGGTATAGCACCGGCAGAGATCGCCAAAGGCGAAGAAAAATTACGCCGCATCACCGCCATGCAAAAACAATTACTGACTGAGCATCCAGAATTCCAAAATGGTAGTGCGACGAAAGCAGATTCTAAATAAACTGCTGAAATGCAGCTCCGATACCAGACGCGGAGGCAAGCCGACGGCGTAGGGCCCGATAAAATAGAAACCATTTGTCGCGCTTGTTTAGATAATTTTCAATATTCTTTACAATCATTTTTGGCTTGCCCTTAATGCTCATAATTTCGCATAATTTATCTTATGTTAAATAGAATGCGTAAATGGTTAGGTCAAAAACTAGAAAACATGGCCTCCACAATAAACACAGTCCTTTCCTTTTTTACATTGCAGCCGACAACACGCTAAGTAATCTAAAATCTCCCTTTTTGAAACGCCTGCTAAACGCAGGCGTTTTTTTTCAGCCTCAACTAACCGGTAAAATCGCCGTCGCCTTGCATCATGCATCGCAGTTTTTCGGCAGCCACGAATGAACCAATAATGCTGTCTGATAGTGCTGAGGATTTGTTGTTTTTCGGCGACGGTCATTGGCTCGAACGGAAAAAGCTCTAATTGCATGTCGTTGTATCTGGGGCAAGTAAATTGCAGATGATACAAGAATTTGAACAAATGGCTGGCTTGCATTATGGGGGCGCTTGCTGGCGATCAATGCCCCCTGCATCACTTCACGGCTTGCCCGCTAAAAATCCAGGTAGTCGACAGGCTACTGCCTCTGCGCCCACGTCTCCGAATCCGAACGGGCTTTTCCTTAGTGTTGATCAGGCTGGATATTTTGCCCTGCGTGGCCGCTTGTGTGATTGATAAGTAAAATACTGTTACTCTTACAGAGTTGCAAATAAATCCATTAATAAAATTTAATTAGACAATAGTTTATGTAGGATAAGAAGAAAGGGAGTCTATGGAGATTGATACACTAAAAAAAATATGTGCCGATAATCAAATCACCTACAAAGAAGAAATATTAGGACAAGCGAGGAAGGTGCGTTTATCGATTTCTATTCTAAAAGACAAAGAACCAACTTGGATATATGTCTCAGAAGGACGCAATTTGGACGAGTTCGATGAACTTACAGATTTCTTTGAATATCGCTTAATTAAGGGCTTTGCAGGTGTATGGTCATCCAAATATAAGACTGTTGAATGCCTTATTGACGGCTTATTTGGGAGTATAACTATGATGCGTCTTGGCGAAAGAATCGCAGAGGAAAATTGGGATAGATCCGACGAATTAAATGCTTTCGTTACAGTACCGTCTCCAGTACCAGATTCAAAAATCGAAATAGGAAGACCAACACGTGCATATCAGATACTTAATAACGCTAAAGAAGAATTTGGGACACCTATAGAAATTCAGAAATACTTGCCTTACAACACCATAAAAATCAAAAATGTAGAGGTTGATTCACATAACGAAGCACTCAAATTAGTAAAAAATATTTTTTCTACAATTTGCTTTAATGTGAATATATTAACGGAAATTCCGATACAACTTCATCCTGAAAAAGCGGAACCATACCTATCAATATCATCACGTGATGATAAGGTGAAATTGCTCGCCCCAAGGTATAAATACCATCCAGAACCCATATCGATGTTTTGGCTAGCAGACAATCTTAGAGGCATGCCACTACAAAGGTACTTTTCATTCTATCAAGCCATTGAATTTTATTTCACAATATATGCTGAGGCTGACGCGCAAAGTAGAATTAGAGGGCTTTTGAAAAATCCTTCGTTTAACGTTGATGACGACAAAGAATTGTCGAAAGTAATGAACATCATAAAATTTAACAAGGCTAGCAACGCGTTCGGAAACGAATTAAGCCAATTAAATTCGACTATTACTAAATGCGTGAACGAAGCTGAACTGAAACGGTGGATATCAGAAAATGCTGATAGAAAAGAATTTTTCACGTCATCAAAAGACGCAAAGAAAATATCTGCTATTACATTCAACGTAGAGAAGTGCGATGATCTAATTAAAGCGATTTCGGAGAGAATCTACAATATTCGTTGCAGAATAGTGCATACAAAAGGCACGGAAAACAATGTGGAAGTATTTCACCATTTGTCAAATGAAGCAAAATATCTAAAACACGACATTGAGCTAATAGAGCGGATCTGTAGAGAAGTGATCATATTCAACGGTAGTCCAATTTAAGTCGTGGGCGTTCGTAGGAGATAATAGCCCTCTTACACACCTCTGCGAAATAATTGGGTTAGGCTAATACGTGGTCAAACATAAGAACATTATTCTCTAACCTGGGCTGTATATGAATTCTTCAGACACTGCAAAAGAAATAATTAATGAGCTGTATAGGCAAAATTTTACGCTCACAGGTTATTTCGTCCTGTATTTGGTACTTAACGTCTTGATTGTCGTTTTAGGTTCTTATTTGGGTGCCTACCTTAGAAGTAAAGGCCAGGAAAAACAAAGGGCTGAAGATCATAAAGAAATTAGAGATAGACTTCTTGATACAACGGACAAGGTTGAAACTCTTAAAAAGGAATTGGATAGAATTGACTGGGTGAACAGAGAGTGGACATCAATTCAAATTAAGAAAATTGAAGAAATCACAGCGCAAAGTATCAGCTGCGAGGAATACATACATCAATTGTTAAACCAAAGCATCATGCAAAAAGATGCTAATTTTAATGATCTCCTAATATTTGACAAGGCAATGATAACCGCAGAATTATATTTACCAGAACTTTTTGACGTATGCGAAAATTACGCCAAGTGTGGTAAAAATATTCTGCAACACATCCTAAAATGCAGAGTTGATATAGGGAAAACAACAGATTTGAGCGAGAAACAAAAGATATATGGGCAACTCTACGACCATGACCTACATATGGATTTTGTAGCCCGTAGAAAAGAGTTGATCAAGAAATCTTCAACGTTGCTGAAATCATTGTTGACATCCAAGTGAGTAGTTTATGATGGTCATATTTTTTGCAGTTGCAACACTAGCAAAATCTCACTCTTTGAATTCTCATGACCTTTGGACTGCAAGAAAACCGGGACAAACGACAAACCAGACCTTGACCCGCTCTCTTTCTCCTCAGCAAGTCCACCCAGCACCACCACATCACCATCCTGCAGGCTCAGTGAAGTTTTGACTTCACGCTTGATGAGCGTAGGCGAATTATTTACGCCTGTCTCTGTCTTCACAAAACATGACTTGCCCTTTGCTGTCGTCTATCTGGGGCAAGAGTTTCTGCAGTGTTGCTACTTCTTTTGCGGTGCCACTGAATAGCAAGACGTCTGCAGTCTGATCAATCATGGAAGCTGCCGAGCCTTCCGGCACTTGCTTTGATAACTTGGCACCTTCTGGTGCAGCTACGGCCTTGTTTGCAGCAAACTGGCCTTTGAACAGAGGTGCAAGCACCCTGGTGATATATCCCACGTCTCTGTGCTTAGGCCGATAGACAAACGTCTCCAGCTCGGACTGCAGCTCTATTTTTTCCTGCAGGAGCTTTTTACCTATGTAGTCGACACCGTTCTTTGTCTCGATAGCGAGTCCGAGGCTATCCAGAAAATTCACCATGAAGTGACGTATGTCGCCGTTTTGTGCCTCATAGCGGAATGAAACGGCGCGCGGATCTGTCAACACATCTGGATTGAAGCGCTTAGGAGTAAACCAGCTGTATGACCTGGCCGACATTGACCATGAGGAATTCAAACTTTAAAGGCGGGTTCGTTTCGTCTTGTTTCACGGTGATCGCCTGCTGTGTCAGGCGCAGTTCGGCATGCACTTGCTGGATTAGCTGTTCGTGGCGCCGGATTTCGGCTTCGCGTTGTTCCTTTAGCTTCGGTCTACTTGCCCGCCTGAGTTGCTGTTCTCAAAGCGATACATCTATCGCTGTGATGAGTAGAAAAAATTTCTGGTTAGTGCCTGTTGGTAATGGCATGCCTCCGATGGCGTAAACTTTTCACTCCGGATAAGGCGCGTGACTTTCAAAAAAGACATTGCAATTATTCTAAGAAAATTTCATACTCGTTTAATATTCGCGAACTACCTACTTTGGGGAACATCAGAATGTGAAAAGACAATATGAAAAATCAAATTCCCCGAGCGGTGCGTTGCGCTTGCGCAGGGGGTATTTCAGCAGCCTGTTAAGGCAAGGCGCGAGCGTACTGGTTGTTTGAGATATTCCCACCAACATAATGAGGAACCTTATGCCAAAGACTATCAAAGCAGTGTCAAAGAGCGCCTTACCCGATGTTTTCTTTACGAACATCAACAAGAATCCTAACCAGCTTTCCAAGCGCCCGCTGAAGTTGCCGAAACAATCGACAGAAGATGTTGCTCCTTTTCAAACTCCGAAGCGGAAAGGTAACTTTGTCTGGACGCCGGCGAATGTCGCCAAATGGACTGGGAGCAATCTGGCTTCGGGCGTTGTCGGTTCGATCGGCGGCATGGTGTTCGGCAAATTGATGGACGCCATCGGGCTAGGTGAGCCAAACTTAGCGGCAATGCTGACTGATATCAGCAACCGCATGATCGGAATCGAAAAAGACGTACGCTATATCAAGCAAATTACTGAACAGATATTGGCCGAGCTACGAGAGTTGCGCGTATCAATGGATCAATCCTTTTTGGAAGGCCCATTGAAAGAGGCGTTCGCGAAGATCAATGCGGCCTATGGCACACCTACTCCACGACGTCGTGCTCAGAATGGCGGCTTGATCGCACCCAGCATGATGGAAATTACAGTTCTGGCCAAGACCAAGAACGCAACGCAGATGAAGCCCTACCTCGAAGCGTTCCAAGAGGCCTCGCAGAACGTCTGGCAAGTGCGCAACCAAATCTTCCTTATACATGATGTGCTGGCCTCCACCACCGCTCATGGCACCACAGTGGTGGAAGCGTGGGCGGATGGCCTCATCCTCGCAGTACAAAACAAAAAGCTCTCCCTGGTAGCTGCCTCCCGCACATTGGAAGGCTACTTCATGCAGGCTGTCGGCAAGCAAGTTACTGCTGCGGCCATCCACTGCTTCGCACTCGGCGACGATGAGAGCCGCGTCAACTACTTCATGAAAACTGAGATGGGCGACAAGATGCGCAATCAGACCAACGAGTATTTGCGCTGCATCGAAAAATTAGTCTTCAGTGGCACAGTCATCAAAAAGATTCCATCCAACTTTACCATGCAGGAGTCTGGCGAATTCAACTCGGATGCAGAGGCAATTTTTTTGCGCGCAGATCTGGTTTGTGCAGCGTTAAATCTGGTTAGCAACGAGCGCAAAGTCTCGCTGAAAGACTCGATCTCAGGAGCCTACGGCCGAGTATTGGCTCGCAAAAGTGACATGGGAGCAGACGGCAATGGGCCGCTAATGACTCTGCCTGGACTGCCGTGGATTCGCGGCAAGATTGCTGGCAAAATAGATAACTTGCGGGTTGTTGATTTGACGCGCAGTGGCACCAAGTTGGATCTGGCCGACTTCAACGATTCTGCTCCCACGATGATTCGTTATTACTGGCCGTGGGGAGGTACTAAGCCGACGCAAGGGCGCCCCTTGGAGCCGGTCTTTCGCGGTGGCGTCACCCCTGCCTTTTTTGACGTATTCGAAGATAAAGACTGGCCGCTCGCAGCCGGATTTCTAGACTTTCGCACCATGCTCGTTGGGGCACCAGCGGGTTCACCGCCTACGCTCACGACTAACTCCGTCTTCGCCGGTTGGGACAAGCACTGCGCATGCGATCAAAAATTGTTTGTACCGTATTCTCCCCATCCTTTGGTAGCGCGACCGCCCAAAGGAGCCAATATGATTGAGTGGTCCTTTGCTCACGCTTGGAAGGGCGACGGAAATTTCCTGCGCTCCAGCGCCTTCCATCTCTTTAACTACAAGGGAAAGGCGCCAGCAAAGATACGGCTTACCGTCAACGTCTATTGCGCAGTGGAGCATAAGCCGCACTGTCCCACCTGGGGTGACAATGATGTCAATGCCCGCATCGCTCTAGTAAAACCAGATAACTCAAAGATCCTTTTTTACAACTCCGAACTTGAAGGTGATGGTCGACTCTTTTTAATTCACAGGCGGGGCAACTACAAATCAAACCTGGATTCGTGGCACCAATTGGACATCGACCTGACCGAAGGCGAGTACAGGTTGTCGCTCGATTTCAAAAATTGGGTCGGTTCACGTACTTGGTTTGAAAGTTACGATGGCTGGAATATCGATTCGCTCCATTTCGAATTGAACGGTGTCTGGCTGGAGTGGATATAAGAACTGTGGTGGTCAAGTAATATCGGACACATCAATACCCAAGACTTGCTTTTGACATGACCTTGAAACGGCTACAGTCAGTCTCGATATGTTTCCAGCAATCGATTTGCTGCATAATGCTCTCCTGTTCATGCCGCTCATTGCAAAGCACCACTAACTACAAAAAACTACTATGCGTAAGAAAATCCGAGATGAAGTTATTTCTATCGCTCCCTTCGACGCCATGGAGCGTGATGATATTTCCCGTTGCCTTGCATGGATAGACTCCGGGGTTGATTTGTGTCGCATAGCAAAGCCAGCCACGCCGCCAATGCATCTCGTGTCATATTTTGTCGTTGTAGATGATGGACATGTCCTATTGGTGGATCATAGGAATGCCCAGTTGTGGCTTCCGCCAGGTGGACATGTTGAACAAGGCGAACATCCGCGTGTCACAGTTGAGCGTGAATTAGAAGAGGAACTCGGCTTTGCGGCATCACATCCAATAGGGGGACCTCTATTCGTGACCATAACAACGACTGTAGGACTGACAGCAGGACATACGGACGTTTCGCTATGGTACGTAGTGCGCGCCAGTCGCCACCAAAGTTTTAAATTTGACGAAGGCGAGTTTGTGGATGTACGTTGGTTTTCATTCGAAGAAGTTCCGCTTGAGCGCACAGACCCACATATGAAACGCTTTATTGCTAAGTTAGTAAATAGCGAGAACACCTATGCAACAGCTTTAGGGTAATACATTCCAAGACTGAAAAATGCCTATTCTTTTTTTGTAAAAGAACACTGATTTTCATCAGGATTGGCCAAATGATTCAAGAGTTTTTTGACGTGCCAGTGGCATGCGCAGCCAAAACTCCTACTTCAGCATGGACATAGATCCAGGCATTTGGTCTGATGTGCTCAAACTTGACTCAATTCTGTGCTGCGCAAAAGGATCGGCCGCATCCACATACCGCATGGCGCTTTGTACGCTTTTCCAGCCTACGTATTCCATGAGGGTTTTCAGATCCCAACCATTACCCGTTGCCCAGTTGGCGAATCCACGCCTTAGTGAGTGCGCCGAATAGTTATTGGGGTTAGTGATGCCAGCATCCTTGAATATGGTACGCAGCAGAGGTATCAAGCTGTCCATATGAAGTCCCTGCTCCCCAATTTGCCCCCAGCGGTTCACCGATCTGAATACTGGGCCGGACTCAAGTGCCGCCAATTCTTTCCAGGCCGCATAAGCGGCAACTGGGCAGAACTGCTTTAGTGCCGGCGCTTTAAAAGTTACGCCTTTATTCTGGCGGTCACTTTTTGTATAGGGTAAGAAAAAACTCATGCCCTGACCAGGAATGATCTCAATGTATTCCACCTGCAGGCGGGTCAGCTCATCTCCGCGGAACCCGCGCCAGAAACCCAAAAGCAGCAATGCCCGGTTCCTGGTGTGCCTCAATTCTGCAGCCCGGTCGCCGGTTGCATTCGCAGTGGCAATCGCCTGCTCTATCCAGCGATCAACAATTTCGAGCTGGTCAAGCTGAAAAGGCTTGGCTTGTTTTTCCTGTGCTGGATGCTCTCTTTGTATGCCTCGCAGTACTTTTTTGACTAAGGGGGCTTTGGTTGGGTCTGGGAACCCCTGGTCTATGTGCCACTGCGCCAAAGCGGCCAGGCGCTGGCGCAATGTGTTGATGGCGAGTTTTTCGGCATGATCAACGAGGTACTGGGAAATGTTTTCACTTGTAGCAGGCAAGAAACCGCCCCACTCCACTTCATAGTGTCTGACAGCCGATTGATACGCGCCCCGCGTATTGTCGCGGGTGCCGGCATGCAAGTAATGATCGATTTTGCTCATGCTACATCTGCCTCAAATTCTCGTTTCATTGGCCCAATTGGCACCGTATCAAATACTCCGTGAATTTTAGCTCATTTTTAGCTATAACACTGGATAAACCTATCTTATCCGGTGTTAATTAATTTACACTTAACCTTGTAATTTATAATTAAATGGTATGTAATTACATAATACGTACCACATTACTAAATTTGATGGAGTAAAACATGGCCAGAACCGGATTGCTTAAACCTGAAGTTGAAAAAGCACGTAATTCAATCTTGGCCCAAGGACGTCATCCGTCAGTAGATGCGGTGAGAATTGCGCTAGGCAATACTGGTTCAAAAACCACTATTCATAAATATTTAAAAGAACTGGAAGAAGAAAGTGGTAGCCCAGTGGATAGAAAAACCTCGATCAGTGCAGCCTTGCAAAACCTGGTCGCTCAGCTCGCTAGCCAGTTAGAATCCGAGGCAAGTAGCCGTATTGCTGACATGTCTATGGAGTTCACTGAAAAGGATCTGCAGCATGCCGCAGAAATTAAAGAAGTCACCTCAAAACATGCACAAGTAAAAGAAAAACTTGATCTGACAATTGCTGCCATCAAGCAAGAAATCGAAGCACACGAGCAAACAAAAGAGGTATTGCAAAGTGAGTCCATGGCCCACCATACCCTGGCCCAGCAAGTGATCGATCTCAAGGAACGTCTGGCTGAAAATGATGTCCACCGGCTATCGCTCGAAGAGAAGCATCAACATGCCCGGGATGCTCTTGAACATTACCGCAACTCGGTGAAAGAGCAACGGAACCAGGACATCCGTAGCCACGAGCAGCAAGTGCAACAACTCCAGGCTGAATTACGGCAACTGCAACAGGCATTAGTCGCCAAACAGAATGAAGTAACTCGTCTCAACCAGGACGGGGCACGCTGGGTCGCTGAAATATCACAAGCGCAAAAAACGATTTATGACGAACAGGCCAGCCACCGAAAGCTCAGTAGCCAGATAGATGCACTGCGTGCGATAGAGCAACGGGCAAAGGTGCTGGAACCCCAGTTGAAAGAAAAAGACATCAAAATCAAAGAACTGGAGGCACTGCTGCTTCAGTCTGTTGCGGCAGGCAATAACCAAAAGGAACAGATACATAGGATGGAAGTCGAGCAGGCAAGCGCTATTGCAAAGATCGAAGCGCAGCAAAATATGATGGTGGAACTCAGATCTATTCTTGCTGACAGAATAAATTTGAGTGGGAAAGGGTTATCCCCCGTGCATGAAACAAATAAGCCAGCAACCGATTAGCTTAATCAACTCTCTAATATTCTGCTCTTGATTTCAGACAATCACCGCACTTGCCCGGAGATACTTTATTACTGATTGAACTCGTGTACTTCTGTTCGTTCATTGTCAAATCCGTGCCGTGACTCATTCAGCAACTCAGTCATTCGACGATAAAGTAGCGCTGGAGAAACCGGTTTGTGCAGTAAAGGAATACCCGAGGCACTTGCTTCCCGAAGTCGCTCCGGTGCGGTATCGCCGGTGATCAAAAGCGCGGGTATGTCCTCACCACATTGCTTGCGTACTATGGCAATAGCTTGAGCACCATTATTCAATTCCCGCAAGCGGTAGTCACTGATAATGATTTCCGGCGCAAGCAGTCGAGTAGTCACTAGTGCATCTTCGATTGATTCAACGGCGTTGCATTGACAGCCCCAGGCATCCAGTAATTGAGTCATACCATTTCGTACGGATGCCTCGTCATCAATTACCAGCACTCTGGCACTGATTTTGTACGTGCTGCAGAGCGCGTCACCAATGTCATTTTGAGCCACAACACTGGCATTGGTCAAAGGTAAGACCAGTCTGAACACGCTGCCTCGTCCCGGGCGGGAGCTCAATTCTAATAAATGCCCAAGTTTCTGCGTCAAACCGTTGGCAATCGCAAGACCCAATCCCAGTCCTTTTCGACGATCTCGTTCAGGATTGCCGAGTTGATGGAACTCTCGAAAAATTTCCTTATGCTGAGATACCGGGATACCGATGCCAGTATCCCATACCTCTATCACAGCATAATCACCGCGTCTGCGGCACGCCACCAAGATACCTCCCTGATCGGTATAGCGAATCGCATTTGATATCAGATTACGTATGATCAAATCCACCAGTGCAGGGTCGGACTGAACGGCAATGTTTGTTTCTCGCAAACGGTACACAATGCCTTTGATATTGGCTTGCGGTGCGAGATCATTTTCAATCTTGTTCAACAAGGCTTGCAGGTGAAATGAGCGTACATTTGCCTCGATGACACCTGCTTCGATGCGCGAAAAATCGAGCAAGCTGTCCAGCATTTCAGCGGATGCGGTAGATGCTGAGCGAATGTTACCCAAAACCTGTCGCTGGTCAGCAGAAAGTTCGCTGCGAGCGAGGACTTCTAAAAATAAGCCTTGCGCATGGACAGGCTGGCGTAAATCATGACTGGCTGCAGCCATGAAGCGAGATTTCGCCAAGGTCGCGGATTCAGCCACTTCTTTTTGTATCTTGAGTTCAGCAACCAGTTCAATATTTTCAAAACGTAGTCGCAATGAATCACTTACCATTTTACTCAGATAGCGTGCGAATACTGTCAGTGTAGGAATGAACATGGTAATTGACAGCACCAACGGCAAAATAAACGGTCTTTGGCTCGCCATGATGCAAACGGCTGATAGGCCAAATGGAAGGAAAGTGCTAAGGAAGGCGCGAAAGTCATGTGCAAAATAAATTGCCGTACAAACCCCCAGCAAAATGACCGCACAAAAGAATGCGAACTGCTCCAAGAGTTGACCGAAGGGGAAAAAGAAAAACATGCCTACAGCCCAGGCGACACTGGTTGCAAAACCAAGCAATCTGATGAAACCGAACAAACGGTAGATTTGTTCTGCATTTAATGAATGTCCGCGAAATTGTCGGATAACTAGAAACCAGGTGATAGTTAAACCAACAAAGCACCCTACCCACCCAAGCAAATAGACATGGTTGACGATACTCCAAAATACCCATGTAGTTGCGCATACTCCGGTCAGATTGATGAGTGCGGTAGCAAGGAAATTACTTTCTGCATACCGTACACGCTCGCCAAGAATCGCCTGGTTGACTTGCATCCGCTTTGATCTCTCCGGCTAACCGATCAGCCCGCGGCGATGAGCCACGAAAATCGCTTCAGAACGACTTGTAACCTGCAGGAATGCCAGTACCGCTTGCACATGGGCGCGTACAGTATTTTCTGAAAGATTGAGTCGTCGTGCGATCACTTTGTTAGCCAATCCTTGGCAAAGTAAATTCAATACCTCGCTTTGTCGCGGCGTCAAATGTGTCTGCTCAAAACGATTTTCGTTTGTATCCGCCTCGCCAGGACGAGGGAATTTTATTACCCGTCCACTTAGCACCTGGCCGACAAGCGTAAGTATGTTATCAGCCGTATCCCCTTTGGAGACAAAAGCAATAGCCCCTCTCTCAAGTGCTTGTTGCACCGTTTTTGGCGACGAGTCCGAGGAAAGCATGACAATAGGCGCTTGCGGCCACTTACGCTGAAGCAGCGCAATTCCATCGAGACCATTCAACCCCTGCAATTGAATATCAAGCAGGACAATGCTGGGCACCTGGGCGGTAGAGTGCATGGCTTCATCAAGTGAGGCCGCTTCCACAATTTGAGCTTCGGAAATACTTGAACGTAATAGCAGTGCGAGGCCAGCCCGCATTAAAGCATGATCGTCAACAAGGAGAATGGTGGTCGGCAACATAACGGCATTCACTGGTTTCGTGTGGAGCATAGCAAGTAAGCAGATTGCAGTTCTATAGTCCAATCAGACTATTTAATGAAAATTATTGTCTCACTATAATGCAAAAAAGGAAATTAAAGGATTGCATAACAGACAGCCATCGATAAGCCTCCATAGCCAGCCAACATTTTAAAAGCTGTTCCTATTTCACAATGACTAAGGAGCTTGTCAGCTGCCACGGGCACCGTTAGTGCGTTGATCTGGTAAGGAAATGAGCAGTATCAGATTTTAGTTTCCTGTTGTTTGTTAACTGCGATGGCAAAGATTAGCTACCGCCACATAACCCTCTAACCGATAAGGAACATCATGTCTGCAAATCAATCTTTTCTTTCAAGCCCTAAATATAACTATGACTTCGTGGTTGCAACAACTGAGGCCAGTATTAACGATGGACTGAAAGAGTATCTGAGTACAATCTCGCAATCCGAAACGGTGTTTTGCTTTCTTGCTGACGATTTGGGTAATCCCACTATTGCCATCAGTCTGGCTGATCTCAAGGCGCGTACCGATGGCATTGACCCCTTTACGATACCTGACGGCACCACTTACAGCGATCCTCGCATCACCGCGTTGACGATGCGCCGTTTCATGGTTGGCATCAAAATGAAACTGGGGTTACCGCCCGGCATCTTGCCGCAGGACTTACCTGCCATCGTTAGCCTGGGTTCATCAGCAAACAATGTCACCTTCAATCTCTTGTGCAGTGAATTTCAAATCATCCAGAATACGCCGCCAGGTGGTTTCAGCAGCGTTGGCGCGTGGAATGTCTGGTCGCAACCTGCCAACAAATCCTGGTATTTTACGACCAAGGTCAATCTGGTCTATCAAGATCTGAGCAAAGAGCTCGACACACCCTACTTCAACAGTCATCCGGCCGAGAAAACAGCTCTCCTGAATCAGTTGGTCAATCTCGGGTCTGGTGCATTCAGCCTGCAACAGTTGCTGTTTGACCTGGACAATGCTGCACTGGAGTCTATCCCAGTGATAGAGGGGCTCGCGCCGACTTCGGATGCCGCCACGGTGCTAACACGTTCTTTCGTGAATGGTTATTTTGCGACACTCAAGGCGCATGGCGTACCTGTGCTGTCAGTTCACGCAGTCGCCAACACACCTGATGGCTCCACATTGCGTCTAACCGGCATAGAACGGGAAGTTGGTCTTTTTCTCGATGGCAACGGTGTCGTCATCCCCACCCCCACACCTGATCAGAAAAAGGTCACCACATTGAATTATCTGTGTGCCGCCAACAATCACGCTTTGCCTGGAGTGGCCAGCTTTGACTGGAACTGGGTCGATCCCACAGAGCTTAACAATGAAAGTGGTGTGATCGCCATCAACCGCAATACGCTGGCGAACTACTATCAAAACATTCTGATGCCCGTCATTCGCAATTCCTGCATCGGCGTTAGTGTGTATGTTACCTGCGACCATACTTGGGCACCGATTACCGGTATTGTCGATTATAACTGGACTTTGAGCCCGGGAAAAACACCGCAAACCGTCGTTATCCCACCCAGTGGCGACACTGTGTTGAGCATCAGTTATCACAGCTGTGCCGAAGACCATACAAGTGCTGGAGCAACTTATGGGAAGTTGAAACTCTGGAGTAATTATGACTGCAGCGTCAGCTTCAAAGGAAACCAGATCACTATCGTGCAGCATCTGAAGATAAGGGCCTATGTGAAGTGGGATTTATCAGATGTGACCTACAACCCGTTTGATAAAACTCTGACCGATGTTTATACGCTGTCAGTCGGGCAAAACGGGCAACTGCAAATCAGCAATCCTGTCAGTACCCCGGAAGATAATTCCAAATCGCCAGACGCTGGCTGGTTTGCTAATCATTTCACCAGCGTCAAGGATATTGGTGAAGACATTAAAAAGAATGTCACCGGTTACCTGTCTACCAAGATCACCGATATTCCCGGTCTGGGATTGCAAAGTTTCGTGTTTCCAGGGGCGCGCGTATTTACCTATAAAGACGTGGCGTTTTCTGAGCACCAGGACCTGGTCGCAAAAATTACCTATGTAAAACCAAGTTGATGGATGCTTGGCTGGTGTCAGGCCGGATTTGAACCGGACTTGAACTGATCAGCGCAGGACTGACATCACAAGACCGAACGGAGTGTCCACCATGCCTGGACGCTCCATATCCAAACCATACAGAATGAGGAACGCAATGTCTAACGCACAACTGACGTTTTCATCCGAATTGATGAAAAATTATCTGCATGCCGAATTAATTTCACCGCAAAAAAAATTTGAAGCTTTGCAGACTGCAGACGGACATACCCTGTTGTTTGCAATTGATACCGATGGCGTGTTTAACCTGATCTGCGAAAGCAGTGGCCAATCTGTCGCTGGCTGGTCAAAAATTGACTTGAGTTCCGCGCGCATCAAGCTAGATTTTCCAGGACAAACTAACGCTGCCTGCCGTACTTTTGAAGCGGGTCAAAGTGCCAACGATGGTTCGCTCGGTATCGCCATGGTGGTGACCGGCAATTCTGGAGACCAGTTATATCTTTGCTTGGGCAATTCCAACACAGATATCAGTTGGGCAAGCGCACCGAACTGGCATTCAATTCAGTTCGACAATCCTATGGTAAAGCCCACCACACTGGAGATCGCCCATGTTTTCTTGGGTGAAACTGGCAGTGGTGGACAGTATATCGTTGTCGATATACTGCGCGACCCTGCCAGCCCCGTCCAGGACGTCATCAGGTTTTATATTGCCCCCACAAAAACGGATGGTTATTATTGGCATCGCCACGATTTGCCTGTCGACGTCGAAACGGGTCACTACAGCAGTTGCATGGGCCGTCTGCCCAATGGCATGGTGGACGGCATCTATACCGCAGGCAAGGCTGGTAGCAGCGGCCAACTGGTATTTGCCCCGCTGATCAATATTTTTGGCGATGGCCCGCCAATGCCGACCCGGCTTGACCTGCCCGGTGGAATCATTGCCGACGCTATCGCAGCGACCCGTAATCCGGACATGTCTACAGACTTATTCGTGACCAGCGGCAGCGCATTGTATTATTTCGCCAGCGCGGCACAGCAAGATTCTGCCACCGCGACTTTACTGTTTGAACACAGCTTGCTGCTTGGCGTAACACGTTTGTTCGCCTATCGCACTGACAGCCAGACCTATATCTGGGGCTTGAATCAGGATGATCAGGTATTTTATTCCGTCTGCGCCAACCAGGCGTTGACGACAGCCACAGCCTGGAGTCACCCGCTGCCGATACTGTCAGGTATCGATCAGGTTTCGCCGTATGTCAACAGAGCCAATTCTGGCAACACCCTGTTTGCCGTCGGCGACGATGCCATATTCAAGATGACGCGGTCACCGCAGACAGGTTTATGGACTAGCCACAGGATCAACATGCCAGCACCGGCACCAATTACTGTACCGCACAGTTTTTCTTCTTACACCACCAGACTACAGTTAAGCGACGATAGCAATCGGCCAGTAGCCAATTCGCCGCTAATGCTAAGCGCACTGTCACGCGGCAGCTTCTTCATCAACAATCTGTACTACGTGCTCGACACCACACCAGTCACCGTAAATACCGATCAACTCGGCAGTGTCACTATCATCGAAAGCGTGGACAATACCATCCATGGCACACGGTTTGTCGTCTCTGTACCGGGTGGAACAACGGTGTCCATCAACCCCATGGATGGGCCGATGAACAAAGTGGCACAGCTCAATTCTGAAGCGAGCCTGACAACCGCAGTGATCACCAATGCCGATGGCAGCACACGTCCGCTGGTGCCGCCAGACACTCCCGGCAGTGATCTCAAGACGGTGGCGAAATCCAACAGCAAGTTGATGGCGGCGTACACCAGGCTTGCAAGTAGCGCGCCCCAACACCCGTCCCTCCTCTCCGGCAAGCTGCCAGCGCCCAGGCAAACATTGGCGTTGGTCAGTTTCCCGGATGCCATCGTTGCCGATGCTGGTGATATCTTCCAGTGGCTGGAGTCGGGCGTGGAAAGCGCCGTCGATATCGTCGAAGATGCGGCAAGCGGGGTATGGAGTATTATCGCCAAAATCGCTGGCAAGGTCTATCAAGGCATTCTCGATAGTGCTGAAGCTGTCGTTGGCGCAGTCAAATGGGTATTTAACGCCATCAAAACCGCAATCGAAGATTTGATATTGTTCCTGGAGTTTCTCTTCTTATGGAAGGACATAGTCGCCACACACAAAGTAATGAAGAATGTCTTTACCCAATATGTTCGCCAAGCCATCACCAATTTGCGTGCCGACAAGGCAGAGATCACAGCAGCATTCACCAGCCTGCAAAACGACATCAATAAATGGGCCGACATCCCCCTTTTCGGACAAACCCCCGATACGACCGCTGCGGCGCACGGACCGCTGGACGGCCAACATAGTGCACCGGCCAATCTTGGCTTGCATCATTTTCAAGGCAATGCAAGCGCTGCCGTTTCTTCCTACACTACCCCCACCCTCACAGAATCCATATTCAAAGACTTGCTAGACTTGCTTTCGCGCGAAGAAGCCACGCTGAGTGGTGCTGCCAATTCACTCAAGACTGGCATCATCGACCAATTCGGAACGCTGTCGCTGACGCAGATATTACAGAAATTCCTCACCATCGTCGCCGACAGCCTGTTGCAAACCACAGAGAATATTGTGCTGGCCACTGTTGACGTGCTCTCCCAGCTTGCAGGTGGCATCCTGGATTTGCTGACGGCAAAAATAGATATTCCGGTGCTGTCCTGGCTATACCATGAAGTTGCGGATGAAGATCTGTCATTCCTGGATTTGATCTGCCTCATCAGCGCCATACCGGCCACCATCGTCTACAAGATCGCCTCGGGTTCCACTCCATATCCGCATGATGCAGCACTGACAAAATCATTGATCAGCGCAGTCGGACTTACTGAAGTTCAACAGATACTTGCCCCCTCACATCAGTCAAATGCAGCCCCGCAACGCGTGAGGGCTGATGCGCATCTGATGGCGGCCACCGATACACCAGTAATCGATGGTAAAGCACTGGAGACTTTTGCGTTTGTGACTGGTTTTTGCACCATCGCAGGTGCCCTGGGAATGATACTGGCCTCCTTCAACACTCCTCCTGTATCACCACCCGCCCGCGAAGGAGAGGACCCATTGCCAAAGCCGACCATCATTTGGCCTGCAATCGCTGCCGTGTCCAACATCGCCTATGTATCGCCAGACATCTCGACGATCATGTGGCGTGGTCTGCGCTGGGATCAGAAACTCAACGGCATCCTCACCGATATCTCTCTCCTCAAAGGCTTCGTGGTAGACCTTTTTTTTGCCGGATCAGCACTGTCACAGTGGTTGGAATTCGCTCTTAACCTGACCTGGAACACACCAGTTATTGCCAATATTTACTATACCATCGAGGCCAAGTCTGACGGCCCCGATGACGACCCAGCCATCGTGCCAGACACACTCGGTAATCTAGCTTTCAACGCAGGTGGTATGCTGGCACCTTTTACGAAAGATAAAGATGTTCAGGTTGCCCAAGCCTTGCTAATGGCTTATTACAGTCTGATGATGGTCATCAGTGGCAAAATCAACCGTTTCGGCCCATGAACAAACTGGGCGGATTTTGCTATAAAACCGGCTGTAAAACTAGTTGTATGACACCCGCACCAACGGGTGTTTTTCAGCGAGACAGGGTAAGCAGTATATTGGCATCAGACCGTATAGACATATGTAAAAAACCGGAATTAACAGAGTGTCCCGACCTGGATTATATGAGTGTCTATTGCATGACTTTTTCGGGTGTCATCGGCAAACTACGCAAACGACGGCCGGTTGCGTGAAAGATCGCATTACTGACCGCGGCAGCCACACCTATCAAGCCAATTTCTCCTACGCCTTTTGCGCCCAGGCGGCTGACAATGCGGTCATCTTCTTCAACTAAAATCACGTCAATATCATGGATGTCTGCATTCACGGCTATGTGATATTCGGCAAGATTGTGATTCATGACGCGGCCCAGCTTGTGATCCATACAGCTTTCTTCCAGCAATGCCTGACTGATACCCCAGACTATGCCGCCAGTGATCTGGCTGCGTGCGGTCTTGGTGTTGATGATCTGCCCGGCCGCTATCGCGCTGACCACGCGTGTCACACGCAAAGTGCCCAATGCCTCGTCTACCCTGACTTCGCAAAACACAGCTGAATGGGTAGCCCGCTGGTATTTGTGTTGTTTCAATACAGATGGCAACATCAGGTATTTTTCTTCTATGCGCGTTTCGTCTGCAGCAGACATGATATCTGTCAATGAAATGGCGGTATCTGCTTTTCCATGGATGCGCATGCTGCCATCGGCAAATTCTACCTGCTTGAAACTGGTTTTGGCAAAGCATGACTCAGGCATTTTCTTCGCCAACTTGAACAAGTGCTTTTGCAACTTTTCACATACTCCTTGTACCGCCGAACCTATTGTCGTGACATGGGATGAGCCACCTTCTACCGGTGCCACCGGCAAAGTGGAATCACCTAACTGGAAGACGATTTTTTCTAGCGGCAGCCCCATGCTTGTCGCAGCAATCATGGCCATGGCGGTATAAGTGCCCGTCCCTATATCAGAAGCAGCGCTGCTAACCACCAGATGACCGTCAGCGTGCAACACTGCACTGGCGCGTGCAAAGAATTGCATGGCATCCCATATGCCGGTAGCCATGCCGTAACCGATGAGTTCATTCCCCTCACGCATGGAGCGAGGCTCCAGGGGCCGGTTTTGCCAGCCAAAGCGGGCGGCCCCCTGTTGGTAGCAGGCTCGCAGTTCTTTGGTCGAATACGGCAAGCTCGTAGAAGGGTCAATATCAGCATAATTTTTCAAGCGGAATGCAAGCGGGTCCATGCGGAGTTGGTAAGCCAGTTCATCCATCGCCACTTCCAGTGCATGTATGCCCTGCGCGGCACCTGGTGCGCGCATATTCACCGGGCTGGATTGATCCAGACTGACCAGCTCATAAGCAAGTTTGATGTTGTCACATGCGTAAAGCTGTCCAGACCAGTTGACGATGGTTTCTACATATTCTTCAAAGCGGGATGTAGTTGTGATGGCTTTATGGATGATCGACTTCAGCTTGCCATCCTGGTCGGCAGCCAGCTTCACAGTCTGCACGGTTTCGGGTCTATGGCCTATGCCAAACATTTGCTGACGTGTCATGACGACTTTGACCGAACGTTGCAATTTAAGGGCAGCCATCACGGCCAGAGGCAATTGGTATTGCGGCCGCAAGCCAGCACCAAAGGCGCCACCTACATATGGGTTTCTTACCGTGACTTTATCGCTGGAAAGACCAAACACGCGGCTGACATACCAGCGGCTGTTTTGTGAGCTCTGGGTCTTGTCATAAATCATCAGATGGCCGTCATCATCATGTATTACCGTAGTGGCAAACAATTCCATGGGATTGTGATGTTCGGCAGCACTGCCATATTCGGCTTCAATTTTGAATGCGGCTTGTGCATAGGCCTCGTCAGCATTGCCTTTTTCTCTGGGTGGTGGTGAACCGCCTCGCGTATTGCCGGGTTCCCGGCCATGTTGCAAGTTGTTCTTCAGATCGGTTTCATGTTTTTCAATATCGATGTGAACCTCCACCAGCGAAGCCGCATAGCTCGCGGCCTCAAGCGTCTGGGCTAGTACCAATGCCACTGGCTGTCCGCTATATAGAATTTTTTCATCGTACAGAGGGCGAAATGGCGACCCGCCGGGTGCCGCCATATCTTTATAGAACAGATCAAAAGAACGTATTTTGGGACGATTTTTATAAGTGATAATATCGACCACCCCTGGCACGGATAATGCCCGATCCAGCACAAAATTGGCGATGCGTCCTTTGCAGATATTGCTATTGACCGCTACTCCATACAACATATCTGCATCATCTATGTCGGCAGCATAATGCGCCTGACCACTGACCTTGTCACGGCCATCAATGCGGGAGACCGGCATGCCTGTAGTAACGAAACCTGTTCCCTCATCGGCAACGGGGCTGTGCAATGCGCTGATCAGATCTGTCATGTTGCCACCCTTGTGACATCAGGCTGATGCCCAGGAGAAGCGGCAGCCATTTCGAGGGCGCGTACGACTGCGCGATGTGCCATGCCAAGCTTGAAGTCATTATCGCCCTGCCCCTGTGCATCTTTCAACAAAGAATCTGCAACCCTGACAAACGCTGTGCTTGTTGGTAATTTGCCGGCCAACAGTGCTTCGGCCTGAGGCATGCGCCATGGCTTGTGGGCGACACCGCCAAGGGCAATGCGTGCCTCATGTATGCTGCCATCGTCTGCGATATCAAGCGCAGCAGCTACTGACACCAGTGCAAAGGCATACGATGCGCGGTCACGCAATTTCAGATAGGTGCAATGGTCTACAAATTGCTGCGCAGGTGGCAATTCGATATGCGTAATAAGTTCGCCATCAGCCAGGCTGGTATCAATGTCGGGCCTGTCACCGGGCAGGCGATGAAAATCGGCGAATGCAATCTGCCTTGATGCGTCTGAAGACCGGACATGAATGATTGCCTGCAAGGCAGCCAGGGCCACGCACATGTCGGAAGGATGAGTAGCAATACACATCTCGCTGGCACCAAGTATGGCGTGCTGACGGCTAAAGCCACCGATGGCAGGGCATCCACTGCCGGGTCGACGCTTATTACATGGCACGGCTACATCATAGAAATACACGCAGCGCGTTCTTTGTAATAAGTTCCCACCATTACTGGCCATATTGCGAATTTGAGCGGATGCCCCTGCCAATATCGCCTGAGACAACATGGGATAATGCTGCCTGACCAAGGGGTGATAGGCGGTGTCAGCATTACGGACCATTGCACCGATCAGCAAGCCACCACCAGGACTGGGCTCTATAAGCGTAAAGGGCAAGTGATTGATATCAACGAGACTGCCGGGCGTTTCTACATGTTCCTTCATCAAGTCAATCAGATTGGTGCCACCTGCAATGAATTTTGCTTTTCCTGGTCTGTCCATGCCTACTTGCTGTAAAGCCACAGCAACATCAACAGGAGCAGAGAATGAAAAGGGGTTCATTTTGCCACCGCCCCGGGTACCATGTCCGCCCCAGTATTGTCTTCTGGCGTAGTCAGGCCCATGACTTCAGTAATAGCCGCCATGATTTGCGGGTAAGCCCCGCAGCGGCATAAATTGCCACTCATCAATTCACGGACATCGTCTACAGTTCTGACTTCGCCTTCTGCCATCATGCCTATTGCGGAACATAATTGACCAGGTGTGCAATACCCGCATTGCAGGGCATCATGTTGTATGAATGCCTGTTGCAAAGGAGTAAGCAAGCGGCCTTTAGCCAGACCTTCCACAGTAATGATAACGGCATTATTTTGCATGACGGCAAGCGTCAGGCAGGAATTAATACGCTTCCCATTAACTAAAACGGTGCAAGCACCGCATTGACCATGATCACAGCCTTTCTTGGTACCAGTCAATTTGAATTTTTCACGCAACAGATCAAGTAAAGTGACCCAGGCCTCGACATCGATTTTTTGCACATGCCCATTGATCGTGTATTGCACAGGGTAGCACTGAACGGTGGATGTTGAAGGTGTGCACTGATTCGCGGTATCGACAGCAGTATTCATCACTATCTTTCTTGGCTGGCATGACTCGATTTTAAAGACATACGACATTAATAACTGTACGTTCGCGTACAGACTGTCAGATGCAAAAACCAGGTTCATGCCATCGACCTCTATTCCTATGGTTTTGAATATTTTTTTACACGCACTGCCAACTTGCAAAGCCATGAAACTGCACCGTCAACATATGGCTTACATCATCTGACATGGATATGGCGCGTTTTCCTACGCTGGTCCTACTCCCCCTAAAAAAAATTGCAACTATGATGTCCTTACTGATTGCAACCGATCAGTAAAACGCGACCGCGGCATTCAGCGGAAAACTTTAAGGAGTTAAGTATGCCTACTCAAGCAAACAACAACCAACCTCAAAAATCTGGTAACACTCAAGGCGGTACTCACGAGCAACACGTGAAGGCCGGTCAGCAAAGCCACAAAAATGACGCTCAAGGTTCCGGCCAGGGCTCAAAATCTGCCAGCGGCAATAATAGTTCTGGTAACTCCCAACGTAACGATTCCAAATCCGCTCCTGATTCCAAAAATCGTTAACTCCTTATTGCTATTCAAACTGAATAGCGTGGTTGTGCGATTGTGTGAACAATTGCCTTAGCCAACAAGGAAAGAACAGGTTTGGAAATTTGTAGCTAATGTAGACTTCACCGTCTCATCATGGCTTTATTATTTCCAAGCCTGTTAAAGCGTTCCGGTACGCTTTAACGCTATCTTCATTCACAACATTTGCTGTCATTGCTTCCACCACTCTCTCCCGATCATGCAATGCCTTATCCTGATTAGCTACTCTCCTACCCTGACATATCAAAAGATCTGACAGCTCGCCGTGCCGTTCTGTTTTATCGTGATGCTCAATCTAAAAAAATAGCTTGAGACATGACACCCGCTACAATCGCAAACCGACATCCTGCTGCAAACTCTGGCATCAAGAGGCAGAAAACTGTTTCACTAATAAAAAGCGATGTGCAATTTGCTGCAAAAAAGGCAGGCTTGTCTTACGTCAGCGATCAAATGCCAGGAATTCGACGCTACCCTGTCAACAGACGTGGAAAAACGGCGTTCAGATACCTCACTCCGCAAGGTAAGCCCTTGAAAAACGGCCAAACATTGGCACGTATAAAATCCCTGGCCATTCCTCCGGCGTGGACTGATGTGTGGATTTGTACGCAAGAAGATGGACATATCCAGGCCACAGCAAGGGATGCGCGGTTACGCAAACAATATCGTTATCACAAAGATTGGCGTAGCATCAGAGATGAGGCCAAGTACGACAACATGCTGCCGTTTGCATCGGCTTTACCTCAGATAAGAAAACAGGTAAGCAAGGCACTGGCAATGAAGGGACTACCGCGCGAGAAAGTCATCGCTACGGTAGTAGCCCTGATAGAAGATACCAGCATGCGCATAGGTAATGATGAGTATGCGCGCACCAATCATTCTTATGGCATCACGACGCTCAGAGAAAAACATGTGCATCTGACCGGCTCCTATCTTCAGTTTAACTTTCGTGGCAAAAGCGGTGTGAAACATACCATCAAGCTACGGGCACCAAAACTATGCCGTATCATCAAGTCCATGCTGGACCTTCCTGGCCAGACACTCTTTCAATACCTGGACGAGGAAGGCCAGATTCACACAATTAATTCTACTGACGTGAATGATTACATACGCAGCGCTGCCAATGGTGACTTTACGGCCAAAGACTTCAGGACCTGGGCAGGAACAAGCTTTGCAGTGCAAGCCTTGCTGGAAATCGGCGCGGCAGAAACACAGGCAATCGCCCGTAGCAACCTGGCCGAAGCCGTCCGCCGGGTTGCCCGGAAACTGGGTAATACTCAGGCAGTCTGCCGTAAGTGCTATATCCATCCACAAGTCGCCATTTCATATATGGAAGGGACATTGGCAGAGGAATGGCATGCAAGTGAACGTGCGGCTAGAAAAGAGAAATTCACATTGAAAAAAGATGAAACCATCATGGTAAGACTTTTGCAAAAATGGCAGAAATAATTTATCAATGATAAAAGCAGCTCCGCCTTAAGGATGATATCGGTACAAGCCATATTCATCCGAGATAGCCTGATAATGCCATGCCATATTGATCTTGTTGCTGTAATGACTGGCTAAATCCGCATCCAGCAAGCCAAATGGAGTAAGGCTGGCAGCGAACAGGCGCAAGGCCCTGTGACGCAGGGCAACGCCAAAATTGAGGAGCGCCCTACGGCAACTGATCAGTTCAAATTCATTAAACGATGTGTCCGTGATCAGGCTGAATTGTGACCAGATCAGGTTTTTTTGCAGATGATCCGTTAGTATCAGCTTGCCGTCTTTTTCCTGAAAGTAGTCGGCCAGCCTGCCGTGCCCGCCACTTGAAAAGTAATTTTTTTCATACTCAGCGAATTTCCCGACAGAGAACCCTGTGTCCGTCATTTCTTGCAAAAGTGCTTCGTTTGAACAGGTTACGTAGACTGCCGCTTTTTCGTATACCTGCTCTTCCTGGAGCAAGATAACGAGGGTGTAAACTTCTTCAATACTGGAACAATCTGCCATCCATATTCGGGTATGCGAATGTGAACGCAGCCATGGTGATAATTGGCTGCGCAAGAATTGTAGTCGCTGTGGTTCGCCAAACAAGGGAAATGGGCACAAGAGAAGAGCATGCAATAAAGCATCCCACTGCGCGTTGTCATGCAATATGCTGTCTTGCAATGCTGAATAGGTTTTGATCGAATTCTGCTTCATCAAGGTATTGAGTTTTTCCACCAATACCATGCGATCAAAACCGCGGAAGTCATCACCGCGATAGCGATAAATGGCTTCCAGCAGCATATCGAGTTCTATATCCTCGACTTTTGATGCGTTCATCGGATACCTGCTTATTCCGTCAGCCAGACACGCATCAGCGACAGTAACTGCGCGCTATCTACAGGCTTGGTAATATAGTCTGACGCTCCCGCTTCAAAGCACTTGTCCCTGTCACCTTTCATGGCCTTGGCCGTCAAGGTGATGATGGGCATGCTTTTGAACTTGGGTACTTTCCTGATGGCGCGCATGGTATCGTAGCCATCCATCTCCGGCATCATGATATCCATCAAGACGATCTCAATCTCGGGATCCTGTTCCAGCAGTTCTATGCCATCCCTGCCGTTTTCCGCAAAAACGACCTTCATATCCTGCCTTTCCAAGACTGTCGTCAGGGCAAAGATGTTACGCAAATCATCATCAACGACAAGTACTTTGCGCCCAGCCAGCGTGCCATCGGACGCGTGCATGTCTTCCAGCATGCGTCTTTGCAATTCGGGCAGATCGGCAGGCGAGCGATGAAGGAACAGTGCCGTTTCATCAAGCAGGCGTTCTGGCGAACGGGCATCTTTGACGACGATGGTTTTAGCGACCTTGCGTATCTTGGTGACTTCCTTGCGCGACAACTCCTTGGCCGTATAAATGATGACAGGCAAGTCCCTGAGTTTTTTATCTTTGCTGATGGTTTCCAGCAATTCAAAACCATCGATATCAGGCAAAGTCAGATCCAGCACCATACAGTCAAAATGTGTACTTCTCAGCGCTTCCAGCGCTTTCTGACCGCTTTCTACGGCAGTGATTTGTACATCATGCTCACCTATCAGATCTACAATGCGGCCACGTTGTAAATCTTCATCTTCCACTACCAGTAAACTGCGTTTCCTTCTGATCAGGAATTGTTGTATGCGGTTAAATTCCTCTTCCAGCCTTTCGCGCTTGATTGGCTTGGTCAGATAAGAAATGGCACCATGTTGCAGACCGCGCTCGCGCTCGTCCGAGTTGGACATTATATGTACAGGAATGTGCCGCGTGCCTGGGTCGCGCTTCAGGCGGTCCAGCACGGTAAAACCATCACAGTCTGGCAGATCTATATCGAGCAGGATGGCGGTCGGACAGTAATCGCGTGCAAGTGTCAGCGCTGCATCACCGCTTTGGCTGACGATGCCCTTAAAGCCCTTTTCCCTAGCGAAAGCGAGCAAAATGGCAGAAAACCTGGCATCATCCTCGACAATCAGCAAGGAAGGATCACCACTGGCGATCATATTCCTGTCATCGAATGCAGCTTCGCCTTCAGCATAGTTCAGGCTCATCGTCGCTGCTTCAATCGATACAGCACGCGCCAATCCATCAGAACCAGTCATGGGGGCTTCCAGCACTCTGGTGAGTGTCGGGGGTGCTGAAGTTGCATTTTGTTGCGGCATCTGGCTAATCAGTCCACCTCCGCTATACGGCAAGAACAATGTAAATGTACTGCCTTGTCCAACTATACTGGTCACACGGATTTCCCCTCCCAGCAAACGCGCCAGTTCGCGGCTAATGGAAAGCCCCAGTCCAGTACCGCCATATTTACGTGCCGTACTGCCATCTGCCTGCTGGAAAGCTTCAAAAATCAATTGCAGCTTGTCGCTGGCGATACCAACGCCTGTATCTGCCACCGAGAAAGCCAGTACTGCATCAGCATGACTTAACTGTGGCAGGTCAGCAGTCCAGCCTGACTGCACGACGCCAATACTGAGCCGCACTTCCCCGCGTGAGGTAAATTTGAAGGCATTGGATAGCAGGTTTTTAAGAATCTGCTGCAAGCGTGTCGTATCGGTTCTGATCGCAGCTGGCAAACCTTGGTCGAGGGTAATCGAGAAATTGATATTCTTGGCTTCTGCCATGTGGCGGAAAGTACGTTCTACATAAGACGCCAGTATCGACAGGCGCGATTCGCTGAGCTCCAGCGTGACGGTACCGGATTCTATTTTCGACAAATCGAGAATATCGTTGATCAGCGTCAGCAAATCACTGCCGGAGCCAAAAATCGTCTTGGCGTATTCCACCTGGTTGCCAGACAAATTACCCTGAGGATTGTCACTCAGTTGCTGGGCAAGGATCAACAAGCTGTTCAGTGGCGTACGCAATTCATGCGACATATTGGCCAGGAATTCGGACTTGTATTTGGATGACAGTGCCAGTTGCGTTGCTTTTTCTTCCAGCGCCAGTTTGGCTTGTTCGACCTCGCGATTCTTGCGTTCCACTTCAATATTCTGGTCGGACAGCAGGCTGGCTTTTTCCGCCAACTCCTGGTTCGTTTGTTGCAGTTTTTGTGCCAGTGACTGGGATTGAGTCAGCAGACTCTCAGTACGGCTATTCGCTTCAATCGTGTGCAAAACAACGCCGATGGATTCCATCAACTGATCCAGGAAACCCATATGCGTTTGCGTGAACTTGTCGAGCGAGGCAATCTCGATAACCGCCTTTACCTGCTGTTCAAACAGGATAGGCAAGACCACGATATTAGTCGGCGGCGCAGAGCCCAGGCCGGATGATACCTTGATATAGTCACGCGGCACATTGGTCAACCATACCCGGTTTTTTTCCAAGGCACACTGTCCTACCAAGCCTTCGCCAGGCAGAAAGGAGGTCGGTAATTTACTGCTTGAACGGTAGCCATAACTGGCGATCATTTCCAGCAAGGGAGCATCGTTATTCGAGTCCATCATGTAAAACACTCCATGATGGGCAGATACCAGCGGCGCCAGTTCAGACAGGATCAACTTGGTGACCGTACTCAAATCACGCTGGCCTTGCAGCAAACGGGTAAAGCGTGCCAGATTGGTTTTGAGCCAATCCTGTTCAGCATTCTTTTGTGTCGTTTCTTTGAGGTTACGGATCATCTCATTGATATTGTCCTTGAGATCTGACACCTCGCCACGTGCCTTAACTTGAATCGAGCGTGACAAGTCCCCCCGTGTTACCGCGGTCGCCACTTCTGCAATCGCACGTACTTGGGTCGACAAATTGGCGGCAAGCTGGTTGACGTTTTCGGTCAAATCTTTCCAGGTACCCGATGCTCCTGGCACACTGGCCTGGCCACCGAGCTTACCTTCGACACCCACCTCACGAGCAACGGTTGTTACCTGGTCGGCAAATACGGCCAGCGTGTCCGTCATTTCATTAATGGTATTGGCCAGCGATGCAATTTCGCCCTGCGCAGCCACAGTCAGTTTCTTTTTAAGATCGCCATTAGCCACGGCTGTTACCACACCGGCAATACCCCGTACCTGCGCTGTGAGGTTAGCCGCCATGAAATTCACGTTTTCGGTCAAATCTTTCCAAGTACCACCAACACCTTTTACTTGCGCCTGTCCACCGAGTTTGCCTTCAGTACCCACTTCACGCGCCACACGGGTTACTTCGGACGCAAATGAGCTGAGCTGATCCACCATGACGTTGATAGTGTCTTTTAATTCCAGAATTTCGCCTTTAACATCCACTGTGATTTTTTTGGACAAATCGCCATTCGCCACTGCCGTCGTCACGTCGGCAATATTACGTACCTGCCCGGTGAGATTGGATGCCATGAAATTCACGTTATCGGTCAGATCTTTCCAGGTACCAGAGGCGCCGGGTACATTCGCCTGACCGCCCAAACGTCCCTCTGTACCCACTTCACGCGCCACCCGTGTCACTTCTGAAGCGAAGGAATTAAGCTGATCCACCATGGTATTGATGGTGTCTTTCAACTGCAAGATTTCACCACGCACGTCGACCGTAATTTTTTTGGACAGGTCGCCATTCGCCACCGCCGTCGTCACATCAGCAATATTACGCACCTGAGAAGTCAGGTTACCCGCCATGGAGTTGACCGAGTCGGTCAGATCCTTCCAGGTACCCGCTACACCAGGTACATTCGCCTGACCGCCGAGCTTACCTTCAGTACCGACTTCACGCGCCACCCGCGTTACTTCAGAAGCAAACGAGCTGAGCTGATCCACCATGACGTTGATGGTGTTCTTTAATTGCAGAATTTCACCCTTGACGTCGGCCGTGATTTTCTTGGATAAGTCACCATTCGCCACCGCTGTCGTCACCTCGGCGATGTTACGCACCTGCCCGGTCAGGTTGGATGCCATGAAGTTGACGTTATCAGTCAAATCTTTCCAGGTCCCACCCACCCCTTTCACAAACGCCTGACCACCGAGCTTGCCTTCAGTGCCCACTTCACGTGCCACGCGGGTTACTTCAGAGGCAAACGAGCTGAGCTGATCCACCATGACATTGATGGTGTTCTTCAATTCCAGAATTTCGCCTTTAACGTCGACCGTGATTTTTTTCGACAAGTCTCCTTTCGCAACAGCCGTCGTCACATCCGCTATGTTACGTACCTGCCCGGTCAGGTTGGATGCCATGAAGTTGACGTTATCGGTCAAATCCTTCCAGGTACCGGCAACGCCGGGCACATTCGCCTGGCCACCCAGCACACCTTCGGTGCCGACCTCACGCGCCACCCGCGTCACTTCAGACGCAAATGAGCTGAGCTGATCCACCATGACGTTGATGGTGTTTTTGAGTTCCAGAATCTCGCCTTTGGCGTCAGCCGTAATCTTCTTCGATAAGTCACCATTCGCTACAGCTGTTGTCACATCAGCAATATTTCTCACCTGCCCCGTCAGGTTACCTGCCATGGAATTGACCGAGTCGGTCAGATCTTTCCAGGTACCTGCTACACCTGGTACATTCGCCTGGCCGCCCAGTTCTCCCTCGGTGCCGACCTCACGCGCCACCCGGGTAACTTCTGATGCAAACGAGCTGAGCTGATCCACCATGACGTTGATGGTGTTTTTGAGTTCCAGAATCTCGCCTTTGGCGTCAGCCGTAATCTTC